>NZ_NEVS01000004.1:1203343-1805014 GCF_002261215.1 Bordetella genomosp. 11 | reverse complement strand
GCGGCATCCGCGGCGCTCGCCACGGCCGGGTGCAGCGGCCCGCCGGCGGAGGCCATCGTGCCGTATGCGCGGATGCCGGAAGGCGGGCCGGGGGACGAGCCTGTTTTCTACGCGAGCGCCGTCACGCGGGCAGGCTACGCCCAGCCCGTATTGGTGGAGACCCATATGGGGCGGCCCACCAAGATCGAAGGTAACCCGCTGCATCCCATGAGCCTGGGCGCGACGGACCCGCATGCGCAGGGCGCCATCCTGCAACTGTGGGATCCGGACCGCTCGCGTACGGTCATGCGTGGCGACGCGGTGTCGACGTGGACGGCGGCGCGCGACGCGCTGGGCGAGCGGCTGGCGGCGCATCGCGCCGTCGGCGGGTCGCGCCTGAGGATACTGACGGCGGGCACGACTTCGCCGACCTTGGCGCGTCAGCTGGATGCGCTCGCGAAGCGCTATCCCGGCATGCGGCACTATCGCCACGATCCGCTGCATGATGCGGCCCAGGCGTCGGGCGCGCACCGCGCGCTGGGATATCCCGCGCGTGCGCTGTACCGCCTGGACCAGGCCACTGTGGTCGTGGCCGTGGGAGCGGACATCTTCACGGATACGCCGGCGGGCGTGCGTTACGCCCGCGACTTCGCGCGCGGCCGCGGCGACGGCGGCACGGCGCGGCCCCGTACCCGCCTGTATGCGATCGAGGCGATGCCCGGCCTGACCGGCGCGATGGCGGACCAGCGCTGGGCCATGACGCCCGATGCCATGGGCGCGCTGTTGCGGCGCCTGGCTTACGCGCTGGGCCTGCCTGACGCCGGCGCGCCGGCAGGCAAGGGCGCGCCCTGGGAATCGCGGCTGGCGGATGCGCTGAAATCCCAGGCCGGTACCGCGCTGCTCGCGGTGGGCCCGACGCTGCCCGCGCGGGACCACGCGCTCGCGTGGTCCATCAATGCGCACCTGGGCGCCCTGGGCCGAACCGTCATCGCCGTGCCGACACGGCCCGCGCCCGGCATCGGCGAGCTGTTCGCGGAGATCCAGGATGGCCGTGTCGACACCTTGCTGCTGATCGATGCCAATCCGGTCTACGACACCCCGGGCGCGCGGCGATTCGCCGATGCGCTGCGTCGGGTGCCGCTGACAATGCACCTGGGCCTGTATCGCGACGAGACTGCGCGCGCCTGCACGTGGCACATACCGCGCGCGCACGAACTGGAAAGCTGGAGCGACGCGCTGGCCTGGGACGGCACGCCGACGATCCTGCAACCGATGATCGCGCCGCTGCATGGCGGGCAGTCGCCGCACACGCTGCTGCAGGCACTGCGGGAGGGCGCCGACCCGAGCGCGCATGAAGCGGTCCGCGAGACGTGGCGGACGCTGTGGACGGATGATTTCGATCGTCATTGGCGTGCGGCTTTGCAGGCTGGTTATGTCGATGGCCAGGCGCCGGGCATGCCCGGCCCGCCGGAAGGCAGACCGCCGCGCAGTCCAGGCGCGCCCATCCGGACCGAAGCCGTGCCGGCCGCGCCGCAAGGCGCGGGAGCGCCCGACGGAACCTTCAGGATCGTCGCCCAGCTGGTGCCCGATCCCTATCTGGGCGCCGGCGCGGATGCCAACAACGCCTGGTTGCAGGAGCTGCCGCGGCCGTTGACCCGGCTGACCTGGGACAACGCCGTGTTCATCGGGCCGCTGACCGCGCGCGCCCGCGGCGTTTCGACCGGCGACGTGGTCAGGTTGACGGCGCCCCACGGCGGGACGGTGGATGCGCCGGTGCACGTCCTCGACGGCCATGCGGAGGACCTGCTGACCCTGCCGCTGGGGTACGGCCGCCGCTTCGCCGGACGGGTCGGGGACAACGTCGGCTTCGATGCCTACGCCTTGCAGGCTATCGATGGCGACGGTACGCCGCTGCCGACGGTGACGGTCGCCATGGAACGCACCGGCCGCACGCACGCGTTCGCCCATGTGCAGACCGAGATGTCCATGCACGGCCGCGACATCGTGCGGGTGGAAGACATCTCCATCGTGCCGGCGGCGACGGCGGCTCCGCCCTCGCGCGCGCCGGAAGGGCCATCCCTGTACCCGGAGGTGGCCTATCCCGACTATGCCTGGGCCATGACCATCGACCTGGACAAGTGCATCGGCTGCAACGCCTGCACGGTGGCCTGCCAGGCAGAGAACAATATCCCCGCGGTCGGCGCGCAGGAGGTCCGGCGCGGCCGCGTCATGCACTGGGTGCGCGTCGACGTCTACCGCGAGGCGCGCGAGACCCTGTTCCAGCCCGTTCCCTGCATGCATTGCGAAGACGCGCCTTGCGAACTGGTGTGTCCCGTGGGCGCCACGGTGCATGATTCGGAGGGCCTGAACGCGCAGGTCTACAACCGCTGCGTGGGCACGCGTTTCTGCTCGAACAACTGTCCGTACAAGGTCAGGCGCTTCAATTTTTTCGAGTACGCCGACCATTCCGAGGACGCCGCCGCGCACCAGAATCCGGACGTCACGGTACGCCAGCGCGGCGTGATGGAGAAGTGCACCTACTGCGTCCAACGCATCAGCCGCGCGCGGATACGCGCGCAGAAAGAGGACCGGCCGCTGCGCGACGGCGAAGTCGTCACCGCCTGCGAAGCCGTGTGTCCGACCCAGGCCATCGTCTTCGGCAACCTGAACGATCCGGCCAGCCGCGTCAACGCCACGCGCGCCTCGCCGCGCGCCTATACCTTGCTGGAGGAACTGAACACGCGTCCGCGCACCCGCTATCTGGCCCGCCAGGCCGATGCCGATGCCACCCTGGAGCCCGACGATGCCTGAGCGCCACGCCAGCCGCGCCGTCACCCGCGCGGAGCCGGACCATGGCTGACACCTACGCCAGCATCAGCGATCGCATTTCGGACATCGTCCTGGCGCGCCGCCGCCAGGGAGGCACCGGGTGGCTGTGCGGTTGGCGGGTCCATTGGCGCTGGCGCGCGATGTTCCTGGCCACCTTCGCCGCCACGCTGGTGTTCTGCGGCGCCAGCGCCGCTCTGTTCGCCGTCGGCGTCGGGCTGTGGGGCGTGAACATCCCGGTCGCATGGGGATATGCGCTGGCCAACTTCGTCTGGTGGATCGGGATCGGCCACGCCGGCACCTTCATCTCCGCGGTGCTGCTGCTCCTGCGCCAGCAGTGGCGCACTTCCATCAACCGCTTCGCCGAGGCCATGACGCTGTTCGCCGCGAGCATCGCCGGCCTGTTTCCCATCCTGCACCTGGGACGGCCGTGGTTCGCGTACTGGCTGCTGCCGTATCCGGACCGCATGAACCTGTGGCCGCAATGGCGCAGCCCGCTGGTGTGGGACATCTTCGCCATCAGTACCTATCTGCTGGTCTCGCTGATGTTCTGGTACGTGGGCCTGCTGCCCGACCTGGCGACATTGCGCGACCGCGCGCGGACCCGCGCGAAGCAGATCGTCTACGGCCTGTTCGCCCTGGGATGGCGGGGCGACGCGCGCCATTGGGCCCGCTACGAAAGCGCCTATCTGCTGCTGGCGGGCCTGGCCACGCCCCTGGTGGTGTCCGTGCATACGGTGGTATCGCTGGATTTCGCCATCGGCAACACGCCGGGCTATCACTCCACCATTTTTCCGCCGTACTTCGTGGCGGGCGCGCTGTACTCGGGCTTCGCGATGGTGCTGACGCTGGCGATCCCGCTGCGCCACTTCTTCCGCCTGCACGACCTGATCACCGATCGCCATTTGTCGCTGGCGGCACGCGTGCTGCTGGCGACCGGCGCCATGGTCGCCTATGGCTATGTATCGGAGGCCTTCATGGCCTTCTACAGCGGCGATGAGTTCGAGATCGCCATGACGGTGGATCGCTGGACGGGCGCCTACGCGCCCGTGTACTGGGCCGTCATCGTGTGCAACGTGGTCATCCCCCAGTTGCTGTGGAGCCGGCGCGTGCGCAGCCGGCCGGCGTGGCTGTTCGTCATCGGCATCGTCATCAACGTGGGCATGTGGATGGAGCGGTTCATGATCGTGGTCCAAAGCACGCATCGGGACTTCCTGCCTTCGGCCTGGGGCATATTCGTGCCCACGGCCTGGGATTGGACGTTCCTGTTCGCGTCCATGGGCATGTTCGCCTGGCTGTTCCTGTTGTTCCTGCGTTTCCTGCCCATGATTTCCATGAGCGAAGTGCGCGAAATGGAATACGAAACGCGCGGCCCGGCCGCGGCGGATGGCGACCCGGGGCCGCCTTCGGCGGGCGCATCGGCGGTCCATCGCCCCGCGGCCAGGAGGTCCGACGCATGAAGCCGCGCCTGTACGGCCTGATGGCGGAATTTCGCCAGCCCGACGCGCTGGTAAGGGCCGTGCGCGCCGCCCGCGCGAGCGGCCATGCGGACATCGAGGCCTACGCGCCGTTCGCGGTGCCCGAGCTGCCGGAGGCGATCGGTTTCACAGGCGGCCGCGCGGTACCCCGCGCGACCCTGGCCGGCGGCATCGTCGGTGGGGTGGGCGGGTACTTCATGCAGTGGTATGCGGCGACGCAGTCCTATCCGATCAATGTGGGGGGGCGGCCGCTGCACAGCTGGCCCATGTTCATCCCGGTCAGCTTCGAACTGACCATCCTGTGCGCGGCCATCTGCGCCGTGGTGTCGATGCTGTGGGCGAACGGCTTGCCACGGCTGCATCATCCGGTTTTCGCGGCGCCGGATTTCGACCTGGCCAGCCGCGACCGCTTCTTCCTGTGCCTGCGCCTGCCCGAAGGTTGCACCGGGGACGACCCGGCATGCCAGGCCGCGCGCGCATTCCTGGCAGCGCAGCAGCCGCTTGCCATTCGCGAGGTGCCGGCATGAGGACGAAGGCGGCGATCCGGCTTCCCGCCCGCGCCGTGGCGCTGGCTTGCCTGCTGGCATTGGCGCTGGGCGGCTGCGAACGCGCCGCGCAGAATATGTACGACCAGCCGCGCGGCAAGCCTTACCGTGCCAGCACATTGTTCCCGGATGGCGCGATGTCGCGGACGCCGCCGGCCGGGACGCAGGCCTTTGCGCGCGGCAGCCAGGCCGACACGACCAGCGGCAGGGAAGGGACCGAGGACGTGGCGCGCGATGCGCGCGCCCTGGCCGCCACCGCCATGCCCGAGCCGGTCACGCCGGCGATGCTCAAGCAGGGCCAGACGCTTTACGGTGTGTACTGCCTGCCATGCCATAGCCCGGCGGGCGATGGCGACGGCCGTATCGTGGAACGCGGCTTCCCGGCGCCGCCGTCCTATCACGACGACCGCCTGCGCAATGTGCCGGACCGCCATATCTTCGACGTGATCGGCAAGGGATATGGCGTCATGGCGCCGTATGGCAACCGCATACGGCCGCAGGACCGCTGGGCCATCGTCGCCTTCGTGCGCGCGCTGCAGCTCAGCCAGCACGCGGATGTGGAAAAGCTGCCCCCCGATGTGCGGGCGCAGGCGCGGGCGGCCCTGGCGTCTACGGCCGGCGCCGCGCCCGGTACGTCTGACCTTGGCAACGCGGGGAGCCGGCCATGACGATTGCCGGCCGCACGGATTCGCGCACGCGGAGCGGCCTGGCGCTGCTTGCCCTGGGCATCGTGCTGCTGGCTTTGTGCGGGCTGGGCGCCGTCCTGGACCCGCGCGCCTGCCTCGCGGCATGGCTGACGGCCTGGTGGTTCTGGGCGGGACCGATGCTGGGCGCGCAGGCCACCCTATGGCTGCAGCGCCTGACCGGCGGCGCATGGATCGCGCCGATCGCGATCCCGCTGGACCGTTTGCGCGCCGCCATCCCGGTACTCGTCGTCCTGATCCTGCCGGTCCTGGCGTGGCCCGGCCCCCTCTATCCCTGGGCGCGCCCCGGCTGGGTCGATACGGCCGGCGAGCCGGCGTTCCGGGCGGTCTGGTTCTCGCATGCCGGCATGGCGCTGCGGGTCCTGGGATGCGCGGCCCTATGGAGCGTGCTGGCGCGCCTCGACGGCAGCGGACGTTCCGTCGCCAGGCGCGCGGGCTACGCCGCGGCCGGCCTGTTGCTGTACGCGTTCACGATCAGCCTCGCGGCCATCGATCTGCTCATGTCGCTGACGCCGCAATGGTATTCGACCGCCTTCGGGTTTGTGGTCCTTACCGCGCAGTTGAAGGCCGCGATGGCCGCCGGCGCATGGAAGGGCGCGCGCGGCTCGTCCGACGCGGCGCGCGGCGACCTGGGCAATCTGCTGCTGATGTACGTCATGACCTGGGCCTACCTGGCCTTTACCCAGTTCCAGATCATCTGGGCCGAGAACCTGCCGGCGGAGATCTCCTGGTATCTGCCGCGGCTGCAGGGCCCGTGGCAGATCATGGGCATTGCGCTGGCGGTCGCGGGCTTTGCCGTGCCCACGGCCCTGTTGCTGTCGCGTCCCTTCAAGCGGTCCGTCACGGGCCTGCGCGCCATCGCCGCGCTTCTGCTGGCGGTAAGCCTTTGCGAAACCGCATGGTGGGTATTGCCCTCGGTGGCCGCGTCGGTATCCGCCTCGGCGCGACCGTCAGGCTGGCATGTTGCCTGGATGCTGGCGCTGGCGCTGGCCGGCATGGGGCTGTTGGCGCGGGCGGCGACGATCTTGTTTCCGACGGCGTCGCCGCCTGTCGCGCGACGCGAGGAAACTGCAGCCAGCGCTTCGGCGCGGCGGGATGCGCCGGTGGCGAGTGCGGATACGGCGACGCGGCGGCAGTCGACGGCCGAAGGAAGCGGGGACACGCAAGTCCCCCAACGGCGGCCAAGGGAGGGGAAGGAACATGCGTGACGGCATCGATGTCAAGCGCGTCACCCGGATCGGCGTTGCCGGAATCATCGTCCTGGTGGCGGTGGTGGCGGGTGCCGCGCTGCTGACCTCGCGGTGGGCCGACGATCGTCCGCCCGGCAGGGACGCGGCGCCGCGGTCGTGGATATCGGGCCCGCTGCTGGAACGCCGTCCGCAAGAGGACATGGCGCACTACCTGGCGGCCAAGCGCAAGCTGACGGAAGGCTACGGCTGGGTCGACCGGCAGGCGGGCATCGCGCGCATCCCCCTGGACCAGGCCATGCAGGCCGTGGCGGAAGGGGCCCGGCCATGAAGCGCCTGGCGCTGCTGCTGCTATGCCTGGTCCTGGCGCGGATCGCCGCGGCGGCCCCGCCGGACCCGGCATCGCTGGAATTCCGCCAGCACCCCGGCCGGGCCATCCCGCCGGTCGCGGGCCTGCGCGACCAGGACGGCCGCTCCGTCGCCATCGCCGATTACCTCGGCAAGGGCCCGGTCATCTTCGTGCTGGGTTACTACCGCTGCCCTATGCTGTGCTCCACCCTGATGGACGCGGTCCTGGAACGCGTGCGCGGCGTCGCCGTGCCGTTCCAGGTGGTGGCGGTCAGCATCGATCCATCGGAGACGCCTGCCGATGCCGCGCGCAAATACGGCTATTACAGCGGCCTGATGAACGCCGGCGGCCCCGCGCCGACAGGGCCGGGCACGGCTGCGCCGGATGCCGCGCGGCTGCACCTGCTGACCGCCACACCGGCCGCGATCGCCGCCCTGACCGATGCCGTGGGATTCCCCTATCGGCGCGATGCGGATACCGGCCAGTACTATCATCCGGCCGGCTTCGCGGTCCTGACCCCGGAGGGCCGGATCTCGCGGTACTTCCTGGGATTGGGCTTCAGCGAGCGCGACGTCAGGCTCGCGCTGGTGGAGGCGTCCCATGGCAAGGTGGGCGGCCTGGCCGACCGGCTGGTGCTGCTGTGCTCCCACTACGACCCGGCCACCGGACGCTACAACGTCGCCGCGATGGCCATGGCCCGCGCCGCAGGTCTGGGCACGTTGGTGGCCCTGTTGTCCGGGCTGTTCATCCTGCGCCGCCGCGGCCGCAAGGGGAGCCGCGCATGACGTCCACGCCTTCCCTGATGCCGGTCGCCGCCTCGACGATGGCCCGTCATACCGACGCGCTGTTCTACAGCCTGCTCGGGCTCTCCGGGTTCATGGCCCTATTGTTGACCGCGCTGGCGGTCATCTTCTGCGTGCGCTATCGCAAGGGCTCGCGCGCGGATCGGCGCAACGCGCCCGAACACGGCAATGGCCTGGAGTGGACCTGGACCATCGCGCCGCTGCTGGCCTTCATCGGCCTTTACGCATGGGGCGCGTATACCTATAGCGCCCTGACGCATCCGCCCGACGACGCCATGCCGGTTTATGTGGTCGCCAAGCAATGGGTATGGACGCTGGAGCATGCCAACGGCAAGCGCGAGATCGACGAACTGCACGTGCCGGTGGGCAGGCCGGTACGGCTGCTGATGACGTCGCAGGACGTCATCCACAGCTTCTACGTCCCGGAATTCCGCATCAAGCAGGATGTGGTGCCAGGTCGCTACACCGCGCTCTGGTTCACCGCCACGCGCCCCGGCACCTATCATCTGCTGTGCGCGGAATTCTGCGGCACCGATCATGCATCGATGGGGGGCGGCATCGTCGCCATGCCGCCGGAGCAATTCTCGCGCTGGCTGGCCCAGGGTAGCGAAGGACCGGGCCTGGTCCAGCGGGGCTACCAGCTGTTCCGCGAACATGGCTGCGCGGGCTGCCACGATGCGCGCGCCACCGTCCACGCGCCGGACCTGAACCATCTGTTCGCGCGCCGGGTTTTTCTGCAGGACGGCCGCATGGTCGTCGCGGACGAAACCTATATCCGCGATTCCATCCTGGAGCCACGCAAGGACGTGGTGGCGGGCTATGCGCCCATCATGCCTTCGTTCGCCGGCCAGTTCGACGAAGCGCAGCTGATGGCGCTGGTCGCCTACCTGAAGTCCGACCGCGACAAAGAGGCCGCCCCGCAATGACGCCGCATACCTACCTGAACGAGGGCTATACCCTGCGCTCCTGGCTGCTGACGCGGGACCACAAGCGCATCGCGATCCTGTATGCCGTCAGCATCACCGCGTTCTTCGCCATAGGCGGATGCGCGGCCGCGCTGATGCGGCTGGAGCTGGTCACGCCGCAAGGCGACCTGGTCAGCGCGGACACGTACAACAAGCTGTTCACCGCGCATGGCGTAATCATGGTGTGGATGTTCCTGATCCCGTCCATCCCGTCGGTACTGGGCAATTTCCTCATGCCGCTTATGGTGGGGGCGGAAGAGGTCGCCTTCCCGCGCCTGAACCTGACGAGCTGGTATCTCTATGTGATCGGCGGCGCTTTCACGCTGGCGGCGCTGGTGCTGGGCGGCGTGGACACCGGCTGGACTTTCTACACGCCGTTCTCCACGATGTTCTCGCACAGCAATGTGGTGATCACGCTGTTCGGTGTCTTTATCGTGGGATTCTCGTCCATCCTGACCGGGCTGAACTTCATCGTGACCGTGCATACCATGCGCGCGCCGGGCATGGGCTGGTTTCGCATGCCCCTGTTCGTCTGGGCGAACTACGCCACCAGCATCATCCTGGTGCTGGCCACGCCCGTCCTGGCGATCACCTTGCTGCTGCTCGCGGCCGAGCGCCTTTTCGGCATCGGCTTCTTCGACCCGCAACTGGGCGGCGATCCGCTGCTGTTCCAGCATTTGTTCTGGTTCTACTCGCACCCGGCGGTCTATATCATGGTGCTGCCCGCCATGGGCGTGGCCAGCGAAATCATTCCCTGCTTCGCGCGCAAGCGCGTCTTCGGCTATCGCAGCATGGCCTACGCCATCATCGGCATCGCGGCGATCGGCTTCCTGGTCTGGGGACATCATATGTTCGTCAGCGGCCAGTCCGTCTACGCCAATATGACCTTCTCGCTGCTCAGTTTCCTGGTCGCCGTGCCGTCGGCCATCAAGGTATTCAACTGGACCGCGACGCTGTACAAGGGCACGATTACCTTCGGCGCGCCCATGCTGTACGCGCTGGGCTTCGTCGGGCTGTTCATGGTGGGCGGGCTGACCGGCCTGTTCCTGGCGACCCTGGCGATCGACGTGCATGTGACCGACACGTATTTCGTCGTCGCGCATTTCCACTACATCATGGTGGGCGGCGCGGTCATGGCCTACCTCGGCGGACTGCATTTCTGGTGGCCGAAGATCAGCGGGCGGATGTACCCGGAAATGCTCGGGCGCATCGCGGCCATTACGATCTTTATCGGCTTTAACCTGACTTTCTTCCCGCAGTACATCCTGGGCTACGAGGGCATGCCGCGCCGCTACCATGCCTACCCGCCGGAATTCCAGGTGCTGAACATCCTGTCTTCGATGGGCGCGGCGGTCCTGGCCGTGGGCTATGTGCTGCCGCTGTGCTACTTCCTGTGGGCCTGGTTCAAGGGCCGGCCGGCGGGGGACAACCCCTGGAACGCCAGCGGGCTGGAATGGCATACGCGCTCGCCGCCGCCCAAGAACAACTTCGATGCGCCGCCCGACGGGCACCACGATGTCTATGACTATGCGTCCCGCGGTTCGGCATCCGGGAGTGCCCCATGACCGAAGCCGCGCTGGATATCCCGGATACCGCCCGCGCCTATCAGGCTCGCCTGGGCATGTGGGTATTCCTGGCCACCGAGATAATGTTCTTCGGCCCGATCTTCCTGGCCTATGCGGTCGGCCGCCTGCATCTGCCGGAGGCATTCATCGCGGCCGGCCGCCACACCGATGTCCTGCTGGGCACGATCAACACCATGGTGCTGCTGACCAGCAGCGCCGCGATCGCGATGTCGACCGAGTGCGTGCGCGACGGCGCCATGCGCCTTGCCCGGCGGCTGATGTGGTTGACCGTCGTCCTGGGCTGCGCCTTCCTGGCGATCAAGGGCTACGAGTACGCCAAGGACCTGCGCGAGGGGCTGTTTCCCGGCCCCTCGTTCCACGCGGCCGGCCTGTCGGGGGAAATGGGCGCGCGCCTGTTTTTCTTCCTGTATTTCGTGGCAACCGGACTGCACGCGCTGCATTTGACGGTGGGAATCTGCCTGGTCCTGGTCGTGCAGTGGCAAGCGGCGCGGGCACCGGCGGTCCCGCTGGCGCGGCGCCTGGAAGCCACCGCGCTGTATTGGCACTTCGTCGATGTCGTCTGGGTGTTCCTGTTTCCCATCCTGTACCTGGCGGGGAGGGCGTCATGACGGGCGCCGCGATGGAACCCATGGGGCTTCGGCGCCGATTGCTGCGCGTGGCCGTGGTATGGCTGGCGCTGATACTGTTTGCCGCGCTAACCGTCGGCACGGCCTATATCCCCTTGGGCGCCGCCAACATGGCGGTCAACATCCTGATCGCCGGCATCAAGGCCGTGCTGATCGCCGTTTTCTTCATGCATCTGGCCAGTCCCCACGCCGTGCCGCGCATGATCTGCGTCATCGCCACGGTGATGCTGGTCGTGATGTTCGCGCTCAGCGGGGTGGATTTCTACACCCGCGACATGGCGCCGGCCTCCGCTGCCGGGCGGGCTGGCCCCGCCGCCTCGCGCTAGCCGCCGCGCGGCGGCTGCGGGCTGTTGGCGGGATTCGTGTCGATCTTGCGCACGGCCACGATGCCGTCGGGCTCGCCCAGGGCCGACAGGCTTGCCAGCAGGGCATCCGCGATGTCTTCTTCGTAGACTTCCCGGCCGTCCACGTACACGGTAAGGACCCGCCGGTACTTCGATTCCTTGTCCGGATTGCGAATGGTGTCCAGGGTCCACTGGTATAGCGGGTAGTCCTGTACGCCTTCGCGCTCCGCTTCGGCCACATAAGCGGCGAAGGCGTCGTACTGGGAAGCGAAGGTCGCGCGGTGCGCGCGCAGGACGTCGCGCAAGCGGGCAAGCGGCGGGGTGTCGCGATGGTCGCGGCAGGCCTCGGCCAATTCCTGCGTCACGGTGATCCGCACCTGATACTGCCACGCCTGCGTCATCGATATCCCCTGTGTCCGGCCGTCAGCCGAATTTGCGCGCCGCATCGAGCGCGAGACCGGCGCCGATGCTGCCGAACAGATCGCCCTCGACGCTGCGGGCATCGGGCAGCAGGGCGGAAATGCGCTCGCGCAATTGCGAAACCCGGCTGGAGCCTCCGGTGAAAAACACGGTGTCGATGCCGCCCGCGTCGATGTCCGCATCGCGCAGCAGGGCGGCGACGGTGTTCTCGATGCGCTCGATAAGCGGCGCGGTGGCGTCGTCCAGGTCGGCGCGCGTCAGGTCCAGCGACAGGCCGGCGGAAATCCGTTCCAGGTCGGCTCGGGCGGCGGCCGTTTCGGACAGATCGATCTTCGCCTTTTCGACCTGCAGCGACAGCCAGTGGCCGGCGCGTTCCTTGACCAGGCTGAGCAGCAGGTCGATCTTGTCGCGCTCGCCGGCATTGGCGCGGATATAGGACAAATGTTCCCACGCCTTGTTGGTGTACGCGAAGTTGATCGTGTGCCACGAGGCCAGGTTCAGGTACTGCGTGGAGGGTACGTCCTTGCCGCTGCGCAGCTTGCTGCCCAGGCCCAGCAGCGGCATGAAGGCGTGCAGGTTCAGGTGCCGGTCGAAATCGCCGCCGCCGATGTGAACGCCGCCGTGGGCCAGGATGTCGGCCCGGCGGTCGGGCAGGGCGGCGCGGCTGGGGCCCAGGCGGATCAGCGAGAAATCCGATGTCCCGCCGCCGATGTCCACGACCAGGACGAGTTCCTCGCTGGAGATCTGCGACTCGTAGTCGAAGGCCGCGGCCAGCGGTTCGTACTGGAACTCGATGTCGGTGAATCCGACCGACCGCGCGATTTCGCCCAGGGTGTCCTGGGCCTGCTGGTCGGCTGCCGGATCGCCGTCGACGAAATACGCCGGCCGGCCGAACACCGCGCTGGTGAATTCGCGTCCCGCCGCCTGTTGCGCGCGCAGCCGCAACTGCGCGATGAAGTGCGTCAGCAGCGTGCGGAACGGCACGCCGCGGCCGCGTATCTCGGTATGGCCGTCGATCAGCGAACTGCCCAGCAGATTCTTCATCGACCGCATCAGGCGGCCCTCGTAGCCGGCCAGGTAGTCCGCCAGCGCCGCGCGGCCGTAGCTGACCTCCGCGTCTTCGTCATGGAAAAAGATGGCCGACGGCATGGTCGGCTTGCCATCCTCCAGGGACAGCAAGGCTGGATGGCCGGGCCGTTTCCATCCCACGGCGGAATTGGAGGTGCCGAAATCGATTCCGCAGGCGAGGGCGGGAGAAAAAGAAGTCATCGATGCGAATGTCCCGCGCCGTTCCGGCGCCAAGCGCGTTACCAGGCTGAAGGGGCGATTGTACGGGGCAGGGCCTGACGAGATCCTGCCCAAAGGCGCGTGGTTTACGCCTGATGCCTTAAGGGGGTACCGCTGTTCGGGGGGGACGGGGTATCGTCCTGGTTCCGCGGTTCGCGGCAGGCCGCGCGAAGGATACCTCTTTTTCAGGAGAAGACCCATGCGCAGAATGCAGGCAGTACAGGTGACGAAGGCAGGCGGTCCGTTGGAAGTCGTCGAACGCGACGTGCCCGAGCCGCCCGCCGGACATGTGCGGATCAAGGTGCAGGCATGCGGGATATGCCATAGCGATGCCTTCACCAAGGAAGGGCAGTGGCCGGGCCTGCAGTTGCCGCGCGTTCCTGGCCATGAGATCGCCGGCGTGGTAGACAAGGTGGGCGACGGTGTCGAGGAATGGCAGGTGGGCCAGCGTGTCGGGGTGGGTTGGCACGGCGGCCACTGCGGCCACTGCGAGAACTGCCGTCATGGCGATTTCGTGCTGTGCAAGACCGCGCAGGTCCCCGGCATCAGCTATGACGGCGGCTACGCGGATTACATGGTGGCGCCCCGCGAGACCCTCGCGCGGATCCCGGACGACCTGTCCGATGTCGATGCCGCGCCCCTGCTTTGCGCGGGCATCACCACGTTCAATGCCTTGCGCAATAGCGGCGCGCGCGCCGGCGATGTGGTCGCGGTGCTGGGCATAGGCGGCCTGGGCCACCTGGGCGTGCAGTTCGCCCGCCGGATGGGCTACGTGACGGTCGCGATCGCGCGCGGCCAGGACAAGGCGCCGCTGGCGAAAGAATTGGGCGCCCACCATTACATCGACAGCCAATCGCAGAATGTCGCCGAGACGTTGCAGGCGCTGGGGGGCGCGCGCGTGATCCTGGCAACCGCCACCAGCGGCAAGGCCATGAGCGCCGCGATCGGCGGCCTGGGGCCGAACGGCAAACTGGTTTTCGTGGGGGTGTCGCAGGAACCCGTAGAGGTGCCCATCGCCCAGTTCATCAGCCAACGCAATTCGGTGCAGGGCTGGCCTTCAGGCACCGCAGCGGATTCGCAGGAGACCCTGGCCTTCAGCGCGCTGTCGGGCGTGAAGCCGATGATCGAGGAATACCCGCTGTCGCGGGCGCCGGAGGCCTACGACCGGATGATCAGCGGCAAGGCGCGCTTCAGGGTGGTGTTGATCCCGGGACAGTGATGTGGGGATCCGCTGCTTCACTCTGGCTGGATGCCGGCCTTTTCCACGATCCCTTGATAGGCCGAGGTGCCGTTCCGTATCAGGCGATCGAATTCCGCCGCCGAGCCGGTGGCGACCTCGAAGCCGGCGGTGTCCAACTGTTCACGAACGGCTGGGGCTCGGATGGCCTTCTCGACTTCGTCGTGCAGCTTGGCCAGCAGCGGTGGGGACAGCTTGGCGGGTGCCAGCAGGCCGACCCAGGTGGCCGGCAATGCGAAACCCGGTACGCCTGCCTCGGCCAGGGTGGGAACATCCGGGGCGGCGGTGGCGCGCTGCGCCTCCAATACCCCCAGGACCTTGAGCTTGCCCGTCTTGACGAAGGGCAGAACGTTGGACAACACCAGAATGCCCACGGGCACCTGGCCGCCGACCACGTCGTTCAGTGCCGGCGCGCCTCCCTTGTAGGGCACATGCATCATGTCGATGCCGGCCATCGCGTTGAGCAATTGCCCGCCCAGATGTTCCGAGGTGCCTATGCCCGCGGTGGCATAGGACATTTTCCCCGGATGGGCCTTGGTATAGGCGATCAGTTCCTTGACGCTGCCGATGGGCATCGACGCGTTGACCACCAGCGCCTGTGGCGCCGTGCCGACGATCGCGATGGGAGTGAAGTCCTTGACCGGATCGAAAGGCATGTTGCGGGTGAAGAACGGGAGGGTGGTGTGGGGCGGTCCCACCTGCATCAGCAGGGTATAGCCGTCCGGCTGCGCGCGGGCGACGAAATCCGAGCCGATCAGGCTGTTGCCGCCGGCGCGATTGTCGACGATCACGCTTTGCCCCATGTCCATCCCCATGCGCTGGGCGACGGAACGCGCCACGGTATCCGCGGCGCCGCCGACGGAGAAGGGGACCACCATGCGGATGGCATGGTCCGGATACGAGGACTGGCTCCAGGCCGCGAGCGGCGCGGCGCACAAGGCCGCGACGGCCAGGCGGATGATGGGGTTCACGATATATCCTCCTGTCCGCCCAGGCGGCCTGTTCGTTCGCGCGTCCGGCGTGCGGGCACCGGCCGTCGCGCGCGTGGTCGACGGGCCGCCCTTACCGCTATAGCTGGAATCGATCGACATAGCTCAGTTCGCGGATGTCGTTCCGGTTCACCCAGTGCGCCAGTTCGTCATGGCGCGGGAACCACACATCGGGAAAGGACCGTAGATGCGTCAGGATCCGGTCAAGCATGGCGCTCACCAGCGGCCGCCCGCCGAAGTGGCCGTGCATGGTGATGTTGATGAAGCCGTTCGGTTCCTTGCGGTGCAGGTATTCGAAGGTGTCCAGGTAGCACTGCAGGAAGTCGCGCGGCGAGGCGCGCAGCACGCGGTTGTCGGCGTAGTCGCTGTGCGGAATCGCCACCAGGCCCCCATTCGGGGTGTCCAGCTTGCAGGGCAGGTCCAGGTAGTTGTAGTCGCCATGCCACAGCATGCCGGCCTCGGCCAACAGCGACGATGTGCGTTCCGTAACCGCGATCGTCGAACTCAGCCAGCCGCAAGGACGCACGCCCGACACGCGCTCCAGGATATCCAGGCTGCATTGGATCACCTCGCGCTCTTCCTTCTCGTCCAGGCCGGGCAGCACCTGATCCTGGGCGTAGTTGTGGCCGGCCAGTTCGAAGCCGGATTCGAGGATCTGTTTGACCACTGACGGAAATAGCTCCGCCACGCGGGCGTTGACGCAGAAGGTGGCGGGCAGGCCATGGTCGCGCGCCAGGCGCATGAGCCGATAGGCGCCGGCGCGGGCGCCGTATTCGGACCACTGGATACCGGTCAGGTCCAGCGCCCCGGGCCGGGGCGGGCTGGTCATTGGGGAATAGGGCGGCGCCTTCCCCTCGGACCAGCTTTCAACCAGGAATGTCAGGACGACGGCGGTACGGGCGCCGTTGGGCCAAAGGGACGTCGTGGAGGGCATCGTGTATCCGGAAGAAGATTGCGATAGGCGCGAGGGCCGTCATCCACGGGAAATGCGCAACCGCGCCGCTGGCACTATGCGGTCGACCCGCCCTAAATACAATTTGAATTTTCATAATTAAAATTAAGTTTTCCTGTGGGGCCAGCCATGTCCGCGCCGCTCAAGATCCAGCAATTGCGCCAGTTCGTCATCGCCGCCCGCAACCAGAGCTTCCGTGTCGCGGCGTTGGAAACCCATCGTTCGCAGGCCGCGATCACCCTGGCCATGCGCGCCTTGCAGGAAGAAGCCGGCGGCCAGCTGTTCGAGGACGGCCACCAGGCCCGGTTGACGCCCCTGGGGCAGGCCCTGCTGCCCTTGCTGAACGAGTTGATTACGGTGCATGACCGGGTGCAGAACGAGATGCGCCGCATTGTCCGCGGGGAGCAGGGCTCCGTGACGCTGGCGTTGATGCCGTCGCTGGCCGAGGAGTGGTTGCCCGGCATGTTGCACCGCTATCGGCACGAGCACCCCGGGGTCAAGATCCACGCCGCCGACGTGTCGTCGCCGCGCGTGACGGAAATGGTGGAAAGCGGTCTGGCGGAATTGGGCGTGGCCGGCCTGGCGGCGCCCAACGTGTTGCTGCGGTATACGCCGGTGGCGCGCGATAGCTTTGGCGTGGTCTGCAGGCCCGATCACCGCATCGCGGCGTCAGGCAAATCGGTGCAGTGGAAAACCCTGCGCGACGAGACCTTGATCGGCAACACCACTTTTCACGCGCTGCAAGGGCATGACCTGGGTAGCTGGCTGGAGACGCCCGACCTCGTCCTGCAGAACCGCGGTTCGCTCATCGCCGCGGTACAGGCGGGGCTGGGCATTACCGTCCTGCCCGCCTTGGCACGTCCTCCGGCGCGGCACGGCCTGGCCTTCGTGCCGCTTACCGCGCCGCGCGTCACGCGTATCGTCGGTACCCTGCGGCGTTCCGGGCAATCGCTGCTGCCGGCCGCGGCGCACATGCACGAACTCATGTTGAAAAGCCTGGCGGAGTTCGCGCGGGCGCGCGGCGCGGCCTGCCTTATATAGCGCCGCCAGGATGGCCGGCGCCGGCCGGCGGCGGTTCGAAGGCGCGGACCGGCGGCAGCGGTCCGTCGTGGCGACGGACCTGCACGACGGTGAGCTGTCCGATGCAACCCTGCGCCAGTGAGGAGGTACCGACGTCGCGCGTCAGCACATTCGGATTGCCGTGCACGCAGAAGGCGCGGCCGGGCACTTCGTCGTCCGGCGCCGGGTCGTACCAGGCGCCGGTGGGCAACTGGACGACGCCGGGACGGATGCCATCGCTCAAGGCCACGCAGGCCAGGCATTTGCCGCGCGCGTTGTACAGCGCGACGATATCGCCTTCGGCGATGCCGCGTTCTGCGGCATCGCGCGGATGCATGGTGCAGACTTCGCGATCGCGGCGTTTGTTGGCCACGCTGTGCGCGCCGAAATCGAGTTGGCTATGCAGGCGGGTCGCCGGCTGGTTGGCGACCAGGTACAGGGGATGGTCGGCGGTCGGTTCGTCGCTCGGCGCCAGCCATGCGGGATGTCCCGGGCAATCCGCGTACCCGAAACCGGCCACGACGGGCGACGATATCTGTATCCGCCCGCTGGGCGTGGGCAGCGGCTTGCCCACGGGGTCGTCGCGAAAGGCGCGCAGGATGCCGCCATCGTCCGCCTGCTGCGGCAGCAGGAGCTCGCCGCGTTCCCAGAACGTATCGAAGTCGGGGGCCTCCAGGCCGCGCTCGGCCAGGGCGGCGCGCGTGCGTTCGTACAGGTGCCGCAGCCATTGCGCGCTGGTGCGGCCTTCCGTGAAGGCGTCGCGCGTGCCCAGGCGTCCGGACAGGTCGGCGAATATGTCGTAGTCATCGCGCGCCTGGCCGTTCGGCGGCGCGATGCGATGCATGGCGACCATGAGCGGATCGGTCGGCGCGGCGCCGATGTCTTCTCTTTCCAGGGTCATCGTGCAGGGCAGCACGATGTCGGCGTGGCGCGCCGTGGCGGTCCAGCCGATCTCATGGACGATAAAGGTATCCAGCGTGCGGAAAGCGCGCGCCAGGCGTCCCAGGTCCTGATGGTGATGGAAGGGGTTGCCGCCGGCCCAGTAGGCCAGGCGAATATGCGGATACACGTGCCGCTTGCCGTTGTAGTCGAATTCCGTGCCGGGATGCAGCAGCATGTCGGCGATGCGTGCCACGGGGATGAATTCCCTGACGCCATTCGAACCCTGCGGCAGCGCCGCGATGGGCACGGCATTCATGCGTTTGCCGTAGTGGGCCAGCGTGCCCAGCGCGTAGGCGTAGCCGCCGCCGGGCAGGCCGATCTGGCCCAGCATGGCGGCCAGCACCGCGCCCATCCAGACGGGCTGCTCGCCGTGTTCGGCGCGTTGCAGCGCGTGCGCCACCGTGACGAGTACCCGCTTGCCGGCGAGCGAGCGCGCCAGGTCGCGGATGATGCCGGCCTGCAGGCCGCATAGCGCCGCAGCCCATTCCGGCGTTTTCGGCACGCCGTCCGCGCCGCCCAGCAGGTAGGCTTCGAAGACCTCCCAGCCGTCGCAGTACGCGGCCAGGAAGGCGCGGTCATGCAGGCCTTCGGCGACCAGTACCTGGCCCAGCGCCAGCATCAGGGCGGCATCCGTGCCGGGCACGATGGGCAGCCATTCCGCGCGCGATTCCGCCGGCATATCGCCGCGCAGCGGGCTGACCGATACGAAGCGGCAGCCGCGCGCGGCGGCGCGGGCCATCGATTCGCGTTCGATATGGCGGCTGATGCCGCCGCTTGCCACGCGCGAATTCTTCAGCGCCATGCCGCCGAAGGACAGGACGATATCGGCGTGGTCGACGATCTGTTCCCAGGTGACGTTGCGGCGGGCCACATCGTCCATGCTGCCCAGGATATGCGGCAGGATCACGCCGGATGCGCCCGCGCTGTAGCTGTTGACCGACCGCACATAGCCGCCCAGCGCGGTATTCAGGAATCGGTGTACCTGGCTTTGCGCATGATGGAAGCGTCCCGCGCTGGACCAGCCGTAGGATCCGCCGAAGACGGCCTGCGCGCCGTGGCGGTCGCGCACGCGCGTCAATTCGCCCGCCAGGCGATCCAGCACGTCGTCCCAGGCCATCGGGACGTAGCTGTCGCGGCCGCGGCGGTCGTCGGGACCGGGGCCGCGCTCCAGCCAGCCGCGCCGCACCATCGGCGTCGTCACGCGCGCGCGGTGATTCACGGCGGTCGTGAAATTCTGGATAAGCGGATTCGGATCCGGGTCGCCCGGATGCGGCTGGACGGCCAGGGCACCCTGGCGCCATGCCGCGCGGAACACGCCCCAATGCGCGCTGTGCGGCCGCATGGCTGCCGAGGGCGGAAGGACGGAAGATTCGATGCCGGATTCAGGTTTCATGCGGGGCCTGCATTGGATGCCTATTGCGTTTGCGGTCGCGCGCGGGCCGCCCGGTCCGGACGTGGCCCGCGCGCGGTGCGGCGTCGGTCGCCGGTCAATCGGCGGCCCCGGTCGCGACCGGGGCGCCGGGCTGCGCGCACCATTCGCTCCATGATCCCGGATACAGCGCCGCGCCGCCCAGGCCGGCGATTTCCATGGCCAGCAGGTTGTGGCACGCCGTCACGCCGGACCCGCACTGGTTGATCGTCCCTTGCGGCCCGTAGCCGTCGAGCAGTGCCGAAAAGGCGCCACGCAGTTCGTCCGGCGACCGGAAATAGCCGAGCGCATTGAGATTG
The DNA here is from genome assembly GCF_002261215.1 of Bordetella genomosp. 11. Classification (NCBI taxonomy): domain Bacteria; kingdom Pseudomonadati; phylum Pseudomonadota; class Betaproteobacteria; order Burkholderiales; family Alcaligenaceae; genus Bordetella; species Bordetella genomosp. 11. The sequence goes on along the minus strand of NZ_NEVS01000004.1, from coordinate 1,785,008 downwards.
TCGCGGAAAAGCCGGTTGCGCGCGCCCGGAATATGGCCGCCGACGGGGTCCATGGTTTCGTTCTCGCCGCGAAAGCGGTCGGGGGCGCGGGCGTCGACGACGATATGGGCGCGGGAAACGAGGTTGTCGCGCACGTCCTGGTAGGACACGGTGCGCACCAGGCTGTCGCGCTGGGTAAGGCGGGCCGGGGTCGCGGGCACGGCGGCGGGCAAGTCATCCATCGGAAGACCCGCGGCGCGCCAGGCTTGAAGGCCGCCATCCAGCACCGCCACGGCGCGGTGGCCGATCCAGCGCATCAGCCACCACAGGCGGGCGGCGTACATGCCGCCCGAGTCGTCGTAGGCGACGACCTGCGTATCGTCCGCCACGCCAAGGCCCGCCATGCGGGCGGCGAAGGCGTCGCGGCCGGGCAGGGGGTGCCGGCCGTTGCGTCCGGTGAGGGGACCGCTCAGGTCCGTTTCCAGGTGCAGATAGTGGGCACCCGGCAGGTGGCCCTGCCGATAGGCACGCAGGCCCGCCTGGGGATCCATCAGGTCGAAGCGGCAATCGACGACCACGGGCGCGTCGTTGCGCGACAGCAGGGGCGCCAATCGCGGCGCCGGGATCAAGGTATCGAACGGCATTTTGCGTCAGTCTCGCGGTTCGTTCAGCGCGTCCATGGCGCGCAGGGAATAAACATAGGCGGCACCCGCGTTCAAGGCGATGGCGGTTGCCAGCGCCTCGCTCAGTTCGGCCTCCGTCACGCCCGCCTGCCGCGCCGCGGCGGCGTGCGCCGCGATGCAGCCGTCGCAGCGCGTCGTCACCGCGACCGCCAGCGCGATCAGTTCGCGTGTCCTGGCATCCAGCGTGCCGGTCGCTCCCTGCGCCTCGTTCAGGCCCCGGAAGGCGGTCAACAGCTTCGGATGGTTCTTGGCCAGGCTGCCGGCCGCCTGGCGATTGTTGGCCAGGACCGCGGTCCAATCGTTCAGCATGCAAAATACTCCTTGGCGTGCGCGGCGCTAGGCGCCGATCTGTTTGAGCAGGGCCGGGGTGGCGACCGTGCGGTATTGCGCGATGTCGCGCTCGATATAGGCGCTGAACTGCTCCAGCGGCAGGTCGTGTTCGACCGCGGCGTCCCGGCGGATGACTTCCCGCACTTGCGGGTCCTTCAGGGCCTGGCTCAGGTGGTTCGACAGCAGCCGCAGGATGGCCGGTGGCGTGCCGGCCGGCGCGGCCAGGCCGTACCACTGCGTCAGCGTCATGTCCACGCCCAGCTCCTTGAAGGTGGGCACATCCGGCAGACTGGGATTGCGGTTTTGCCCCGATACCGCGAGCAGGCGCAGCGCGCCCTGCCGCACCTGCGGCATCAGCGGCGATGCGGTGGCGAAGAACATATCGACCTGGCCGCCGAGCAGATCGGTAATGGCCGGTCCCGAGCCGCGATAGGGGATGTGCAGCAGCTTCAGCCCGGCCAGCTCCTTGATGCGCTCCATGCCGATGTGGGCGGCGCCGCCGGCACCGGTGGAGGCAAAGGTCATCTCTTTTTTCTTCGCGGTGGCGAGCAATTCCGCGGCGGTCTTGAAGCGGGAATTCGGCGCCACGAACAGGCCGTGCGGGGCTTCCAGGATCAATCCGATGGGCGCGAAGTCCTCCGGCACTTTGTACGGCAGGCTGGCGGGCTTCAGCGCCGGCGATACCGCCAGGTTGCCGCTCATCGCCAGCAGCATGGTATAGCCGTCGGGCGGCGACTTGGCGACCAGCCCGGCCGCGATGTTGCCGCCCGCGCCTGCCTTGTTTTCGACGACCACGGTCTGCTTGAGCGTGCGCCCCATCGCCGTGGCGATAAGGCGGCCGTACAGGTCGCCGCCCCCGCCGGGCGGAAAGCCCACCGCCAGCGTGATGGGCCGTTCCGGAAAGTCCGTGGCCGCCAGGCTGGCGCGGGACACCGACATGCCGCCGCCCAGGATGCCCGCGGCGCCCCATGCTCCCGCCGCCAATAGCCGGCGCCGCCCCGGAAGTGGGGCTCGATCGTTCTGATCCATGTTGTCTCCTTTGGTTTTTATGTATTGCCGTGCCGGCGCGGCTCGCAGGCCGCGCCACGCGGAATCAGGCCTGTAGCCAGCCTGCTGCTTCCTCCTGGGCCACCAGCCGGTCCACCGCCGGGCCGCACTGGCCCAGATAGCCGGCGGGATCGGTCAGGCGGCGGATTTCGTCTTCGCCCAGCAGGCCGGCAAGCGCCTTGTGCTGGCGCATGGCGTCGGCGAAATCCAGCTTATGGGTAATGCCGTGCATCGATGCTTCGTATATCCACTCGTGCGCCGTCTGCTTGCCGACCCGGCTGCTCAGCTCCAGCATGACGTGTTCGGAAAGCAGGTAGCCGCGCATCAGGTCGAGGTTTCTTGCCATGCCGCCCGCGTCGACGCGCAATCCCGCCAACAGGTTCTTCGCCTGGAACAGCATGGCGCCGGCGATGACGCAGCATTCGGGCAAGGCTTTCCATTCCATCTTCCAGGCGATGCCGTCGCGTTCGCCTTCCTGCACCATGCCTTCCAGCATGAGGGTGGCGTTGTAGCGCAGCGGCCGCGACAGGCCGGCCAGGTTCTCCGCGGAGGTCGGGTTGCGCTTGTGCGGCATGGTGGACGAGCCCAGCTTGCCGTCGGAGAATGCTTCCTCGACTTCGGCGACCTCGTTGCGCTGCATGTTGAAGAGTTCGTTGCCGATCTTCGATAGCGTGGCGCCGATCATCGCCAGCAGCATGGCGTATTCGGTGAAGCGGTCGCGCGCGGAAGCCCAGCTGATGGCAGGCGTGGACAGGCCCAGGCGCTGCAGGGTTTGCGATTCCACTTCGGCGGCCTGCTCGCCCAGCGAAGCCTGGCTGCCCACGGCGCCGACGACCATGCCCACCAGGACGCGCGACTCGCACTCCCGCAGGCGCCGGTAATGGCGTCCCATCTCGTCCAGCCAGATCGCGCATTTATGCCCGAAGGTAATGGGCAGCGCCTGCACGCCATGCGTGCGTCCGACCATGGGGGTATCGCGGTGCTCGCGCGCCAGGCGGGCCAGTTCGCGTCCGACCGCCTGGATATCGCGCAGGGCGATGGCATGGAATTCCTTCAGCTGCAGGGCCACCCCGGTGTCCACGACGTCCTGCGTGGTGGCGCCGTAGTGCACCCATTCGCCGTTCTCGGCGCTGCAGCAGGCCTGCAGCTGCCGCAGCGCCGGCACCAGCGAATGCTTGATGCGGCGTATCTCGGCGGACATTTTGCCCAGGTCGATGTTCTCGACCTTGGCCTTCTGCGCGATCTCGCGGGCGGCGGCGGCCGGAATGATGCCCAGCTCCGCCTGCGAGGCCGCCAGGGCGGCTTCGAAATCGAGCCATTTCTGCACGCGGTTATCTTCGGAAAAAATCGCGCGCAGTTCGTCGGTGCTCCATAGATGCTGGAGCGATTGCATGTCGAATACGGATACGGGCATCGGGTGTCCTCGCGAGGATGGGAAAGCGAAAGGGAAGGGATTAGGGCGTGCCGCCAAGAGCGGTCCGGCGTGCCAGGGGCAGGACCCGTCCCGGGTTGAACACGCCGTCGGGATCGAGCGCGACCTTGATCCGCGCCATCAGGTCCAGCGCCACCGGCGACTTGTGCCGCATGAAGGCGTCCTGCTTCAGGCGGCCTATGCCATGCTCGGCGGATATCGATCCCTGCATGCCGGCGGCAATGCCGTGGACGATGTCGTGGATCTCCGGGGCGCGCGCGCGAAATGCCGCGTCCTCCATGCCGAGGGGCTTGCTCTGGTTGTAATGGAGGTTGCCGTCGCCGACGTGGCCGAAGCAGACGATGCGGATGCCCGGCATCGCGGCGCGCAGCGCCGTATCGGCGGCCTCGATGAATGCGGGAATGGCCGAAACCGCTACCGAAATGTCGTGCTTGAGCGACGGGCCCTGCAGGCGCTGCGCTTCCGGGACATGTTCACGCAGCGACCAGAATTCCTGTGCCTGCCGGCCGGATGCGGCCAGCGCGGCATCGCTGGCCAGGCCGCGTTCCAGCGCCTGGCCCAGGACCTCCTCGACCGCGCCGGACGGGTCCAGGCTGGCCGAGGTTTCGGAGACGTCGAACAGCACGGCCCACGGATAGCCGCCGCCGAGCGGATCGCGCATACCGTCCAGGGGATGGGCAAGCACCTGGTCCAACGCTTCCCGGCCCAGCAATTCGAATGCGGTGACCCGCTCGCCCACGGCATCGGTCAGCATCGCCAGGATCTCCACGGCGGCTTGCGGATGCGGCAGCGCGACCCACCCGGTGACCGTCCGGCGCGGTTGCGCGTACAGCTTGAAGGCAGCGGCCGTGACGATGCCCAGGGTGCCTTCCGCGCCGATGAACAGCTGCTTGAGGTCGTAGCCGGTATTGTCCTTGCGCAAGGTCGTCAGCGCGTCCAGCACACGGCCGTCGGCCAGCACGACTTCCAACCCCAGGGTCAGGTCGCGCGTATTGCCATAACGCAGCACCTGTTCGCCGCCGGCATTGGTGGACAGGATGCCGCCGATGGTCGCGCTGCCTTCCGAGGCCAGCGACAGGGGGAATAGCCTGCCGCATTCGAGCGCGGCCTGCTGCGCCGCCAGCACTTTGCATCCGGCTTCCAGGGTGATGCTGTTGTCCAGCGGGTCGACGCGGCGCAATGCCGTCATGCGCCCCAGGCTGATGACGATTTCGCGACCGGAATCGTCGGGCGTGGAGCCGCCGACCAGGCCGGTATTGCCGCCCTGCGGTACCAGCGGCACGCCGGCGTCGGCGCACAGGCGTACGACGCGCGATACCTGCGCGGTGCTGGCGGGCCGCACGACGGCGCGGGCGATGCCGGGGTAGTGGCCACGCCATTCCGCGACGTAGGGGGCGGTGTCCTGGGCGCCGGTCAGTACATGGGCGTCGCCCACGACGGCCGCGAGCGCGGCGAGCAGGGAAGGGGAATGATGGTCCATGGTGGAAAATCTCGCTTCACGTCGACGGCCCGGCCGCGTCGCAAGCGATACTTGTCTCCTCGGTGCGGCGCGCGAAGATCCCGATGGCGCGCCGACATTTCATTGAATAAAATATGTTTTATTGAGCGAAAATATAGGAGCTGGGACTCAACGTGTCAAGCAAAAACACTCCCACGCCGCCGGTCGGCGTGCTCGAGCGCGGCATCAGCATCCTGGAAAGCTTCAGCGACGACGCCCTGCGGCTGTCCCTGGGCGATCTGGCCGAACGGACCGGCCTGGACAAGGCCACGCTGCTGCGGCTGCTGGGCGTGCTGGTGCGCGCGCGGCTGGTGCATCGCTACGACAACGGCAACTACGCGATGGGGCCGGCGACCCTGCACATGGGAATGCTGTATCGGCAGACCTTCGATCTGGGCGCGCGCATACAGCCGGTGCTGCAGAACGTGATGCAGCAAACCGGAGAAACCGTGGCGCTGTATGTGCGCAGCGGCGACGAGCGGATCTGCCTCTATCGCGAAAACACCTCGCAGGAGCTTCGGCATCATCTGGAAGTCGGTACCCGCATTCCGCTGAGCGCGGGCGGCTCGTCGGCGCATATCCTGCTGGCCTTCACCGGCGGCGCCACGCCGCACGCCAAAACGATCCGCGAGAAGGGCTACGCGATGACGCGTGCCGAGCGCGTGGCTGAGATGGCTTCCGTGGCGTTGCCGGTCTTCGAGGCCGACGGGAGTTTCATCGGCGCGATGGTCGTGCTGGGCCTGGCGTCGCGGCACAACCAGCAGGCGCAGCTGAAGGCCGCCGATATCGTGCGGCGCGAACTCGGCGCGCAGGGTTTTTCCGCGTCCGCGCCCGCGGATCGGCAACTGCCCGCGGATGCGCCGGCCAAGGCCCCGCGGCGCTAGGGCCTGTTAACCCTGGCGTTAACAGGCCCTAGCGGCCGGCGCCGAACAGGCTCGCTTCGGGCGCGCCTGCCGCGGCGTCGTGCGCCGGATCGGCATAGCGGCCGCACCAATCCGCGATGCGTGCCGCCGCGGCGTCGTCCATGGTGGGGGCGAACGCGCGCATGCGCGCCTGCATGCCGGCCCAATCGTAGGGTTCTTCCGGATCCCCGCGCCGCAGTTCGCGCAACGCGCTCAGCGTGCGGCCATCGCGCAGGACCAGGGTCACGCGGCTGGGGCGCTTGCGTGGAAAAGCCTGCTGGAAGCCCTCGTCGGTCTTGACCGTTATCCGTTCGGCAAGATCGAGCAACGCCGGGCAGGACAGGTCGGGCGTTTCCATGTCTTCGATGCCGAGCCTGCCCGCAAGCAGCAGCCGGGCCATGACATAGCGCAGGCAGAATGCCGTTTCGGCCGGCTTGGACGGCCAATGCACGCCCGCTATCTTCAATGCGTGCGGAAAAATAACGACTTCGACCGAGGCGATGTCTTCCGCGCCGATCGCATGCGCCTGGCGCAGCCCGTGCGCCGCATCCAGCGGCGTGAAGAGCTGCGCGCAGCACGGCCAGGCCTTGATGGTGGCGGTGTTGATCCGCTCCGGCGCATCGCGCTCGCCGTCCAGTACCGAAACCGGTCCATCGCCGGCCAGCAGGGCGTACATGCCGCGCCTGCCGGTAAAGAAAGCGCGCGCACCCGGCAGCCCCGCCCGGGCGGCATAGGCCGCCGTCAGGCCGTTGCGCACCGCCATGGCGGGATGCAGCGATTTGGATTCGTGCGCGTCGTCGTCGACCAGCTGCCACAGGCCCGCGGCCTGGGTGGCGGCGATGCCCAGCGCGTGATGCATGCGGTCGGCCGGCAGGCCCAGGGCCACCGCCGCCGCCGCGGCCGCGCCCAGCGCGCCGGCGGTGGCGGTGGCGTGGAAGTTTGCCGCGTGCCGCGTTCCCAGCGCTTCGCCGACCCGCAGCGCCACCTCGTATCCCGCGATGATGGCGTCGGCCGCCCGCCGCTGCGTGAGGCCTTGCTGGGCGGCCAGCGCCAGCACCGGCGATACCGCCACGATGCCGGGATGCAGCATCGCGGCGCGATGGGCATCGTCGATTTCCCGCAAATGCGCGATGCCCGCATTGGCGAATGCCGCGGCCATGACGCCCAGGCGCTCGCCGCCGAAGGCCGGCGCGTCGCCCGGGCCGGGATGGCATAGCGCGGCCAGTTGCCGCAATCGTGCGGCCGCGTCCAGCGGCATGCCGGACCAGCCCGCCGTGAACCAGTCCAGCAGGGCCTGCGCCAGGCGCTGCCGCGTCGCCGACGCGATGGGGCGCGTCTGCAGGGAAACGACGTGCTCGACCAGGGTTTCTTCCGGCAGGGGATGCATGGCGCCTCTATTTTGTTCAATGAAATTGAATTCATTGTACGAAATAGCAATGCGGTGCGTCCATCCCGCCGGCGCGGGCGTCGCGTGCGGCGGGGCGCGGCCTCAGTCGGGAACCTGGATGCGCGTCAGCGGCACGTGCTGCTGGCAGCCGTAGACGTCGCGGTCCAGCACGTCGCCCGAACTGACGGGGCGCCTGATCGTGATCTTGAATGCGCGCGCGGCATCGAAGGGCGTGCACACCAGCACTTGCGCCGGCGCGATGGAAAAGGCGCGGGCGACGTTTTCGGTGCTGATCACGCCGCTGCGCTTGACGTGCAGGTAGGGCGCGTCCTGGTCGAACATGATGTCGAAGGTCAATTCGAAGGGGCCGGAATTCTTGCTGCGGATGACCTTGGCATAGGCCGTCATGGGTTGGGTCCGGGTCGCCATGGCCTTAGTTCCTGATGGTCTCGTAGTGGATGGGAAAGCACTCGCACGCATCGGCGACGGGCATGAGGTGGTAGACCGAAAAGCGATAGGCGGGCCCCACCGGAATGCCGAAAGGGGAAAATGGATAAGCCATGTTGCCGGCCGTGGTCAGGATGCCGGGATAGTGGGCGTGCTGCAGCACGCCGCGGGTGAACATCGCGACGGCGGTCGCGGTGTTCTGGTCCGGCGCCACCGCGTCGATGACCAGGCCGACTTCCTTGGCCGGCGGGTCCCGGTCCGGTTCCAGCTCGCCCATCACGCCATCCTTGCCGTAGGCGCGGAAGAACAGGCTGATGCCGTTTTCCCGCAGGCCGAAGCGTTCTTCGGCCCGTTCGCGGGCATGCTCCAGCACGCCGTCCAGTTCCTGGATCATGACCGCGTCGCGGATGCCGACCACGACGATGCTGCGATAGCCCAGCTGTTCCGCGGCCTCCAGCTTGACGCGGTATTGCGTGTCCTTGACGTAGGCGCTGCCGCGCACGCGCACCGTGCGATCGTCCGTCTGTTCGAAGCTGGCATGCGTCAGGTCGTTCAGCCCGCCCGGGCCCGCCTGCAGGAAGGGATCGCTGCGTTCGTACAGCGAATGTCCCGCCACCGATACCGTGGTGCAGCGGCTGCCGGGATTGCCGGGCTCGACCTCGAAGTGGTCCTGGCGCACACGCCCGATCATCGGTTCGCCCAGGTCGTAGGGCACCGCCGACAGGCCGGCGCATTCCAGTATCTTGCCGCAATGCAGGGAAAGCCCGGGGTCGAAACCGCGCAGCACGGGCAGCGCGGCGAAGATGGCGTCGTCGCAGGCGCGGCCGGCGATGATGACCTCGGCGCCCGCTTGCAGCGCCTGCATGAAAGGCTCCATGCCCATCTGCGCGACGATGGGGCCGGCGGCGTCCACCACCTGGGCCGTCAGGATGCCTTCCGGGCCCATCGGTTCGATGGGGCCGGCTTCGATCTTGCGTTTCAGGTAGGACTTGTCGATTTCCGCGCCGATCACCGCGAGCTTGAACGACAGCTTGTGTTCGGCCGCGACTTCACGTACCAGCCCGATCATCAGCTGCAAGGTCCGGTTCGACCCGTTGGTGATGGCCGAACCGATCAGCAGCGGAATCTTCGCCGCGCGTGCCGCCTGCAGCATCACGGCCAGGTCGCGTCGATACGCCGACATCGGCAGGAACGGCTGGTCCGCGCCGTGATAGTAGGGGCCCATGTCGGTGGACCCCGCGTCCTGGCCGATGAAGTCGGGATTGGCCTGCATGGCGCGTTTGAATGAGGCAAGGTTGTAGCCGCTTCCCATGGAGCCGGAAGGCGCGACGCCCGTGATCTGTTTCATCGAAGTTCCTGCGTTGAACAAAGTTGCCATCAAAAAATGGGGCTGCCGGGGCGCCGACGGCAAGGACCTTATCGGAGTCGTGTCGTCCGCGCGGCGCCCCGCGGCGATCGCGCGCGGCCTTATTTGCCGGCCAGGTTGACCGACTTGGCCAGCGCGTCCCACCGCGCGGCGTCCGCGCGCATCATGTCCTGGAATGCCTGGATGGACCCGCCCCGGACCTCCATGTTGTTGTCGGCCATCAGCTTCTGGAAATCGGCTTGCCGCAACAGGCCGCCGACGACATCCGAAAGCCGGTCGATGCGGTCTCGCGGCGTGCCCTTCGGCGCCATCAGGCCGATCCAGACCGACGCTTCGACACCGGGGTAGCCGAGTTCGGCGAAGGTGGGGACCTCGGGCAGGGCGGCCAGCCGGCGCGGCGACGCGACGGCCAGGGGGCGGACCAGGCCGGCGGCCGTCAGCGCCTTGGCCGAACCGACGAACGTGAACAACAGCGGCACCTGGCCGCCGGCCAGGTCCTGCAGCGCCGGCGCGGCGCCCCGGTAGGGCACGTGGTTGAACTTCGCGCCCATTTTCTGGGCCAGCAGTTCCAGCGCCAGGTGCGAAATGCTGCCGTTGCCGCTGGAGGCGAATTGAATGCTTTCGTGCCCGGACTGCGCGGCCGCGGCGACATCGGCAAACGTTTTGTAGGGAGATTTGGCGCTGGCGTACAGGACGGCGGTCTGGTCCACGAGATGGGCCACGGGCAGCAGGTCGCGCGCGGGGTCGTAGGGCATGTCCTTGTACATCAGGGGCGCGATCGTCACTTGCCCGTTGCTGGCCAATAGCAGCGTGTAGCCGTCGGGCGCGGATTTCACGACCTTGCCCGCGCCGATCAGGCCGCCGGCGCCGCCGGCGTTCTCCAGGATCATGGGCTGGCCGGTGGCCTTCTCGAACATCTGCGCGATCGGCCGTCCGACCGTATCGAGCGAGCCGCCGGCCGGATAGGGCACGACCACGGTAACGGGCCTATCCGGATAGGGCGCGGCGCGCGCCAGCATCGGTAGCGACAACAGCGCGGCCGCCAGCCAGCGGCCCAGGCAAGGCAATGCGAGCTTCATGTTTTACCCCTTGTGCGGTCGGACTTCCCGCCGCCTATGCCGGCGGCTTCGCGGAAATTCTAGGCAGCGGCCGGGCGTATGTCGTATTCCGATATGGAAAATTTCCATAACGCCGTGTTATTCGCCGCGCCGGCATTGGCTTTGCGGGGAGGTATTACGCCGCGGGCGCCAGCAGCGGGTGGCGCAGGGATTGCAGTTCGTCGACGAATGCCTGCGACGTGGCCGACAGCGGTTCATGGCGGGCGTAGCCCACGCGGATCTGCAGGTCGATGGACGGGGTGATCTCCCGCATGCGCAGGTCTGGCCAGGCGCCGCCCAGCTGCGCCTGTTCATCCACCAGCGCGATGCCCATGCCTTGTTGCACCATGGCGCAGGCCACATGGGTCTGCTTGACTTCGGCGACCCAGCGCGGGGCCAGATGCGCGCCGTCGTACAGCCGTCCGATGGCATGGGCCAGCGGCGTTTCCGGGCTGTAGCCGATGACGCGTTCGTGGCGCAGGTCCGTGATGCGCAGCCGCTTGCGCTCGGCCAGGCGGTGCCCGGCAGGCAGCACCGCCACCACGCGGTTGCGGAACAGCCTATGTGTCTGGATGCGGGGATGCTGCAAGGGCACGATGGCCACCGCGACATCCACGGTCTGCGTCAGGACTGCGTCCGCGAGCGGCTTGGCGAGCATGCCTTCGACGACGACCTTGGCATCCGGATAGCGCTGGGCGAACGAGGCGATCGCCATGGGCAGCAGGCCGTAGGCCAGGCTGGGGCTGCAGGCGATGCGCAGCACGCCGCCGGCCTGGTTGGCCATGTCGCCGGCCAGCCCGTTGATGCGTTGCACGCCCTGGTATAGCGCTTCCACCTCGGTGAACAGCTTGTGGGCTTCGGCCGTCGGATGCAGGCGGCCGCGCAGCCGCTGGAACAGCGGAAAACCCAGCCGCTGTTCCGTATAGGCGATGAGCCGGCTGACCGCCGGCTGGGAGACGTGCAGCAGCTGGGCGGCTCCGCTGACCGAGCCGGCCATCATGACCGCACGGAAAACTTCGATCTGGCGCAGATTCATGCGGCCAGTTCAGCATGGCCGGGCCCGCGTGGCAATCGTGTGTATCCCTGCGTCGGCCGTGGCCTTACACGTAGCAGGGTCCCTCGATCAGCGGATGCGCGGCAAGGAAGGCCGCATCGATGCGCAGGCCGATGCCCACGCCCTCATGCGGCTGCACGCAACCGTCCTTGTCCAGCGTATAGGGAAGCCGGTCCATCATGTCGTCGCGGAAGGGATTCAGCGCGGTGACGTCCGCCTCGAAGTAGCCCGGGTTGTCCACGGCGCACAAATAGTGGATGGACGTCGCCATGTTGATCGCCGTGGCCGACGTATGCGGGTTCACCGACAGCTTGCGCGCCGCCGCCATCGCCGCCACCCGCATGGCTTCGGTGACCCCGCCCACCTTGGACAGATCCGGCTGCACATATCCGACGCTGCCGGATTCCAGCAGCGGTCCGAATTCGTAGCGCGTGTAGTGGTTTTCGCCGGCCGCCAGCGGCACGCGGCCCAGTCGCGCCGCGGTGGCGTAGGCATGGTGATCGTGGGCGGGGAAGGGTTCTTCCAGCCATACCACCTGGCACTCCTCGTAGGCGGGCATGACGCGCCGCACATCCTCGATACGGTAGTTGGTGTTGGCGTCGACCAGGATGTCGACGTCCTCGCCCACCGCCGCGCGCACGGCCCGCACGCGCGCGATGTCGCGCGCCGGCGTATCGCCCACGCGCAGCTTCAGCGCGCGGTACCCCTGTTCGACCAGCCCCAGCGCTTCCTGCGCGAGGCTTTCCGGGGCCTGCCAGCCCAGCGCGATACCGCCCGCATAGGCCTTCACCGGCCTGGCCGCGCCGCCCAGCAGGCGATACAGCGGCCAGCCGGTAAGCTGGCAGCGGATGTCCCATAGCGCCAGGTCCACGCCGCTCAAGGCCAGCGCGGCCGCGGCGCCCATGCCATGGCTGGCGAACTGCATCTTCAGGACCCGCGCGGTCACCCCGCTGACGTCGCGCGGGTCCATGCCCAGGACCAGTTCGCGCACGGTGGTGTCGATCAGCCTGGCGATGGCGCCCGGGCAGCGCCCGTGATGCGCTTCCCCCCAGCCCGTCACGCCTTCATCGGTGTCGACGCGCACCAGCACGGCATCGCGCTTGACGCTGCGGCCGATGCCCAGGCGCACGGATTTGTTCTCCGGTACGGGAAAGGAAATCGGTACCGCTTTCAGGTCGGTGATTCGCATGGTGCCTCCTCTCTTTTCTTGAATCGCGCCGTCGCCGCCGCGTCCGTGCCGCAGGCCGCCGCCGCGGCGTCCGCGCCGCGGAGGACGATCTCAGTCGGCGTTTATTTCATGTTGGTTGACCCAGTTCAACGGCGCTTCGCCGCGCAGGATGCGCAGCATTTCGTCCACCGCGCCGCGGCTCATGCGCCGCATGCTGGCGGCGGTGCTGCCGGCCAGGTGCGGCGTCAGCAGCAGGCCGGGATGCCGGAACACCTGGGCATCGGCGGGCAGGGGCTGGACATCGTGAACGTCCAGGGCGGCGCCGCCCAGGCGGCCCGCGCCGATGGCCGCGAGCAGCGCGGCGGCATCCACGACGGGCCCGCGCGCCACGTTGATCAGCAAGGCTTGGGGCTTGGCCAGCGCCAGGGCCTGCGCATCGATCAGCCCGCGCGTCTGCTCGTTCAGCGGGCAGGCCAGCACGATCACATCGGATTCGCGCATCAGCGTGGGTTTGTCGACCGCCTGCACGCCGGCCGGCAGCGTCTGCGGGCGGCGCGTCAGGCCGAGTACACGCATATCCAGCGCCTGGGCCAGGGCGGCCAGCCGGCTGCCGATGGCGCCCACGCCAACGATGCCGAGTGTCTGGCCGGCCAGTTCGTCGCCGCTTTCGCCAAAGGAACGCGCCGGCGACCAGCCTTGCGCGCGCAGCATGGCGTCCACCGCCGCCAGGCGGCGCCGCAGGTGCAGCATCGCGGCCAGGCAGTATTCGACCACCGATGCCGTATTGGAGCCCGGGATGTTCGCCACCGGGATGCGGCGCCGGTTGGCCGCCTCCATGGGGATCATGTCCAGCCCCACGCCATGGCGCACCACGCCCTTCAGCCGCGGCGCCTGTTCGAAGATATCGGCCGGCAGCGGATTGCGCACGACCAGGCCGTCGGCATCGGCCACGGCGGCCTTCAACGTTTCGGGGCGCGCGTCCGGCGACACGCGCACCGTCGCATGCCCGGCCAGGCGGGCGTGTTCGTCGGGATGGATGGCGCTGGTCAGCACCACGATGGGTTGCGAGGGCATCAGGAATCGTCCGTTGTGATCGGGTTGCGCAGCGCGCCCAGGCCCTGGACTTCGGCGACCATCGCCGAGCCGGGCCGCAGCCATGCCGCGGGTTGGTGGGAGGCGGCCACGCCGGCGGGCGTGCCGGTTGCAATGATATCGCCCGGGTCCAGGGGCATCTGGGTGGAGGCATACGCGATCAGCTCGGCGACGCCGAACACCAGGTCGGCGGTATTGCCGGCCTGGCGCAGCGTGCCGTCCAGCCGCAGCGTGACCGCCAGTGCCCCGGGCTCGGCGACCTCGTCCGGCGTGGCGATCCAGGGACCGCAGGGACAGAAGGTGGGTTGGTTCTTGCCGCGCACGAAGGCTTTGTCGGCGCGCACCATGTCGCTGGCGCTGACATCGTTCAGCGTCAGGTAGCCCGCGATGTGGGCCGGCGCCTGCGCCGCGTCGATGCGCAGGGCGGTACGGCCGATCACCACCGCCAGTTCCGCCTCGTAGGTGACATTGCCGACGTCGGCCGCCAGGCGCACGGGCTGGTCCGGCCCGATGACGGTGCGGCCGGACTTGATGAAAATCACCGGCGTGGCGGGCGGCGCCATGTCGCGCTCCCGCAAGGCGTCGCGATAGTTGAATGCCGCGCCGACGATCTTGCCGGGCCTGGGCAAGGGCGCCGCCAGCCGCCCGTCGCCCAGCGGAATGCGCGCGCCGGCGGCAAACCGGCAGTCGCGCAGCCGCGCCGCCAGGCGGTCCAGGCCCATGTCGACCCAGGACAGCATGTCGGGCGGCAGCGCGGCCGCCCATGGATCGTTGCCGGGCAGCGTGACGTCGACCACGCAGGCGGCGCCGGAATGGTCCTGGTCGATGAAGCCGGGCACCGCGCGGCCGTCGGCGCGGTAGAAGGAAACGAATCGCATGGCGGCCTCAGGCGACGCGGTAGCGATCGAGCACGTCGCGCTTGATCTCGATGCCCAGCCCCGGACCGGTGGGGATTTGCACGACACCGCGCCGCTGCTCGATGGGCTCGACGGTCAGCAGGTCGCGGAAGGGGTTTTCGCATTGCTCGAATTCGAGCAATGGCGGCATGGGCCGGAAGCTGGGCGGCTGGTCGGGCAGGGCGGCCAGGAAATGCAGCGTGGCGGCCAGGCCGATCGCCGAACCCCAGGCATGCGGCACGCACTCCACGCCATGCGAGATGGCCAGCGCCGCGATCTTGCGGCATTCGCTGATCCCGCCGGCCGCGCATACGTCGGGCTGCACGATGTCCATGGCCTTGCGCGCGACGATGTCGCGAAAACCCCAGCGCGTGAATTCGTTTTCGCCGCCGGCCACGGCGATGTCCAGCGCGCGCGTGACCTCGACGTATCCGTCCAGGTCTTCGGGCGAAATCGGCTCTTCGAACCACTCGATGTTCAGGCGCTCCAGCTCGCGGCCCAGGCGGATGGCGGCAGGCACGGTGAAGCAATGGTTCGCGTCCACCATCAGGCGGACATCGTCGCCCACCGCTTCGCGCACCGCCGCCACCCGCTGGATATCCAGCTTGGGCGATCCCAGGCCGATCTTCATCTTGATCGCCTGGAAACCCTGGTCCACGTATTCCCTGGCCTCTTCCACGGCTTCTTCGATCAGGCGATCCATATCGATGAAGTACAGGCCCGTGGCATAGGACTGGACCTCGGTGCGGTACGCGCCGCCGATCAGCTTGTGCACGGGCTTGCCGCACACCTTGCCGATGATGTCCCACAGCGCGATATCGATGCCGCTCAGCGCCGATATCGCCATGCCCGTATTGCCGTAGTCCTTGATGCGGTTGTAGAGGTCTTCCCAGATGACCTCCACGTCGAAGGCATCGCGGCCGACGATGCGCGGGCCGTACTGCGATTCGATATAGGCGCGCGCCACCTGCGCCGGTCCGTAGCATTCGCCCCAGCCCACCACGCCGTCGGCGGTCTCGATCTCGACGATGCAAGAGCCGCGCGTCTTGTACAGCCAGCCACGCGAAGAGGTGAATGGCCGTTCGATGGGCGCGGCGACGACGTGGCAGGTCACTTTCTTGATTGTGCTCATTGTTTCCTCAGTGCTTGAAAACCTTGGTTGCCACGCTGTTCAGCGTGGCCTGGACATCGCGGACTTCGGTGTCCAGCGCCTGGCCTTTCATGTCGTCGACCAGGAAGCCGTTCTGCTGGGCGAAGGTCTTGAACTTCTCGCTCTGGATGGCCTGCGAGAAGATATCGATCAGGCGCTGGCGCACCTGGGGCGGGATGCCGGCGGGGGCGACGACATAGGCCATCTGCACCAGCGGGCCGTACGGATAAACGTCGTAGCCCTTTTCCTTGAACGTCGGCACATCGGGGTAGACCTGCAGCCGTTCGTTGCTGAAGACGGCGATCGGCCGCACATAGCCCGCGTCGATCTGGCCCTTGCTTTCCGAGGGCTTGAGCACCGCGGCCTGGATCTGCCTGCCCGCCAGGTCGGCGATGACGCGCGAACCGCCGGGATAGGGCACGTTGACATAGCCCACGCCCGCCGCGCGCGCGGTCATCTCGGCGAAGATGTGGTTCAGGTTGTTGGTGCCCGGCGTGCCGATGGATACCTTGCCCGGGTTCTGCTTCATGTGGGCCAGGAATTCCTCCAGGTTGGCGGGGCCGTCCTTGGGCACGAGCAGGATCAGCGGGTCGGTCGATACGCGGGCGATATGGGCGAACTGTTCGTTGCGCAGCGGCGTCAGGTTCTGCGCGATCTGCGCCAGGGTCGAACTGGTGCCCATGCCGACGACGTAGCCGTCGGGCGGCGACGCCGCCACCTTGCCCAGGCCGATCGCGCCGGTGGCGCCCGGCGCGTTTTCGACGATCAGGGTGATTTTCTGTTGTTCGGCGACGATCTGCTGCAGTTCGCGTGCGGCGATGTCGTTCGATCCCCCGGCGTTCCACGGAATGATGAACCGGATGCTGCGGTCGGGGAAATTGTCGGGCGCGGCGTGCGCGCCGGCGATGGCGCAGGCGCACGCCAGGGCGCCTGCCAGTCGGGATAGCAAGGTCATGCGGGTCTCCTCCGTTTGGGGCGCCCGGTTGGGGGCGCAGGGCGCGGCTCTTCGGCCACCGTCGAGGGGATACTATCATTCGTTATAACAAATAACAATCATCCGTCCGGCCGACCCGACAGCCCTGGACTTATGCCCGCCAGGCGGCCCGAAGGTGCGAAAATAGGGCGGTTCAACGACCCCGAACAAAAAAGGTAGCCAGATGTCCTCTTTGAAAGGCGCCGGCGCGGCGGGCGGTACCAAGCCGCCCGCGCTGCAGCCCATAGATCGCGAAACCCTGTGGGATCGCGCCTATGCCGCCCTGCGCGACGCCCTGTTGAGCGGCCGCTACGAACCGGGGCACCGCATCCTGCTGCGCGATGTCGCGGCGGAACTGGGCATCAGCCTGACGCCGGTGCGAGACGCGGTGAATCACCTGGTCGCCGAACGCATCCTGCGCCGGGGCACCGGCGGGCAGGGCGGCGGGGCGGTCGTGCCCGAGGTGGACGCCGACCAGTTGCGGCAACTGCTGATCATGCGGGCGGAACTGGAAAGCCGCGCCGCGTATGAAGCCGCCGCGCATGCGACGCCGGAGGACATCGCCACGCTGCGCGGCCTGCTGGCCGATATGAAGCGGCTGATCGATGTGGAGGGGCACCAGGGCTACCTGGATGTCCATCGCCGGTTCCACTTTCACATCTACGCGTTGAGCGGCATGGACATCATCGAGGATGCCATCGAAACGCTGTGGCTGCGGTGCGGGCCGGTCCTGAACCTGGTGCTGGCGGAGTACGTGCCTTACCTGAAGCAGATGGACTATCACGCCGAAGCCGTGGAGGCCCTGGCGCGCAACGACGCCGACGGCACGGCGCGCGCCATCCGTTGCGACATCCTGGAAGCCGGCCGTTATATCCAGGCGCTGCTGCGGCGCGGACAGGCCTGAAGGGCGGTCGCCGTGCCCTGGCGGCAGCGGCCGCGGGCTATCCGCCGCGGTGGCGGGACAGGCTGTACCGCGGCTGCCGTGCGGATCAGCGAGACTCGTCCAGCAGCCGCGCCGCGCGCAGCGTCGGCGCGGCGCCGGCGCGGTGATACCCGACCACGCTATTCACGCTGGCATGTCCGGTCATCGCCATGACCTCGGCCAGGGGCACGCCCTGGCGTCCCGCCTCGGTGACGAAACCCGCGCGCAGGCTGTGGGCGGCATAGCGCTCGTCCAGGCCGGCCAACCGGCAGCGCTGCTTCACGATGCGGCGCACCGCTTCGCCGCTGAGTCCTTCCGCGCCCACCACGCCGCCACGGCGCACGCGGCGGAACAACGGGCCGCCGGCGATGCCGGCGGCGCGCAGCCAGGCGTCCAGGGCCTGCGCCGCGCGCCCGACCACGGGCTTGTACATATCCGCGTGCTCGGCGCCGTCCTGGTGGGTCTTGGACTGGCGCAGGATATAGACGTAGCCTTCCGGCGCCGGCTGCAGGTCGTCGACGCGCGCGGCGATCACTTCGGAGCGCCGCCGGCCGCCGCTGGCCCACGCAAACAGCAGCAGCGCGCGGTCGCGCAAACCGATCAGCGAGTCGTCGCAGGTGGCCAGCAGCTGTTCCAGCGGTTCTCGCGTCAGGGCCGGCTGCTTCGCCGCCCGCACGCCGCGCCTGGCGTAAGCCGCGCGCGTGCGCGCCATCAGCGTCTGCACGGCGCGGCTGCGGCAGGGGTTGGGCAGGTCCCGCGTTCGATGGGCTTCGGATAGCACCGCCAGGCGGTGTTGTACCGTGGACAAGGCCAGCGGGCCGGGGCGCGCCTTGACGCCCAGGGCAACCAGCGCCGCATCGGCGTCCGCCGGCAGGCCATGCGCGAGACCGGTCCCGCTGGTGTGCTGCAGGTGATCCGTGATGAACAGAATGACCGCGCGTACCGGGACCGGCAGCGAAAGCGGCGTACCCAGCCGTTGCCCGTGCCAGGCGGCCAGATAGCGCGCCGCGGCGCGATAGGACGCCACCGTGTGCGGCGATGCGCCTTCGCCCAGCAGCGCGCGCGCCGCCTGGGCGCTCGCGGACGGTGCATCCCAATCGAAATCCGCGCAGTGCGCATCCGCGAGCGTGATACCTGGATCGACATCCGCGCCCGTGGCTCCCCGTGGGGGCGTGCCGGTCTTCGGGATGGCCAACTCCCCTTGTCGGGCCCGTCTGGCTTGCATGCGCTGGACTACGTATCGGTGGACTGGCCGATATGGTACCGCCCCGTCAGGCGGGATTGAGCCCGGCGGCAAGCTTGCCGCCGTCCAGCCGCCGCCATACCAGCGCCGACAGCCAGGTAATCAGGCCCACGCAGACGAAGGACCAGGCAAAGGCCGGCGCCAGGTGCCGCTCGGGTCCCGCGAGCAGCGTGACCAAGGCGCCGCCCACCGTCACGCCCAATCCCATCGCCACCATCTGGAACATCGAGAAAAGGCTGTTGCCAGGACCCGCCTGCTGCGGGCTCAGCGACGTCAGCGTGACGCTGTTCATGGCCGAGTACTGCATGGAGTTGCCCAGTCCGAAGGCGGCCAGTTGCACGATCTGCAGCCAAAGCGGCCAGTCGCGCGAGAACAGGGCAAAGGAAATGATCCAGAAGCCGACGAACAGCGTATTGGCGATAAGAAAGCGGGAATAGCCATAGCGCTTGAGCAATGGCGATACCCACGATTTGGATACGGCCCCGGCGGCGGCGACGGGGACCAGCATCAGTCCGGAGTGCAAAGGCGTGTAGCCCATGCCCAGCTGCATCATCAACGGCAGCAGGAACGGCACCGCTGCGGCACCGATCCGGCAGACCAGGTTGCCGGCGATGCCGACGGTGTAGTTCGTCTCGCGGAACAGGCTCAGGGGGAAGAGCGGATTGCTGCGGCGACGCGCGTGCAGGCAATAGCCCACGGCAGCCAGCGCGCTCAGCGCCAGCAGGCCGGCGGCCCAGGCGCCCGCGTGCGTGTCCGCGGGGACGTCCAGCGCCGTGGAGAACGCCACCAGCCACGTTGCCAGGAGCAGGCAGCCGACGAAGTCGAACGGCGGCGTGTCGTCGCGCGCCTGCGCCGGCATATGGCGGCGGACGGCCCACATGCCGACCAGGCCGACGGGCACATTGATCAGGAAAATCCAGTGCCAGCTCAAGGTTTCGACGAAGACGCCGCCCAGCACCGGGCCGAAGATGGGCCCGATCTGCCCGCCGATGGCGATGAACGCCAGGGCCGAAATGAACGCCGAGGGCGGCACCGTGCGCAGCACCGTCAGCCTTCCGACAGGCAGCAGCATGGACGCCCCGGCGCCTTGCACCACGCGCGCCATGACCAGCTGGGTGGGCGTGCCGGAACAGGCGCAGAGAAAAGACCCCACCACGAACGCCAGGATCGCGGTGAAGTAAACCTTGCGGCTGCCATAGCGATCGGCCAGCCAGCCGGAAGCCGGCATGATCATCGCCATGGTGATCATGTACGCCACGACCACGGGCTTCAAGGTCAGCGGTGGGACGCCCAGATCCCGGGCGATGGCGGGCAATGCCGTGTTGACGATGGTGGTGTCCAGCGTCTGCATGAAAAAGCCGGCGGCGACGATCCATAGTAAGGGGGCATGGGTATTGGATCGTGGCATTGCGTCTCGGGCTGGGAAAGGGGCAGGGGGCGGACCGCGCTTCGCGGCCAGCCCACCGGTGCTCATGTATGAAAGGCAGGGGTACAGCCTCAATCTTAATAGCCGCTCCTGAATGCAGCCTGTGTGCCCCTGGCCGCCCAGCTCGGCGCGGCACGGCGGATCGGCCGGCGCGCTACTGTTTGTCCAGTCCCATCTTGCGCACCAGCGCGCCATAACGCCCATATTCCGCCTTGACGAAATCCGCGAACGCGGCGCCGTCCTTGTAGACGAGCGGCGTGTCCAGCTTGGCGGCGGCGTCCTGGTAGGCCTGGGTATGGACGGCGCGATCGCAGGCGGCTTCCAGCTTCGCGCGCACGGCGGCGGGCACCCCGCGCGGCGCGATCAGCCCACCCCATACCGTGGACGTAATGGGATAGCCGAGTTCCGTCGCGGTCGGCACATCCGGATAGGCAGGCAGGCGCCGGTCGTCGAATACCGCCAACGGACGCAGCTTGTACTGGCGCGAAACGGTAGGCGTTTCATTGAAGACGTCGATCTGTCCGCCCATCAGGCCGGTGACCATGTCGCCGGAGCTCTTGTACGGAACGTGCAGGGCGCTGGCGCCGGCCAGGTCCATCAGGCCCTGCATCGACAGGTGCAGGACGGTACCCGTGCCCGAGGATCCGTAGTTCAGCGTGCCGGGCTTGCGCCGCGCGGCTTCCACCACATCGCGCACGCTATGCCAGGGCGAAGACTGGGGCACCATCATCATCAGCGGCACGGCATAGGTGCCGCAGATATGGTCGAAGCTGTCCGGCGTATAGCCGGTGTTGCGGATGGCGGGTTGGATGGCCTCCGGCCCCACCACGCTCAGGCCGACGGTGTAGCCGTCGCGCGGAGCCCGTGCCAGTTCCGACATGCCGATGGCCCCGCCCGCCCCGGCGCGGTTCTCGATGACGACCGCCTTGCCCAGCGTATCGGTCAACGCCTTCTGCAGGATGCGGGCCATGATGTCCGAGGTGCCGCCCGGGCCGAAGGGCACGATCATGGTCACGGGGCGGGCGGGGAAATCCTCCTGCGCGCGCGCCGCGGGTGCCGCAAGGCCGGCGAGCGCCAGCAGCGCGAAAGCGATGGGCGCGGCGCGAAATGCGCGCGGCCGGCGGCGGGGTGGGGCGGGAAATGGCATGACGTTGTCTCCGTGGATGTTGTTGGTTTCAGGCCGCGGGGGCGGCCGGGCGCTGCGATGGCGGATGGACGCGCCGCGCGGGCGGCGCGCGCTCTCAATAGACGGTGCTGTCGAAGTGCCGGGCGAGATTCGGCCGTATGGCCTGGACGAAGGCGGTGGCCTGCCGCATCATCATTCCCATGTCCGAGGCCACCGCCACGAAGCGATAGCCCAGTTCGAGGAAACGCCCCACCACTTCGGGCGTCGGGCCGACGATGCCGCAGGGAATGCCCACGGCCTGGCTTCGGCGGGCGACATCCGCGATGACCGCGGCGACTTCCGGATGCGTGATGTTGCCGATGTGGCCCATATTGGCCGACAGATCGCCAGGGCCCAAAAACAGCGCGTCCACGCCGGGAACGGCGGCGATGGCTTCCAGGTTTTCGATCGCCCGCGGCGTTTCCAGCTGGATAACGGTGAACACGGAGTCGTTGGCCCGCGCGCCGTAGTCCGGCGTCGTGCCATAGCCGCTGGCGCGATGCACGGCGGCGAAGCCGCGTATTCCCTGCGGCGGATATTTCGAATGGGCGACCGCGAGCGCCGCCTGCTCGGGGGTATCGATGAAGGGAAACATCAGCGTGCCGGCGCCCATGTCCAGCGCCCGCTTCACGCGCACCGGGTCGTTGGCCGGCAGCCGGACGATGGGGCAGGCCGGCGTGCCGGCGATCGCCTGCAGGGTATACAGCGCCAGCGCATCGTCCACGGGCACGTGTTCCAGGTCCAGCAGGAGCCAGTCGAAACCGGCCCGGCCCATGGCCTCTGCCGTACTGGTGGCGCCGGACATCAGCCAGGTGCCGAGCGGAACCCCCGGTTGGGCGAGCCGCTGGCGGAAAGGGTTGGAGAGCAGGTCGGGCGTGGTGGCCATGGATGCAGTCCTGATGGATAGCCGGGGTGGCGTGGATGGGATCGCGAGCGATGCCGAACGGCGCGCGCGGTGAAGCGGGTTGCCGGTGCGTGCGGTCGCGGTACGGGGAATGGCGTTCAGTAGATCGGGGGTTCGGGGGTCGGCGCGCTGCCTTGCAGGAATGCGAAGTCGCAGCCTTCGTGAGCCTGGGTGACCTGCTCCTGGTAAAGCCTGGCGTAGCCGCGGGCGTAGCCGCGTTCCGGCGGCCGCCACGCGGCGCGCCGGGCCTGCAGCTCCGCCTGGGACACGTCCATGTCCAGCCGCCGCGCGCCGATGTCCAGCGTGATACGGTCCCCGGAACGCAGCAGCGCCAGCGGACCGCCCACGGCCGACTCGGGCGAGATATGCAGGACGCAGGTGCCGTAGTGGGTGCCGCTCATGCGCGAATCGGACAGGCGCAGCATGTCGCGTACGCCCTGGCGCAGCAGTTTCTTGGGGATCGGCAGGTTGCCCCATTCCGGCATGCCGGGCGCGCCGATCGGCCCGCCATTGCGCAACACCAGCACCGTGTCGGCGTCGACGTCCAGGCCGGGATCGTCCATGGCGGCGAGCATGGCCTCGTTCGAATCGAAGACCAGCGCGCGGCCGGTATGGCGCAGCAACGCGGGTGTCGCGGCGGAGGGCTTGATCACCGCGCCATCGGGGCACAGGTTGCCGCGCAGGACCGCCAGGGCCATGCCGGATTCCGGGCAGTCCGGCGCGGCGGGCACCACGGGGTTATCCGGATCGCGGATCACGTCGTGATCCTGGCATTCGATGCCGGCGATGTTGTCGCCCAGGGTAAGGCCTGTGACGGTCAGGGCGTCCAGCGACAGATGGGACCGCAGCTTGTTCAGCAGGGCAGGCAGCCCCCCGGCATAGTGGAAATCTTCCATCAAGCGATTGCCGGAGGGGAAGAGATTGGCAAGCACCGGGACCTGCCTGGCGATGGCGTCCAATTCATCGAGTCCCAGCTTCAACCCGGCCCGGCCGGCCATGGCCGGCAGATGGACCGCCGCGTTGGTCGAGCCGCCCAGGGCCATATAGGCGACCGCGGCGTTGCGCAGCGACTCCCCGGTCAACAGGCGCGAGGGCCGCAGGTCTTCCCACACCAGATCGACGATGCGTTGGCCGCAGGCCCATGCCATGCGCGAGTGGGCGGCATCCATGGCCGGAATGCTGCTGGCGCCGGGCAGGGACAAGCCCATGGCTTCGACAATGGCCGTCATCGTGCTGGCCGTGCCCATCGTATTGCACGTGCCGGGCGTGCGGGTCATCTTTGCTTCCAGCGCGATCCATTCCCGCTGCTGGATGTTGCCCGCCGCGTATTCGTCCCAGTACTTGCGCGTATGCGTACCGGCACCCACGGTCTGTCCTTGGTAGCGGTCGTTCAGCATCGTGCCGGCGGGACAGAAGATGACGGGCAGGTCCATGGACAGCGCGCCCATGACCAGGCCCGGTGTGGTCTTGTCGCAGCCGCCCATCAGCACCGCGCCGTCCAGGGGCAGGCTGCGCAGCAATTCCTCGGCCTCGATGGCCAGGAAGTTGCGGTACATCATGGTGGTGGGCTTGACCATGACTTCGCCCAGGCTCAGCGCGGGCAGTTCCAGCGGATAGCCTCCCGCCTGCAGGACGCCGCGCTTGACGGCCGCCGCGCGCTCGCGCAGATGGGCGTGGCAGGGCGACAGTTCGCTCCAGGTGTTCAGGATGCCGATGACGGGCCGGCCCATGAACTCATCGCGGTTCAAGCCTTGCTGCTGCATGCGCTGGCGATGGGCGAAGCCGCGGATGTTGTCCGTGGCGAACCATCGCTGGCTGCGCAGGGAGTCGAGGGTCTTGCGCGTGTCGGAGCTCATGCGGTTCATTCCATTCTGATGTTGGCGCGTTTGACCAGTTCGCCCATGGCGGCGTAGTCCCTGCGCAGCAGTGCGTCGAATTCGGCGGGTGTGGACGAGAGGATTTCGTAGCCCTGCGCGGTCAGATTGCCGCGGAACCCCGGGTCCGCGAGCACGGCGCCCATGTCGCGGGCCAGGCGTTCGACGATCTCCGTCGAGGTGCCGCGCCGCACCAGGATGCCGTTCCAGACCACCGATGTGGCGTCGGCGATGCCCGCCTGCGCCATGGTGGGAACGCCCGGCAGCAGGGGCGACGGTTTGTCATCGGCGATGGCCAGGGCGCGCAGCTTGCCGCTGTTCACCAGGGCCACGATCGCGGGCAGATTGTGGAACATCATGGGAACGCGGCCCCCCAGCAGATCGTTCAGCGCTTCCGGGCCGCCTTTATAGGGAATATGCAGCAGGCGTATGCCGGCACGCAGCTGGAAAAGCTCCGCCGCCATATGCATGGTGTTGCCGATCCCGGCCGAGCCATATTCCAGTTTGCCGGGACGTTGCTTCGCGGCGGCGACCAGGTCGGCCACGGTGCGATAGGGCGTCTGCGCGCCCACGACCAGCACGTTGGGCATGCGATGCGTCAGCGTGACCGGTTGCAGGTCATCCAGCGGCGAATAACCCATCGACGGATAGATGTGGGGATTGATCGCCAGCGTGCTGGTGGACCCGAGCAACAGCGTATAGCCGTCGGCGGGCAGCCGCTTTGCCGCGTATGCCGAACCGATGTTGCCATTGGCGCCGGGACGGTTTTCGATGATGACGGCCTGGTGCAGGCGTTCGTTCAGCGCCTGGGCGAAAGGGCGGGCGAACTGATCCGCGGCACCCCCGGCCGGATACGGAACGATAAAGGTCAGGGCCTTGTCGGGATAGCTTCCCTGCGCCAGGGCGGACCGCCCCGCGCCAAGGCACAAGGCCGCGGCGGCCGTGGCGGTGAATTCGCGACGATTCATGCGGTGTCTCCTGTCTATTTTTTATCCCTTGCCGACGGGATCCATCCCGTCGGCCGGCCGGAAGGTGCCGGTACCATACGATGCGAAAGGTACCGGTACCATTTCGACATCGAAGTCTATAATGCGGCCCTCACGCCGTCAAACCCGACGGCATTCAAGCGGGGGACGCGTTGGCTCGCAGCAAGGCATCGGCGCACGATACGGAACAGGACAAAGACCCGGCCGCGCATGCCGGCCGGCGGAAGATCGCCCCCTATACCATTCATGACGTCGCGGCGATCGCGGGCGTCGCTTCCATTACCGTCTCGCGCTTTTTCAATACGCCGGACAAAGTGTCGCCGGCCCGGCGCGCGCGCATCGAGGCCGCCATCGCGCAAACGGGATTCGTACCCAGCCAGGTCGCGATGGGCCTGGCGTCGGCGCGTTCCAAGGTCGTCTGCGCGGTGATCCCAAGCATCGCGAACTCGGTGTTTTCGGAGACCGTGCAGGGGATGTCGGACGTGCTGCGTTCGTCCGGCTACCAGCTGCTGCTGGCCAGCAGCAACTATTCGACGGTCGAGGAAGAAGGCGCGGTGTGTGCCTTCGCGGGTTGGCGGCCAGCGGGGATGATACTGACCGGCCCGGCCCATACCGACCGCGTGGATGCCATCCTGCGCGCCGCCGCCTTTCCGGTCGTGGAGACCTGGGATGTCAGGCCCAACCGGCCTTTCCACCAGGTCGGCTTTTCGCATGACCAGGTGGGGTACGACCAAGCCATGCACCTGATCGAGCAGGGCGCCCGGCGCATCCGGTTCGTCAGGACGGGCATGCCGGAGGACTTCCGCGCGCAGCAGCGCGCACTGGGATATTCGCGCGCCATGGCCCGGCACGGGCTGGCGGCCGACGTGGAAACGCCGGACGAAACCGATCCCTTCGAAGCCGGCGCACAGGCGATGGCGCGTTTCGCGCGCGCCGGCAGGCGCACCCGTCCGCAGGCCATCATCTTCGCCAATGACAACATGGCCGCCGGCGCCATCCTGGCGGCGCCGGAATGCGGCCTGGTATTGCCCAGGGACTGCGCGATCGTGGGCTTCGGCGACTTTCCCATCGCGAAACGGCTTACCCCCGCGTTGACCACCGTGCATCCGGGCCGCTACGAGATCGGCAGCACGGCGGCTCGGCTGGTTCTGAAATTGATCCAGCGCGAAGCGGACGCGGACACCTTGTCCAAGCCGCAGTCGCATCATGTCGCCACGCAGTTCCTGGTGCGCGCCAGTTCCCGCGTGACGGGCCGTACGCCGAAGTCGAGCGCATAGGCCCTAGAGCAGCCGCTCGGCCCGGAACGGCGTGGGATCGACGAAAGGCCGCGCTCCCTCGATCATGTCGGCGATCAGCCTTCCGGTCACCGGCCCCAGGGTGAAGCCATGGTGCGCGTGTCCGAACGCGAACCACAGTCCAGGGTGCCGGGGCGCCGGACCGATGACGGGCATCATGTCCGGTGTGCAGGGCCGGCATCCCATCCACGGCGCGGCGTCCACACGCGGTCCCAGCGGAAACAGGCCGCGCGCGAAAGGCTCGACCGCCGCCAATTGGCGTGGCGAGGGCGGCGCGTCGCGGCCGGCGAACTCCGCGCCCGTGGTCAGGCGGATTCCACGCGCCATCGGCGCCAGCAGGAAACCGTTGTCCGCGTCCAGGACGGGATGGCCCAGCCGCGCGTCGCCATCGGCGGCGTAATGCATGTGGTAGCCGCGCTTGACGGCCAGCGGAAGGCGGTAGCCCAGCCGGCGGGTCACCACGTCCGCCCACGGTCCCAGGGCCACGACCGCCCGCGGCGCGCGCACGGCGCCCTGATCGGTACGTACCTGCCATTCGCCTTCCAGCGTGGCGGCATCGCCGGTCAGGATACGGCCGCCCAGCGACTCGAAGTGCCGCGCGTAGGCGGCGACCAGCGCATGGGGATCGGACACCGACTGGGCGTCGGTATAGCGCAGGCCGCCCGCCAGCGAGGGGCTCAACGCGGGCTCCAGCCGGCGCAGCGCCTGGGCATCCAGCGCTTCGAAGCCGACATCGAATTCGCCACGCCAGCGTTCGGCCACGCGGATCTCCGCGTCGCGCGCGGCGGCGCGGCGGAAGACCTTGATCCATCCCGTGGGCCGGATCAATTCCCGCGCGCCGGCCGCGTCCGCCAGGCTATGGTGCTCCGCCAGGCAATGTTCGATCAGCGCGGCGTACCGCGCCGCGATGGCCGCGTGGCGCGCCGGATGCGAATGGCGCCAGTACCGGTACAGAAAGGGCATCGACCTGACGAGGCTGGCGGCGTGATAGCGCACATCCGGGGCGCGATTGCCGGCGTACCGGATCAGGGCGCCGAGATCGCGCGGAAATGCATAGGGATAGACGCCTTCGCGCTGGATCAGGCCGCCGTTGCCGAACGATGTTTCGGTACCCGGGGGCTTGCGATCGATCAGGGCGACCGACTTGCCGCGCATCTGCAAATGCGCGGCGGCGCAGACGCCGACGATACCCGCGCCCAGGACCAGTACGTCGAACTTCATCGCGCTATACCGCCGACACGCTGTTGGCGGGCGGCGCGCCGTCGATCAGCGGCGGCGTCGTCACGATGGATCGCAGCTCGGGCCGCGCGGGCTTCAGGGAGGAGACATCGGGCACGGGGCGGCGCAAGGTCTCGATGGCGGCGAATGCCTGTTCCATGGCCTGCGCCGCGGCCAGCAGCGCATGATCGCCGCGGAAGCGCCCGACCGCCTGCAGGCCGAACGGCATGCCGCGATGGTCGCGTCCGCAAGGCAGGGCGATGGCCGGATGCGTGGTCAACGTGACCACGTAGGTCAGCGCCAGCCAGCGGTAATAATTTTCCTGGCGTTCGCCGTTGATGGTTTCCGCGTACAGCTTGGTCCACGGAAAAGGCGAGACCGGCGTGGTGGGCGACAGTACCAGATCGTAGTCCCGGTACACGTCCTGGAAGCGCTTGATCAGGCGCGTTTGTTCGGCCTGGGCCCAGGCGCTGTCCTTCAGGCTCATGGCCGCGCCCAGTTCGTAGTTGGCGCGGGTGTTCGGTCCCAGGCTGTCCGGATCCTTATCGTAGGCCTCGCCCATGCCGGCGACGAAGGCCTCGGCGCGCAGGACATCGAAGCAGCGGTGCGCGTCGCCGAGTTCCATGTCGACGGGATCGCAGGCGGCGAAAAGATGCCGCATGGTGGCGATTTTTTCGCGGAAGACCGCGCGGATGCCGTCGTCGACCGCGCACACGCCGAAGTCTTCCGTATAGGCCACGCGCAGCGTGCCGAGATCCGCCACGCCGGGCCGCAGGAAAGACAGCGGATCCAGCGGGTAGCTGAGCGGATCGCCGGCATGCATACCGGCGCTGGCGGCCAGTTGCAGGCAGGCATCGGCCACGGTACGGCCCATGGGGCCGACCACCGAGATCGGCGTCCAGCCCAGGGGCTTGCGTACGCTGGGCACGACGCCCGGCGAAGGCCGCAAGCCGACCACGCCGCATTTGGCGGCCGGGATGCGCAGCGAACCGCCGGTGTCGGAGCCCGTGCAGACCGGCAACATGTCGCAGGCCAGCGCGGCCGCGGAGCCGCCCGACGAACCGCCGGCATTCAGGTTGGGATCGAAGGGGTTGCCGGTCGCGCCCCAAACCGTATTGCGTGAATTGGCGCCGGCGCCCATCTCCGGCACATTGGTCTTCGCCGTCACGATGGCGCCGGCACGCCGCAGGCGCGCCACCAGTTCCACGTCCTGCTCCGGCACATGGCCGCGGTAGATGGCCGACCCGTAGGTGGTCAGCAGCCCGGCGGTGGCTTCCAGGTCCTTCACACCCAGCGGCAGGCCGTGCAGCAGGCCCAGCGGCTCGCCCTGCATGACGGCGCGCTCGGCCTCGCGTGCCGCGGCGCGGGCCTGTTCGTAGGCGGTCGCGGTGATGGCGTTGACGTAGGGGTTGACCGCATCGATACGGTCGATGCAGGCCTGCAGCAGTTCGACCGGCGATACCTGGCGCGCGCCGATCAGCCGGCGCAACTCCACGGCCGATAGCGCGACGAGGGAAGAAGTGGACGTCATGGAAGGTTCCGGATCGGGTTCGTCAGTCTGCCTTGATGTTCGCGCGCTCGGCGATTTCGCGCATCTGCGGCAGTTCTTTCAGGATCAGGGCCTCGCCCTGTTGTCCGTTCTCGAACTCCGGCTCGAAGCCCAGCGCCAGCAGGTTCTTGCGTACGTCGGGATTGGCCATGACGTTGGCCAGGGCCTGGCCCAGCCTGGTCTTCACGTCGGCGGGCAGGCCGCGCGGCGCGGCCACCATCAGCCAGGTATCCATCGCGACCTGCGGATAGCCCGATTCGGCGAAGGTCGGCACATCGGGCAGGAAGGTGGAGCGCTGCGGGCTGGAGACCGCGATGGCCTTGACCTTGCCGTTCTTCAGCTGCGGCAGCGCCGCGGAGACCGTATCCACGGAAAACGGGATCTGGCCGCCAATCAGGTCGGCCATGGCCGGCGCGCTGCCTTTGTAGGGGACGTGCGTCAGCTTGATGCCGGCCGCGGCGGCGAATGCCTCGCCGACGAAGTTGGCTGTCGTACCGCTGCCGAACGAACCATAAGGGGTGTCGGCGTGCGCGGGATCCTTGACGTAGGCGATGAAGGATTTCAAGTCGTTGACCGGCACCTTCGGATTGGCCAGCAGGATCAGCCCGGTGCGTCCCACGATGCCGATGGGCTCGAAACTCTTGACGGGATCGTAGGGCAGGTCGCTGCGTACCGCCGGATTGATGGTGAAGGTGGTACCGGAGCTGACCAGCAGCGTATAGCCGTCGGGCGCCGAGCGCGCCACATACGATGCGCCGATCACCGTGCCGGCGCCGGCACGGTTTTCGACGATGACCGTCTGGCCCAGTTCCTTGCCGAGCGCTTGCGCGAGGACGCGGCCGCTCACATCGGTGGCGCCGCCGGGCGGGAAGGGCACGATCAGCGACACCGGGTGCGTGGGATAGCCGGTCTGCGCGGCGGCCGGCAAGGCGGGCGCGAGCAGGCAGGACAAGGCCAGGCCGGCGGCAATACACGTGGAACGCATGTTCATGATGGACTCTGTGGACGTAGGGTGGATGTAAGGGCGGTCCTGCGGGTCCGCCTCAGGTATCGGCCGGGCTCGACCTGCCCCGGCTCAGGAAACGATCGAATTCTTCGGGCGGTACGAAGCGCCCGCCGGTGGTCCACACCAGGTGCGTGGCGCCGCGCATGGCCTGCGCCAGGCCGCGCGATGCCAGGTAGGCCTGCCCGGCCGGCGTCGCGCAAAGCCGCGCCGGCCCGCTGAAACCCGCCGCCGCGGACGGTTCGATGCGCAGGCCTTCGCTGTCGTGCAGGCGCGCGAGGTCCGTGAAGAGGACATCGTCGGCGACGGTATAGACCCCGTCCAGCCGCGTCGCCATGACGCCTGCCGCCAGCTCGGACGCACGCGGCACCGCCAGTCCATCGGCCTCGGTGCGATTGCTCAGGCCCACGTCGTACACCGAAGGCGTGGCGCCGGCCCCCGGCAGTTGGCCTGATCCCGCCATCATGCGGACCAGGAAGCAGGGCGATTGGGTCGGCTCGGCGAAAAAGCAGTGCACGTGCGGGCCCAGCACTTCCTTCAGGCCGAAGGCGATGCCGCCTGGCGCGCCGCCCACGCCGCAGGGAAGGTAGACGAACAGCGGATGCGCCGCGTCCACCGCGATTGCCGCATCGCGCAGCTGGTCGCGCAAATGCAGGGCGGCTGCCGCGTAGCCCAGGAACAGCGATGAAGAACGCTCGTCATCGACGAAATAGCCATTGGGGTCGGCCTGTACCCGCGCGCGGCCCGCGGCCACGGCTTTTTCGTAGTCGCCCGCATGTTCGACCACCGTCACGCCGCGCGCGCGCAGCCGCGCCTTTTTCCATTCCTTGGCATCGGCGGACATATGCACCGACGTCCGGAATCCCAACGCGGACGCGATCACGCCGATCGCCAATCCCAGGTTGCCGGTGGAGCCCACGGCGACCTGATGGCGCGAGAAGCTGGCGCGCGCCTGCGGCCCGGCCAGGACGCGATAGTTGTCGCCCGCCTGTATCAGCCCCTCGCGCAGGGCCAGCGCTTCGGCGAATTCCAGGACCTCGTGCACGCCGCCGCGCGCCTTGATGGAGCCGGCCACGGGCAGATCGTGGTCGGCCTTGATCCACAGCCTGCCTTGGGATTCCGGCAGGCGCAGCGCCGCGCGCATGCCGTCTACCGGCAGCAGGGCGGACTCGATCGCGCCCGCCGTTTCGTGCAGTTCGGGAAACAGGACGGTCAGCAGAGGGGCGAAACGGTCGAAGCGCGCGCGCGCCTGCCGTACGTCTTCCAGCGTGAAGGGGGATGCTTCGTTCGTATCCGCGCCAGCGGGTCGCGTCCACAGCAGGGGCCGCCCCTGGCGCAGGGAGCGCACGGGCTCGGAATCGATGGCAGGTGGGGCGATCATGGCGGCGCGGACAGCGTTGCAACAAGGATGAAACAAGCCAATGCTAGGGGCGGTCCTCCCGTGCAGCAATATCAAGGTTTAGAATGTTTCGTTGCGAAAAACGCAATCCACATCGTCGCCCCAATTCCCCATCGGACCCATCCATGAACAATCAGGTTCTCCAAGGCACCGCGCTGCGGTATTTCCTGGAAGTCGTGCGCTCGGGGTCCGTGACCGAGGCGGCGGAGCGCCTGGACGTCGCGCCGTCGGCGGTCAGCCGGCAGATTGCCCGCCTGGAACGCGAACTGAACACCCTGTTGTTCGAGCGGCGCGCGCGCGGCATGGTGCCGAACGCCGCGGGAGAGGTGCTGGCCGCGCACGCGAAACGCATGCAGCAGGACGTCGAGCGGGTGGCCGGGGACATCCTGGCCCTGCGCGGCCTGCGCCATGGGAAGGTGCGGCTGGTCAGCACGGAAGGCTATGCGTTCGACTTCATCCCGTCCCTGATCGCCACGTTCCGGCAAAGCTACGCCGGCATCCGCTTTTCGCTGGATGTGTGTTCGCAGCAGGACGTTCCGCGCCGCATCCGCGATGGCGAGGCCGATATCGGCCTGACCTTGAGCCTGACATCCGAGCGCGACATCCGCGTCGAGCTGCGCACGCCCGCGCCCGTCCTGGCCGTCCTCGCACCCGATCATCCCCTGGCGGGCAAGCGCACGCTGTCGCTGGCGCAGGTGGCGGCCTACCCGCTGGCGCTGCCGGACCGCGATTCGACCTTGCGCCAGTTGTTCGATATCAGCAGCAGCCGCCAGCAGTTGCGCTACGAGCCGGTGTTCGTCAGCCGGCATATCGATGCCCTGATCAGCTTCGCCAGCGCGGGGGGCGGCGTGGCGTTATGCGGGGAGCTGCCTGTCCGTGGACGGCTGCAATACGGCAGCGTGATCGCCGTTCCCCTGCGCGACCGCGAAATGAACGAGCGTCACTTCGAGGTGCAAACCCTGGCCGGGCGCATCCTGCCGGATGCGTGCAAGGCCTTTCTCGGCCATATCCGCGACGCCGTGCGCGCAGCCTAGGCCATGGACTGCTGCTAGTCCTGCGCCGGCTTGCTCGGCCTGGCCGGCAGGCCATCGACCACGGTGCGTCCGAACAGGATCGCGGCATGCACGGCTTCGCCGGGACTCACCACGAAGCCGCCTTCCGCGAAGCGGGGCACCTCGTAGCTTTCGCCGGCCTCCGGCGAAGAGGCGATGCCGACCAGGATGGTCGCGGCAAACATGGGCGAGCCGTTCGCCACGGCCGGGGGCCGGGCGATCTTGGCATTCAGGCGATAGCCTTTGTAGACGGTATTGTTTTGAAGCATGTGGCACCTCGCCATTTCAAGTGAATCGCGTGGGCGCCTGGACGGCGCCGACGCTGAAAACAATAAAGCCCTCCGGCGGGAGGGCTTCATGCCGGAACGGAGCGTCCCGGGATGTGCATGCAGCGGCTGTTTCCGCCTTGGCCAGGGGGAATGAAACCGGTGGGTCGTTCGGGGATGAAGCAGGGGGCGGTGCCGCTACGCATGGCGTTCTCCTTGAGACGGACGGCATGTCTTCATGCCAGGACGGATATCAAGGAGAGGATTTGTCAGGTCGGTATGTCGCGGAACGGGGCAAAATCGCGGTGCTTGAATGTCTTCCATCGACTATGGGCACTGGCGCGGCCGGCGTCAACACAATTATCGAAACAGTTGTACCAGCCGGGCAGGGTGCCGGTACGGCACGCATCGTACTAGGGCTGAGGTAAACCCGCGGGCGGCGCGTGCTGGCCTTCTTCCACGGTACGGCGCGTTACCTGGGGAGCGAGAATCTCGATGAACGCATAGGCGTACGCGCGCAGGTAATGCTTGCGGTTGAGCACGATGAAGGTCGTGCTGGCGGAGAACAGGTGGTCCACATTGATTGCCCGCAGTCCGCGGTCGCGCTTGGGATCGAAGACAAGTTCCGGCAGGACGCTGACTCCCAGGCCTTGCTCCACATAGGCCTTCACGACATCGGCATTCGTGGCCTTGAGCAGGGTCGGGGCCTGCTTGCCCAGGCGTTCCAGGGTGTCGAGCACGACCGAGCCGGTCTGCGACGGTTCGTACATCACGATGGAATAGCGGGCGATATCGTCGAAGGTGGGGCGCGGCACCTTGAGCAGGGGGTGTCCCGCGGCCACCAGCAGCAACCGCCGATACGTCTGGAACGGGATGCCGAACAAGTCGCCCTGGAGATCCCCGGGCGAACTGAGAATGCCGATGTCGGCCTGGCCCGCGCGCATCGTATCGGTGATCTGGCGCCCGCTCTCCGGGCGTATCGTGATGTGTACGCGGGGATAAAGATCCGCGAACTTCTTCAGGATCACGGGAAGCCTGAACCTTGCCTGCGCGTGACTGGCGGCGATCGTCAGCGTGCCGCTGTCATCGGCGCTGTGCGCGTTGGCAAGCTGCCGTATATCGTCGATCTCCATCAGGGCGCGGCGTGCCCGTTCGATGATTTCCCCGCCTATCGGCGTGATCGCGGTCAGCCGGTTGCGCTGGCGCGTGAATATCGTCAGCCCCAATTCTTCTTCCAGCAACCGGATCTGCGTGCTGACGCTGGGTTGGGAGACATGCAGCAGTTCGGCCACGCGCGAGACTTTCAGGTCGCGGCGGGCAACCTCGGTGATGAAGCGCAATTGCTGGAGATTCACGGAATTCCCTTGCCTTCCGGACCGTATATTCCAGGCCCAGTATAGGTTTTTCGAATAGCTAATAATATATAAATATTATGATTTATCGGGGGCGCTTGCTACCTTCCCGTCACGCCTTCGCAACGGCACTTTGTTAGAGCGCGGGCGGACAACCAATCAGGGAAGGTATGGACACCACTATCCCCAGCCCGCGCGCGGTGCTGGCCGTCGACATCGGCGGATCGTTCACCGACGCCGTACTGATGGTCGGCGCGAAGACGCACACCACCAAGGTACTTACCACGCCGCTGCAGCCGGAATTGGGCGTGCTGCAGGGCGCGCGGGAAGTCCTGGCCAAGGCGGGGCTGCCTGCCAGCGAAGTCGCGCTCTTCATCCTGGGCACCACGCTGGCCACGAACGCGCTGATCGAACGCAAGGGCGCGCGCACGGCCTTGATTACGACCGAGGGATTTCGCGACGTCGTCGAGATCGGGCAGGAAAACCGCTACGCGCAATACGATATCTTCCTGGAAAAACCGGTACCGCTGGTGCCGCGCGACCTGCGCTTCGGCATACCCGAACGTATCGACGTCCACGGCAGGACGCTGTTGCCGCTGGACGAGGCCGCGGTGCGCCGCGTCGCCTGCCAGTTGCGCGAGGCCGCGGTGGAAAGCGTCGCTGTATCGTTCCTGCACAGCTACGTCAATCCCGAGCACGAAGCCAGGGTCGGGCAGATCCTGGCTCAGGAGCTGCCGGATCTCTGGATCACGCTATCTTCCGACGTCTGCCCGGAAGTCCGCGAGTACGAGCGGACCTCCACCGCCTGTGCCAACGCCTACGTCCAGCCGGTCGTGGCGCGATCGCTGGGCGAACTCGACCGGCTGATGCGCGAAGCCGGAATGGGCTGTCCCATTTACCTGATGACGTCCGGCGGATCGCTGACCTCGCTGGAATTGGGCGCTCGCCAACCCGTCAAGCTGGTGGAATCGGGCCCGGCCGGCGGCGCCATCCTGGGCCGCAGGATCGCCGAGCAATGCGGCGAGCGCCACGTGCTTTCCTACGACATGGGCGGCACCACCGCGAAGATCTGCTTCATCGACGAGTACACGCCGCAGCTCTCCCGGACCTTCGAATTCGGCCGCATGTATCGCTTCCTGAAAGGCTCGGGCCTTCCCATCCGGATCCCGGTGATCGAGATGGTCGAAATCGGCGCCGGGGGCGGCTCGATCGCGCACGTCGACACGCTCGGCCGCATCCAGGTCGGGCCGGACAGCGCGACGTCCAATCCCGGGCCGGCCTGTTTCGGGCGCGGGGGAACGCACCCCACGGTGACGGACGCGAACTGCGCGCTCGGGCTGTTGGATCCGGCCCGCTTCGCCGCGGGCAAGGTCAACCTCGCGCCCGGCGCGGCGCGCGCCGCCATCGCGCGCGACGTCGCCGATCCGCTTGGAATGGGCGCCGAGATGGGAGCATTGGCGATCAGCGAAATCGTCGCGGAGAATATGGCGTGCGCCGCCCGCGTGCACGGGATCGAGTTGGGCAAGGATATCGAGCGCTACACGATGATCGCCTTCGGTGGCGCGGCGCCCCTGCACGCGGTGCAGATGGCCGCCAAGCTGGGCATCGACCGCATCATCGTCCCGGTGGGCGCAAGCGTCGGGTCGGCGCTGGGCTTCCTCTGGGCCCCGATTGCCTACCAGGCACTGCGCAGCCTCTATCAGTCCACGGATGGCATCGACCTGGATGCGGTGAACCGTGTGCTGGAAAGCATGTACCTGGAAGCCAGCGCGGCCGTGGAAAGCGCCGCCCCGAAAGGCAGCCGGCTCGAAACGCGCTGTGTCGCGTTCATGCGCTACCGGGGGCAGGGGCATGAAATCCCCGTCACCTTGCCGTCCACCCAACTGACGCCGGCGCTGGCCAGCGGCCTGGCCGAACTGTTCGAACGAGAGTACCGCGCGCTGTATGGCCGCATCATCCCCGGCGTCGGGGCCGAAATCCTGACCTGGACACTGACCGTATCGACCGGCCAGGCGGCCACGCAGGACGAGGACCGCCGTCCCGCCGGGATACGCAGGCCCGCGCCCTCGGCCTATCGGCCCGTTTTCGACACGGCGCTGGCGCGCGCGGTCGACATACCCGCCTTCGATCGCGAGGCCTTGTCCGTGTCGGACCACATCGACGGACCGGCCCTGATCGTCGAGGACCAGACGACCACCGTCGTTCCCGCCGGTTTCACCGCCCGGGTCGACGCCCGCCACTATCTGATCATCGACCGCGACCGATCGTCGAAGGCACAGCGAGGTGAAGCATGAGCACCCAGGACACTCGTTCGGCGACTGCCCTTATCCGCAATCAGATCCTTTGGGATCGCCTTATCGCGGTGGTCGAGGAGCAGGCCCAGACCATCATCCGCACAGCGTTCGGCGCGGCGGCGCGGGAAGCGGGCGACGTTTCCGCCGGCCTGTTCCTGCCCGACGGGCGGATGATCGCGCAGGCCGTCACGGGTACGCCGGGACACGTCAATTCGGTAGCCGAGTCGGTACGCCATTTTCTCGTGGAGTTTCCCGCCGACGGCATGCGGCCGGGCGATATATACATCACCAACGATCCC
The DNA here is from genome assembly GCF_002261215.1 of Bordetella genomosp. 11. Lineage (NCBI taxonomy): Bacteria > Pseudomonadati > Pseudomonadota > Betaproteobacteria > Burkholderiales > Alcaligenaceae > Bordetella > Bordetella genomosp. 11. Next base: position 1,748,260 of record NZ_NEVS01000004.1, on the reverse strand, counting down.
TGGAAGGCAACGGGCCATCTGTTCGACATCACGGTGGTGACGCCGGTTTTCCGGGGCGACAGCCTGATCGCCCTGTTCGCCTCGAACACGCATGTGGTCGATATCGGCGGGGTGGGCGTCGGTCCCGATGCCACGCAGATCTATCACGAGGGCCTGTTCATCCCGATCGCCAAACTGGCCGATGGCGGTGTGATGAGCAAGACGGTGCTCGACTTCCTGCGCGCCAATGTGCGGGATCCGGTGCAGGTGATCGGCGATGTCTACGCGCTTGTGTCCTGCAACGAAGTCGCGGGTAAGCGCCTGGCCGGCATGATGAGCGAGTATGGCCTGGAGACGCTCGTGCCCTTGGGCGAACACATCATCGCGCAATCCCGTGCCGCGATGCTCAAGGCGCTCGCGGACTGGCCCAAGGGGACGTGGCATCACGAAATGACGATCGACGGCTACGAGTCGCCGATCCACCTGAAGGCATCGTTGCAGCTGACGGACGCCGGCATCGAAGTGGATTTCACCGGCAGCTCCGGCACCGTGCAGCGCGCGCTGAATGTGCCGAAGTCATATACCGACGCATACACCTCGTTCGGCGTGCGCTGCATCATCGGCGGCGAAATCCCGAACAACGCCGGCTCCTTGAGCGCCGTCAAGGTCACAGCGCCGGAGGGCTCCATCGTCAACGCGCTGCCGCCGTGCGCGGTGACCTCGCGCGCCATTGTGGGGATGATGTTGCCCGATGTGATCTTCGGTTGCCTGCGCCAGGCGCATCCCGACCGGGTGCCGGCCGAGGGCGCTTCCAGTCTGTGGAACATCCGCCTGGTCGGCGGCCAACCCATGGCCGGCGCGCCCGCGGAGGACTTCCTCGCCGGCCGCCGGTTTACCCAGGTGTCGTTCACGACCGGGGGAACCGGGGCGCGGCCCAGGCAGGACGGACTGTCCACCACATCGTTCCCCAGCGGCGTCCGCAATACCGCGATCGAGATCTCCGAGACCATGGCGCCGGTGGTGTTCTGGCGCAAGGAATACCGGCCGGATTCCGGCGGCCCGGGCACCTTCCGCGGGGGCCTGGGACAGATCGTGGAAGTGTCGCATGCCGAGAATGTGCCCATGATCCTGGCGGCGACCTTCGACCGCATCAAGTTTCCCGCCCGCGGCGCACTGGGCGGGCAGCCGGGCGGAAGCGGAAGGGTGAGCCTGAAGTCCGGCAAAACCCTCAACGGCAAGGGACGCCAGTTGGTTCCCGCGGGCGACCGTGTCGTGATCGAAACGCCAGGAGGCGGTGGGATCGGCGATCCCCGCGAGCGCCCTCGCGACGATGTCGAACGCGATATCCGTCTGGGGTTGGTGAGCCGGGAGGCCGCTGAAAAGATCTACGGACAGTAATTCCCCGCCATGTAGGTGGCGGCACGAAGTTATCCAGCCTACCCATATGGGCCCATGCGGGCCCGCCGGAGTCGACCATGCCTCGTTTGCTGTTGATGATGTTGATTTGCCTGTGCTGTATCCCTGTCGCCAGCCGGGCCGGCACGTATCCGGAAAAGCCCGTGACCATCGTCGTCCCGTATCCGCCGGGCGGGGGCGTCGACTTCGTGGGACGCCTGTTGGCGACGGGCCTGTCGCGGCTGGGCCAGCCCGTGGTCGTCGAAAACCGCGCGGGCGCGGGCGGGACCATCGGCGCCGCCTTCGTGGCGCATGCGCGTCCCGATGGCTATACGCTGCTGGTGGGCGGGACGGGACCGCTGTCGATCGGGCCCTTGCTGACCAAAAACCTGCCTTATTCCCCGTCGAAGGACCTGGATCCGATATCGCTGGTCGTCCTGATCCCGCAAATCCTGGTCGTGCATCCCTCGCTTCCGGTCAAGAGTGTCAGCGAGCTGCTGGCGCTGGCGCGCGCCAAGCCAGGCTCGCTGACGATGGGTTCCGGCGGTATCGGGACCGGCCAGCATTTGGCCGGCGCCATGCTCAACAGCCTGGCGCATGTCGATATACAGCACATCCCCTACAAGGGAACCTCGCTGGCGGTGAATGACCTGCTGGGCGGGCATATCGACATGATGTTCGCCGACCCGTCCGTCACGCCCATGATCAAGTCGGGGCAGTTGCGGGCGCTGGGGCTTACCACGCCCAAGCGGTCGCCCCTCATGCCGGATCTGCCGACCATCGGCGAGACGGTGCCGGGGTATGCCATGCAGAGCTTCTATGCCATCACCGCGCCGGCGGGCACGCCCGCGGATGTCGTGGCCAAGCTCAATGGCGCGGTAGCGGCGCTGCTGGCGGAACCCGATACCCAGCAAAAGCTGGCGGCGGAAGGGATGATCGCGGCGCCCAGCAGCCCCGCCGACGCGCGCGCCTTCATCGCGCAAACCACCGTCCATGCGGCTCAGCTGCTCGGTATCGACACCGCCGATGCGCCGCATACCGCCATCAATTCTCCTGCCAAAGCCCCATGATGAAGAACGATACGCTGCTCGTCCACGCCGGTCGCGACCCCCAGGCCCATCGCGGCATGGTCAATACACCGGTCTATCGCACCTCCACGGTCATCTTCCCGACCCTGGCGTCCTATGAAGACCGCAAGAAGCAGGGCGACAAGTTCGTGCGCTACGGCCGGCATGGCACGCCCACGACCTACGCGTTCGAAGAAGCCATGGCGCGCCTGGAGGGCGGGCATAAGAGCCGGGTCGTACCCAATGGCCTGGCCGCCGTCGTGGCCAGCCTGACGGCGTTCGCGCGCCCTGGCGGGCATCTGCTGGTTCCCGACAACGTGTATACGCCGGCCCGCCGCTTCTGCGAGGGGCGCCTGGCAAGCTGGGGGGTGCGCACGGAGTTCTACGATCCGCATCTCGGCGCGCGGATCGCAGAGCGGCTGACGGCCGATACTATCGCCGTCTATTGCGAGTCTCCCGGCTCACAGACCTTCGAGGTCCAGGATATACCCGCCATCGCCGCGGCCGCCCACGCGCGCGGTATCCCCGTGATCGCGGACAACACCTGGGCGACGCCGTATTTCCTGCGACCCTTCGAGCTCGGCATCGATGTCTCGATCCACGCCGCCACCAAGTACATCGGCGGGCATTCCGACCTGATGCTGGGTGTGATCACGGCCGGTGCATCCCATTGGGACGCCGTCCACCGCGCGGTCGACGACCTGGGCTATAGCGTGAGTCCGGACGATTGCTACCAGGGCTTGCGCGGCCTGCGGACGCTGGGCGTTCGTCTGCGCCAGCAGATGGAGAACGCGCTCGCGTTGGCACGCTGGCTGCAGGCGCAACCCGAAGTGGCCGGCGTGAACTACCCGGCACTCGAAACCCATCCGGATCACGCGCTGTGGCGCCGGGATTTCAGCGGCGCCGCGTCGCTGTTTTCGGTCGAGCTGCGGCCGGACTTCGCGCCGCGGCTGGAGAAGCTGGTCGACAGCCTGCGGCTCTTCGGTATCGGGTCCAGCTGGGGCGGGTACGAGAGCCTGATCAATGTCGTCAAGGCGGGCGGTTCCCGCTCCGTCACGAAGTGGGCGCCAGCCGGACCGGTGCTGCGCCTGCACGTGGGCATGGAGGATCCGCAGGACCTGATGGACGACCTGCGGCGCGGTTTTGCGGCGGCGTCGGCCTGATTCCGGGCCGGCGTCGCAGGTGTTTCACGACATGCATTCACTCCAACGGAGACTCTCCATGAAAATTTCGCAGCGCTATCGCGGCCTGTGCAGCTTTGCCGTCCTGGCGGTTGGCCTGGCCTGCGCGCCGCAGGCTCACGCGGATCGCCTGGCCGAAATCAAATCGCGGGGCAAGCTGATCTGCGGCACGCAGAACGCTTCCAACCCGTATGCGTTCCAGGACGCCGAGACAAGAACATATGTCGGCTACGACGTGGATATGTGCAAGGCGATAGCCAAAGGATTGGGCGTCCAGCTGGAACACAAGGCCCTGTCCACCGAAGCGCGCATCCCGGAACTGAAGATGGGACGGGTCGACATGATCGCGGGCTCCATGGCCTATCTGCCTGAACGGGCGGCGCAGATCGACTATAGCCTGCAGTACCTGCAGGACGACATTCGCCTCCTGGTCAAGAAAAAGTCGGGCATTACCAAGCTGGCCGATCTGGCCGGCAAGAAGGTCTGCACGTCCAAGGGATCGAGCTCGTCGGCGGTGGCCCAGCGTGTCCTGACCAAATCCACGATGTTGAACTTCCAGGACGTGTCCGCGTGCTATCTGGCGCTGCAAAGCGACAAGGTCGAGGCCATGCCGGGCGGAGACCTGGGCTTGATCCGCTTTCGCATCGAATCGGAAAAAACCGGGGACCCCACCGTGCTGCTGGACGAGCCGATTTTTACCGAGCATATGGGGCTGGTCGTCAACAAGGGAAACCCGGATCTGCTCGCCGCGATCAACAAGATCATCGTAGAGATGGACCGCAGCGGCCAGCTGAGCGCGATCTACGACAAATGGATGGGCTCGGGCTCGCCGTATAAGTTGGTGCGCGCCTTCAAGGTCGAGCCTGTCGATCTCCATCAGCAGTAGAGAAAAGGCGGGCCGGCCCGGCCCGGATCGCTATGCAATTCGACTTCGCGTTTTTGATGTCGCATGACGTCCTCTCGGCCTTGCTGCTTGGGGTGGCGACCACGCTTCGGCTATTCGCCGGCGCGTGGGTATGCGGGTTCTCCCTGGCCATCGTCCTGGTGGGCCTGGGCATGATCCCGCTGCGTCCGCTGCGCCTCGTACTGCGGATATTCATCGAATATCACCGCAATGTGCCGACCGTGGTCCAGATCATGGTCTGGTACTTCGGCATGCCGGATATCCTGCCGGAAGGGCTGCGGCTTTGGATCAACCATGGCAACGGCGAGTTTTCCTTCGCGCTCGTCGCGCTGTCGCTCAACGCCAGCGCGTATATGACCGAGGACATACGATCGGGCTTCCGCGCCATTCCCGCCGCGCAGCAGGAGGCCGCGCGTTCGATCGGCCTGAGCGCGTTCCGTGCTTTGCGCTACGTGACATTGCCGCAGGCACTGCGTATCGGCGTGCCGCCGCTGGTGAACCGTTCGCTGATCCTGTTCAAGGACACCAGCCTGGCGATGGCAATCGGCGTGACGGAACTCACGAATCAAACCCGCGCCATCGAAAACCTGACGTTCCGGGCATTCGAGGTCTTCGCGGTGGCGACGGCCTTCTATCTGCTGGTCTCGCTGCTGTTGATGACATTCGGCGCCTGGTTCGGACGTCGATATCCGCCCACGTTCGGAAGGTGAGCGAAATGCTGGAAATTATTCACAAGTACGGAATGCTGCTGCTGATCGGCTCATGGCCGCATGGCCACCTGGGAGGCATCGCGGGCACGCTGATCCTGGCGGGATTGGGCCTGACGCTGTCCTTTCCGGTGGCATTGCTATTGGGCCTGGCGCGCACGAGCTCGTGGCGATGGATCCGATGGCCCGCCAATGCCTGGGTCTATGGCTTGCGCGGAATACCGCTCGTCATGATCATTTTCTGGGCCTACTACCTGTTGCCGCTGCTGATCGGCGATGCGATTTCGCCTTTCGCGACGGCATGCAGCGCGATCGTCGTCTACGAGGCCGCCTTTATGGCGGAGATCGTTCGCGCGGGCATCCAGGGCCTGCCCACGGGCCAGACCGAGGCGGCGCGCGCGGTGGGACTGACGTACGCCCAGTCCATGATCCACGTGATACTGCCGCAGGCGCTGGTCAATATGCTGCCGTCCATCGTCAACCAGTTCATCTCCACGATCAAGGCCACGTCGATCGTCTATGTGATCGGTGTGCAGGAGGCGACGTTCGCGGCGCAGGAGATCAACAGCGTCGAGATGACGCATGCGCTGTACACCTATCTGCTGCTCGCCTGCATCTACTTCACCCTCTGCTACGGCCTGTCCTTCGCGACCGCCGCGGTCGAGCGGCATTTCCGCCGGCGGCAATCCGTGCGCGCCCCGGCGTTGGCATGAGACAAACAAGGGGATGACAATGATCGAATTCAAGAACGTCGGGAAATGGTACGGTTCCTACCACGCGCTCGACGACGTGTGCGGGACGGTGGCCGACGGCGAGGTGGTGGTGATCTGCGGTCCGTCGGGATCGGGAAAGTCCACCCTGATCCGGACCGTGAATGCCCTGGAGCCCATCCAGCGCGGCTCCGTATGGGTGGGCGGCAAGGACGTGCATGCCAAGGGAAGCGACCTGAACATGCTGCGTGCCGGCATCGGGTTCGTCTTCCAGCAGTTCAACCTTTTTCCCCACCTGTCGGTGCTGGAAAACATCGTGCTTTCGCCGATCAAGGTCGGGGGCATGACACGGCACGCGGCCGAGCAATTGGCCCGGGGGCTGCTGGAAAAGGTCGGGTTGGCCGGCAAGGTGAACGCGATGCCCGCCAGCCTTTCCGGCGGACAGCAACAGCGCGTGGCGATTGCGCGCGCGCTGGCCCAGCGGCCGCCGGTCATCCTTTTCGACGAGCCCACCAGCGCGCTGGATCCGGAAATGGTGGGGGAAGTCCTGGCCGTGATGCAGCAACTGGCGTCGGAGGGAATGACCATGGCCATCGTTACGCACGAGATGGGTTTCGCCCGGGAAGTGGCCGACCGGATCTGGTTCATGGATGCGGGCAGGATCCTGGAGGACGCGCATCCCCATGCATTCTTCGCCAATCCCACGCATCCGCGCGCCAGGCGCTTCCTGTCCGATATCCTGCGGCCCGGCGCGCAGAACGATGGCGTCGAGAGCATGCCGGCGCAGCCGGCCCTGGCCATGCGCGGCGCGTTGGCCTGATATCCCGATTTTCCCCGGCTTCCATCCAGACGTCATGCACCCATGAAAACTTTTCCGAAACTGGACGCTGCCGCGCTGAAAGCGGCGCTGGCGCGCGTCTCCGACACAATGTCCCGGCATCGCGCGGAGATCGCCCTGCTGGACATAAGCGAAGAGGGCCAGTTCTGCCTGGGCCATTTGCTGCGCGCCGTGAATGTTCCATATAGCCGCCTCGAGCTGCTCATCACGCCGCTGGTCCCGCGCAAGAACTGTCCGATTGTCCTGATGGGCTCGGACAACGGGATCGTCCAGCGCGCGGCTGAACGGCTGTCCGCCCTGGGCTATGCGGACATCAGCCTGTTCCCGGGCGGCGTCGCCGCCTGGGCCGCGGCCGGCGGCGAGGTATTCGTCGGGGTCTATGTGCCGAGCAAGGCATTCGGGGAGTGGGTGGAAGCCCATTTCGACACGCCGCATATCGATGCCGATGCGCTTGCCGGCCTGCAGCAGGCGGGTAAGGACCTGATCGTGCTGGATCCCCGGACGGAAGCCGAGCATGCGGCGGGCCACGTGCCCGGGGCCGTCAGTTGTCCCGGCGCGGAGCTGGTCTATCGATTCGGCGACCTGGTTCCCTCGGCGCAAACGCTGGTCGTGGTGGCTTGCGGCGGGCGCACGCGCGGGATAGTCGGTGCCCAGTCGCTGATCAACGCCGGCGTGCCCAACCGGGTTGTCCACCTTGCCGACGGGAATCACGGCTGGCGCTTGTCCGGCCGCGAACTGGAGCGGGGATTCGCCGGACGTACGGCGGTAACCGCCGCCGGCGTGGCGGCGGCGCGGCCTCGCGCGGAGGCGGTGGCGCGGCGCTTCGGCGTTCCGACGGCCAGCGATGACGATTTGAAGGGATGGCTCGCCAATCCGGCAAGGACCACCTTCGTATTCGACGTCCGCACCCCGGCCGAATACACCGGCGGACATCATCCCATGGCCCGCAATGCGCCGGGCGGGCAATTGGTGCAGGCCAGCGACCAATGGCTGGGGACCCTGGGCGCTCGCGTGGTGCTGACGGATACCGATGGCATTCGCGCGACGACGACGGCACACTGGCTTTTGCAGATGGGATGGGATACCTATGTGCTCGAGGCCGCGTCCCCACGGGACCTGCCTTCCGGGGCGGTCGACGCGGGCGAGCCATGTGTCGGCAGCGTCGGCAGCGTCGGCAGCGTTGGCGCGGACGAAGCGGCCCGGGTGCAGCGCGAGCTGCGGGGCTCGTTCCAGGCCGTCCCGGAGATCGATCCCGCGGCCGCCCAGGTCGCGCTGAATGCGGGCGCCGTCGCGGTGTCGCTGGATCGCAGCGTGGATTACCTGGCGGCTCATCCTATCGGCGCGATGTGGGCCAACCGCGCCCGGCTCGATCGGCTGGACGACGCGATCGCCCAGGGACGCGGCCTGGTGTTATTTTCGGATGACGGGCGGGTTGCCCAACTCGCCGCCTTCGACCTGCTGCGCAGGCCGGGGGGCAGCGAGGCGGACATCCGGGTCGTGCGAGGCGGTCAGCGCGCCTGGGTCGCCGCGGGACTGCCGGTGGTGGGGTCGGATGACGATGCCCTCCCGGCCGAGGATCGCATCGATTTCATGCAATGGGCGCCAGGCCGCCGGGCCGGCAACAAGGATGCAATGAAAACCTATTTGAACTGGGAAAAGAATCTGCTGCGGCAAGTCGCCGCTGATGGCTTTCGATTCGGTCTTGACAGCCAGGCCGCACCTACCGCGACGCGCTAGCGTCGCCAACTTCCAAGGACGTTAACAATGACGATTAAATCCGAACGCCAGGCCCTCGTACAGGAGACGATGGGGGACCTTGAACGCATTCTCGGCAATGGGCAACCGGACCGCGCGACGCTGGAGCGCATCAGCGCGCGCCTGCAGTCGCTGGCGGAGCGCACGGATCTCTTTCCCACGGAGGAGTTCCCGGAGCCCACCAAGGAATCGGGCGCGACGTCCTCGCGCTACCTGCTGGCGCAGCAACCCGACAGCAATATGACGCTATACATCAACGTCATTATTCCGGGCAAGTCGACCAAGCCGCACGACCACGGCACCTGGGCGGTGATCGTCGCGGTCAGCGGCGAGGAACTCAATCGCATCTATCGACGCGTGGACGACGGCAGCGATCCGGAACATGCGCGGTTGGAGCAGGTCCGCGAATATGTGGTCAAGCCCGGGTCGCCCATCAACTTCCTGCCCAAGGATATCCATAGCATCCACGTGGACGGCAACCAGACGGTCCGTCACTTCCACCTGTACGGCCAGCCGCTGGAAACGCTGACGGACAGGCTGGGCTATGACCTGGATACCGGCAAAGTGTCCAACTACAACAAAAACTACATGCGCCCCACCGTGGGTCGCGACGCCTGATGCCGGACGGCGCACACTGAAGGAGTGCTGACATGATGGATGTCTGGGGAAGGGCTTCGTCCTCGAACTCGGCCAAGGTGTTCTGGACGCTCGACGAGCTCGGTATCGCCTATACGCTACGCCAGGCGGGTGGAGAGTTCGGCGGCCTGGATACATCGAACTACCTGGAGATGAATCCGAACGCCCGCGTGCCCACGCTGGTCGATGGCAGCCTGGTGCTGTGGGAGTCGAACGCGGTCGTGCGCTATCTCGCGGCGCAATACGGTTCGGCAAGCCTTTGGCCGGTGGCCGCGCGTGAACGCGCGGTCTCCGATAAATGGATGGACTGGGCGTCGATCAACTTCGGCCCGGCGATGTTCGCGCTGCGCCGCGGGCTGAAAGGGGAGCCAGCCGCTGCCGACGTGAACGCGCTGCGTGCACGCGTCGACGGCCTGGCGCGGATGCTGGACCATGTCCTCAGCGGAAGTCCCTATGCCGGCGGCGAGCGGCTCGGTATCGGGGATGTGGCGCTGGGGCCGCATGTCCATCGCTGGACCTTGCTGGATACGCCGCCGGATCATCTTCCCGCGCTGCGCAGCTATTACCTGAGGCTGTGCACCCATCGTGCCTACAAGCGGCATGTCGTCGATGCATTGACATGACATGGCGCCCATGCCTTCCGCGGTTCCTTGCGGGCGGCGGGAGGCATGGAGGGTGCGGACCTGCCTAGCCGGCGATGACCGCCTCGCCGCGGATGACCGTTCGATAAAGCACGCGTGCCTGTTTCGGGTCGACCTCCGATCTGAAGTGCATGGTGCAGCGGTTGTCCCACAATACGAGGTCGCCGATCTTCCAGACATGCTTCCACGCGTATTTCTCTTGCGTCGCATGCGCCCAGAGACGATCGAGCAGCCGTTCGCTTTCTTCATTGCTCATGCCGATGATGTAGCTCGAAGGCCAATCGCGGCGGCGGCCAAGATAAAGGGCAGGGCGCCCGGTCACGGGATGCTTGCGCACCAGCGGGTGTATCGGGCCCGGCACTTCTTCCGGTGTGGTGGGCAGTTTCACGGTGGGCCGCAGGATGCCCGCGCTGTTGCGGCTGGCATCGTGCAGTTGCTGCCTGCCTTGGATGGCCTGTTTCAGGTCGTCCGGCAATTCCTCGTAGGCAAGGTATTGATTGTTGAAGCTCGTATCGCCGCCGCCATTGACGGGCAGCGTAATGGCGTACAGCATGCTGCCGGCCGGCGGTACCTCGGCGTAGGAGTTGTCGGTATGCCAGACCACTTCGTAGCTGCCCAGCGTGCCGTTATCCTTGACCGGATCGCCGTTCTCGTCCAGGTTGGAGATCAGCGATACCCGGGGATCGATCGCGATGCGCTTGCCGCCGACGGTAAAGCCGCCCGCGACCTGGAATTTGCGCGCGGCCGGCTCCTTGGTTTCGCCGAAGATCGCCGCGGCATCCAGGAACGTGGTTTCCGGCAGCGCCTGGTCCCGCCACAAAAGCACGAGATGTTCCGCCCACGCTTTACGCAGCAAGGCCTTGGTGGCTTCGGGTACGGGTTGAGAGAGATCGACGCCACGAATTTCCGCGCCCAGCGCGGCGCCGGTGGGCACGACCTGGACATGTTCAGGCGCGTTGACTTGAGGGTTGGCCATGGCTGGCTCCTGTTTCGGTTTAGATGGCCCGGGATCCGCCGCCATCGACGGCCAGGCATTGGCCGGTGATGTAGGCCGATGCCGGCGACCCAAGGAAATAAATGGTTTGGGCGACTTCTTCCACCGTTCCCAGCCGCTTGAGCGGAATGTTCGCGGTACGAGGCGCCAGGAACTCCTGAAGGCTTTTGCCGGGCGCCCACTTCTGCTGTCCCGCTTCCATCTGGCTGGTCAATATGCCGCCCACGCTGATCACATTGACCCGGATTCCGTCACCGGCCAGCTCCAGGGATAGGCTCTTGCTGAGATTGATGACGGCCGCCCAGGCGACGCCGGATGTGACGACGCGCGGCGGCGGCTGCCGTCCTTTGATCGATGCCATGTTGACGATGCTCCCGCCGCCTGCCTGCCGCAGCAGCGGCAGGAATGCCCGGGTGACGCGTACCATGCCGAGCAGCTTCTGTTCGAGGGCGGACCGCCACTCATCGTCGCTGATCAGCGAGAAACGGCCCGGCGGCAGATCCTGTCCGACCGAGTCGACCGCATTGACGGGCCAGTGGATGCCGTCCGCTTCGCGCTGCGAGGATTCGCCGGCGTTGTTGACCAGCACGTCCACCTGGCGGAATCGCGCGTTCACCTCGGCGGCGAAGGCCCGTACCGAGGCGTCGTCGCGGATGTCAGCGGTCCTGGCCAGTACGGGCGTGCCGTAAGCCGATTCCAGTTCGGCGGCGGCGAGCGCGAGCGGGCCGGCCTGGCGCGCGCATAGCGCCAGGGACGCGCCTTGCGCCGCGAACAGGCGCGCCGCGGCCAGTCCGATGCCTCGGCTTGCCCCTGTAATGACGACTGTCTTGCCGGTCAGAACGCCAGCCATGGTGTGTCTCCTTGCCGCGTCCGCCGCGCTATTGCCTGCCGTACTGCGTGACGTAGGAAAATCCCGCCTTGCGATGCACGCCACGGCGGATCGCGTCGACCGGAACGACGTCGGCGGGCGACACACTGGCGAAGTTGATGTCCATGCCGTAGCGCTCGACCAGCCATGCGGCCTTCTCCTGGGCGTTCTGCAAACCCAGCTCGAACAGCAGGAACTCGTTCTTTCCCAGGCTCGCGATCTTGTCCAGGGCGGCGGGGTCCGCCTCGAAGATTTCCTGGATCTCCGCGCTTTCCAGGTAAACCTTGGACACGCCCAGTTCGACGTCGCGCAGAATCTGTTCGCAGATCTCGTCGGCATTGAAGGGGATGTCGACGTTCTTGCGTCCCATCTCCGTCATGACGGGAAGCCCCATGTCCAGCGCGCGGCGGATCAGGTCTTCGCGGTAGCCCGTTTCCAGCGGCGGCATCGTGTCTTCGCTCATCTCCACACCGGCGAAACCCAGGTCGCGCACCGCCTGCAGGAATTCGTTGACCTTGTCCTGGATCACGGCGACCTGGAAAGGGATGCCGCCGGGTATGACCGGGATTCCGTGGTCGTTGTAGAGGGCGATTTTGCGTCGTATCCAGGCTTCGGAATGGCGGTCGATAAGGCCGGCGTGATCGGTCAGCTTGGCGTAGTCGATCAGCGATCCGGCCACTTCGATCAGGTCCTCGGTCTGCCGCAGCGGGATGCAGGTTTCCGACATGACGATCATGCTGCGCGTCCGCGGCTTGGGGGGCAGGCGAGGCACTTCCAGCATGTGATAGGCAGTTTGCGGCATGGTTTCCTTACTCCAACGTGATGTGGTTCTCTTTGAAAACTTTGGTCCATTTGGCGCTTTCGGCATCTTTGCGAGCGGCGAATTCGCCAGGCGTGTCGCCGACCGGGTCGGCCCCGATGTTCGCCAATTCCTTGCGTACGCCCGGATCTTCCAGCGCCTTGACGACGGCGTCGTGCATCTTGTCGATGACGGACCGCGGCGTACCGGCGGGAACGGATAGGCCGAACCAGACCGATATATCGAAGCCGGGCACGCCGGCCTCGGCGATGGTGGGGATATCGGGCATGTAGGGCGAACGGCTTTTCGTGCTTACGCCCAGCGCCTGGATCTGGTGATTGCGTATATAGGGAGAGGCGGCGGGCGTGTTCAGGAACATCGCCGCGACCCGGCCCGTCATCAGGTCCGTCACGGCCGGCGGCCCGCCCTTGTACGGGACATGAACCAGCTCCAGGCCCGTCAGCGACTGGAAATAGAGCATGGCCAGATGCAGCGATCCTCCCACCCCCGAGGACGCGTAGTTGTATTCGCGCGGGTGCGCCTTCATCAGCGCCATGAAGGCCCGCAGGTCCTTGACCTTCAGCGTCGGGCTGACGACAAGCATCTCCGACGTTTCCGCGATGATGGATACCGGCTCGAATGCGCGGTCCGGATCGTAGGCCAGGTTCTTGAATAGCGCCTTGTCGATGGTGTACGTGGTGTTCAGCGTAAACAGCTGCGTGTATCCGTCGGGCCTGGCATCCGCGACCAGCTTGGCGCCGACACGGCCGCCGGCGCCGGCCCGGTTATCGATGATGATTTGCTGGCCGAGGATCTCGCCCATCTTTCGCGCGACCACCCGCGCCACTCCATCGATGCTGCCGGCCGCGGGGAAGGGCACGATCCACCGTATCGTTTGCGCCGGAAAGTCTTCGGCGCCTCCCATTACGCCGCGCGCACAACCCAGCAGGGGCAGCAGGCTCAGGCCCGCGGCCGCGGCGAATTGCCGTCTTGAGATCTTCATGGTTGTTGTCTCCGCTCGTTGATCTTTGGTCGAACTATAGAGATTCGCGGAGATACTGAATAGAATATCAATAGGCTATCGAGTGATATGCAAAATCCATCATCTGAACGGGACCCGGCATGCCGAAGAAATCCGCGGAAAGGCTGGAGCGCCGCCACATCGAAACCCTGGTGATGGTCGCCAGGCTCGGGTCCATCCACGCCGCCGCGCGCGCGCTCGAGCTGCCTCAGCCGCAGGTGACGAATCTGTTGCGCGATGCCGAGCTCATCGTCGGCCATCGCCTGTTCGAGCGCAGCCATAAGGGCTGCACGGTGCTGCCCGAGGCACGCGATTGGATCGGCAGCGCGATCTACGCGGAAAAAGCCCTGGGTACGCTGGATACCCTGAATACCTCGCACCGGATGCGCTTAAGGCTGGGCTGCATTCCGCGCGTCACGCATGTGTTCGTGCCGGCACTCTTGAGCGAGCTGGAGGGCATGGGCGACCACTTCCAGCTGGAGATCCTGGAAGGCACTTCCAATCAGTTCCAGTCCTTGTTGATGGAAGGCGAGCTGGATTGCTTCATCGGCCGGCGCCCGGCCGCCATGGACGAAGCGGGGGATCGCTTCGCAATGGAGACCTTGTACGAAGAGGCCGTGGTCCTGGTGGCGGGCAGGCATCATCCGCTGGCGAAGAAAGCCCGCGTGGAGCTGCGCGACCTGGCGGGATACTCGTGGATCCTGCCTCGCTCGCACAGCAGTTCGCGCAAAACCCTGAACGATATATTCGCGCGCGAAGGCATCGCGGCACCGACGGCGATGATCGCGTCGCTGTCGTTCCTGTCGCATCTTCACCTGGTCGCGAAAAGCGACTGCCTGTCCATCGCGCCCGATCGCGCCGCGCGGGAGTTCGAGGATGCCGGTTCGATCAGTATCCTGCGCACGCCGTCGAATTTCGGCGAGTACGCGATCGTGATGGCGCACCACCACACCATCCTGGATCATCCGGGCTTCAGGGAGTTCGCCGCGGCGGCCAGGCGTGCCGCCGAACGTATCCGGACGCGGCGCAATCGCAGATAGGCGAGGGGGCTCGGGCCGGTAGACCAGCCCGTTGCGGCCGCGCCGGCATGGTCCGTCGCGGCCCGCCGGGGCCCTTAGGCCAGCGCCCGGCCCAGCAGATCCAGGGTGTGGCGGTTCGCTTGCGAGGCGGACTCGGGCTCGTAGGGCGGCTGGCCGCTACGGGCGAAGCCATGGCCGGCCTTCGGATAGACCAGTACATCGAGATCCTGCGCCTGCCGCTTGCGTTGCCGGATCTCGTCGGCGTAGCGCGCGGGAACGCGCTGGTCCAGCGCCCCGAAATGAAAGGCACTGGGACAGGCGATCGCGGCGGTTTCGTCGAAATACTCGTCCAGGTCGATGCTGTAGTAGCCGATGGATGCGTCGGGGGCGGCCCGGGCGGCCGTCAGGAATGCGATCTTCCCGCCCAGGCAGTATCCGACCAGCCCTACGCGGCCGTTGCTGGCGGGATGGCGCCGGATGTGTTCCATGCATGCGACCGTGTCCTGGATGGCGGCATCGAAATCCATTTTGGCGTACAGGGCCCGGCATACCTGCTGCGAGGCAGGGGTGTATTCGAGGTAGGTGCCCGGTGCCTGCCTCCAGTACAGATCGGGCGCCAGCACCAGGAAGCCCGCGTCGGCGAACTGCTGCGCGGTGGCGCGAGCCCACCCGTTCACGTTATAGGCTTCCGCCAGAAAGATGACGGCGCCATGCGCGCCCGTCCCGGCGTTGCGCGGTTCAACCAGCCAGGCCTGGAATGTTCTGCCATCCTGGGCGGTAATGTCGATAAAGCCAGCCATGTATGTTCCTCCTTGCCGCGGCCGATTATTGCCTGGATCCGGGTGCCGAAAACGTGTATCCGTCGCGCTTCAGCTGGTCGAGCAAGCCCTTTTCCCATTCCAGATAGCGCCGCATGGCGTCCTTGTTGCCCTGGCGCCGGTCGTGCATCCAATAAAGCGTGTCGATCCTGTCTTCCTGCGCCAATGCGTCTTCGTCGGCACCGGCGACCGCGTATCCCGCATCCTTCCACGCCTGCATGCCGCCACGCACAATGCGCACCTGCCGTTCGGGATCCGGCGCGGATTCCCCCAGGTCGATGGCGGCGAGCTCCGCCGCGCTGCCGTCGTGCGAGAACAGCACGAGCGAGCGTTTCCCTTGCAGCAATGCCCGCACCGGGCCCAGGTTCGCCCGGTTGGCCCAGATCGACCCTGCCGGATGCGCCTGCAGGTAGTCCGCGCTGCGGTCGAAACTGACCGCGACCGCCCCGGCACGCATGGCCAGCGCGGCATCCTGGGGACTGATGAACACCAGATGCCGCGCCTCCCGCATGGCCCCGGCCTGCGACTGCACCGTCACGCGGGCCGCTTCGTCGGCGCTTTTGCTGCCAGCGTTCCGCAGCGCTTGCGCCGCCGTATCCGGCTGGGGCGCCTGTCCGGCGTTGCCTTCGTAAACGAAGGTGTAGGCATCCCAGTTCATGCAGCGCAGCCAATGGCAGATGACCGCGGCGCGGGTTCCGTCCGTGTCGATCAGGACAACCCGGGCGCCCAGCGTGCCCAGCCATCGATCGGTGGCCTGCAGGAGTTGTCCACCCGGCGCATGGCGCGCGCCGTTGTAATGGCCTTCGGCGTATTCCTCCGCCGTGCGTACGTCCAACAGCAGGGTGGTCCGGGAGGAATCGGCGACCCATGCCTGGAGGGTGGGCTGGTCCAGTTGCGTGATCCGGTGGTCGTCGCGGATGCGCTTCGCGCGCTGGCTCGCGCGCCGTTTCGTTTCGTCCGTGACAAGCTCGTAGCCCTCGTGCAACCCCGCTTCCAGGGCCAAGCCCGCCAGCTTCCAGCCGTGATTGCCGTCGGCCAATGCCACGACCCGGTTCGGCACGCCGGCATTGATCAGCGACTGCGCCCCGATGATGCCGCGGGTTCTACCGCCGCAGGCGACCACGACCAGGGTCTCCGGTGACGAAACGATATCGTCGAATCGATACACCAGTTCCGCGCTGGGGCAACTGACCGCCCGCGGAACGTGGTTGGCCGCATGCTCGTTGACGGTGCGGGGATCCAGAATGCGCACGTCCGCCTGCTTCTCCAGCAGGGCGGCCAGTTCTTCGGGACGGATACGCGGCGTATGGAAGTGCTGTTCGACCCATTCCCCGAAGGCCTTGCTGGCGACGTAGACCCCTTGGAACAGCTGGTGGCCGGCATCTTCCCAGGCGGCGACACCGCCCTCGAACACGGCAACGTCGGTGTACCCGATCGCCTGCAGGCGGCGCGCCGCGCGCGCGGCAATCCCGCCGCCATGGTCCACCAGGATCACGCGGCAGTTTTTCCGCGGCACCAGCGTGGGCGCCTGGAGTTCGAGCACACTGTAGGGGATATTCACCGCCAGGAGCATGTGCCCCATCCCGAACTGGCCTTCCTCGCTGACGTCGATCAGGGCCAATTCGGCCCCATCGCTCAGCATGGCCGACAGATCGGACGGCGATACGGATCGCAGGGTTTCTTGCTCGGAAAGAGACGAGGGCATGCTCGGATAATCCTTGTGTGTCATGGATCGATCTTGATGTGGGCAGCCTGGATGACGTTCGCCCACATGGTCTGTTGTTCGTGCAGATAATGTTCGAACTCCGCCGGCGTTCCACCGACGGGTTCTACGCCGATCTCGGACAGCGCCTCCTTGACCTCGGGTTCCCGCAGGGCCTCGTTGACGGCCGTATTCAGGATCCGGACGATCGGATCGGGCGTTCCCTTCGGCGCCATCAGCCCATACCAGGAGGGCGCATCGAAGTTGTCCAGGCCCGCTTCCTTGAACGTCGGGACATCGGGCAGCGCCTGCAGCCGATGCGCGCCCGACACGGCGAGTGCCCGCAGCTTTCCGGCCTTGATCATGGGCACGACGGAGGAAGCGGTATTGAAGATCATCTGCACCTGGCCGCCGATCAGGTCGGTCACCATCTGCGCGCTGCCCCGATACGGGATATGCGCCATGTCCAGTCCGGTCCGCAGTTTGAATAGCTCGCCGGCCAGGTGCACGGAGGTACCCACCCCACCGGATGCGAAATTGATCTTTCCCGGGCGCTGTCGAACATAGTCCATCAGCGAAGCGAGATCGGTGGGCGGAAACTGCGGCGACGTCACCAGGATCACGGGGGTATCGCCGATGTGCGCGACGGGGACCAGATCGCGCAGCGGCACATAGGGCAGGCCGGGCATCAGCGAGGGGTTGATCGACAGGGTGACCTGGCCCAGCAACAGCTTCTGGCCGTTCGGTTCGGCGCGAATGACGTATTCGTTGGCCGGATTGGTGGAACCGCCCGGCTTGTTTTCGACGATGAAGGTTAGTTTGAGCTTCTCGCCCAGTTTGGCGCTGATCAGACGCGCCACACTGTCGCTGCCGCCGCCGGCGCTGAAGGGGACGACGACAGTGACCGGTCCCGCGGGGTAGGTGCCCGCGATTGCGTTGCCGGCGCCGGTGGATGCCACCATCAGCGTGGCGGCGAGGATGTTGTGAACGATACGTCGCACGATGCTTGTCTCTCTCCGTTCCAGGGCTTCGGCCCCTGTGTGGCTATGCGGGGCATCCTAGCATCGGCGCCGGATTGTTAATAATAGGGATTTATGAAATAAAATCAGGAAAACTTATAGAAAGGTCGCGCGATGAACATCCAGCAGCTCAGGTATATCTGCGAGGTATCCCGGCATGCGTTGAAGGTGTCGAAGGCGGCGGAGGTACTGCATACCTCGCAGCCCAATATCAGTACGCAAATCAAGCTGCTGGAGGACGAGCTGGGCATGACGATCTTCCAGCGGCAACGCCGCCGCCTGGTGGGCATCACCCCGGATGGGCAGAAGGTCATCGAACGCGCGCAGCGCATCCTGTCCGAGGTCAACGAGATCAAGGCGATCGGCGGGGAACAGCAACTGGAAAACAGTGGCACGCTGGTGATCGCCGCCAGCCACACGCAGGCACGATTCCGCCTGCCAGCGGTGCTTCAGCGATTCCGCGAGGGCTATCCCGACGTGCACATCAGTATCCGGCCCGAAAGCGGCAAGGCCATCCAGGACGCGCTGGTGGCGGGATCCGCCGACATTGGCATACTGAGTCAATGCAAGGATGGGGATACCGAGCTGGTCTACATTCCCTTCCAGACATACCAGCGCATCCTGCTCGTGAACCAGGGGCATCCGCTTTTGCGCAAGAAGAAGGTCAGCCTGCAGGACATCATCCAGCATCCGATCGTGCTGTATGAACCCTCGCAAACGGCCGAGACCTTGATGCGCACGCTCAGCCAGGTGCCTCCGCCCGGCCCCGCCTTGCTGAAGGCAACCAACGCGGATGTCGTGAAGGCTTATGTGGAACACGGCCTGGGCGTGGCCGTGGTGCCGGATCTGGTATTCGACCCCGCGCGCGACCTTACCTTGAAGGCCATTTCGGTAAGCCATCTGTTTCCGGCGAGTACGACCTATGTGGCCGTCAGCCGCAAGCATCATCTCAGGCGGTATGCCTATTCGTTCATCGAGACGCTGGCTCCCCAGGTGACGCGCACGGTGGTGGAGCGCGCGCTTACCGCGCGGCGGACCAGGCGTTACGCGCCCGGCACGTAAGGCCGCGATGGCCGCGCGATGTGCCTATTCGCCCGGCCGCAGCAGGCTCATGCCATAGGCCAGGCCCCCTGGCTGCCCGAAATTCGACAGGGTATCGAACAGGGCGGGCGCCCGATCCGCCGGCAGCCGATCGTGGACCAGATCGAAGAACTTCCGTTCCAGATGCTCCCACCGCATCGGGTTTTCGATGCTGCCGAATGCGTGGGGAATCGAATGAACGGCCTCGTGCCCGTCGTCGTCGACGATTTCCAGTCGCGCGGAGGTGCGCGTCTGCGTCGTATCGGCGATAAGCTCGACCTTGCCGGCCAGGGACTGCAAGGCCGGGTCGGATATCCTTTCGTCGCCGAAATCATGCATGGAGCCGGGATATCCGCTCAGGCCCAGGGCAATGCAGAAGCGCAGGCTGAATTTCGCCTCGGCCGATGTCCGCGCCGTCGCACGTCCCGCGATTTTCAATGCCAGCGGATGTATGTGGGCGCGGATGCCGCGCAGGCGCTGCGGGGCGCACTGGCGCGATAGCGCCCGCGCGGCATCGATGGCCGCGTGGGTCAATTGGCAGGAAGCATAGGGCTTGAAACTGTTCCTGGAAACTTCCCAGGGCGGTTCGGACAGGCCCTGGACCGCATGATCGAGTGTCAGTCCGTGGTCCTGGAGCAGTGTCTGGACCAGGCCGTCCGGTCCGTCCAGGATGCCGAGGGGGCCCTGCACGGATGCGTGGGCCAGATCGGCGGCCAGCACCGCATCGGATGCGGCCCGGCCGGCATTCAGCGGCTTGGCCATGGAGCCGAACGAACGGGTGAATCCCGTGGCCTGGGAGGCCGCGAGCGCGATCGCATGGGCTGCCGTGACGGGATCGAACTGCCGCGCATGCGAGATGGCGGCCGCGGCGGCAACGCGTCCGAGCACGGGCGTGGCATGCCAGCCCTGGCGCGTCAGCCGCTCGCCCAGGCCCTGGCTGCCCAGCCGCGCCCCGGCCTGGAAACCTACCGCGAAGCCCGACAGCAGGCGATCTTCGGCGATGCCGTGCGTTTCTCCCACGGCGAGCAGCGCCGCCCACAGGGGGCCGCTGCCGTGCAGAATGGAAGGCACATGGGTGTCGTCGAAATCAAGGATGTGCGAGAACACGCCATTGCCCAGCGCCGCATCCGCCGCACTGGCCTGGCCGCCCGTCAATAGCGTCGCCGCGCCGCGCCGGTTGTCCTGTCTTTGTTCCAATGCCTTCGCCACGGCGGCGGCCTGCGCGTCTCCGGCGGCACCGATACCGACGGCGAACCAGTCCACCAGGCATAGGCGGGCCTGGTCGACAGCGGAAGCGGGGACGTCCGCCACGGCCGTCCCGGCCGCGAATTCGGCGAACTGCCCGATAAGCGTGGTTGCGTTCATTGGCCGACCGAAATGCCTGCGGTTTTGATGATGGGTTCCCAGAACTCGCGGTGGGCGCGAATGCTCCTGGCGAACTAGTCCGGTGTCGAGTAGAGCGGGTCAGCCCCATTTTGCCGCAGGAACGATACGAATTCGGGATCCGTCACGATCTTCTTGATTTCGGCGTTCAGGCGTTGCGCGATCTCCGCAGGCAGGCCCGCCGGTGCGAGCACGCCGGCCCACACCGTGATGTCGCCCTGCTTGACGCCGAGGTCCAGGAGGGTGGGTACGTCCGGCAGGACGGCCGACCGCGCCGCGCCGGTCGTCGCCAGGGCTTTCAGCTTGCCGGCCCGGATCAGGGGAAGCGCCGATGGCAGCGTGGCGAACATGGCATCGACATGCCCGCCCGCGACGTCAGCCATGGCGGGGCCGCCGCCCTTGTAGTGCACGTTGATGATATCGAGGCCTTCGGACTTGCGGAAAACCTCGGCGGTAAGGTGATTGGTGCTGCCGGCGCCCGACGACGCGAATGCCACCTTGCCCGGCTTGGCGCGCGCGCGCTTGACCAACTGGGCGAAGTCTTCCTGATCGGACTGCGGGGTGACCAGTACCGCCGGAAAGTCGACCACCTGCGAAATGGGGGTGAACGACCGGTAGGTATTGTAGGTCAGGTTGTGGTACAGCACGGGACACACCCCGATTTCGTTCGCGGTAGCGAACAGCAGGGTGTAGCCGTCGGGTGCGGCGCTGGCCACATGGCCGGTGCCGATGGTGCCCGACGCGCCGCCCCGGTTCTCGACAATGACCGTCTGCTTGAGCGCCGCGCCCAGTTTCGTCGCCAGCGGGCGCGCGACGAGGTCGGCCAGTCCTCCGGGAGGAAACGGGACGACGAGCGTTATCGGCTTGGTCGGATAGGACAGCGCCGGGCCTTGAGGCGAGTCGGCGGTCCCGGCGGCCGCCGCGGCGAAGGCCGCCGCGCAGAACGCCGGGGCCATTGCACAAGCCAGTTTGGCGGATAGCTTCATTATGTCTCCACTGTGATGTGTTTTTCTTGTGTATCGGCAGGGGGAAACATATCAGCTCGCCCGCCAGCGGAATAATATTTGTTTATTAAGAAATATAAGAGACGGCTATAAGTCTTCAGGCCGTACGCGGATCGGGGCGTCCCGCCGCCCGGGGGGCTATTCCGCCCGCGCATAGGCCGATGAGATATCCGAATTGGACGCGTACCGGGCGCGCTTCCATACTCGATCGCTGGATCCCGCCTCCCGCGCCCAGCCTTTCATCGGACCCGCACGCCATGCAAGACACCGCTGCCGCCGCGGCCGCCTCGTCGATCGCGCCCTATATGGACATCGAGGCGGTCATCCGCCCGACGCCCCGCGCTGACGGCAAGCACATCGCCTACCTGAGCGACGCCAGCGGCACGCACCAGATATGGACTCGCCCGCTGGAGGGCGGGGCGGCCCGGCGCTTGACGGACATGGACGAGCCGGTGGGCACGCTGGCGTACAGTCCCCGTTCGCATGACCTGCTGTTCACCACCGACTGCGGCGGCGACGAGCGGCACCGGTTCTGGCTGCTGCGCGACGGCGATCGCACGCCCGTCGCCCTGACCGACGATCCCGCCACGGTGCACGCCTGGGGCTGCTGGTCGCCCGACGGCACGCATATCGCCTATAGCGCGAACGCGCGGTCGAAGACGGATATGGACGTGTACGTCATGGATGTGGCCACACGCGCGGCCACCCGTGTGCTGGTGGCGTCGGGCTATCGGGATGTGCTGGCCTATTTCCCCGACGGCGAATCGCTGCTGGTCAGGGATTGGTCGGGCGGCCCGCACGACCAGGTCCTGCAGCGCGTGACGATCGGGACGGGCAGCGTGGAGAACCTGCTGCCGCATACGGGGCGCGCGGAATACCGTGCCGCGCGCATGCGCCGCGACGGCAGCGGTTTCCACGTATTGTGCGACCAGGACAGCGACCACTTCCGCATCGGCTTCGTCCCGGCCGACGGCGGCGCGGTCCAATGGCTGGTCGAGGAAAGCGGCAAATCCATCGAGGCCATGGCCGTCGCGGGCGATGGCCATTTGGGCTACGTGGTGAACGACCACGGCTGGCATCGTCTCTGCCTGCGCGATGCGGCCGGCGGGCAGGACCGCCGCATCGAAGGGCTGCCGCCCGGGATCGCCGGTTCGCTCGCCTGGATCCCCGGCACGGATACCCTGGTTTTCCCCTACGAGGGCGCGCGCACGCCGCCGTCGATCTGGACCGCGCGGGCGGCCGACGCCCAGGCCGCGCCGCTGGTGGTATCGGACGCGGGCACGCTGTCGCCCGCGGGTTTCATCGAGCCCGAGGTGGCCCTTGCGACCAGTTTCGACGGCCTGGGCGTGCCCTGTTTCGTCTACCGGCCCGCGACGCCGCCGCCGCCCTCGGGCTATCCGGCGATCGTCATCGTGCACGGCGGGCCTGCCATGACCTGGTCGTCCAACTTCCGCGGCGACGTCCAGTACCTGGCCAGCCGCGGCATCATGGTGGTCGCGCCGAACGTGCGCGGCTCTACTGGCTACGGCCGGCGGTACCACGAACTGGACGACAAGTACCGCCGCATGGATAGCGTGCGGGACCTGCACGCGGTGCGCCAGTGGCTGGACGGCCGCGCCGACGTGGACCGCGACAGGGTCGGCCTGTTCGGCCGCTCATATGGCGGATTCATGGTACTGGCCGGGCTGACCGCTTATCCCGGCAGCTGGAAGCTGGGGGTCGATTTCTACGGCATCGCCAATTTCCATACCTTGCTGCAAACCACCGGCCCGTGGCGCCGCGACCTGCGCGCGGCCGAATACGGCGACCCGCGCGCCGACGCGGAACTGCTCGCCGAAATCTCGCCGATACACCGCATGGACCGCCTGCAGGCACCGCTGCTGATCGTGCACGGCATGGACGACCCGCGCGTCACGCCGGGCGAGAGCGAAATGCTTTATTCGGTCCTGCGCGGCCTGGGCAAGCCGGTGCAATACCTGCGCATTCCGCACGAAGGCCACGGCTTCGGGCGCCGATCGAACCGCCAGGCGGTCTTCGCCGCTTTCGAAGCCTTCCTGGACCAACACCTGTAGCTCCCCATTTCCCGACGCAAAGGACATCTCGATGACATCCCTGGACCAGCTCTTACCCTTTTTCGACGAGCACACCGGCGCGTTCGCGGCCTTGAGCGACAGCGTCTGGGAGACGCCGGAGATCGCCTACACCGAATTCCGCAGCGTCGCCGCCCACACCGAGACGCTGCGCCGGTACGGCTTCCGCGTCACCGAGGATATGGGAGGCATTCCGACCGCCGTGATGGGCGAGGCGGGCGAGGGCGGCCCGGTCATTGCCATCCTGGGCGAATACGATGCGCTGCCCGGCCTGAGCCAGGTGGCCGGCGCGACGGAGCACAAGGAAGTGCACGCCAATGGACACGGGCACGGCTGCGGGCACAACCTGCTGGGCTCGGCCTCGCTGATGGCCGCCGCCGCCGTCAAGGCGTGGCTGGCCAAGACCGGCAAGCCCGGCCGCGTGCGCTACTACGGCTGTCCGGCCGAGGAGGGCGGCGCCGCCAAGGCCTTCATGGTGCGGGCCGGCTGCTTCAAGGACGTGGACATCGCCATCAGTTGGCATCCGGCCGCGATGACCCGCGTGGACGAGGCCCAGTCGCTGGCGAACACGCGCATGGACTTCCACTTCACGGGCCGCGCGTCGCACGCGGCGGCCGCGCCGCATCTGGGACGCAGCGCGCTGGATGCGGTGGAGCTGATGAACGTCGGCGTGAACTACATGCGCGAGCACATGCCCTCGGATGCCCGTATCCATTACGCGATGCTCGACAGCGGCGGGATCGCGCCCAATGTGGTGCAGGCCAGCGCCAAGGTGCGCTATGCCATACGCGCGCGCGACCTGCCCGGGATGCTGGCGCTGAACGAGCGCGTCAAGAAGGTGGCGCAGGGCGCGGCGCTGATGACGGAAACGCACGTCGAATACAGCATCATGAGCGCGCTGTCGAACATGCTGCCCAACAAGCCGCTGGAAGCGGCCATGTACCAGGTCATGCAGCGGCTGGGGCCGGTGCCTTTCGATGCGCAGGACATGGCATTCGCCGCCAGCATCCAGGCTACGCTCAGCGAAGAGGACATCAGCGCCGCGTACCGGCGCGCGGGGGTGGAGCCGCGCGCCACGCCGCTTTGCGACTTCATCGTGCCCATCGAGGCCAAGGGCGAGCTGATGATCGGCTCCACCGATGTCGGCGACGTCAGCTGGGTGGTGCCGACGATCCAGGCGCGCGTGGCGACGCAGGCCATCGGCACGCCGGGCCATTCCTGGCAGGTGGTGGCGCAGGGAAAATCGCCCGCCGCGCACAAGGGCATGGTGCACGCGGCCCGCATCATGGCCGGCACGGCGCTCGAAGTACTGACCGACGAAACGCTGATGGCCAGGGCCAAGAAGGACCATCAGGAGCGGACGCAGCGCATGCCCTATGTGTGCCCGATTCCGGATTCGGTCAGCCCGCCGATACAGCCCCGGCCGTCCAAGGCTGCGTAAGTCGTCAACCATAGGCCATCGGCCATCGCACCGTGCCGCCGGCGGGGGGCACGCAAGCAGAACACGCCATCAAGGGGATTTCCATGGCAAGAAAATTCGGGGCCGGCGCGCTCCTTTGGATACCGGTACTGTTGCTGTCCGCGGCCGCGCAGGCCGCGACGCCGAAGTCGGCGCTGGTCATGGCGTGGAATATCGATGCCATCAGCACCTTCGATCCCGCGCAGATTGGCGAGGTGGTCACCGGCGAGCTGATGGACAACATTTGCGATTCGCTGGCGCAGTTCGATCCCAAGGATGCGTCCAAAGTGATTCCGTCGTTCGCGCAGAGCTGGGACGTGTCGCCCGATCGCATGCAGATTACCTTTCACCTGCGCAAGGGGGCCAAGTTTCCCTCCGGCAATATCGCCACGGCGCACGATGTGGAGCAGGGCATGCGCCGCGTTGTCAAGCTGGGCTTCGGCAATGCCGCCGCGCTGACCGAATACGGTTTCAGCAAGGACAACGTCGACCAGCGCATCGTCGCCACCGACGATGACACGCTGGTGCTGAAGCTGGACAAGCCGTATCCCACCACGCTGGTACTGCAGGCCATCGCGGCGAACCGCGTATCGGCGGTGCTGGACATGAAAACCATCATGTCCAAGGCCCAGAACAATGACATGGGCAACAAGTTCCTTACCACCAACACCGCCTGCATCGGCCCCTACCGCCTGGTCAGCTGGCATGCCGGCGAATCGGTGGTGCTGCAGGCCAACGATGACTACTGGGGCCCCAAGCCCGCCTTGAAGCGGATACTCATCCGCCATGTGGCGGAGCCCGGCACGCAGCGCCTGCTGCTGGAAAAGGGCGACGTCGACGTGGCGCGCGACCTGGGTGCGGACGACCTGGCCGCGATGGAGAAATCCAAGGACCTGTCCATCCGCAAGGTGCTCAAGCCGCAGCTGGTGCTCTGGACGTTCAATACCGCCGATCCGATCTTCGCCAATGAGAAGGTCCGCCTGGCCATGCGCTACCTGGTGGACTACGACGGCCTGGGCAAGACCGTCATGGCCTACATGGGGGTACCGCGGGCCAGCTTCGTGCAACTTGGCGCCACCGGCGCGCTGGACGCCAAGGCAGGCGAGCCTTTCAAGCTGGACCTGGCCAAGGCCAAGCAGCTGCTGACCGAGGCCGGCTACCCGAACGGCTTCAAGGCCTCGGTCTTGATCGGCACGCTGCCCTATGCATCGCCGGTCGCCGAAAGCGTGCAACAGAACGCGGCCAAGGTGGGGGTGACGCTGACGCTGGAACGCATGGCCAATAGCCAGTTGTTCAGCCGTATCCGCGGCCGCGAATACCAGACCGGCATGCAGGCGTGGCAAACCAGCGTCCCGGACGCCCACGGCAACGCCTCGCGCATGGTCTACAACCCCGACAACCGCGCCGAGGCCAAGCTCACCCAATATCCGGTCTGGCGTACGTCGTGGCAGGACAAGGGCATGAATGCGGAGGTCCAGGCCGCGTTGCTCGAAGGCGACCCCGCCAAGCGCAACGCCATGTACGCCCGGTTGCAGGAAGAGTGGATGCAGAAGGGGCCGATCGCCGTCATGTTCCAGACCTATGACGTGGCCGGCGTACGCAAGGAGGTCCACGACTGGACCTGGAACGGCTTTCGCGTCTATTACGACAGCGCGTCGAAGTAGGGGGGCGCATGACGACGGCAACGCCGCCACTCGCCGAACCGCAAGCTCCGCGGCAGCCGCGGCGCCCCGATCCCGTCCAGGCGCGCAAGCGCCTGCTGGCGAATGCCCGGGCCGCGGGCCGCACGCTGCTGTCGGTGTGCATCACGCTGCTGGGACTGGCCGCGCTGACGTTCTTCATCGGCCGGCTGCTGCCGCTGGATCCGGTCGTCGCGGTGCTGGGGGATAACGTCACCAAGGAAGCCTATGACGCGATGTACCACCAGCTCGGGCTGGACCAGCCGCTGATCGTCCAGTTCGGCTCGTACCTGCACGGCATCCTGACGCTGGACCTGGGCACGTCGCTGACCACCGGCAAGCCCGTGCTGCAGGATATCGCGCGCGTGTTTCCCGCCACGCTGGAACTGGCCAGCGTGGCGGTCCTCATCGGGACCGGGCTGGGCATTCCCGCCGGCGTCTTCTCGGCGATGTATCGCGATACCTGGCTGGACCACCTGGTGCGCGTCATCGGGCTGCTGGGCCATTCGACGCCCAATTTCTGGCTGGGCCTCATGGGCCTGGTGCTGCTGTACGGCACGCTGGGCTGGATCGGCGGGCCGGGACGCATCGACCTGGCCTACGAATTCGACCTGGCGGATGGCACCGGCTTTTACCTGCTGGACGCGGCGCTGTCCGGTAGCTGGGATGTCTTCGCGAATGTGTTCAGCCACATCGTCCTGCCGGCGTCCATCCTGGGATTCAGCGCCATGGCGTATATCAGCCGCATGACCCGCAGCTTCATGATCGAGCAACTGGGCCAGGAGTACGTGGTCACGGCGCGCGCCAAAGGACTGTCCTGGGCGCGTACCGTGTGGATACACGCCTTCCGCAATGTCGCCGTCCAGGTGGTCACCGTGGTCGCGCTGTCGTACGCCTTCCTGCTGGAAGGCGCCGTACTGATCGAAACGGTCTTCGCCTGGCCCGGCTTCGGGCGCTACCTGACCAATGCGCTGTTGGCCGGCGACATGAATGCCGTGGTCGGCTGCACCCTGTTGATCGGCCTGATCTTCGTGGTCCTGAACCTTCTTTGCGATCTGCTGTACCGGATCGTCGACCCTAGAACGCGGTGAGGCCCGCCATGCACACCAAGACCGGCGGCGCGCCGCCGCGCGCGCGATTCTCGGAATGGATAAGGGCGCCGATCCCGCGCTCGCCCTGGCATGCCCGCGTCCAGCAGGCATGGCTGCGGTGGCGCCGCCTGGCGGGCAATCCCCCCGCCATGATGGGCTTCTGCGTGATCGTGGCTTTCGTGCTGATCGCCATCCTGGCGCCGCTGCTGGCCACCCACGACATCTATGCGCAAAACCTGGCCGCGCGCCTGCAGGCGCCCTCGGCCCGGCATTGGCTGGGCACCGACGAGTTGGGCCGCGACGTATACAGCCGGCTGGTCTACGGCACCCGCATCACGCTGTACATCGTCGGCCTGACCGCGGTCATCGTCGCGCCCGTCGGCCTGCTGGCGGGGACCGTGGCGGGCTACTTCGGCGGCTGGGCGGATATCGTCATCATGCGCGCGGTCGACATTTTCCTGGCCTTCCCCAGCCTGATACTGGCGCTGGCATTCGTCGCCGCGCTGGGACCCGGCATCGAGAACGCGGTCGTGGCGATTTCCCTGGCCTCCTGGCCGCCCATCGCCCGTCTGGCCCGCGCCGAAAGCCTGGCGATACGCAAGTCGGATTTCATCGCGGCGGTGCGGCTGCAGGGCGCATCGCCGGCGCGCATCATCCTGGGCCACGTCGTCCCCATGTGCCTGACATCCGTGGTGGTGCGCGTGACCCTGAACATGGCGTCCATCATCCTGACCGCGGCGGGGCTGGGCTTCCTGGGCCTGGGTGCGCAGCCGCCCAGTCCGGAGTGGGGCGCCATGCTGTCGTCCGGCCGCCAGTTCCTGATGACGGCGTGGTGGATCGCCGCCGTCCCGGGCTGCGCCATCCTGCTGGCCGGGCTGGCGTTCAATCTATTCGGCGACGGACTGCGCGACATGATGGATCCCCGCAATGGCTGACACGCTGCTGGAAGTCGAAGACCTGAACGTGCGCTTCGATAGCGCGCGCCAAAGCCACCATGCCGTGCGCGGCGTTTCGTTCGCCATCGGACGCCAGAAGGTAGGCATCGTCGGCGAATCGGGCTCGGGCAAATCGCTGACGGGCCGCTCGATCATGAAGCTCGCCCCCAAGGCCGCGCGGATCGAGGCCGGCAAGATCAACTTCGACGGCATCGACCTGCTGGCCGCCTCGGAAAGGCGCATGCGCGCCGTACGCGGCAACCGGATCTCGATGATCCTGCAGGACCCGAAGTTTTCCCTGAACCCCCTTATGCGGATCGGCCACCAGATCACCGAGGCGTACCGGCTGCATCATCGCGCCAGCGCCGCGCAGGCGCGCGTCAAGGCGCTGCAGATGCTGGAATCCGTGGATATCCGCGATCCGGAGCGCGTGTTCCGGCAGTATCCGCACGAGGTCTCCGGCGGCATGGGCCAGCGCGTCATGATCGCCATGATGCTGATCCCCGAGCCCGACCTGATCGTCGCCGACGAGCCGACATCGGCGCTGGACGCGACCGTGCAGCGGCAGGTGCTGCGCATCCTGGACGACCTGGTCACGCGGCGGGGCGCGGGACTGCTGTTCATCAGCCACGACCTGAACCTGGTGGCCGATTTCTGCGATCGCGTGCTGGTGATGTACGCCGGCCAGATCCTGGAGGACATTCCCGCCAGCGCACTGCGCCACGCGCGCCATCCCTATACCCGGGCCTTGCTGGACTGCCTGCCGCGGCTGGACCGCAAGGTCGATACGCTGGCCACCGTGGCGCGGGATCCTGCCTGGCTGCTTCCGGTGCGGCCCGCCGGCGAGGGGCGCGCATGATACGGCCGGGGGAACGCATCGTCGAGACGATAGGCCTGCGCGTGGCGTTCGGCGAAGGCGAGGATGCCAGGACGGTGGTCGACGACGTCTCGTTCCAGGTGCTGGCAGGGGAGTCCTTCGGCCTGATCGGCGAATCCGGTTGCGGCAAGTCCACGCTGCTGCGTGCCATCGCCGGCCTGAATGCCGATTACCACGGCTCTATCCTGCTGCGGGACAAGGAAGTGGGGCGCGCGCGCGACAAGGCGGTCTACCGCTGCACCCAGATGGTGTTCCAGGACCCCTACGCGAGCCTGCATCCGCGCAAGATGGTGCAGCAGGCGCTGCTGGAGCCCCTGGTTATCCATGGCATGGACCAGCGCCAGGCGCGCGTCGACGAGGCCTTGCTGGCGGTCGGACTGGGCCCGGCATTCCGCTACCGCTATCCGCACGAACTGTCGGGCGGGCAGCGCCAGCGCGTCGCCATCGCCCGCGCGCTGATCATCGAGCCGGAAATCCTGCTGCTGGACGAACCCACGTCGGCGCTGGATGTGTCCGTGCAGGCGGAGATCCTTAACCTGCTGAAGACGCTGCGCGCGCAGCGCGGCCTGACGTACATCATGGTCAGCCACAACCTTGCCGTCGTCGCCCACCTGTGCGATCGGGTCGCCGTCATGGACCGCGGCCGCCTGATCGAGGAAATGAGCGAGGACGATGTCCGCCATGGCCGCGCGCGCGAGCCGTACTCCCGCGCCTTGCTGAACGCGAACATGCCATACCATGGCGCGGCGGCGGATAGCGCGGCCTAGGGCCTGTTGACACGGGAAGGAGCCCCGCGCCGGCAGGGTCCGGGGCGGCAGGCCATGCGCGGAACCCCAGCGGCTATGCCGCGGCGCCGATCCAGTCCTCCGACTGGCGCCGCGCCAGGCTGGCGCCGACGGCGGACCAGAACCGCTCGACCACGGGCCGGCTGTTCGCCAGCGAACGATAGATACGGATTTCGGCGTCCAGCGTCCACGAGCCATCGCCCGCGGCGACCAGCGTGCC
Organism: Bordetella genomosp. 11; assembly: GCF_002261215.1. Taxonomy (NCBI): domain Bacteria; kingdom Pseudomonadati; phylum Pseudomonadota; class Betaproteobacteria; order Burkholderiales; family Alcaligenaceae; genus Bordetella; species Bordetella genomosp. 11. Next base: position 1,717,604 of record NZ_NEVS01000004.1, on the reverse strand, counting down.
GGCGTCCAGCTCGGCCCGGACCAGGCTTTCCGCGATCCACGCCGCACCGGCGCCGGTCAAGGCCATGGCCTTCAGCCCGGCCCCCACGGCGTTCTGGTAGACCGTTTTCAGCGGCAGCGGGCGCTGCGCCAGCACCTCGCGCAGCGCATTGCCCAGGAAGGCCGAGGGGCCGTAGCTCAGATAGCGGATGGCCGGCCCGTCCTTGCGTATGGCATGCACCGGTTTGCCGTCGCGATCCGGGACGCTCACGGGCAGGACTTTTTCGTAGCCCAGGCTATGGAAGGGGTAGCTTGCGGCATCCATGCCCAAGGGCACCAGGGGATGCGCGTAGGTAAGCAGGAAATCGCTTTCGCCGCTGGCCAGGCTGGCCACGTTCTCGGCCATCGGGGTATGGGCGTCGTTGAGCCGCCAGCTGAAACTGCCGCAGGCATCGCCCAGCGATTGCACCCAATTGGGGAAAAAGGTCAGGGACAGGGTGCTGAGCATGGAAAACGACAGCACATCTTCCACCACGGTTTCCTGGCGCCCGATCTCCGCCCGCGTCGTCTGCAAAAGATGCAGCAATTCACGCGCGCGCGGTAGCAGGTCTTCGCCGCTGCGGCTAAGCCGCACTGGCGTGACCGTGCGGTCGAACAGGCTGACCCCCAGCCACTGTTCCAGTTGCTGGATGCGCCGGCTCAAGGCCGATTGGGTGACATGCCGCAGGCCCGCCGCGCGCGAAAAGCTCTGCGTCTCGGCCACGCTCAGAAAATCAGCCAGCCATTTCAATTCCATGCTGCGCCCTTGGATTGCCCCGTCGAGCCGGATGGTGGACGCCACGGCCCGCGGAGGAGCCACAGGGCGTCCCGGAGCCGGGCCGCAGGGTTTCTTATCGGGTGATTATGAGCGACAACGCCGCCGTTGAACGCCAGGGTTAACCCGGCCCCGCGCGAGCGGTCCCCAGGCCATCTATAAGCTTTCCTCATTCAAGGATTGGGCGAATTGGATTGATCCGCCGGAGTGCCCTCCCTACAGTACCGCCTATTCCCCCATCACGAGGGGACGCGCTAGGAGGCCGCGACGATGCTGCGTTTCGATCCGAATCTTCGATGGATGTACACCGAGCTGCCCATGCTGGAACGGTACCGCGCCGCCGCGCGCGCGGGCTTCCAGGGTGTGGAGGTGGCCTTTCCCTACGAGTATCCCGCGCGCAAGATCGCCGGATTGCTGGACGAGAACGGCTTGCGGCTGGTGCAGGTGCTGACGCCATGCGACTGGGCCGCCGGCGAACGCGGCATCGCCGCCTTGCCCGGGCGCGAGGATGACTTCCGCCGCAGTGTGGAAACAGCCGTCGCCTACGCGATGCAGGTCGGCAAGCCCATGATCCACGCGATGGCCGGTAATGTCCCCCCGGGAACGGAACACGAGCGCTGCCGCGAGACCTTCCTGCGCAACCTCGATTACGCGGCCGCGTTGCTGGAGCGCGAAGGATTGACCCTGATCCTGGAACCCTGTTGCCGCGCGCGCTTCGCGGACTATTTCTACAGCCGTATCGAGCAAGGCGTGGCCCTGATAGAAGCGCTGGGCCGGCCCAATGTGAAGCTGTGCTTCGACACCTTCCATGTGCAGATGGAGGAGGGCAATCTCACCAATACGCTGAAGCAGGCGTGGCCCCACATCGGCCACATCCAGATCGGCAATGCCCCGGGGCGCCATGAGCCCGGTACGGGGGAGATCCATTTCCCCTTCTTCTTCGCGCAGCTGGAAGCGCTGGGGTGGGACCGCTGGGTCGGCTGCGAGTTCGAGCCCTCCGGCCCCACGGACGACTGCCTGGAGTGGGGTGCCCCCTACGGTATCCGCCGTCCCGCCTGAATCCGATGTCAACCTTTCCGCCGATGGATATCCCATGCTGACCGCCCCCGATAACGACCTGCTGACGCTCACCGGCCCGGACCAACCCATGGGCCAGTACTTCCGACGCTATTGGCAGCCTGTCGCGCTCTCGCGCGAACTGCCCGAACCCGATGGCCCGCCGGTGCGCGTGCAGGTCATGGGCGAAAAGCTCCTGGCTTTTCGCGATACGCAAGGACGGGTGGGGCTGGTGGAACCCGTCTGCCCGCATCGCGGCGCGGACCTGTACTACGGACGCAACGAGGACTGCGGCCTGCGCTGCGTATTCCATGGCTGGAAGTTCGGCGTGGACGGCAAAGCGGTGGACTTGCCCAATGTCGCACCGGATTCGAACTACCACAAGACCATGGCAATCAAGGCCTATCCGACCCGCGAATTCGGCGAGATCGTCTGGGCCTATATGGGGCCGCGCCCGGATGACGGACGGCTACCCGAGGTGCCGATGCTGGAATTCGGCACCTTGCCGGCCAGCCGCCGCTACGTGACCAAGAAGCGGCAGGAATGCAACTGGGCGCAAGCCTTGGAAGGCGCGCTGGACACGTCCCACTTCTCGTTTCTGCACATGCCGGCGCCGGGCGTGCCCTCCAATGAGAACGCCGACGCGCCGGCCGATGAAAGACGGCTGGCCTGGATCCGGCGCGATCCCATGCCGAAATTCTCGATCCTGGATCACGATGTCGGCTTCGTGGTGGGCGGCGCGCGGCGCGCCGACGGACAGGATATCTACTGGCGCACGGCCCAGTTCGCGCTGCCGTCGCACAGCACCACGCCGTCGACACTGCCCGGCGAAAACTACTTCGGCTACACCTTCGTGCCCATCGACGACCACGCGTGCTGGATCTACACATACGTGTGGAATCCCGAACGCGACCTGACGCAGGAAGAGATCCACCAGCTCAAGAGTGGGCACGGCGTGGTGGCGGAAGTCGATGAACACTTCATTCCGCTGCGCAACTTATCCAACGGCTACCTGCTGGACCGGCAGGAGCAGAAGCACAAAACCTATACCGGGGTGCGCGGCGTGGCCGAACAGGACGCGATGATCCAGGAAAGCCAGGGCCGCATCGCCGATCGCACGCGCGAGCACCTGACCGCGACGGACGCCGCCATCGTGCGCTTTCGCCGCACCCTGATCGCGGGGGCGCGCGCCCTGGCGCAGGGTATCGAGCCGCAGGCGCCCTGGCGCCACCAGGCCTACCGGCTGCGATCCGGCAGCTGGATCGCGGCGCAAGGGCGGTCGTTCGAAGACATCATGCAGGAACGCTTCGGCAGCGTCACCGGCCACATCGACCAGGCCTGCGCCTGAAACCGTCAATGCATTGCCGCGAACGCCCACAGAGGCGTCGCATCGTATTCACCCCGAGGAGACAACATGAAAACCCTGATACGTGGTCTTTGCGCCGGCCTGGCGCTGGCCTTCAGCGCCTGTGCCGCCGCGGCCGGCTATCCCGACAAACCCATCCGGCTCATCGTGCCTTATGCGGCGGGCGGATCGACCGACAGCACCGCGCGCCTGGTCGCCAAAGGGTTAACGGAGCGCCTGGGCCAGCCGGTGATCGTCGAGAACCGGGCCGGTGCGGGCGGCATGATAGGCCAGGACCTTGTCGCGAAGGCGCCGACGGACGGCTACACGCTGCTGTTCAGCGCGGCCGGGCCGCTGGTGGTGACGCCGCACGCGTATGCGAAGGTGCCCTATGACCCGGTACAGGCTTTTACGCCGATCACGCTTGTCGCCAAGGCGCCGCTACTGCTGGTGGCCAACCCCAAGCTGGGCTTCAAGACCGTGCAGGACCTGATCGATGCGGCAAAGAAGAATCCGGGCAAGCTTACCTACGCATCCTTCGGGACCGGCAGCGCCGCCCACCTGGCGGGCGAGTTGTTCAAGTCCCTGGCCGGCGTCGACATGGTCCACGTGCCGTACAAGGGCAGCGCCCCCGGACTGGTCGATGTCATCGGCGGCCAGGTCAATGTGATGTTCGATGTGCTGGTGTCGGCGCTGCCGCAGGTGCAGGCGGGCAAGCTCGACGCCCTGGCGATCACGCTCGCCCAGCGCTCGCAACTCGTTCCCAACGTGCCTACCATGCAGGAGGCCGGCGTAAAGGGATTCGAGGCGGGTACGTGGTTCGGCCTGCTCGGCCCGGCCGGTATGCCGCCCGATGTCGTGGCGCGGCTGGCGCACGCGACCGACCTGGTGCTGGCCGATACGGCATTGCAGAAGGAGCTGGTCGCGCAAGGCGCGGAGGTTGCCGGCGGTTCCTCCGACGATTTCCGCAAGTTCTTCCTGTCCGAATACGACAAGTGGGGGCATATCGCGCGCGCCGCCGGCATCAAGGCCGGTTGATCCGCAGCATTCATTACCGTGACCGGCATGACCATGGAATCCCGATTGAAGCTTCGCATCCGCGCCATCGCGCAGGAAGCGTCCGGCATACACAGCTATGAACTCGTGGACGATGGGGGCGGGACGCTGCCGCCCTTCAGCGCGGGGGCGCACGTGACGCTGCATCTGCCGTGTGGCCTGTCCCGCAGCTATTCGCTGACCAATTGCCCGGCGGAGCGCCATCGCTACGTGATTGCCGTGAACCGGGATACGCACAGCCGGGGCGGCTCGCGCTACCTGCATGAAACGGCGCGCGTCGGGCAGGCACTGCAGGCCGATCCCCCGCGCAACCTGTTCGAGCTGGTTGAAGAAGCGCCGGCGTCCGTTTTCATCGCCGGGGGCATCGGCATCACGCCCATACGCTGCATGATCCGCCGCCTGGAAACGCTGGGCCGAAGCTGGCGGTTGCACTACTGCGCGCGCCATCCCGGCGCGGCCGCCTATGTGGACGAACTGCGCGAAGACCCCCGCGTGCAACTGTATTTCGATGCGGGCGATGTGCCGCGGCGGCTGGATATCGCGGAGGCCCTGGCGCAACTGCCGGCCGACGCGCACGTCTATTGCTGCGGGCCGGGCGGGATGCTGCGGGCATTCCGCGAGCATGCCGCCGCGTTGGCGCCGGGGCGGGCGCACGCCGAACAGTTCGCGCCGGATGAGGCACCGGCCGCGGCGGGCGGCTATTCGGTCCGTCTGGCGCGCACGGGCCGCACGGTGCCGGTCCTGCCTGGCCAAAGCATTCTCCAGGCCTTGCTGGAGGCGGGCGAGCAGCCGCCCCACGCCTGCTGCCAGGGTGTGTGCGGCAGTTGCGAAACCGCCGTGCTGGCCGGCCGTCCCGATCACCGCGACCAGGTCCTGAGCGACACCGAGAAGGCCGCGGGCGCGAGCATGATGATTTGCTGCTCCGGGAGCCTGGACCCGGAGCTGGTTCTCGATCTCTAGCGCCTCCCGCGCGGAGGCTTTCATATCCCCCGGGGCGGCCGAGTGCCGCCGCGGGCCAGGATGCCACTCGACACATGAAGGAAGAATAGCCACCATGAAGGCGCATCGCATCGCGGTCATCGCGGGTGACGGCATCGGACAGGAAGTCATGCCCCCTGGCGTACGCGCCGTGCAGGCCGCCGCGCGGCTGCACGGTATCGAACTGTCGTTCGATGTCCACGACTGGGGATGCCACCAGTACGAACGCATCGGCACGTGGATGCCGTCGGACTGGAAGGCCCGGCTGGCCGGTTGCGACGCCATTTATTTCGGCGCCTGCGGATGGCCGGCGACGGTGCCGGACCATGTGTCGCTGTGGGAATCCCTGCTGCAGTTCCGGCGCGAGTACGACCAGTATGTCAACCTGCGGCCGGTGCGCCTGATGCCGGGCGTGCCTTGTCCGCTTGCCGGACGGCAGCCCGGCGAGATCGACTACTGGGTCGTGCGGGAGAACACAGAGGGCGAATACTCATCGGTGGGCGGCCGCCTGTTCCCCGGCACGGAAAGGGAGATGGCCTGCCAGCAGTCGACCTTTACCCGCAAGGGCGTGGATCGCGTCATGCGCTTTGCGTTCGACTTCGCGCGCGCCAGGCCGCGCCGCCGGCTGGCATCGGCCACGAAGTCCAACGGGATCGCCATCACCATGCCGTTCTGGGACGAGCGCTTCGCGGCGATGGCGGCACGGTATCCGGACATCGCCACGGAGCAGTATCACGTCGACGCCATGACCATCAAGATGGTGCTCGATCCGGCCCGCTTCGACGTCATCGTGGCGTCCAACCTGTTCGGGGATATCCTTTCCGATCTGGGGCCAGCCACCGCCGGCACCATCGGCATCGCGCCTTCCGCGAATATCGACCCGGAGCGCCGCTTTCCTTCGCTGTTCGAGCCGGTGCACGGATCGGCGCCGGACATCAGCGGCAAGGGCGTTGCCAACCCGATAGGCCAGATCTGGGCCGGCGCGATGATGCTGGAGCACCTGGGGCACGCGCTTGCCGCCGCCGATCTGCTGCGCGCCATCGAACGGGTACTGCGCGACGGACCGCGCACGCCGGACCTGGGCGGAAAGGCGTCGACCCAGGACGTGGGCGCGGCGGTTTGCGATGCCCTGGCCCAGGGTGCCGATGCCTAGCGAGCCTGGGACATGAATTCGTGCATGAAGTCCATCAGGCTGGTCGCGGCCGGCGACAGGCTGCGACTGCGCTTGGTGAACAGCGACACCTGCCGATGGATGACCGGATCGCGCACCGGCACGCCCGCGAGTCCATACGCGGTAAGCAGTGGCGTCGAATACGAAGGCAGGGCTGTCAGGCCGTGACCCCACTTGACCATGCCCAGCGCGGTCGTCAGATAGGACACCGAATGACGCGGATTCAGGGTCAGCGACTTGGACCACGCCAGCAGGTCGGCCTGCAGCCGCACGGTGAAGTCCAGCGGCAGGCTGATGAAGGGATGGGCCAGGGCCTGGGTCCAGGTCACGCGCTTGCGCCCCGTGAAGGGGTGGTCGGCGGGGCAAATAAGCTGGATGCGGTCCTGGAACAGGCGTTCCTGGACCAGGCCGGTTGGCGTCGGCCGTTGCGGCGCTATGCCGAAATCGGCTTCATCGGCCGCCACGCGGCTCAGGACCTGTTCGTTGGGCAGGTCCAGCATCCGCACCGCGATGGCGGGATAGCGCTGCCCGAAGGCGGCCAGGATCTGCGGCATCAGTGCCTGTCCATACAGCAAGGTGCACGCCACCACGACGCTGCCGCGCTGCCGTTCGTGCAGTTGCAAGGTGCTGCTGACGGCGGTATCCAGATCGTCCACCACCTTGACCGCGAGCGGATAGAACTCCGCGCCCATGGTGGACAGCTGCATGCGGCGGCTATTGCGGTCCAGAAGCCGGAAGCCCAGCTCGCTTTCCAGGTCCCGCAACAGCAGGCTGAGCGCGGACTGCGTGACATACAGGCGCTTGGCAGCCTCGGTGAAGCTGCCGGCGTTGACCACATTGATGAAGGCCCGCAACTGCTTGATGGTGATGTTCATGGGTAAGGCAGCTCCGTCTGTACGGCAGGTCATTGCATTCGACACCCGGCGTGCCCGCAAGCATGCCATTAATTCCACAAGGAGCAAGACGTGAAACTACTGAGCTACATGCATGAAGGACAAGCGGGTTGGGGCGTTCTCGACGACCGCGGGCAGGTCATGGACGGCATGGCGCTGACCGACGGCAAGTATCCGTCCTTGAAGTCGCTGCTGGCCGCGGGCGATGCCACGCAGGCGCTGCGTCGCGCTGGCAGCGGAGGGCCGCGCATATCCATGGAGGGCCTGCACCTGCTGCCGGTGATCCCCGATCCGGGGAAGATCCTGTGCGTGGGCCTGAACTACGAAGACCATCGGCGCGAAACCAACCGGGCGCCGACCGGCGAACCCACCTTGTTCCTGCGCGTGGCCAGTTCGCAGATCGGTCACGGGCAGGCCATCGTGGTGCCGCGCGCCTCGCGGCAGGTGGACTACGAGGGCGAGATCGCCATCGTGATCGGCCGTTCCGGCCGTCACATTCCGCCGGCGCGGGCATGGGACCACATCGCGGGCTATGCGCCGTACAACGATGTTTCCGTAAGGGATTGGCAGCAGCACACCACCCAGTGGACGCCGGGCAAGAACTTCGATTCCACCGGCGCCTTCGGGCCATGGATGACGACCCGCGATGAGATCGCCGACGGCGCGGAACTTAGCCTGACCACCCGGCTGAACGGACAAGTCATGCAGCATGCGACTACCGCGCAGTTGATCTTCGATATCCCGCGCCTGGTGCACTATGCTTCGAGCTTTACCACGCTGGAGCCGGGCGACGTCATCGTTACCGGAACCCCGGGCGGCGTCGGCTTCAAGCGCAACCCGCCCGTCTTCCTGAGTGCCGGAGACGTGGTGGAAGTGGAGATTGCGGGCGTCAGCTGCCTATCGAACACGGTGCGCGACGAGGAGCCAACCGCGCCGGCGTGAGCCGGCACCGCATGCGGTCGGACAGGCGGGCGGGCCGAAGGCCAGTTTCAGCGCAAGGCGCGATCGTCACTATTGAGGCGTTCGGAAAAGAAATCCAGGAATGCGCGGATCTTTTTCGGCATGCCTTTGCGGCTTAACACCATGGCGGTCGCGTGCATGGAAGGGCTTTCCCAGTTTTCGAGCACGCGCCGCAGCCGGCCGGCGCGCAAATCGTTCCCGCACATCAGATTGGGCAGCATGCACATGCCGACATGGCCAATGGCCATCTCGCGCGCGATCGAAATATTGTTGACCACCACCTTCCCATGGATGGTGGCGAAGCGGTGGGTCGCTTCGTTGCGCAGCGTCCAGATCCCGTCCAGGCGCTGTTGCACCGTGATAATGCAGTCGTGGCGGTGCAGATCGTCGACGGCCAGGGGCACGCCGCGGCGCGCCAGATACTCCGGGCTGGCATAAACCCCGCGGGTCAGCGTGGCCAGCCGCCGGTAGATCAGGTCCGTATCCTTGATCGGACCGAGCTGTATGGTCAGGTCATAGGGTTCTTCACGCAGGTCGACGGTGCGGCTGTTGACGTCCACTTCCAGTTCGATCTCTGGGTAGGCCTGGACGAATTCCGCCAATGCCCGGCCTATCCACGACATCCCGAAGTCGATCGGAATGCTGACGCGCAGGACGCCACGCATCTCGCTTTGCAGCGTCAGGGAGTCGTTGCGCGCCTGCTCCACTTCATCGACCACCCGGCGGCAATGCTCGTAAAAGCGCGCGCCGATTTCGGTGGTCGTCAGTTTGCGCGGGCCTTTCTTCAACAAGGCCGTGCCGACCTGGCGTTCCAGCTCGCTCAGCTTGCGGCTGATCGACGATTTGGGAAGGCCCAGCTCCGCGGCCGCGCGCGAAATGCTCTGCGCGTTCACCACTTCATAGAAAAGACGCAGCGAGTTGAGATCGAGTCTTTCTGCCATATCCGGAGAAGTGGAAAGGATGCCAGACAGAGGAGGCCGGACGGTCGGAGCGAGGAATACTCCGACGAAACAGCCTGGCCGGATAGCCGTTCATCGCGGATGAGACCACATCCGGCATGCCGCCAGCGTTCCACGGCTGGAACGCCCGTCCCGATTTCGCGGCTATCCCCAACCGCGGGCCTATCCTACCATTCACAGACTCACCGGGCGCCGACGGCCACGCCGGCGATCGCGGCGGGACAAAAATATAACGGAGACAAGCATGAACGGACGTGCACTATCGCGCCGGGCGCTGCTGCGGACCGCGTCGGCCCTGGGGCCGGCGGCCATCCTCGGCGTGGGGTCTTTGGTCAGTCCCGCGCGCGCCCAGGCGCCCCTCAAATGGGCCAACCTGACGCCGGGTTTCACGACCTTGCTGACCGACTATATAACGGTAAAGCAGCTGGCCAGGGCAAACGACCTGGTCTTGGGAAAACCCACCTCATATACCGCGGTCAGCACGTACTACAACGACTTTGTTGCGGGAAATTACGACGTGTGCATAGGCAGCTGGGATACGTTCGCCTCCCGCTACCTGGCCGGCGTGCCGCTGCAATATGTCTGCTCCGTCACGACGGGCAACATGATCAATATCGTGACCCGCGCGCAGGCGGTGCGAGGGTTGCAGGACCTGCGCGGCAAAACCGTTGCGGCGCCGCAATCGACCGGCACATACAGGATGATGCGGGCCGTCATGCAGGAAATCGACGGTATCGATCTGGAGAAAGTGGCGACGGTCCAGAACGTCGACAATCCCGCGGCGTCCGTTACCCTGGTCATGGCGAACCGTGCCGATGCGGGCCTGTCGTGGGAGCCCAATGTCTCGGCGGGGCTTCAGCGCATGCCCGATATGCGGGTGCTCTATAGCGCTGGCGAGGCGTTCCGCCGGAAATTGCACCTGGATCTGCCTTACTTCGGCGTGGCCGTTCGCAAGGATGCGATCGCCCGCGATCCGGGCTTGGTCGAACGCTTGAACCGCGCTTTCCAACAAAGCATCCAGGGCATTACCACGCACACGGACGAGGCGGTCAAGATCGCGGGCGGCAACTCCGGCGCGTCGCCGGAAGTCCTGAAGACCGCCATCGATTCGAGGCGGCTGGAGTTCAAGCACACCTCCATGCAAACCGAAGAGGGGCGTCGCTCGATACTCGTCGCCAATGAATTCCTCAAGCGCAGCGGCGCCTTGCCCGCGATGGTCGATAAGGAGTTCTTCGCATCATGAACCAGGTCGACATTCCCGCCGGGCAACGCGTGAAGCCCATTACCCGTCCCGCATCCATGGCAACCCGCGCGTCAACCCTGGCCCCCAAGCCGGAGAAGCGCGACCGGCGCGATCTGAAGGCCTTGATCTGCGTCGTCGTTCTGCTGCTGGCCGCGATGGAGGTGGCAAGTCGTTACGTGCCGGACTACATCATGCCGTCGCCCGAGGCGATCGCGAAGGCGCTGGCCGGACTTTTCGGCTCGGACCTGATCCACGTGGCGATCACGCTGGCGCGCCTGGCCGCCGCGATCGTCTTCGCCGCGCTGGCGGGCGTGATCGTCGGGCTGCTGATGGGAACGTCCAGGCGTGTCGGACCCTACCTGAAGGCGGTCGTCATTATCGATACGGGGATCCCGGCGCTGTCGTGGATGCTGCTCGCCGTGTTCTGGTTCAAGGACCCGGAGGCGCGCATCTTTTTCATCCTGGCGGTCATCCTGCTGCCGTTCTATGCGTTGAACGTCTACGAGGGCGTGAGGGCGCTTTCCACGGAATGGGTCGACATGCTGGAAAGCTTCCGTCCCTCGCGTTGGCAGATGCTGCGCTTCCTGGTGGCGCCGCACATCATTCCGTATATTTTCCTGACCACGAAATCGGTGATCGGATACGCCATCCGCATGGTGATCTTCGCCGAACTCGTGGCCTCGGCCGTCGGCATAGGCTCGCGCATGAGCTTTGCGCAGTCCACCTTTCGCATCGACCAGGTAATGGCGTGGACTTTCCTGCTCGTGATGCTGAACCTGGTGTTCCAATGGCTGGCCGGGTGCGCGGAGCGCCGCTTCCTGGGCTGGCGCAAAGAGGCGCAGGTGCGATGATGAACGATATCCGGAACACAATCATCGCCCTGCGGGACGTCGTCAAGCGTTTCGGCAGCCATACCGCCATCGATCACCTGACGATGGAAGTCCGCGAGGGCGAAACGGTGGCCTTGCTGGGCCAGACGGGCGCCGGCAAGAGCACGGTCATGTCGCTGCTGATGGGAACCGCCACGGCCGATGCGGGCTCGGTGCATGTGGCTGGCGTGGACCCGGCGCTGGACTTCAAGGCACTGCGCGGAAAACTGGCCGTGAGCTTCCAGACGGACCGGCTGCTGCCGTGGCGCACGGCACAAGAGAACGTCGAACTGGGGTTGCTGCTGCTGGATGTTCCGAAGAACCAGGCACGGCAGCGGGCGAGGGAATGGCTGACGCGCGTCAAGCTGCAGGACGCCTGCGAAAAGTATCCCGTCGAGCTGTCGGGCGGAATGCGTCAGCGGGTGTCGCTGGCGCGGGCGCTGGCGGTGGACCCCGCCCTGGTCCTGCTGGATGAATCCTTCAGCCAGCTCGACCACGTGACTTCGCAAACGCTGCGCCGCGATTTCGCGGAGATCATCAGGGAACAGCGCAAGACCTGCGTCTTCGTGACCCACCGCATCGAGGACGCCCTGGAAATCGCCGACCGCGTGCTGGTCCTGGCGGCGCCCGCGCGGGTTTGCCTGGAACTATCCATCGATGCCGCGCAGCGGGCGATCCCGGCGTGCATGGCCGACATGCACGCAAGAATCGAATACGCCATCGGGGGCCACGTCGCGCCCGGGCAGCCCGCGCCCCGGCGCGCTACCGAATCCGCGCACCAAGTCCCAGGCACTGAATCCGTCAGCACTGAAACAACAGCGAGTATCCGATGAACATGAACACTGAAGACATCATTGTCGAGCATGTCGAGGGTTGGTTGGAAATCACCCTCAATCGTCCCGAGAAGCTGAACTCCCTGCGCGAACAGACCGCGCAGGAAATCATGGATGTCCTCAACGAAGCCGAGTCGGCGCGCGGGATCGCCGCGGTAATCGTGAAGGGCAGCGACAAGGCGTTCTGCACCGGCATCGACACCAGCGAGTTCACCATTGCCGACAACGAATATTTCGACTTCTACCGCAAGCGGCGGCGCCTGCGCAAGGTCAACCGGCTGTTCCGCGAGTTGCCCACGTACTCCAAGCCCATTATCAGCGTCGTCGAAGGCTATGCCCTGGGCGGCGGCCTGGAGCTTGCCTTGGTCGGGGACCTGGTCGTGGCGGGGGCCAACGCCAAGTTCGGCTTGCCGGAGATCCGCCTGGGCCTGATGCCGGGAGGCGGCGGCACGCAGACCTTGCCGCGCCTGGTCGGGCCCGCGCTGGCCAAGGAGCTGATGTGGACCGGCCGACGCCTGAGCGCCGCCGAAGCGCGCGAGTACCGCCTGGTCAACCATATGACGGAGGCGGGCCAGGCGCTGGACAAGGCCCGTGAACTGGCGCGCACGATAAGCGGCAATGCGCCTTTGTCGGTGATGTTCACGAAGGCCATGATCGACCGCGGCATGGACCTGCCGCTGGCCGAGGGCATGGCAGCGGAAGGCGACGTGTCCTTCATGCTGTATTTCACGCGCGATCGGGCGGAAGGCCTGTCCGCCTTTCGCGAGAAAAGAGCGCCGGATTTCCGAGGAGAGTGAAAGCATGAAGAAAAGGGATATGGTGATCGCCGGCTACGCGGAAACGCCGGTCGGGTTCAAGACGGGACGCAGCGCCTACGACCTGGCCGGCGAGGCCCTGGATCAGCTGCTGGAACGCACGGGCATCGACAAGAATGAGATCGACGGGCTGTCGGTCACCACCGCCTTGTCCGAAGCCCAGAACCCGTTCTTCGCCGTCTACATGACCGAAGCGCTGGGCCTGACGCCGACGTGGCTGAACTATGGCGGCATGGGCGGCTGCTCCGCGACCGGCGGCGTGGCGCGGGCGATGTCGGCGATCCGCGACGGCATGTGCACCCTGGCCGTCGTCATGTCGGCCGACGCGCCCAGCAGCGACTGGCGCTCCAATTACGGCGCGTACCGCGGCGAGTTCCAGGATCCCCCCGGCGTCCAGGGCCCGCCCGCCAGCTTCGGCCTGCTGATGAGCCGCTACATTCATCAATATGGCCTGGATCCCCAGGCGCTGGGCAAGATTGCGGTAACGCAGCGCGCGCACGCGCTGCACAATCCGAACGCGCTGAAGAAGTTCCAGAAGCCGCTGTCGATGGAGGAATACATGCAGTCGCGTGTGATCTCCGATCCGCTGCGGGTACTGGACAGCGTGATGTTCTGCGATGGCGCCAACGCGTTCATCGTGACCAGCGCGGCGAACGCCAGGCGGCTCGGTCTAAGGAACATGGTGTATCCGGTGGCGTACGGCGAAGTCACGAACTTCAACGGTGCCGACCCGGTGGCCGACATCACCCAGACCGGCTTCGGCAGGATCGGCCCGGAGGTGCTGCGCAGGGCGGAACTCGCGCCCAAGGATGTGCGGATGTTCCAACCGTACGACGACTTCACCATCGCCGTCATGATGCAGTTCGAGGCCTTCGGCTTCTGCGAACGCGGAGAAGGCGCTGCCTATACCCTGCGCACCGACCTGTCCTTCGACGGCGAGCTGCCCTTGAATACAGGTGGGGGCCAGATCTCGGCCGGCCAGCCGGGCCTGGCAAGCGGTGGATTGAATCTGGCCGAAGCCGTGCGCCAGATGTTCGGCGAGGGCGGCAGCCGCCAGGTAAAGGACCCGTGCAACGCATTGGTCACCGGCATCGGCGTGATTCCCTACGGCCGCAACTGGGGCACCAGTTCGGCCATGGTCCTGGAGGCATGACTACCATGAACGACAACATAGCCGCGGGCTCGCCGGCGCGTCCCATACCGAAACAAGGCGTCTACGTGGACACCCAGCCGTTCTGGGACGGCATCGCGCAGGGCAAGCTGGTGCTGCAGTATTGCACCGTCGCCGGACGTTTTCAGCACTACCCCAAGCCGGTCAGCAGCTACACAGGCCGGCGCACCCTGGAATGGCGGGAAGTATCGGGGAAGGGCACCATCTATGCCGCCACGGTGGTACGCATTCCGGGGCCCGGCGTGGAGGGGCGCATACCCTTATGCGTCGCCACGGTGGAGCTCGACGAAGGCGTGCGCATCATCGCCAACCTGTTGGGTTGCGATCCCGCCGAGATGGCGGTGGGCAAGCGGGTCAAGCTGGCGGTCGACCATCTTGCGCCAGGGCATCCCTATCCGGCGTTCGAACTGGAATAAGGCGACGTCATGCGGCTCGAACAATTCCTGGCAGCGCATGCGCTGCGCTTTCCCGGCAAGACGGCGGTGAAATGCGGTGACCGGTCCCTGACGTACGCCGAACTGCTGGCCACCTCCCGGTCGCTGGCCGCGGGCATGCGGCGAGCGGGAGTAGGGCCGGGCGATCGCGTGGTGGTTTACCTGCCCAACTGCATCGAGATCGCGCAGGTGCTGTACGCCGCCTTCTGGCTGGGGGCGTTGGTCATTCCGGTGAACACGCGCAATACGCCACGCGAGCTGGCGTACTTCGCGCGGGATAGCCAGGCCTGCATGCTGGTATTCCATGCGGACGACGCGCCGGCCATCGACGCCCTGGGCGACGGGTTGCGCGGCCTGCGCCGCGTCGTCGTGGACGGTGCCGCGCACGACGCGCAAGCCCTGGCGACGCTGATGCGGCCGTCCGACGAGCGCCTGCCCGATGTGCCGCTGCATCCGGACGATGCGATGATCCTCTATACCTCGGGCACGACGGGCCAGCCGAAGGGCGCGATCCTGACGCACGCGAATTTCGTTATCGGCAATGCTTTCATCAACGCCGTGGAATGGGGCATTACCTCGGATGACGTCTTCCTCGTCACGACGCCGCTGGCCCACCGCACCGGTCTGGCGCGGCTGATGAACTCCATGGGCCTGGGCGCGACCCTGGTGGTGATGGAACGCTTCGATGCGCGGCAGGCCGTGGACATCATCGAGCGCGAGTACGTCACGGCCGCCGGCATGGTGCCCACGGTTGCGCGCATGCTGATGCCTATCCTGGAAGAACAGGCATCGCGCTGCGCGACCCTGCGCCACATCATCGTCACGGGCGAGGCCTTCCCGATCGAGCTCAAGCGCCGGATGATAGAGAGGCTGCCTGGCGCCCGGCTGCATTCCTTTTTCGCCATGACCGAAGTCGGATCGGTCACCGTCCTCAATCACGAGGAGCAGTTCACCCATCCCGGCTCGGTGGGCCGCGTGACGCCCGGCGTGGAAGTCAAGCTGGTCGACGAGCGGGGGCAGCGGGTGTCCGTGGACGACGTCGGTGAAATCCTGGTGCGCGCCGGCGAGGCCGGACGCTTCACGACCATGCGTGGCTACTACGGACGGCCCGAGGCGACCGCGGAAACCATCGTCGACGGCTGGGTGCATACCGGCGACATGGGCCGCTTCGATAGCGACGGCTATCTGTATATCGTGGATCGCAAGAAGGACATGGTGCTGAGCGGCGGCTTCAATATCTACACCAAAGAGGTGGAACAGGCGCTGGCCGAGCATCCCGCCGTGGCCGATGTGGCGGTGGTCGGCGTGCCGGACCCCATCTATGGCGAGGCAGTGGCCGCGTTCATCGAACTGTGCCCGGGCGCGACGCTCAGCGTGGAGGCTGTCCAGGCGCATGCGCGCGAACGGATCGCCAGCTACAAGAAGCCCAAGCATGTCTTCTTCGTCGAGGCGCTGCCGCGCAGCGGCGTCGGGAAAGTGCTGAAACGGGATCTGCGGGAAATCGCCCTGTCCAGAATGGTGCAAGCCGCATGACGCTCAGAACCGAAACCGACGGGCAGGCGGCTTTCCGCGCGGAGGTGCGGGCCTGGCTGCGCGAACATGTGCCGGCATCCTTGCGTCATGCGACGTTTCGTCCCTCGCCGGAACAGGCGATGCAATGGTACCGGACGCTGTCGCGGCGCGGCTGGATCGCCCCGCATTGGCCACGCGAACACGGCGGGATGGGGGCCACGCCGATGGAGCAGTTGATCCTGATGGAGGAGATGGCGCTCGCGGGCACGCCCGACATCCCCACCCAGGGGCTGAACCACATCGGACCGCTGCTGATCTCGCGCGGTACGCCCGCGCAGCGGGCGCGGCACCTGCCGGCCATCCTGGCGGGCGACGCGATCTGGTGCCAGGGCTATTCCGAACCCGGCGCGGGCTCGGACCTGGCCAGCCTGTCCACGCGGGGCCAGGTACGTGACGGGCACCTGGTCATCAACGGGCACAAGATCTGGACGACGTGGGGACATCATGCGGACTGGATGTTCGCGCTGGTGCGCACCTCGAATGAAGGCAGGCCCAGGGACGGGATTACCTTCGTCCTGATCCCCATGGCTACCTTCGGCATCCGGCGGCGTCCCATACGCACCATCGCCGGCGATGACGAATTCGCGGAGGTATTCCTCGACGACGTCGCAGTGCCGCTGGACAACGTGGTGGGTGAAGTGAACCGGGGTTGGGAAGTGGCAACGGCGGTCCTCAGCGAAGAGCGTCTGCGGATCGGCTCTCCGGCGCAGGCGCTGCGGGCCCGTGAACGGCTGCGCATGATGCTGCGCGCCGCGCCGGCGGCCCAGGTGCCGGCCAGCGTGCGCGAAGAGGCGGCGTTGGCCGAGGTCGAGGTGCAGGCCTTGTGCGCGGCTTACCTGGAGGCGGCCGAAGCCGCGCCTGGAGAGGCGCGGGAAGGCGGCGTGGACAGCGCCTATTTGAAGCTGCTGGCCACGGACACCGTGCATCTGCTGCTGGATCTGGCGCGGCGTGTCGCCGGCCCGGGCGCGGCGCTGCGCGATCCCTCGCGCCACGGCGAGGACCTGCTCGACGCCACGCAGATGTTCCTGCAGGCCCGCCGCCTGGGTATCTATGGCGGTAGCAGCGAGGTGCAGCGCGGCATTATCGCGACTCGGGTACTGGACCTGCCGGCCGCGGGGAGCAAGCGATGAACGGGGAATACGCCGCGCAGCTGCGGATGATAGGCGAGAGCGCCGCGCATTTCGCCGCCGGCCAGGGCGGCGCGGCGGCGGCGCGTGCCGTCCAGGAAGGCGGTACGGCGTGGGATATGGCCGCCTGGAAAGACATCGGCGCCCTGGGCTGGTTCGGCATCGCCGTGGGGGAAGAGCAGGGCGGCCTGGGCCTGTCCGCGCCCGCGGCAGTCGTGGTCGCCCAGGAGGCCGGGCGCGCGTTGATGATGCCGCCGGTGGCGTCGGGCATTGCCGTCGCGGCCATCCTGGCCCAGGCCGGCGATGCGCCAGGGCGGGTCCTGGAGGACGTGCTTGCCGGAAATATCCTTGCCGTGCCGGCACCGGTGGCGGCGGCTGAAGACGGGGCGCGCGGCGCCACGCTGGTCCCGGACGCGGGAAGGGCGACGCATTGGCTGCTGGCCGCGGAATGCGAAAGCCCTTTCGAGGCCCGGCTGATCGCCAGGGGCGCGCCGGGAACGCAATGCGAGACGCGCCCGGCCGTGGATGGGACCGGGCTGGCCGACATCCGGGTCAGCGCGTCCGCTTGGGGGGACGCGCCTGTCATGCTGGATCGGGCACACGGTCCGGCCGCATGGCGGGAGGGCCATCACCTGCTATGGCTGCTGGACGCTGCCTATCTGAGCGGCCTGACGGAAGCCGCGCTTGAGCTGGCGCTGGAATACATGCGGCTGCGCCGGCAGTTCGGTGTGCCCGTCGGCAGCTTCCAGGCCTTGCAGCATCGCGCCGCGATGTGTCATGTGGACGGCAAGGCCACCCGTGCCCTGGTCCACGAAGCCGCGCAGGCGTGGGGTGGGGCACGGCAGGGCTGGGCGGCGGCGGCCGCCTACCACCGCGCCGCGGCGTCCGCCCTGCGCGTGACGAAGGAAGTCATCCAATTCCATGGCGCCATCGGTTTCGCGGATGAGCACGACGCGGGCCTGTTTCTGAAACGCGCGATGACCGTGGGCGCGCGTCATGGACGGGACGTTCGTCAGGTACTGATGGGCGGGATGGAGTAATCCTCCGGGGATCCGGAGCACCCGTCCTTCGCGGTTGGCCTGGTGGCCAAGGCAACCGCGATTCCGCATCGGCGCTCGGTGCGCGGTGCGCCCCCATTCCGCGCCGCGCGCTGCCGGGCCCGGCCGATCTCAATGCGCCGCCCGATGGCCGCCGCCGGGACATCCCAAACCATTTTCCCCAGCATCGCCGCCTATGGGCGGCCCCGCTGCACGAACGGCGTCGTTTTCCGCTGATGCTTTCCCGTGGCCCCACCACGATTCCGCGAGCGAGTGTATGATATATTACGTACGATGTAAGATATAACGGTACAGACGATAAATTAGATTGGATAACTATCCCTTATCGCAACTTATCGTTGGTGATGCAGCCCGGAGATGCGCCGACAGGCGAGGGACCGCCGAGGCGCCTTCACCACGTACGGTTTTCCCATAGAGATTGCCCATGGCCATTACCGAACTGGACGTGCACGGCGCCGCCGACGCGTTGTTGCGCGAGGGCGAGCGCCCGACCATCGAACGCGTCCGCCTGAAACTGGGACGCGGGTCTCCCAATACCATCACTGGCTTTTTGAACACCTGGTTTGCCGGCCTGGGCGAACGCCTTGCCGGCGCCCGCGACGCCACGCTGCCGGACCCGGTGGCGAAACTGGCGCAGGAAGTCTGGCGCGCGGCGATCGAGCAGGCGCGGCGGCAAGCCGAGACGCATCAGTCCGAGGCGGCCGCCGAGCTGGCCAGGGAACGCGATCGCCTGGCGGCCATGGAGGAAGAGCTCCACCAGGGCCAGGAACGCTTGCAGGCCCGCGAGGCCGACCTGGAATTGGGTTTGCAGGCATTGCGCGAACAAGTCGTGGCGGCGCAGGACGCCGCCTACACCGCCACGGTCCGCTTGCAGGCCGAACAGCAGCAACTGGCCGGGGCGCGCGATTCGCTTGCGCAGGCGCGTGCCGAGGCCGAGTCCTTGCGCGGCCAACTCGTCGATATGCAGACGCATCAGGCGCGGTCGCTGGCCGACGCGCACGATAGGCATGCGGCGCAAGAACGCAGATGGTTGAATGACCTGGATGCGGAGCGCCAGCTCACCAAGCGACTGAATGCCGAGCTGGAGCGCACGCGGCAGGCGGCGGACCGCGATCGGCAGGCCGCGGAACAGGAAAGGCAGGGCGCGGAACGGCAGAGGCAGGCGGCCGAGCAGGCGCGTGGCGAAGCGCAGGCCCAGGCCGCGGAGCTGCAGAACGAGTTGCGCCGCGCGTTGCGGACGGAGACTTCGTTGCGCGAGGAACTGGCCGCCACGACGGCGCGCCTGGACGCGGCGGAGACCGCCGCGGGCGTGAACGAAACAGCCGCCGCGCGGCGCGAAGCCGATCTGCTGCGCCAGGTTCGGGACCTATCCGCGCAGTTGGCAGCCAGGGAGAAGCAACTGGACGAATGGGCCCGATCCCTGGCGCCGCGCCGGGCCGCGCGCCGCGATACCAAGCCGCAGGCCGGCTGATACGGCGCGGGTGCTTCGCCTGCCTTCTACCGATGGGTAATGAACTTGGTGACCAGATAGCCATCGAAGGTCTCGGCGCCGCCTTCGCTGCCCATGCCGCTGTCCTTGACGCCGCCGAACGGCATTTCCGCCGCGCCGCTGCCATAGTGATTGATGTTCACCATGCCGGCTTCCAGCGCATTGGAGGCCAGGGTCGCCGTCCTTAGCGACTCCGTGAAGACGTAGGAACTCAGCCCATACGGCAGGGCATTGGCCAGCCGTATGCCGTCCTCGAACGTATCGAAGGGCGCCACGGGCGCGATGGGGCCGAAGGGTTCTTCATGCATCAAACGCGCATCGGCCGCGAGGCCCGCGACGACGGTCGGCGCGAAGAACGATCCGCGCGTACCGATGCGGGCGCCGCCCGTCAGCACTTCGCCCTTGCGCTGCCGCACGTCTTCCATGAAGCCTTCCATCGCGGCGACGCGGCGGTCGTGCACCAGCGGCCCCATGTCCACGCCGTCCTCCAGGCCGTCGCCCACCTTCAGCGCGCGCGTGACCTCGACGAACCGCGCGACGAAGCGATCGTAGGCCTTGCGCTGCACAAAGAAGCGCGAAGGGGATATGCAGACCTGCCCCGCATTGCGCATCTTGAATCGCGCCAGCAGGTCGGCCGCCCGGTCCAGATCGGCATCGTCGAACACGAGGACGGGCGCGTGGCCGCCCAGCTCCATGGTCATGCGTTTCATGTGGCTGGCCGCCAGCGCGGCCACCTGCTTGCCCACCACGGTGGAGCCGGTGAAAGACACCTTGCGCACGATGGGCGAGCGGATCAGGTAGCCGGATATATCGGCCGGCACGCCCCACACCAGGTTCAGGCAGCCGGCCGGCAGGCCCGCGTCGTGCAGGGCACGCACCAGCGCGATGACGCCGCTGGGGCTGTCTTCCGGGCCTTTGATGATGAGCGTGCAGCCGCTGCCCAGGGCCGCGAAGACCTTGCGCGAAGCCTGTCCGATCGGAAAATTCCAGGGCGAGAACGCCACGCACACGCCCACTGGTTCGCGCTGCACGAACTGGCGCACATCCGCCTGGCGCGGCGGGATCACGCGGCCGTAGATACGGCGGCCTTCCTCCGCGTGCCAATCGGCGTGTTCGGCGCTCTTATCGGTTTCGGCCAGTGCCTCGGACAGGGGTTTACCCTGGTCCAGGGAGATATTGCGGGCGATCTCGCCGACACGCTCGCGCAGCAGGTCGCCGGCCTTGCGCAGGATGGCCGACCGTTCCAGGGGCGAGGTGCGTTTCCAGGTCTCGAATGCCTTCCGCGCGGCGGCCAGCGCCTGGTCCAGGTCTTCCGTGGTGGCATGCGGCAGGTGGCCCAGGACTTCGCCATTGGCGGGATTCGTCACGGGCTGCGTAGTTCGCCCGTCGGCGGCGATAAAGCGCCCGTTGATGTAAAGGGCCGGATGTTCGTACATCGTTGTGTCTCCTGTTGTTTCGCGGCGCCTGGAATGCGACGGGCTATGGTAGCAACGGCGCGACGGCGCCGATTTCTTTTTGGGAACGCCACCGTTCTCGTTTGGAAAAACCGGCCCCCCGCGGTGCCGCGGGCCGGATAGCGGGACGGCACGCAGGCGGGCGTGCCGCGGCGGGACCCTTGCCCGGCGGAGAACTGCGATGTTCCAAAAATTCAATGCGCCCGCCCGTGGCATGGCCATAATCTTGCGTGGTATCCGGTCCAAGGCCGGATGCCACGGCAGCCGGCGCAACGCGGCGCCGAAAACAAAACAAAATGGAGACATTCATGGGCCCGATCCGCAAGCTCAAGCACCTCTTTGCCGCCGTGGCGGCCGTTGCCGGCGTGGCGCTGGCACACCCCGCATGGGCCGACTACCCCGACCGTCCGGTTTCGGTCATCGTCGGATTCCCGGCGGGCGGCTCGGCGGACCCCTTCGCGCGGCTGTTCGGCCAGGAGCTTTCCAAGAAATGGGGGCAGCCCGTCGTCATCGAGAACAAGGCCGGCGCCAATGCCCTGATCGGTACCGGCTATGTGGCCAAGGCAGCGCCCGACGGCTATACGCTGCTGGTGGCGCTGGGCAACCATACGATGAATCCGGCGATGTACAAGGGCATGCAGTTCGACACGTCCAAGGATTTCGCGCCCATCGCGCTGCTGGCGCTGGCGCCCAACGTGCTGGTGGTTCGCAACAATTTCCCGGCCAAGGACTTCAAGGAATTCCTGGAGGTGCTCAAGCGCAACCCGGGCAAGTTCACGTATGCGTCTTCCGGCAATGGAGGGACACCCCATCTGGCGGGGGTGCTGTTCAGCCAGAAGACCGATACGTCCATCCTGCACGTGCCGTACAAGGGCGCGGCGCCGGCAATCGCCGACCTGATGGGCGGCACGGTGGATATGTCCTTCGCGACGCTCAGTTCGGCGCTGCCGCAGATCAAGGCAGGCAAGATCCGCGCGCTGGCCATTACCTATGACAAGCGCGTGCCGCAGTTGCCCGATGTGCCGTCGCTCGACGAACTGGGCGTGAAGGGCGTCAACATCGCGACGTGGTACGGCTTCCTGGCGCCGGCCGGCACGCCGCCCAAGGTGATCGAGAAGATCCATGCGGACCTGGCGGAAATCGCCGCGCGCCCGGCGGTGCGGGAACAACTGACGACCATGCTGGGATCGGTGGTCATTTCCGAAGGCCCGGCCCAGTTCCAGCAGCGCATCGACAGGGAACTCGGCGAATGGGACGCGGTGATCAAGAAGGCCGGCCTGGCGCTGAACTGACGCCCCGCCCGCGGCATGCCGCCGCGCCCGTGGCGCCGCCCTTGCGCGTCATGTTCCTGCCTGTGTTTCCACGATTTACGGTGAGAGGTCCGCGTGTCCATCCTACAGTTCCTGACCAAAGTGCATTTCGATTACGGTAGCCGGCGCGAATTGCCCGGCGAGCTGGCGCGCAACGGCGTGCGGCGGCCCTTGTTCGTGACCGACAAGGGCCTGATCGCCGCCGGGGTATTCGCCATGGCGATCGAGCCTTTGGGCGGGGCCGGCGACGCGCCGGTCTTCGACGATACGCCGGCCAATCCCACCGAAGACGCCGTCGAGGCAGGCCATGCGATGTTCGGCCGCGAACGCTGCGACGGCATCGTCGCCATCGGCGGCGGTGCCTCGCTGGACCTGGCCAAGGCGATTGCCGTGATGTGCGGCGATCCCGCGCCCTTGTGGGAATACTGCAACCGCCATCCCAAGCCACGGCCGGTAGCCGCCACGCCGCCGCTGATCGTGCTGCCCACCACGTCGGGCAGCGGCAGCGAAGTCGGCCGCTCCGCGGTCATCATCTTCCGTAACGGTATCAAGGCCGGCGTGGGGTGCCCCAATGTGGTGAAGGCCGCCATCTGCGATCCCGAACTCACGCTGGGACTGCCGCGCTATATGACGGCCGCGACCGGCATGGATGCCCTGACGCACTGCGTCGAAACCTTCTGCTCCCCGGTCGTCAATCCGCCGGCCGATGCCATCGCGCTGGACGGCCTGAAGCGGGTGTACGCCAATATCGAACGCGTGACCGCGGACGGCAGCGACCGCGACGCCCGCTGGCACATGATGATGGGCGCCCTGGAAGGCGCGATCTGCTTCCAGAAAGGACTGGGCGCGGTGCACTCGATGTCGCATGCATTGGGGGCGCTGAACCATCATCACGGTACGCTCAACGCGATCCTGCTGCCGCACGTGATCGGCTACAACCGCGAGTGGCTGGCCGGCAAATTGCCCGCCTTGCGCCAGGCCATGGGGTTGGCGGACGACGCGGACCTGGCACGGGTATTCCTGGACTTGAACAGAAGGCTCGGCCTGCCTTCGGGCCTGAAGGCGCTGGGCGTGGACCCCGCGATCTTCGATGCCATCGCCGATGCGTCGCTCGCCGACAACGCCCACAAGACCAACCCGCGTCCGCTCGCCAAACAGGACTATCTCGACTTGCTGGCGGCGGCGTACTGAGCGCCGCGCGGCTTTCAGGCCGCGGGGGCGCGCAGGACTTCCACCAGTTCGTCGACCGCCTGGTCGCGGTCGCGGTTGTGCCGCACGCAGACATACAACTGCCGCTCGGCCCAGTCGTCCTCCAGCCGCAGCCATACCAGGCCCATATCGACCAGGTATTTGCTGGCGATCGATTCGGGCAATACCGCCAGGCCCAGGCCTTCCTGCACCATGCGGCAGCGCGCCTCGAAGTTCGAGACTTGCAGCCGCACGTTCGGCGGCCGCGACACCGACTGATCGACATAGGCAAGGAACTGGTCGTAGGAATGGCGCGGGAAATAACCGACCAGGTCGTAATCGACGGCGTCCTCCAGGTGGACCGCCTTGCGGTCGGCCAGCGGATGGCCCAGCGGGACCACCAGGCCGACCCGGTCGCGGATATACGGATGGGACACCACGCCGGGCGCCGGGTGGCGGCCGTGATAGATGCCGATATCGGCCCGGTCTTCCGCCACCATGCGGGGGATTTCGTCGCTATAGCATTCCAGTAGATCCACGCTGACTTGCGGGTTCGCGCGCAGGTAGCGGCCGATCTGCGACGGCAGCATGACGAGAATGGGCGAGGGCAGGCTCGCCAGGCGTATCTTGGCCATGCCGTCCACGGCATAGCCCTCCACCGCGGCTTCGGCCAGGTGCAGGCTGCGCAGGATGGCCTTGGCGCGCTGGTAAAGCAGCATGCCCGCGGGCGTCGGCTCCACGCCGCGCCCGTGCCGGTGCAATAGCACGCGGTTCAGATGGCGTTCCATGTCGGCCACCCGCTTGCTGGCTGCCGATGTCACAAGGCTTTGGCGTTCGGCGGCCCTGGACAGACTTTTTTCCTCCACCGCCGCGACGAATATTTTCAGGGCTGGTATGTCCAGGCCGCTCATGTTGTGCTCCCCCACCGATATGCCGGCGATGGGCCGGCAAGGCGCACCAGTGTAGCCGCCGCCGCGTTTTCGTACCGCGTCGCGCGGGGGGCGTTTCCGCGCGCTTTGCGGGCGGAGCCCTCCGGCCTGGGTCACACACCGCGCGTACAATCCCTGTTTCCAAAAACCGCGGGAGCGATCGTGTACGGACGGTTGGTGGGCATTATCGGTATGTGCTTCAGTGGCGTCCTGCTGTCGCTGGGAACGACTAACATCGCGCGAGCCGCATCCTTCGATTGCAAAAAGGCGTCCGGCAAGGTCGAGCACGCGATCTGCGATGACCGGAACCTTGACTGGCTGGACCAGTCCATGGGGTTGCTCTATGCCGACGCGCGGGCGAGTTCGACCGACGAAGCCGCTGCCGCCTTGCGGCGCGACCAGGTCGAATGGCTGAAGGCACGCAATGCCTGCGTTGCGCTGCCGAATGGGGTGGACGATTGCTTGAAAGGGCAGATGCAAACGCGCATCGCCCAGTTGGATGACGCCAAGAAGCGCGCCCAGGCATCGCTGGACCGGGTGCTTGCGAAGATTCCCTCGGATCCTGTGGCCGCCGCGAATGCCTTACGCCGCTACCATGTGGGATTGAGCGCGGCCTGGATGCTCTATCTGCACAAATTCGTGCCGGCCGCCGGGGTTACCGCCGCGGAAGCGCGGCAGAACCTGAAAATCGCCCAGGCCGCGCTGGCCGATGAACCCAACGTGTCGGCCATCATGGAAGACATGGAGAAGGACAAGGGCGCGAACTCCGGCATCTATGTGCTGACGATGCTCAGGCTGCATATCGAGCGCGCGGGCTATGAACCGCCGCGAGCGCCGGTGCATTGCTTCATTTTCGCGCGCCAGGACGAAGCCTACGATGCCTTCGGTCCGTTCTACGGATCTTCGCAGGACGCCGCGGCGCCCATCTGCAGTCCGCAAGGAGACCTGTTCGAACAACCCGCCTGGAAGACGCTGGCGCAGGCGGTCAATCCGGCGCTGGCCAAGGCGACGCCGAAGCAGGGCACATTGCGTTTTTCGAGCTTTGCGCAGTGGAACATTCTGGCGCTGCGCGCTACGGTGTCTCCGCGCGATTTCCTGAAGCCGCCCAAGGGTGGGGCGAAGGACGCTGCCGGCGACAGCCCGGAGCAGCAGATCCGCGACTGGACCGACAACGATAGCTGGCCGCAAGCCCAGCGCGACCAGGCGTTGGCCGCGGTGGCGGCGACCGAAAAGGCGACGGCACAGTGGCTGCAGTCGCAACGGGGCTTGTCGCCGGATGAAGCAGCGAAGGCTGCCCATGCCATTGTGCAGGAATGGCTGGATCAACGCGTTTCCTACATGCAGGAAGCCGGGGGCGGCTGATTCGGGGCAGGCGGCCGTCGGGCGCTTGTTCCATGGCCCACCGGTCGCGGATATACGGATGGGACACCACGCCGCGCCGTCGTGCCGCGTCACGCGGGCGGTTCGCCGATGTGCCAGGCGCTCAGGGATGCCTCGATGCGTTCGACCTCGGCGGGCGTCATGCCCGCTTCGTCGTAATAACGCTGCCGCTGCGAGACCACCGCGCGCACGCGATCCAGGATGGCGCGCGCCGCGTCCTCGCCGCGCAGGCCGAAGCGGCGGTATTCGGTCAGGCAATTCTCGAACGAGCTTACCCGGCCCTGCGCGCCCACGTGCAGATAGTGGCGGGCCGACCCTTCCTGCGTGGTGACGTCGAAAAGCGGCGCCAGGCGATAGGTGTCGGCGTTCTCGTCCTTCAGAAAGCCGATGTTCTTCAGATGATCGTCGGTGTTGTGCACGGCGACATTGAGCATCATGCGGGCATACAGCTCCTGCAGGTCGCGCACCGGATTGGACGAAATGCGGCGGATGACGTCAGCCAGCCGCGCATAGGAAAACGTCGCCTTGCCGCGGGGCCCGTCCAGTTCGCGTTTGCCGATCGAGACCGACGGGCTGATCAGCGCCGCGCCGCTCAGGAAGTGCCGCCGCGCGACGACGGGGCTGCTGCCGTCCTTCGGCGGCAGCAGGTCGCGGTCGAAGCGGTGGGTCAGCAGGACCGCGCCCAGGTGGGTTTCGACCAGGCGGATGTGCGGCACGGTCAGCCCGATATCGCGGGCCATCCGCAGGTTCGCATATTCCACCCGCTGGCGGTCGTAGGATTCGCCCCGGCGCGGAAACTTGGCGATCCACATCTCGCCGCGGTCGTCGCGCACGATGGTCTTGGGGCGGGCGCCGCCGATGTCCCAGGAGCTGCCCAGCAGATCGCGGTAAAGCCCCTTGGGCTGGATACCCTGGTCGATGTCGGCGATCAGGTCCGCCAGAGAGTCGACTTCCGCGATTTCGGGCAGCCGGTACACCTTGCGCATATTGGGCGTCAGCAGGCGTGCGCTGAAGAAGAGGGCGCCCACGCCCATGCCGCGGCCTTTCAGCAGGACTTCGTCCTCCGGCACGCGGGCGCCGGCGTTGTCCATGCGCATGACGTTGCGGCCCCAGGCGTCCGGCGCGGCGTCGAAGATCGCACCCAGGGTTTCGTAGCGGCTGGTGGTGCTGAACGTGGTGGCGGAGTCCGCCAGCGGCAGGTTCAGCGGATCCAGCGGAAAGGCGCGCGGATCGTTCACATAGGAACGCACATAGGTGAACTGCGCGAAGAAGCTGTCTTCCCCGGCATCGTCCAGCGTCAGGACGCCGCACAGCACGGCTTCGCCGCGGATATCGACGTAGACGAAAAGCTCGCTTTCCACGTCCTTGGGCTTGCGCTTGCTCATGGCGGGCGAGGGCCTTAGAGGGTGTCCGGATCGGCGCGGTGGGCGTGCGGGGCCTTGCGCGAGCCTCGCGCCGGCCTGCGCACGGCATCCAGGCGCTGGCCGACCTTATCCCGTTCCGGATCGGCCAGCTGGAACAACTGCTCGCTGAAGCCGTACTGGAGCAGGGCTTCGAACAGGAGCGCGGCCGAGACGCCGCCATCGCCCTTTTCCAGCCGGACGATGGTGGAACGGGAGACGCCGATGCGCTCGGCCAGCGCGGCTTCGGTTTCGGCGCGGCGCAGGCGCGCGGTGCGCAGATTCGCGCCGACCTGGGCCAGGGCCTGGGCGGCGTCGAAGGTGGGCGCGATTTTCTTTTTCATGTATCAATAATAATACTTTTCATCGGATTATGTACTATTAATGATTCAAGGCCGCTTCAGCCGCTGACTCATTAAAAAGACATAAATCGCACAAATGTACTATTAATGATGCATCGTACCGGGTCGGGGCGCGCCGCTGCGGGCGTTTCGCCGCCGCCATGCGGCCCGCGCGATCATTGCGGCGCGATCTTCGCGTCCTTGATGACCTTCGCCCACTTCGTCGTTTCGGACTGGATGAATGCGGCGAACTCCTCCGGTGTGCCGCCCGCGGCCTGGCTGCCCGAATCGACGATGGCCTTGGCGACTTCCGGGTCCTTCAGTATCGCGTTCAATTCCGTGTTCAGCCGGTCGATGATGGGCCGCGGGGTGCCGGCGGGCGCGATGATGCCTTGCCAGTTGTACGACTCGTAGCCGGGCAGTCCGGATTCCGCCATGGTGGGCACGTCCGGCAGGACTGCCAGGCGGCGCGAGGCGGTCACGGCGATGGGCCGGACTTTATTGCCCTGGATGGCCGGCAGGGCCGCGTAGCCCATTTCGAACATCATGGTGATGTGTCCGCCCATCAGGTCGGTGGAAGCCAGGTTGCCGCCTTTGTAGGGTACGTGCGTGATTTCGATGTGGGCCTGCTCGGCGAACATTTCGCCGGACAGGTGGTGCGCGCCGCCCACGCCCGAGGACCCGAACGTCAGCTTGCCGGGCTCCGCCTTGGCCAGGGCGATCAATTCCCCCAGGTTCTTCGCCTTGACGGAATTGTTGACGCTCAGCACCAGCGGGCTGTTCTCGATCAGGATGACCGGCGCCAGATCCTTGGCCGGATCGTAGGGAATGCTCTGCATGAGGCTGGGGTTGACGGCCAGGGGGGCCAGGTTGCCCGCGCCGATGGTGTATCCGTCCGGATTGGCGCGCGCGATGAAGGTGGTCCCCACCACGCCGCCGGCGCCGGCGCGGTTCTCCACGATCACCGACTGCTTCAGCCGGGGTTCCAGCTTGGCCGCGATCAGCCGCATGCGCGTGTCCGCGAAGCCGCCGGGGGCGTAGGGGATCACGATGGTGATGGGCTTGGCGGGCCAGTCTCCGCTGCCTTGCGCGCCTGCCGGCGCGGCGTGGACGAGCAGCGTTGCGGCCAGCCCCGCGGCGGCCAGGATGTGTTTTGCGTATGCCTTCATTGTGGATGTCTCCCGTGGACGTCGAAGTCGTCATGCCGTGGTGTATTTATCGTCGTTCGGCATGCTGTAAGGATTGTGCCTGGAATTCACGGTGGCATCCCGCTTGCTGCCTCCGGCCCATCGCCGGTAGCGCCGGCGATCCGGAACAAACCATGGATTCAGGAGTACGCAATGGCTAAGGAATTGAAAGATGTATCGGTGGCGGTCCTGGCGGTCGACGGGTTCGAACAGGCGGAATTGACCGAGCCCTGCAAGGCGATCGTGGCCGCGGGCGGCCGCGCCGTCATCGTATCCAGCAAGCTCGACCCCATCCAGGGCTTCAAGCATACGGACAAGGGCGAGACGGTGAAGGTCGACCTGACGTTCAGCGATGTCGACGCCGAGCCGGAGAACTTCGATGGCGTCATGCTGCCCGGCGGCGTGGTCAACGCCGACGAGATCCGGCGGCATCCCAAGGCGCAGGACTTCGTGCGCCGCATGGACGCGGCGGGCAAGCCTGTGGGGGTGATCTGCCACGGCCCGTGGCTGCTGATATCCGCGGGCCTGGTGAAGGGGCGGACCCTGACGAGCTGGCCATCGCTGCAGGATGACCTGCGCAATGCCGGCGCGACCTGGGTGGACAAGGAAGTCGTGGTCGACCGCAACTGGGTCAGCAGCCGCAAGCCCGACGACCTGCCGGCATTCAACCGGGAATTTCTAGCGCTGCTGGCGAAGAGCGCGCACGCGCACCCCGCTTGACCGGCGTGGACGAGGCCGCGGGTCGTTGCGATGCCGCGGCCGCGGGAGCGCCGGCAAGGAAATGCAGCAGGCGCCTTTCGTCGGCATCCAGCCCGCGCGGCGCGGCCGGTGCCGCCGCCCGCGCGGGCAATTCGCCCGCCAGATAAGCGTCGACGACACGCGGGTGGATATAGCACTTGCGGCAGACGGTGGGGGTGTTGCCCAGCCGCTTGGCGACGGCCTTCACCACCTCTACCACGTTGCGCTTGGCTTCGGCCTGCGTGGTCCACGGCCGTTTGGCCAGCTCCGCCAGGGCCAGTACCGATCCGGCCCAGGTGCGATAGTGCTTGGCCGTGAAGTCCGCCTGGCCGGCTTCGCGCAGATAGTCGTTGACGCAGCCGGAATCCACCACCCGCACCTTGCCATCCGCTTCACGATAGGTGAAAAGCTCGTGGCCGGTAATCTCCATGCAGCGCTTCACCACGGAGGCGATGCGGCGGTCGTTGACCGTGACGTCGTGTTCGATGCCGCTCTTGCCCTTGAAGCGGAAGCGGATGCGATCGCCCGCGACCGTCGTATGCCGGCGGCGCAGCGTCGTCAAGCCGTACGAACCGTTGGCGCGCGCGTAGGCGGGCGAGCCGATGCGGATCAGCGTGGTTTCCAGCAGGCGTACCACCACCGCCACGACCTTGTCGTGCGTCAGGCCGGGCCGGCGCAGGTCGCGCTCTACCTTGCGGCGGATGCGGGGCAGGGCCAGGGCGAAGGAAGCCAGCTGCTCGTACTTGTTGGCATCGCGGACGGCATGCCAGGACGCGTGATAGCGGTACTGCTTGCGGCCGCGCGCGTCGCGGCCCGTCGCCTGGATATGGCCCGCGGCGTCCGGGCATATCCAGACGTCCGTATAGGCCGGCGGAATCACCAGCGCGTTGATGCGGGCAATGACTTTCGGATCGCGTATGCGCTTGCCGCGGGCATCGAAGTATTCGTAGGTGCCGCCGGCCACCCGCCGCGTGATGCCCGGACCGTTGTCGTCGACATAGATCAGCCCGGCGATGGCGCAGCATGCGTCCTGCGCGGGGGCAGGTTCGGATGCGGCGTTCCTGGGGGTCGGCGATTCGGATGTGGCGAGCAGCATGGCAGGTTCCATCGAGGCAGCCTCGCCGAGCAAGCCGCATGCCCGGCACGGATGGGCGCCGCCGTCTCCGGCGCCTGCTATCCGCGCGGCGCGTCGCCCGCATCCAGCCGCAGCGACGGCGGTCGGGCCAGCGCCCGCCCCTTGGCGACCGCGCGCAGGGCATAGGCGATGGCCCCCGAAAACGCTTCGTCGTACCAGGGATTCATGCCGCTGGTGGCGACGACGATGCCGTCGACGATGGCGCTGCCCCATACCCCGGCATCGCCCGCGCGCAGCCGGTGCGGCGCCACGGTGCCCAGCGTGTGCGTGTCCCCGCCCAGGCGCCAGGCGGTGCGGGCCTTGGCCCTCGCATACGCCGCATAGTCCGCGTCCCAGCCGTCGCGGTCGCCGACGGCGTGCTCCAGCAGGATCGCCTCTTCGAATGTCGCCTCCCAGGGTTGCAGGGCGGGGTTCATGATCACGATATACAGGATGCCGCTTTCCCCGACGGCGGCGTTGCCCAGCGCCGCGTCGATGGAGGGCAGCACCAGCGCGACGGCCTGTTCGGCGGCGGCGCGGTCGAGGAAGAAGGGAAAGCCGTCGTGGGAAGCCTGGGGGGAGGGAGATTGCATGATGTCCTCGTGGTCGGTGGCGCGCGGTGAAGCAAAGCGCATGCCTTGCGCATGCCCATGCCTGGATCGCATGAACCGTCCCCGCGTGTGGCGGGTCGTTTGGGCAGCGGAACGCTTGACCCGCTAGATTCCTTACTTTAAAGTAAGGAATCTAAGATTCTGGGAGCGCGCCATGACTTCCGCGACGATCACGTCGAAGGGGCAAATTACGATTCCGATCGATGTCCGCAATGACCTGGGCGTGGGAACCGGCGACAGGATTGAGTTCGTCCTGAACGAGACCTCGGGTCGCTACGAATTGGTGCCGGCGACGACGGCGGTGACCTCGCTGAAGGGGCTGGTGTCGAAGCCTTCCAAGCCGGTGTCGGTGGACGACATGAACGCCGCGATCGCGGCACGCGGGGCCGGCAAGCGATGATCGGTCTCGATACGAATGTACTCGTCCGATATATCGCTCAGGACGACGCCACGCAATCGGCAAAGGCGACCGCGCTGATCGAATCCCTGAAGGAAGACTCGCAGGGGTTCGTGACACACGTGGTACTGGTCGAGGTGGTCTGGGTGCTCTCCAGTCTGTACTCGGCGGATCGCGGCCAGATCGCCAATGTGGTGGAAAATATTCTTCGAACCAAAGTGCTCTCGGTGCAGAGCGCGGAAACGGTTTGGAAAGCGCTGCGCGTTTTCGCCTCTTCGAAGGCCGATTTCGCGGACTGCCTTATCGAGCGTGTCTGCCACGATGCGCATTGCGACTACACGGCAACGTTCGATCGCAAGGCCGCCAAATCGGCCGGACTGCGATTGATCGGGTAGCGCGTCCGGCGCCCATGCATGGGCTGCCGGCACCGGCGATTCATGCCAATATGGCTACCTGATTGCTGTTTCACGCGAGGCTAACCATCATGCTCGAACGCAAGGATCTGCGGCATATCGCCCAGGAGACGCTGCGCCACTACCAGGAACGCGCCGACGCCTTCCGGGCGGGCACGCAAGACCACGATGTCAGCCAGAACATCGCCGCGCTGCTCACCAATATCCAGGGCAAGCCGCCTTTCCGCATCCTGGATTTCGGTTGCGGGCCGGGGCGGGACCTGCGCGCCTTTACCGCCGCTGGCCACCAGGCCATCGGTCTGGAAGGGCTGGCGGAGTTCGTCGAGATGGCCCGGGCCGCCTCGGGCTGCGAGGTCTGGCAGCAGGATTTCCTGGCGCTGGACCTTCCGGCCGCATATTTCGATGGCATCTACGCCAACGCGTCGCTGTTCCACGTGCCGTCCCAGGAGTTACCGCGCGTGCTGGCCGAGCTGCGTGCCGCCCTCAAGGACGGCGGCGTGCTTTTCGCGTCGAACCCGCGCGGCAATAACGAAGAAGGCTGGAACCGCGGCCGCTATGGCGCGTACCACGACCTGCAAAGCTGGCGCCGATACGCCGAAGCCGCCGGCTTCGCCGAAATCACGCACTACTACCGTCCTACCGGCTTGCCGTTCGAGCAGCAGCCCTGGCTGGCCAGCGTTTGGCGGGTCAGTTAGCGAAATGCCGGTCGCAGACCGCGATGAAATGATTGATCGTGGGCGTGGACTTGTCCTCGCGCCATGCCAGCCCCACGGAAAGATCCGGGGACTGCTCGCGGAAATCGCAGTAGGTGACGCCCGCCAGCGGCAGCATCGATTGTGAACGCGGGACAGGGGCGAAGCCGCGGCCGGCGGCCACCAGGGCCAGCGAGGCATGCATGGTCCGCACCTCGAAATAATCCAGGGGCCGGACGTCGTGGCGATGGAAGAAATCGCGAAACAGGCTCTGGGTGCTGCGCCGGACATCATGGCTGGGATAGCCGATCATGCTGCGGCCGTCCAGGTTTTTGACGGAAACCCGGCCGTTGCGGTCCAGCCCCCATTCGGTGGGAACGGCCACGGCGTAGCGCTCGGAAAACAGCCGACGCGTGCGCAGCGAACCGTGATGGATGGGTTCGCGTACCAGGCCGATGTCGATGGTGCCCTCCAGCAGCCGGCTGACCTGTTCCGTGGTGGTGTATTCCACCAGGTTCACGCGCCGGCGCGGGTCGTGCGAGAAATAATCGCGCAGCAGGGCAGGAAGGAAGGTATAGGTGTGCGCGTGCAGCAGGCCAAGCGTCAGCGTCAGGCTGTCCTTGTCGCGCGCGGCGTTGACCACTTCGCGGCATTGGTCGACGTCGCGAAGAATGGCGCGCGCGTGCTCCAGCAGCGCCTCGCCCTCGGCCGTCAGGCTTACCGAACGGGTCGTGCGGACCAGCAGCCTGCTGCCCAGCTCCGCTTCCAGTGCCTGGATGTGTTCGCTAAGGGGCGGCTGGCTGATTCCCAACCGGCTGGCGGCCCGGCCGAAATGCGTTTCCTCGGCCACCGCGACGAAATACCGCAGACGCTTGAGGTCCATGATTGATCCGGATATGCCTATTAATCGACGGTCGAAACTGTATTAGACGCTAATAATCGCCGCCGATAAACTCTTGCTCACACGGTCTGACGAAAGACCGGATCGAGGCGAGGATGACATGCGAATTGTGAGATTGACGGGGGTGATCGGCGCGGAGCTGCTGGATGTGGACGTCTCCAGGGCGCTCGCGGCCGGGGAGGTGGCGGCAATCCGCCAGGCGCTGCTGGACCACCAGGTGGTGTTCTTTCGCGACCAGCAACTGACGCCGGAACAGCACATCGCCTTCGCGCGATATTTCGGTGAAATCAGCATGACGCCGGTCTACCACACGCTGCCTGAATATCCGCAGATCATGCCGGTGGTCAAGGAGCCGACGGACAAGGACGTCATCGGCGATACCTGGCATACCGACGAGACATACCATCCGACGCCGCCGCTGGGGTCCATTCTTTACGGGCGGGAAGTGCCGGACGTCGGCGGGGATACGCTGTGGTGCAATCTGTATCGTGCCTATGACACCCTGTCCGACGGGATGAAAGAGATGCTGGGCGGGATGCGGGCGGTGCACAGCAATAATTTCCTGTCCGCCAATTCCCAGGCGCGCAACGCCACGCGATCGACCAAACTGCGCGAAGACGTGGGCGTGATCGACAGCGTGCATCCGGTCGTGCGCACGCATGAGGAAACGGGGCGCAAGTGCCTGTTCGTGAACCATCCGTTCACGTATTCCTTCGAAGGCATGACGCGCGAGGAAAGCCTGCCGCTGCTGCAGTTCCTTTACCAGCACAGCGCCAGGCCGGAGAACACCTGCCGCTTCCGCTGGCGCCAGGGTTCGATGGCCTTCTGGGACAATCGCTGCACCATGCACTACGCCATCAACGATTATCCCGGGCAGCGCCGGGCCATGCACCGGATCACGATCCAGGGCACGGCCCCCAGGTAGACCCGCGCTTTGCGCGGCGAGCGCCCACGCAGAGGGGCGCACACATGTACAAGCCACGCCAGTGGCAACAAGGAGACAGCAAATGAAGCGACACGCATGGCTGGCCGCCGGGCTGGCGGCATGGACGTCGATGGGCGCTGCCCACGCCGGCGAGGGCGCCGCCAAGTGGCCCGCGCAGCAGGTAAACCTGGTCGTCGGCTACGCGCCGGGCGGTACCACGGACATCATCGCGCGCGCGGTGGCCAGCGTCCTGACCGAGCAATCCGGCCATCCCTTCGTGGTAGAGAACCGGACGGGCGCCAACAGCAATATCGGGGCCGAGTTCGTCAAGCGCGCCGCGCCCGACGGCTATACCTTTTTCGTGGGTTCCACGGCGAACGCCATCAACCGCACGCTCTACGCCAACCTGAACTACGACATCGCCGCCGACTACCGCGGGGTGGCCTTGCTGGGTACCGTACCCAACGTGCTGGTGGTCAATCCCAAACTGCCCATCCACAACGTGCAGGAGTACATCGCCTATGCCAAGGCGCATCCCGGCAAGCTGACCTGTGCGTCTTCGGGAACAGGGTCGGCCATCCATATGTCCTGCGAACTGTTCAAGATCCAGACCGGCACCCAGATCCTGCACGTGCCGTATCGCGGCAGCGGGCCGGCGATGACGGACCTGCTGGGCGGCCAGGTCGACTCCATCTTCGATAATCTGCCGACCGAACTGCCCAATGTGCAGGCCGGCAAGCTGCGCGCGCTGGGCGTCACCACCGCCCAGCGTTCGCCTTTCGCGCCCGACATCCCCACGCTGCGCGAATCGGGGCTTCCCGATTTTTCCGTGGAATCGTGGTTCGGCCTGTTCGCGCCCAAGGATACCGACCCAGCCATCGTCGACAAAATGAACGCCGCGCTGAACAAGGCGCTGGCCAACGCACGGCTGCAGGGCATCTACAAGCAGTCCGGCATTACGCTGCCGCCGCCGCCCAACAGTCCCGCGCAGTTCGGCACGTTCGTGCAAGGCGAGGTGACGCGGTGGGCCGACGTGGTCAAGCGTTCCGGGGCGCACGTGGATTGATCATGGCGCACAGGATCACGCTGATAACGGGCGCCAACCG
This sequence comes from Bordetella genomosp. 11, assembly GCF_002261215.1. NCBI lineage: Bacteria > Pseudomonadati > Pseudomonadota > Betaproteobacteria > Burkholderiales > Alcaligenaceae > Bordetella > Bordetella genomosp. 11. Next base: position 1,681,697 of record NZ_NEVS01000004.1, on the reverse strand, counting down.
GGGCATAGGGCGGGCCACCGCCGAACGCCTGGCGCGCGATGGCCATCATGTCATCGGGCTGGCGCGCCATGCGCCGGCGGACGGTTTCCCGGGCGAGTTCCACGAGGTCGACCTGGCGGACGCGGCCCGCACCGCGGAGGTGCTCGCCCGCATTACCGCCGCGCATCAGGTCGATCACGTCGTCAACAATGCCGGCCTGACCACATCCAGCACGCTGCAGGAAACCACGCCGGCGGAACTGGACCGCATCCTGGCACTGGGGCTGCGCGCGCCGATGCAATGCGCGCAGGCCTGCCTGCCGGGAATGATTGCCAAGGGCAGGGGCGCCATCGTCAATATTTCCAGCCGCGCCGCGCTGGGCATGGCGCGGCGCACCGCCTACGCGGGCGCCAAGAGCGGCCTGATCGGCATGACGCGCACCTGGGCGCTGGAGCTGGGCCGGCACGGTATTACGGTAAACGCGGTGGCGCCGGGACCGGTGCTGACCGAGCTGTACCGGAACAACAATCCCATGGACGAGGAGGCCGCCCGCGCGCTGGCCGAGCGTATCCCGCTGCGCCGCCTCGGGCAGCCGGAGGACATCGCCGGAACGATTGCTTTCTTCCTGTCCGACGACGCCCGTTTCGTGACGGGGCAGGTGCTGTACGCCTGCGGTGGCCTGTCCGTGGGCAGCGCGCCGATCTAGTCCGCCGTCTCGCACCGCAACCGGCCGGTGTCAGGGGCGCAGCAGCGCCACCAGGCCGAATAACCCGGCCAGGGCAGGGACGCTCATCAGCAGCACGAGCACGGCCGCGGTGGCGCCAACCACCGTCCACAGCGTGCGATTGGATCCCAGCGCGCGCGAACGGCGTCCGGTATGGCGCAGCAGGCGGACGACGAAAATCAATCCGACATTGCTCGCGACCAGGGCCAGGAAGGCGAAGGTGCGGGCGTAAACCTGCGTCTGGCCCTGCGCCAGCAGGACGGCGTACACGGCCAGTACCGCGATGGCCGCCAGAATGCCGGCCGCCACGCCCTGCGCCAGCGTGCGGTTCGACAGCAGGCGCGCGCCGGCTCGTCGCGGCGGAACGCGCATCAGGTCTTCGCGCGCCGGTTCGTTTTCGAAGACGACCGAGCAGACGGGGTTGATGATCAGTTCCAGGAAGACGATGTGGACCGGCGCCAGCATCGGCGGCCAACCCACGAAAACCGGGACCATGGCCGCGGCGATCATCGGGATATGGACGGCGACGGTGTAGCTGATGGCCTGGACGAGATTGGCGTAGATGCGCCGTCCCAGCCGGATCGCGAAGACGATGGGGGCGAAGTCGTCGCGCAGCAGGACGAGGGACGCCACCTCGCGCGCCACTTCGGCGCCGCGCAAGCCCATGGCGATGCCGATGTGCGCGGCCTTCAGCGCCGGCGCGTCGTTGACGCCATCCCCCGTCATGGCGACCACCTGGCCGCTTTGCCGCAGCGCGTTGACCAGCCGCAGTTTTTGTTCCGGCTTGACGCGCGCGTAAGTGTCGACGTGGCCGATGGCCTCGTTCAGCGCCGCGTCGTCCATGGCCGCGACTTCCTGGCCGGTCACGATGCGGGTGGCGTCGATGCCCACCTCGGCGGCGATCGCCCGCGCCGTGGAGGGGTAATCGCCGGTGATCATCACCACGCGGATGCCGGCCGCCCGGCATTCCGCGATCGCGCCCGCGGCCTCCGGCCGCACCGGGTCCAGCAGGCCGACCAGCCCCACGAAGGTGAACGCGAAGTCGTGCTGCTTGTCCGGCCAGCCGGCTTCGGCGTGGCGCGCCTTGGCCACGCCGAGCACCCGCAGTCCCCCGGAGGCCATCCGCGCGGCCTCGTCCAGGACTTCGCGGGTTTCCCGCGGATCCAGATGGCAGAGGTCGCACACCGCTTCCGGCGCGCCCTTGCAGGCCACGGCGTGACGGCCCGGCTCGCGGGTGCGCCATGCGTGCGACATGGCGGGCAGCTCCGGCGTCAGGGCGTATTCGTGATCGAGCAGCCAATCCGCGTGCAGCCGTCCGGTGCCGGCAAGGCCGGTGCGGCCGGCTTCGTGGAAGGCGATCTCCATGGGATCGACCGGTTCGATCTCGCTGGCGAGCACCAGGTACTCGATCAGCTCGTGGAATGCCGGCTCGATGCGTGGCGTCGCCGGGTCGACCACCTGTCGCTCGCCATGCGCGGCGAGCACCCGCACCGACATCCGGTTCTGCGTCAGCGTACCGGTCTTGTCCACGCACAGCACGGAGGTCTGCCCCAGGGTTTCGATGGCGCTCATGCGGCGCGTCAATACGCCTTCGTTGGCGATGCGGCGCGCCCCCAAGGCCATGAAGACGGTCAGGATCACGGGGATTTCCTGGGGCAGGATGCCCATCGCCAGCGTGACGCCGGCCAGTATCCCGGCCAGCCAGTCACCGAAGCGCCAGCGGTAGGCCAGGACCAGCATCAGGCACAGCGCGACGGCCACCACGGCGAAGCGGTTGACGAAAGTCCTGGTTTCCCGCTGCAGCGGCGAACGGGCTTCCTGGATGCCTGTCAGCGATTTGCCGATGCGGCCCAGCGCCGTATCGGCGCCGATCGAGTCGACGATCATCCTGCCCTGGCCCTGCACCACCATGGTTCCGAAAAAAAGCCGGCCGAAGGAATCATCCGCGTTCCGCGTCCCCGGCGGCACGGACTTGGTCACCGGCACGGACTCGCCGGTCAGCATCGACTCGTCCACGCTCAGTTCATGCGCCTCCGCCACCACGCCGTCGGCGGGCACGCGCGCTCCTTCGTCGACAAAAACCACGTCGCCCGGCACCAGATCGGCGGCGGAGACGAGCCGCCGTTGACCGTCCCGCAGTACCTGCGCGCGCGGGGCCGACAGCTCGCGCAGGGATTCCAGCACCCGGGCAGTGCGATGGCTTTGGAACACCGTCAGCAGGACGATGGCGACCACGAACACCAGCAGCGTCAGCGCTTCGGTGACGTCGCCCAGAACGAAATAGACGCTGCTCGCGGCAAGCAGCAACAGGAACATCGGTTCGGCAATCACGTCGCCCAGCGCGCGCAACCAGGTCCGCCGTGCCGCCGACCCGACGACGTTGGGCCCGTAACGGGCGCGCCGCTCGTCGGCCTGCGCGGTCGACAGCCCGCGCAGGCCATCGGCGGGAGCGGCCGGCGGCAGCCGCCCGCCGGGCAGGACACCGGCGTCGGAAGGAGGGGAGGAAGAGGTCTGCATGCGGGCACCGGTCGGCGCGCGCGCCGCGCGCTGGCCTTCAGGATGATCGTGGCCGGACGGCCGGGCGTTGACCTGTGTCAACTTGACCCATATCAATGAACGCCGGCGGCGGCACCGGTAGAGTGGGGGCATCTTTCTGGAGACCGATATGTACCGAAATATCCTCGTCGCCGTCGACGGCAGCACGTGTTCCGAGCGTGCGCTGGATCACGCCATTTCGCTGGCGAAATCCGAGCACGCCAGCCTGCTGGGCGTGTATATCGTGGAGTATCCCAGTTCCATGTACTCGTCCGCCTTCATCGATGTGGAGCCTTTCCACGACGCCATGGTGACCGAGGCACGGGCGGTATTGGACAAGGTGCAGGCGAAGATGCGCGACGCCGGCGTGACCGGCCAGGTAAAGATGGTGGACGCCGGTGTGCTCAGCGGCACCATCGCCGAACAGATCGAGAGCACGGCCAGTAGCGCCGGTGTGGATCTGGTGGTGCTGGGTACGCACGGCCGCCGGGGTTTCCAGCGCGTGATGCTGGGCAGCGTGGCGGAAAGCTTCGTCCGCCTGGCGACCTGCCCGGTGCTGCTGGTCCCGCATCGGGACTCGCCGGATTCTCCTCCGGCGCGGTAAGGTCGCTTAGAATCCCGGCAGTCAGGTGTCCGAGGTAATTTCGATGGCCGGTGAATTCATAGACGTTCTGCTGGTGGACGACCACACGGTGGTGCGCAATGGCGTCCGCCTGATGCTGAGCTCCGCCACCGACATCCGCGTTACCGGCGAGGCCGAGAACGCGGTGCAGGCGCTGGAGCGGGTCAAAAGCGCGGACTTCGACGTCGCCCTGATCGACATCGCGCTGCCCGGCAAGAACGGCCTGGACCTGCTGCAGTCGCTGCGCGCAGAACGGCCTGGCCTGGCCGTTCTGGTGCTGAGCACCTACGCCGAGGACATCTACGCCGTGCGCGCGCTGAAGCTGGGCGCCGCCGGCTACCTGACCAAGGACAGCCCGACCTCCACGCTGATCGACGCGGTGCGCAAGGCGGCCGCGGGCGGCAAGTACGTCAGCCCTTCGCTGATGGAACGCTTCGCCCTCATGATGGGAGGCGGCACCTCGGCCTCGCACGAGGCATTGTCCAATCGCGAGCTCGAAGTGCTGAAGATGATCGCCAAGGGCGAAAGCGTGACACGCATCGCCGAGGTACTGCATCTAAGCCCCAAAACCGTCACGACATACCGTGCCCGCATCCTGGAAAAAATGGGCGTTCGCAGCAATGCCGAACTGGCGCGCTATGCCGCCGAGAACGGCCTGCTGATGTGATTCTTTCAATCGGCCTGCGGGCCGGTTGCGCATTTGACACCCCGTGTAGGGGCCGTCCTACAAGAAGTGTCCATGGAATGCCGATATCCGGCATGCCCATCCGTCCGGACAATGCTTCTTCAAGCAAGGCATGCCTTTCACGCGCCTGTTCACGGCGCGCAGTCCGATAGGCGGCGCTTTCCCGCATCAGTTTCCGATCCTCCTCCCGCCGTCCGGCGGGCGGCATGGTCCCGTTCAACCCGCATTCCTGGAGAAGGCGCTTGCGCCTCGCGACATGGACGTCCTACGCCATTTCATCGTCAGCCAACCGCTGATCGCATTGTTCATCACGATTTCACTGGGTTACCTCGTCGGGAAGATACGTGCCGGGACTTTCGTCCTGGGAGGTATCGCCGGCACGCTGCTGGTCGGCGTCATCGTCGGCCAGCTTGGCCTGATCAATTTCGACCCCGCCCTTAAGACGGTGTTCTTCGCCTTGTTCATCTACGCGGTCGGCTTCCAGGGCGGACCGCAGTTCTTCCATGCGCTGAACCGGCGTTCGCTGAACCAACTGGTGTCGGCTTTCGTCATGTGCCTGATGGGTCTGCTGTGCGTGCTGCTGGCCGCATGGCTGTTCGGCCTGGATCGCGGGATGGCGGCCGGCCTGGCGGCGGGGGGATTGACCCAGTCGGCCATCCTGGGCACCGCCGGAGACGCGCTGGCACGGCTTGGCCTGCCTGCCGCTGTGACAAGCACCATGCAGACCAATGTGGCCGTGGGCTACGCCGTCTGCTACATATTCGGTTCGCTCGGGCCGATCATCATGGTGACGTGGTTCTTCCCATGGATCATGAAATGGGATATCCGCGCCGAGGCCGTCAAACTGGCCAGGACCTTGTCGGGCGGGCGGCTGGAACTGGAAGCCGGCCAGTTCGACGCCCTGCAGCACATCGTCACCCGGGTCTATGCGGTGGCCCCGGGCGACAAGGCGGTGGGAAAGACCGCCATGGCCATCGACGCCGAACTCTCGGATGCCGCCATCGAGGCCGTATGGCGCGAGGGAATGCCCCTGGATCTGAAAGACGATACGGTCATCCAGGCCGGCGACCAGGTCGCCGTCACGGGCCGCGCGTCGCTGATCGGCGCGATGGCCGGCATGCTGGGCGGAGAAATCGCGCCGCCGCGGCAGCAGTTGGTCGAAGAACGGCGCGAGATCATTCTGACCAACCCCGCGCTGTGCCACCGGGAGCTGGGCGATATCCATGACCATGCCAGTATCCAGTCGCGCCATGGTGTGTTCCTGACCGCCGTGCGGCGCATGGGCGAAGAGTTGCCCGTGCTGCGCAAGCTGACCCTGCAGCGCGGCGACGAATTGCATTTCGTGGGGACTCCCAAGGACCTGGATCGGGTCCAGTCCAGTCTTGGCTACAAGATCAGCGCGGGCGCCGTCACCGATTTCGTGTTCTTCGGGATAGGCATGACCCTGGGCATGCTGATCGGCATGATCCAGTTCAAGCTGCTGGGCGTGCCGGTGTCCATCGGCAGCGGCGGCGGCTGCCTGCTTTCGGGCCTGCTGTTCGGCTGGCTGCGCAATGTCCACCCGCGCTTCGCCGCGCTGCCCGTGGGGGCGTCCACTTTCCTGCGCGACTTCGGCCTGGCCGTGTTCGTGGGCATCGTCGGCATCACCGCCGGCCCGCAGGCCCTGGCGGCCATCAGGCAGTACGGCCTGACGCTGTTCTTCCTGGGCGTGGGCGTCACGATCATCCCGCAGATCCTTACCTTTTTCTTCTCGTACTACGTGCTGCGCATCCGCAATCCCATCGAGGCCCTGGCCTGCGTGGCCGGCGGGCGCAGCGCCAACCCGTCGTTCGCCGCGCTGCTGGCGAAAGCGGGCAATGCCACCCCGGTGGTCTCGTTCACCGTGACCTACGCCGTGGCCAACGTCTTCCTGACGCTATGGGGCCCGGTGATCGTGGCCCTCGTTTCCAAAAATGCCGCCTGACCGGCGGCCTATCCATCGCGTCGCCGCAGGCGCGGCGACACTTAACTTCCAATGGACGACACATCATGCTAGATCTGGATATCGCCAAGCTCTCTGCCTTGAGCCCGTTCGAACTCAAGGACCAGCTCGCTGCCGCCGCGTCCTCTGATGCCGAGCGGCTGATGCTGAATGCCGGACGCGGCAATCCGAATTTCCTGGCGACGCTGCCGCGCTACGCATTCCTGGCACTGGGAGAGTTCGCCATGCAGGAAGCGGCGCGTTCCTACGCCTACCTGGACAGCGGGTTCGGCGGCCTGCCCGAGGCGCGCGGCATCGTGCAGCGCTTCGAGGCCTACGCCTCGCACCACGCGACCGGCGAGGGCGTCATCTTCCTGCGCAAGGCCATCGCCTACGTGAAAGACCAGTTGGGGCTGGACCGCGACGCCTTCCTGGTAGAGATGGTGGCGGCCTTCCTGGGGTGCAATTACCCGACTCCGCCGCGCATGCTCCGGCATGTGGAGGAAATCGTCAAAGCCTACCTGGCGCAGGAGATGTTCGGCCCGATCCCATGCAGCGGCGATTTTTCGCTCTTCGCGACGGAAGGGGGAACGGCGGCGATGACCTACATCTTCCAGAGCCTGGCGGTGAACAAGCTGATCCGGCCTGGCGACCGGATCGCGCTGGCCACGCCGATATTTTCGCCGTACCTGGAGATCCCGGCGCTGGCCGAGTACGACCTGGATGTGGTCGACGTGCGCATGGACGAACATGCCGACTGGCAGTTTCCCGAAAGCGAAATGGCCAAGCTGCTGGATCCCGCCGTCAAGGTGTTCTGCCTGGTCAATCCCAGCAACCCGCCGTCGAACAAGCTGTCCAATGCGACGCTGGACGCGCTGGCCAGGCTCGTCGCCGACGCCCGCCCCGATCTCATCATCGTGACCGACGATGTCTACGGCACTTTCGCCGACGATTTCGTGTCGCTGTTCGCCCGCTGCCCGCGCAATACGCTATGCGTGTACTCGTTTTCCAAGTTCTTCGGCGCCACGGGATGGCGGCTGGGCACGATAGGCTTGCATCGGGACAATGTGCTGGACGCGGCGCTGGCCAGCCAGCCGGAGGACGAGAAGCAGGCATTGGCACGCCGATACAGCTCGCTGACGGCCGAACCGGCGGCGCTGCGCTTTATCGACCGCCTGGTGGCCGATAGCCGCGCGGTCGCGCTCAACCACACGGCCGGGCTATCGGTGCCGCAGCAGTTGCAAATGGCACTGTTCGCGCTGAACGGCCTGATGGATCGCGAGGGACGCTACAAGACGGCGGCCAAGCAACTGATACGCAAGCGCTACCAGACGCTGTATGGCAGCATGGGTATCGAGGTCCAGCGCGGCCCGAACGACGTCAACTACTACACGCTGATCGATCTGCAGGAGCTGGCCGGAAAGATCTACGGCTCGGCCTTCGAACAGTGGTTTGTCGAGCGCGATCTCGGCATCCGCTTCCTGTTCCGCCTGGCTGAAGAGACCGGTGTGGTGCTGCTGCCGGGCAACGGGTTCGAAGTCGTCGATACCTCGGCACGGGTATCGCTGGCGAACCTGACCGAAGTGGAGTACGCGTCCATCGGCAAGTTCACCCGCCAGGTGCTGGACGAGTACTTCAAGGACTTCGTGGCGGCCGTCGGCATGCCGGCAACCCTGGCCCCGTAGAGGGGCAGGTCGCGGCGGGCGGGTGCCAACCGTTACCCGTCCGCGCGCGCAGGGGCATAACCGCAAGGCGCCGCGCCGCACACGCATGCGGCGCGGCGCATTTATTTGCCGGGCGCATCTGGATGCGCCGGTGCCGGCACCCGCGGCGGCGCGGCGCGGACCGCCGGGACCTTGCGTACGACCAGGCCTTCGCGTGTGACCCCTTCGGTGATGGGCGGGTCGGTGTAGCGGGTTGCCGCCAGATAGATTGTGAAGACACAGCCCGCCAGCACGGCGGCCGGCCCCGCCATGAGGATCCAGGGCCACGGTTCGCGGTACCAGGGGCGGGGTGGCGGGACCGGGGTTGCTCTCATGGCGGGGCCTCCTGGCGGGCATGGCGGACCGGCAGGGCCGGATGGCAGGGGCTTGGCGGGCATCATTGCGGAATGAAGAAACTGGCGGCTTCGTCGGTGGCGGGCGCGGCGCCGTCGGTACCGGTGCCGCGCGCGTGGATGACGATACGATGGGCCCCCGGGGCGGCGCCCGCCGCCGGGGCGCGCGCGACGACCGCCACGATCTTGTTGTCCAGGGCGTCGACCCGTACGGTCGTGCTGCCGTCCGGCAAGGCCAGCGCCAGCCCGTCCAGGCCGTCGGCGGATAGCGCAAGCTGCACGGGCGAGCCCGATGTATTCATGAATTGCAGGCGGTAAACGTTCTCGATCATGCCGCCCGCGACCTCGCGGCCCAGCACGCCGCGGTCGCGGATGACGTCCATGCGCAGCGACGGGCGCAGCCACAACGCCGTCATCAGGGCGACGACCAGGCCGGCCAGCAGCGTTCCGTACACCATCGTGCGAGGGCGCAGCAGCCGCCGTATGGCGGCACGGCGCGAGAGCCCTTCGTCGACGGCGCGCTCGGATGCGTAGCGGATCAGCCCGGGGGCGTACTGCATCTTCTTCATGACGTCATTGCAGGCGTCGACGCAGGCGCCGCAGCCTATGCACATGTACTGCAACCCGTCGCGGATATCGATGCCGGTGGGGCAGACCTGCACGCACCAGTGGCAGTCGACACAGTCGCCCAGGCCCAGGGCGGCCGCATCGGCATGGCGGGAGCGGCCGCCGCGGGGCTCGCCGCGCCGCTTGTCGTAGGTGACGACGAAGGTGTCCCGGTCCACCATCACGCTCTGGAAGCGGGCATAGGGGCACATGTATTTGCACACCGACTCGCGCAAAAAGCCGGCGTTGCCCCAGGTCGCGACGCTGTAGAACACGATCCAGAACCACTGCCACGGCCCCAGCTGCAAGGTGAACAGGTCGTGCGCCAACTGCCGGATCGGCGCGAAATAGCCGATGAACGTACTGCCCGTCCACCATGCGATACCCAGCCACAGCGCGTGCTTGGCCGCCTTCAGCCGCAGCTTGCGGGCCGTCCATGGGCCCTGGTCCAGCCGTTGCCGGGCGGCGCGGTCGCCTTCGACCTTGCGTTCTATCCAGGCAAAGATCTCCGAATAGACCGTTTGCGGACAGGCATAACCGCAGAACAGCCGTCCCGCCAGCGCGGTGAACAGGAACAGGCCAAGCGCGGAGATCACCAGCAGGACGGCCAGGTAGACGACGTCCTGGGGCCAGAGGACCAGGCCGAACAGGTAGAAGCGGCGCGCGCCCAGGTCGAACAGGACGGCCTGCCGGCCGTCCCATTGCAGCCAGGGCAGGCCGTAGAACAGGGCCTGTGTCAGGAAGACGAAGACGATGCGCCAGCTGGCGTAGGGGCCGGTGACCGCCCGCGCGTAGATCCGGGCATCGGCGACGCTCATGGCTGGCCCGGCGTATTGGATTGCCGCCACACCCAGGCGGTCAGGATGCGGATCTGCGCCGGCGTCAGCACGCCTTCCTGCGCCGGCATGCTGTTGTCGCGGCCATTCAGGATGGTGGCTTCGATCGTGCGCTGCGAACTGCCGTACAGCCAGACGTCATCGGTCAGGTTGGGCGCGCCCAGGGCCTGGTTGCCTTTGGCGTCCGCCCCATGGCAGGCCACGCAATAGGTGCCGAATGCATCCTTGCCGCTGAACACCCGCGACTTGTCCACGCCCAGGCCGGACAGGGACCGCACGTAATCCGCGATATCGGAGGCGGTGCGGGCATCGATGACGCCGTTCCAGGCCGGCATGACGCCGTGCCTGCCCTGGGTGATGGTCTGCAGGATGGTCTCCGGCGACCCGCCGTACAGCCAGTCGCCGTCGGTCAGGTTAGGGAAACCGGGCGCGCCCTTGGCGTCCGAACCATGGCATTGGGCGCAGTTGTTCAGGAACAGGCGCTGGCCGATCTCCATGGCCCGGGTATCGCGCGCGATGTCGGGCACGGGCATGTTTTCGTAGCGGGCGTACAAGGGCCGCGTGGCCGCGTCCTGCGCGGCGCGCTGGCGCTGCAGGTCGTCGGCGCTGGTATAGCCCAGCGTGCCGCCGTAGTGTCCCAGGCCGGGGAACAGCACCAGATAACCCACGGCGAACAGGCACATCAACAGGTACATGACCGTCCACCAGCGCGGGACGGGATTGTTCAGTTCGGTCAGGTCGCCATCCCAGACATGCCCCGTGCTGGTCGGCTCGTTGGCGGGCGCCTTGCCCAGCCAGCGGCGCTGGGTGTACAGCAGCCAGAGGCACCAGACGATGCCGGTCATGGCGACGACGCCGACGAAATAACCCCAGACGGGCGTGGTGAAGTCACTCATGGCGGTTTCCCATGCCGGATTGCGGCGTCGTGCATTCGTCGGGCAAGGCGAAGGGCAGCAGCGCGGCGTCCCGGTTGGCGGCCTGGCGGCCGCGGGACCAGGCCCACGCGATGATGCCCAGGAAGGTGGCCATGGATATGGCCGTCACGATGGCGGTCAGATAGGCCATGGTTCAGTCTCCGTTGGCGGATGCAGCCGGCGCGGCGCTCTTGCGGGCGGCGACGCCCAGTTCCTGCAGATAGGCCACCAGGGCGTCTTCTTCGGTCTTGCCTTCCAGCGCCTTGGGGGCGTCGGCGATGTCCCGGTCGGTGTAGGGCACGCCCAGCTGGCGCAATGCCCGCATGCGGTCCGCGACGTTCTGTCCGGCCAGCGGTGCGGTGCGCAGCCAGGGGTAGGCGGGCATGTTGGATTCCGGCACGACGGCGCGCGGATCGCGCAGGTGCTCGCGGTGCCAGGCGTCCGAATAGCGCCCGCCCACGCGCGCCAGGTCGGGCCCCGTGCGCTTGGAACCCCACAGGAACGGATGGTCGAAAACCGATTCGCCGGCCGTGGAGTACGGTCCATAGCGCTGGACCTCGGACTGCAGCATGCGTACCTGCTGCGAGTGGCAGCTGACACAGCCTTCGCGGATATAGACGTCGCGCCCCATCAGGCGCAGGGGGCTGTAGGGCTGGATGCCCGCCTCGGCCTCCGTCGTCGAATGCTGGTGGAACAGCGGAATGATCTGCACCAGTCCCGCCATCGACACGACGACGACCGTGGCGACGATCATCAGGCCGATATTTTTTTCCAGCGTGTGGTGCGAAAAGAAGGATTGCTTGCCGGTGCTCATGGTCGATCCTTCAGGCGGCGGTGGTGGTGGCGACGGCCGGCTCGGCCAGCGGTACGGCGACGGGCTGCGGCGCGGGCTGCGGGATGGCGGGATCGACGGCGGTGGCCTTGCGCACGGTCATCCAGGTATTCCAGGCCATGACGAGCACGCCGGCCAGGAACATCGTCCCGCCCAGCAGGCGGATCAGGTAGTACGGGACGCGGGTCTTCAATTCCTCGACGAAGCTATAGACCAGCGTGCCGTCCGGGGCGGTGGCGCGCCACATCAGACCCTGCTGGACGCCGGCGGTCCACATCGCCGCGATGTACAGGACCACCCCCAGCGTGGCGACCCAGAAGTGCAGTTCGATGGCACGCACGCTGTACATGGTCTCGCGGCCGTAGAGGCGGGGGATCAGGTAGTAGAGCGAACCGAAGGTGATCATGGCGACCCAGCCCAGGGCGCCGGAATGCACGTGGCCGATCGTCCAGTCGGTGTAATGGGACAAGGCATTGACGCTGCGGATGGACATCATCGAGCCTTCGAAGGTCGCCATGCCGTAGAAGGACAGCGCGGTCACCAGGAACTTCAGAATGGGATCGGTGCGCAGGCGGTGCCAGGCACCCTGCAGGGTCAGGATGCCGTTGATCATGCCGCCCCACGAGGGCGCCAGCAGCACCAGCGAAAACGTCATGCCCAGCGACTGCGTCCAATCCGGCAGCGACGTATACAGCAGGTGATGCGGGCCGGCCCACATATAGGTAAAGACCAGCGCCCAGAAGTGGACGATGGACAGGCGATACGAATAGATCGGCCGGCCCGCCTGTTTCGGCACGAAGTAATACATCATGCCGAGGAAGCTGGTGGTCAGGAAAAAACCCACGGCATTGTGCCCGTACCACCACTGGACCATGGCGTCCTGCACGCCCGCGTAGGCGGAATAGGACTTCCACATCGTCACCGGCAGTTCGACGTTGTTGACGATGTGCAGGATGGCGATCGTCAGGATGTAGGCGCCGAAGAACCAGTTGGCCACATAGATGTGCTTGACCTTGCGCTTGACGATGGTGCCGAAGAAAACGATGGCGTAGGCCACCCACACCAGGGTGATCAGGATGTCGATCGGCCATTCCAGTTCCGCGTATTCCTTGCTGCTGGTCAGGCCCAGGGGCAGCGTAATGGCCGCGGCCACGATCACCGCCTGCCAGCCCCAGAACGTGAACTCGGCCAGCCAGCCGCAGAACAGCCGCGCCTGGCAGGTGCGCTGGACGACGTAATAGGACGTGGCGAACAGGCCGCAGCCGCCGAAGGCGAAGATCACCGCGTTGGTGTGCAGGGGGCGCAGCCTGCCATAGCTCAGCCAGGGGATGTCCAGGTTCAGGGACGGCCAGATCAGCTGCGCGGCTATAAGCACCCCGACGGCCATGCCGACGATGCCCCAGACGATGGTCATCAAGGCGAAGCGGCGAACGACGCCATAGTTGAATGTCGCCGTCGTTGGACTGTCACGCATGATTTGTCTCCCCCTTGGTTTCCGTGGCGCCATGATGGTGCCGGCCGCGGGGAACCGGCTTGACCTTGGTCAATCCCGGTGCGCGGGAATCGGCCGCCGGGGCGCCGTGTCGCGCGCGCGCGTCAGTCGTCGTCCGGCAGGCGGTCCGCGATGCCGTCGGTGTCGTCGTATTGCCCGGTCAGCACCGCCCAGGCCAGGAAGCCCCCGATCGCCGCGACGAACAGCAGGGACAGAGGCAGCAGCAATACCAGGATGGTCATGGCGTTCCCACCGCCGCGCCCGCGCCGCCTTCCGCCGGCGCGCCCGATGCACGGGACCGGGCCGATGCATGGCCGTCGATCCAGCGGCCATGCAGCCGCCACGCGTTGCCCGCCACCGCCAGGGACGACACCAGCATCGTGACCGCCGCCAGCCACGGCGTGACCCAGCCCAGGGCCGCCAGGGGCATCATCAAGAGATGGAAGGCCGCGCTGCCGTAGAGGTTCTGCATGGCCTTGCGCGCGGCCATGGCCTGGATGGCGCGGATGTCGGCTTCGTCGGCACAGGGCAGGGCGCCGATGGCGGCGTCGGCGCTGGCCATGACCGCCGGTACCGACATCGACAGCGCGCAGGGGCAGCTGATCACCAGCATCGCGACCGTGACGGGCAGGAAGCGGCCGGGGTCGAGCCAGATCCAGACCAGGCCGGTGGCGAACGTGGCGGCCAGTTGAACGGTACAGAACTGCGCCGCGCGGCGGTCGGCGTACAGGGTAAGCGTGGCACGCGTGCGCCGCAGCGGGTCGTTGCGGCCGCCTGCGCGCGACTGGCGCGCGCACAGCGCCAGGTAGCGCGCCGTCAGCAGAAAGGCGACGAACATCGTGACGGAATCGAAGTACACCGCGCCGTCCCCGGCGATCGTGGCGTGGACGCTGGGTACGAAAGCGGCCGCCATGCCCGTGGCCACCGGCAGGTCCATTCCGGGCCGCCCCTGCCATAGTCGTGTCGCCGCGCCGTGCCATAAGGGCCAGGCGGAATAGACCAGGACCGGCAGCGTCAGCGCCAGGCTGGCCCAGTTCATCAGCCCGATGGCCCAGTCCAGGGTCGCCAGATTGCGCGCCGGCAGGTCATCGTGGCGCACGTAGGCCGGCCACGCCAGCATCATGACCTGCATCATGACCAGCCAGGCCAATCCCAGCCGCAGCAGGGCGTGGCGGCGGACCTGGCGGTCCGCCGGCGACAGCCCGGCCGGGATGGAGAAGATGGAGTAGGGACGCATGGCTGCAGCGTACGCCGGCCGTCCGGCCGCGACCTTGACCTGGGTCAATGCGAGAACAGCACCGGGACGGTCATGGCTTCCATGATCTCCCGCGAGGCGCCGCCCAGCACCCATTCACGCATGCGGCTATGTCCGTACAGGCCCATCACGATCAGGTCGCAACTGTGGTCGGAAGCGGCATTGAGGATGGCGTTGCCGATGCCCACCTCGCTCGTCTCGCGGATCAGCATCCTGGGCTCGCGATAGCCCTGGGCACGGAACCAGGCCGGCAGGTCGTCGGCGACCGTCTGGCGCGCCCGCATGGCGTCGGATTGCGCGTCCAGCGTCAGGACGAAGGTCTCCTCGGCTTTTTCGATGAAGGGTGCGGCATCGGCGAGGGCACGCGCCGCCTCGCGGCCATGGTCCCAGCAGAACAGGATGCGATTGCCGACCGTGCTGTATTCCCCGGCGTAGGGCACGACCAGGACTGGCCGGCCCGCGCTCATGACGATGGTTTCCACCAGATAAGGATCGACGATGGAATCCGTGTCCGTGTTGTTGGCCTGGCTGAGGACCAGCAGGTCGGCGCAGCGCGCGTGCAGTGGCAGAACCTGCTCCGGGCGGCCGTCCGGCGTGCGCCATTGGGCCGCGACGTTGCCGGCGGCGTCGACCCGGCGATTGAATTCGGTATGGCATTTCTCGCGGTCCGCCGCGCGTTGCTGCAGCATGACCTCGTAGACCCCGCTGGGGATGACGCTTTCGTCCAGGGTGTCGCGCGGCCACACATAGGCGACGTATATGCCCAGGACCTCCGCCCCGAAGCGCTGCGCCAGCGCCAGGGTGGTGGCCGTGCGGGCCGGGCAGGCCTGGTCTTTCTCGATGTGCAGCGCGATGCGTTTCAGCATGATGGTTCTCGCTTTTGGATTTATCGTGTTTATCGACAGGCTCGCCCTCAGGCCGTGACCTCGGAGCGGATGGACAAGAGATTCTCGACGGCTCGCACGCCCGGCACCGACCAGCAGGCGCGCTCGGCGGCGGCCTTCTCATGCCAGGTGGAGACGTGGCCCTCCAGGACAGCCGTCTCGCCGCGGATGGCGACGTGGATGCCGGCCGCTTCCAGCTCCGCGTCGCGGCGCAGCGCGGCCTGTATCGTGCGTTCGACGTTGTCGGGACGAACCTGCCGCAGCAGTTCGATCTGGTTCGTAATCCCCGTCACCCCGGACAGCTTGCGTACCGCCATTTCCGCGGCCATGCGCTGGAAATGCCAGGAGACCCTGCCGGTAAGCGTCACCCAGCCATGCTGCACGGTGACCTGGATGTCCTGTTCCGGTATGCCGGCGCTCCATTTGATGATGGAAAGCGCGCGCTGGGCGATCTGGTCGTCGTCCACGTGCTTGTCGGCCGCCCGGCGCACGGTGACTTCGAGCGCGATCCCGCGCACGCCCCGCACCTTGCGGACGATGTGTTCGATATCGAACCGTTCCGCATAGGTGTCGACGTGCCCGGACAGCGTCACGATGCCGTTGGACGCGGAAACGCCGACATGCGCGGCATTCACGGCGGGGTCGGCCTCCAGCGCATCCAGCACCCGCTGGCGCAGGGATTCGTCGGCGTTTCTTTCTTCCTGATTCATGGTCTTGTCTCCCGGGGCGCCCGCCTGGCCGCTTTACGAAATCTCGATGCGGCGCGTGCCGTCGCCGGCCTTTTTCGGCAGCGTCAGCTTGAGTACGCCCTTGTCGTACACGGCCGTGACGTGGTCTTCATCGATGCTGGTGGCGAACGAGACGGCGCGCTGCATCTGGCCCCAGTAGCGCTCGCTGCGCACGACGCGATCGCCATCCTTGACTTCTTTTTCGGAGGATTTCTTGGCGGAGATGCGTACCTCGCCGCCGTCGATGTCGACCTGGATATCCTCCTTGTTCATGCCGGGGATCTCGGCCTGGAGGACGTACTCCTTGTCGTTCTCGGTGATATCGAGGTCCATGCGGGGGCCGTCTTCCGCCAGGCCGCGTATCGGGCGCAGGAATCCTTCGAAGGCGTCGGCGAACGGTTCGGCGGAGAAGGGGCTGTAACGAGTGAGTCGGCTCATGGTTTGCTCCATGTTGGGTGTAAAGGTTGGGCCGTCGCTACACGACGGTCAGATGGTTGACGACGGAGGTCACGCCCGGCACCGCCCATGCCGCCCGCTGCACGGCATTGCGTTCGTGCCAGCTGCGGGTCGTGCCCGACAGCGTCACTTCGCCGCCATTTACATGCAGGCGGATGTTGCCGGCTTCGACTTCGGCGCTGCGCCGCAGGGCCTGGTCGACGCTGGCCCTGATATCGCCGGACTGGACCCGGTGCCGCAATTCGATCAGGTTGGATACGCCGGTGACGCCGGCCAGCCGCCGCACGGCGCTTTCGCAGCCCATGCGCTGGTGGTGCCACTCCACCTCACCGCTCAATGTCACCCAGCCCCGTTCGACCTTTACCTTGACGGCGTCGGCAGGCAGGGAGGCATCCCAGGCGATAAGATCCAGCGCGCGCTTGGCCAGCTGGTCGTCGTCGGTGGGGCTGGCCGTGGGCGGGCGGACTTCGATTTCCTGCGCGATCCCGCGCACGCCCTTGACCCGCTGCGCCGCGCGCTCGGCGTTGTACTTTTGCGCGTAGGCGGAGACGTGCCCGGTCAGGGTGGCGATGCCATCTTCCACGGCCACGCCGATGTGGGCGGCATCCAGGCTGGGGTCGAACTCGAGTTCTTCCAGGACACGCTTGCGCAGTTCCGCGTCGTTCATGATGGCCTCCCGTACGGGGCTTCGCGATGAAGCCTTGCGTTCATACTCGTGCGAGACGCGCGGGTATGCCTTGACATTGGTCAAGTTGCATCGGGGATGGGAAACGGCCGCGGAACGAGCCCGTCGCGGGGCTCGTACTTAAGGACTAATCCGGGGCGCCGGGCGCCACGCGCACTACGATCCCCGCAGGATCGTCACGCGCAGGCCGGGACCGAAATCGCCGCCCGCCGGGCGCATTTCGAAGCGCAGGTTCAGTCCATGGTTGCGGGCGATGCGGCGGGCGATCGATACCCCCAGGCCGCTGCCGGATTCTTCGTTGCCGGCGGCCCGCAGGAAGCGGTCGCCGATGCGCGCCAGCACTTCCGGCGGCATGCCCGACCCCTGGTCGTCGACGTGGATGCGCGACGCGGTGAAGGACAGGCGCACGCGCGAGTGCCGCGGCCCATAGCGGACGGCGTTGTCCAGCACGTTGCGCAGCATGATCACCAGCGCATCGGTGTCGCCGGCGATGGGCAGCGGCGCTTCGCCGTTTTCGGGCCATTCGACCTCGATCTCGATATCGCGCCGGTTGGCGATCCACAGGCAGTCGCCGACCGCCTGCTCGGCCACGCAGCGCCAATCGATCTCGCCGCCGAAGCCCAGGTGCCCGACGCTATCCAGACGCGCCATGGTCAGAAGCTGGGCCACCAGGCGGTCCAGGCGTTCGAGCCCGCGCGTCACGCTGGCCTGCGCCTGGCGGCGCTGCGCGGGATCCTCGGCGCGCTGCGCCACATCCCATTGCGCGCGCAGCGCCGCCAGCGGCGTGCGCAATTCGTGGGCGGCGTCCGCCGTCAGGCGGCGCTCCTGTTCGATCAGGGAGGCCACCCGGGCCAGCAGGCCATTCATGGCCTGAACCAGGATCCTCAGCTCGCCGGGCGTATCGCGCAGAGGCAGCGGGCTGTCGTCGTCCGGATCCCGCCGTTCGAGGCGATGCGAAAGATCCCGGACCGGCCTGATCGCGCGGCGCACGGCGACGATCAGCAGGACGATCAGCACCGGCAGGCTGACGAGCAAGGGCAGGATTTGGCTGGCGATATAGGAGACGATCAGATCCTTGCGTTCGCCGAGCCGCTGTCCCACGGCCACGCGCGTGCCGCTGGCCGGATCGTTCAGGTAGAACAGGCGCCACGATACGTCGTCGACCACGCTGTCGAAGAAGCCCTCGCGCGTGCCGTTGCGGGGGAACTGCTGCGCTTCGGGATCGGCCACCAGCGGATCGCCCGCGCCACGCCACACGGCCAGGGACCAGTCCTGCAGCTCCGCGGCGCCGAGATCGCCGGGAAGCACCATCTTCAAGGGTTCGGGCGAGGGCGCCGCGTCCGCGGGCAGCAGCCTTGCCACCGCCAGCGCCTGCTGCGCCAGGCGCAGCATATCGGTGTCGTACAGTTCGTTGATTTCGTGTTCCGCGCGCCAGTAGGTACCGGCGATGGTCAGCAGCCAGGCCACGGGCGCGGCCACGAGCACGGCGACGATGAGTCGTTGCTGCAAGGTCATGAATCGATGTCCACCTGTCCCAGCGCGTATCCGGAGCCGCGCAGGGTGCGGATGATCTTGGGATGTATCTTTTTGCGTACGTGGTGCACGAAGACGTCCAGCGCGTTGCTTTCCACGTCCGCGTCCCAGTCGTAAAGCCTTTCGCGGATGAACTCCCGCGTGAGGACGCGGTTGGGATGGGTCAGGAACAATTCCAGCAGCAGGGCCTCGCGGCTGGAGAGGTCGACGCGGCGTCCTTGCCAGTACACCTCATGGGATGCGGGATGGTATTCCAGATCGCCATGCCGCCAGACGGGTTCGGGCTTGCCGGCCTCGCGCCGCGTCACGGCGCGCAGGCGCGCCGCCAGCTCGTCCAGCGCGATGGGTTTGATGAGGTAGTCGTCGGCGCCCGCATCCAGCCCGGCGATGCGGTTTTCCACCGCATCGCGTGCCGTCAGGACGATGATGGGCAAGGCGCGGCCGGCTTCGCGCCAGCGCCGCAGCAGGGCCAGGCCGTCCTCGCCGGGCAGGCCGAGATCCAGCACCACCGCGTCGTAGCGGACGACGCGCATGGCCTGATCGGCTTCCTTGCCGCTGCCGAACCAATCGACCGCATAACCGAGCAGTCGCAAACCGTTTTTTATACCGTCCCCGAGTAGCGGATCGTCTTCGATGATGAGTATTCTCATTCATATTCCTGGAGCCGCGAGCCTGCTCAGCTTAGCATCGCGGCGTCCGTTAATTTTCGATTAATGTTCGGCGCCTATGCTGCGCCGCACAGTATCGGAAACCATACATGCATTGCCTGGATATTTTGATGCCGCGGCGCAGGACACCACGTGGCGCTGGCGCATCGCCGACAGCGACGGTCGGGCGAGCGGATGCCGCCGCGCTGCACGTGCATCATTTGAACGACCCTTTGCGCGAGCGCGTCGAGTCCTATATCTGCCAGCGGTACCGGCAGCGATATGGGGCCAATATAACGGAATCGCTGCCGGTGCTCGTCAGCCTGCAGGCCGACGGCGAGATCCTGGCCGCGGCGGGCTATCGCGATGCCTATTTCCCGCTGTTCCTGGAACGATACCTGTCCGCGCCGGTGGAGCGATACCTGGGCGACGGCGGCAGGCCGGTGGCGCGCCATCGCATCGTCGAGGTGGGGCATTTCGCCGCGATGCGGCCGGGCGCCGGGCGGCGCCTGGTTCCCTTGCTCGCGATGCACCTGCACCAGCAGGGCTATGAGTGGGCCGTCAGCACGCTGACCTCGGAACTGCATCATCTGTTCTCGCGGATGGGGCTGGCGCACCGGTCGCTGGCGCTCGCCAGCGAGATGCGGCTGGATGCGGGCGAACGCGCGGACTGGGGCGACTACTACGCGCACCGGCCCGAGGTCTTCGCCGGGCACCTGAAGACCATACTCGAACGCTTCCGGGAGCACGGCGCATGAAGGTCGAGGATTTTTTCGCGCTGCTGGCCGATGCGCGGCGCGCGGCCGACACGGCGCTGGTCACGGAGGCCGGCGACCTCAGCTACGAAACGCTGAATCGCCGGGTCGAGGCCCATGCCGGGCGCCTGGCCGCCCTGGGCGGCGGCGCCGTGGCATCGCTGATGGACAACGGCGCCGACTGGGTGGTCCACGACCTGGCGTGCCTGCGCGCGGGCCTGGTGCATTTGCCGCTGCCGCCGTTCTTCACGCCGGCGCAGCTGCGGGCCGCCATGTCGGCCGCCGGCACCTCCACACTGGTAACGGGCGCTTCGATGAAGGACGCGCTTGCGGCGCTGGATCCCGGCGAGGGCGAGTCCTGGTCGGACACGCTGGGCGTGTATCGGCCGCGCCTGCCCGCCGTACCCGCACACCCGGGCACGGCGAAGATCACTTTCACGTCGGGATCGACGGGCAACCCCAAGGGCGTCTGCCTGGGCGCGCGGGAAATGCTGGGCGTGGCGGCCGGTGTCGCGGCGGCCACCGCGTCCCTGGGCATCCGGCGGCATATGACGGCCTTGCCGCTTCCCGTGCTGCTGGAAAACATCGCTGGCGTCTATGCCCCCTTGATACAAGGCGCGGCCATCGTCGTGCATCCTGGCGCCCGTGTGGGGCTGCGCGGCTCGTCCAGTTTCGATGCGGCGGCCTTTCACGGCGCGCTGCAGGCCTGCGGCGCCGAAAGCGCGATCGTGCTGCCGCAGATGCTGCGCGTTTACGCCGGCTGGCTGGCCGCGACCGGCGCGAAGGCGCCCGCGGGCCTGCGTTTCATGGCCGTGGGCGGGGCCGCCGTCGGGGCGCCGCTTCTGCTGCAGGCCCGCGCGCTGGGCCTGCCCGCCTATGAAGGCTACGGCCTATCGGAAGCCTGTTCCGTCCAGACGCTGAACCTGCCCGGCGCGGACAGCCCGGGATCCGCCGGGCGGCCGTTGCCGCATGCCGGCGTGCGCATCGCCCCCGACGGCGAAATCGAGATCGCCGGTACCCATGCGCTCGGCTATCTCGGCCAGCCCCCGGCGGCCGACGCATGGCTGCGGACCGGCGACCTGGGGCATATCGACGACGCGGGTTTCCTGCACATCGAAGGCCGGAAGAAAAACGTGTTGATCACCGGCTTTGGCCGGAACGTGTCGCCCGAATGGGTCGAGCTGCAATTGGCCGGCCAGCCCGGCATTGCGCACGCCGTGGTGCTGGGCGAAGGCCAGGCCGCGCTGGGCGCGGTCCTCTGGCCGCTGCCGGGCACCGATGACGCCACCCTGCAGGCCGGCGTGGACCGGGCGAACCGGCTGCTTCCCGATTACGCCCGCATCGGCGCCTGGATGCGTGCCCGCGCGGAGTTTTCCTTCGCGTCCGGCATGGCCACGCCGAACGGGCGGCCGCGTCGCGATGCCATCGCGGCCCGGCACGCCGATCTTTTCCTGGACGTACACCTGCACCCTTAGCCCCGAGCCATCATGCCGTTCTTCGAAAAACTGGTCAGCGATACCGGCGCCAGCCGCGACGCGCTGGTGCACACCCCCATCATCCAGGACTGCCTGCGCGGACAGGTCACGCTGCCCGCGTATGCCGCCTTCCTGCGCGAGGCCTATCACCATGTCCGGCATACCGTCCCGCTGATGCGGGCCTGCCGCGCCCGCATGCCGCCGCGGCTGGACTGGATGCACGAGGCGCTGGACGAGTACATCCAGGAAGAGCAGGGCCACGACGAGTGGATCCTGAACGATTTGCGCGCGCTGGGCGAAGACGCCGATGCGATCCGCGAGAGCGACCCGGGACCGGACACCGAGGTCATGGTGGCCTACGCCTATGACACGATCGCCAGGAACAATCCCGTCGGCTTCTTCGGCATGGTTCACGTCCTGGAAGGTACCAGCGTGGCCCTGGCCCTGAATGCCGCCGACCGCATCCAGCAAGCCCTCGGATTGCCCGCGGCCGCCTTCAGCTATCTGCGCTCGCACGGCACGCTGGACCGCGAACATACCCGGCACTTCGCCGAACTGATGAACCGGCTGGACGACCCCGGGGACCAGGCGGCGGTGCTGCACGCGGCGCATATGTTCTACCGCCTCTATGGCGCGATCTTCCGCGGCCTGCCGCGCGCGCAGGAAGGGAGCGCGATCCAATGAGGCCGACCGACGCATCGGTGGTACTGACCGGCGCGGCCGGCGGCCTGGGCAGCGCGATCGCCCGCCAACTGCTGAACGAGGGGGCGCGCGTGCTGCTGGTCGGGCGCACGGCCGAGCCGTTGCTGGCGCTGGCGCATGCGCTGGCCACGGGCTCTTTCGACCGGTGGCGCGTGGATGCCCTGGTCGTCGACATCGCCACCGACCAGGGCCGCGCCGCCCTGATCGATGCGGCCGCCGCCCGCCAGTGCAATGTGCTGATCAATAACGCCGCGGTCGCGGCATTCGGCAGGGCGCAAGACCTGCAGGCGTCGCACGCCCGGCAGGTCGTGGAGACCAACATCCTGGCGCCCATGCTGCTTATCGCGGGCATGCTGCCGCAACTGCTCTCCCGCAAGCAGGCGCAGATCGTCAATATCGGCTCGATCCTGGGCAGCCTGGGCGTGCCCGGATTCTCCGCCTATGGCGCCAGCAAGGCGGCGCTGCGCGTCTATACCGAATCGCTGCGGCGCGAACTGGCGGACACCCCCGTGCGGGTCCAGTACTACGCGCCGCGGGCGATCGACACGCCATTCAATTCGAACGAGGTGCGCGCGTTCAACCGGGCGACCGGCTCGCGCAGCGATAAGCCCGACACGGTGGCGCGCGACCTCGTGCGGATGCTGCGCGACGAGACGCCCCAGCGCTACGTGGGCATGGTCGAAGCCCTGGCCGTGCGACTGAACAGCCTTTTTCCCGGATGGATGGACGGCGCCTTTGCCAAGCACCGCCGCGCCTTGAAACCTTCCGACCCAACTCCCGGAGCCTCTTCATGATTCGACGTTTCCTACGGGCCGGACTGGCGGCCACCCTGTTGGCCGCCGCTACGCTGGCAATGAGCCTGCCGGCGCGGGCCGAGCCGGCCGACCTGGACCAGGGCATCCGCACGCTGCAGAACGACTGGGCCGTCATCCAGTACAAGACGCCGCAGGATGACCGCGCCGCCAAATTCGAAGCCTTGTCGCGGCAGGCCCATGCATTGACCGAGCGCTATGCCGCCCGGGCGGAACCGCACATCTGGGAAGGCATCATCCTGAGTTCCTGGGCCGGCGCCAAGGGCGGACTTGGGGCGCTGGACCTGGCGAAGCAGGCCAAGGCGGAGTACGAGACGGCGATGAAGATCGACCCCAAGGCCCTGGATGGCTCGGCCCTCAATAGCCTGGGCGTCCTGTACTACAAGGTCCCGGGCTGGCCCATCGGATTCGGCGATAACAAAAAGGCCGAGGCGCTGTTGCAGCAGGCATTGGCGGTGAATCCGAACGGCATCGATCCGAACTACTTCTATGCCGACTATCTCGTCTACAGGAACCGCAAAGCCGAGGCGATGCCGTACCTGGAGAAAGCGCTCAAGGCGCCGCCGCGGCCGGGACGCGAGCTCGCCGACGAAGGCCGCAGGGGCGAGATACAGGCGCTGATGGCGAAGATCCGTTCCTGACGGACCCTTCGCCGCCGCCGTTCGCGCGGTGTTGACCCATATCAAGGCGGGGGCGAGCGCGTCCGATAGAGTGGAAACAGGCAATCCGGCCGTGTGTGGACGCGGGCCGATGCCTTTTCCGAGGGGGCGCTATGTACGACAAAATCCTGGTGCCGGTCGACGGCAGCGAGACCGGCAGGAGGGCGCTGGAGCAGGCCGCCAGGCTGGCCACGCTATGCAAGGCGAAGATCCGCCTGCTTCATGTACTGGATACGCTGCTCTATAGCAACGGGTTCGAGCGGCCGGAGGTCTATGTGCATCAGGTGCATCCCTCCATGTTGCGTACGGGACATCGCATCCTGACCGAGGCACGGCATTTCCTGGAACAGCGCGGCGTGCCCTGCGATTGCCATCTGGAGGAATGCGACGACCGCCGCGTTTCCGAAATCATCGTCGACCACGCCCGGCAATGGGGTGCCGACGTGATCGTCATGGGCACGCATGGACGCCGGGGCGCCAACCGCCTGTTGATGGGCAGCGACGCCGAACTGGTCGCGCGCACCGCGGCCGTGCCGGTGCTGCTGGTGCGCCTGCTGGAATCGGAACAGGCGGCGCCGGCCGGGGCATCGGCCTGATACGGCGCTGCCGGATCAGCGGGCCGCGCTCGGCGGCACCAGGACGGCCGCGCCGACCAGGCGCCCGTCGCGCAGGTCGGACAGGGCGCGATTCGCCTCCGCCAGCGGATAGGCCGTCGTATGCATGCGGATCGGGGCGGTGCCGGCGAAGCGCAGGAATTCCTCGCCGTCCTTGCGTGCCAGGTTGGCGACGGAAACGATTTCCCGCTCTTCCCACAGCAGGCGATAGGGGAAAGCCGGGATGTCGCTCATGTGTATGCCGCCGCACACCACGCGGCCGCCCTTGCGCACGGCCGCCAGGGCCGCGGGGACCAGGGCGCCCACGGGCGCGAACAGGATGGCCGCATCCAGCGGCCGGGGCGGCATCTCGTCCGAGCCGCCGACCCAGCTGGCGCCCAGGTCCCGGGCCAGCGACTGCGCGGCCAGGTCGCCAGGCCGCGTAAACGCGTAGACCGTCCGGTCCTGCCACACGCACACCTGCGCCAGGATATGGGCCGCGGCGCCAAACCCGTACAGTCCGATATGCCGCGCATTGCGCGCTGCCCGCAGGCAGCGCCAGCCGATCAGCCCGGCGCACATCAGCGGCGCGGCCGCCACGGGATCGTGCAGTCTGGCCAGGGGAAAGACGAAGGCGGCGTCGGCCAGGGCATGCGTGGCGAATCCACCGTCGAAGGTATAGCCGGTGAACAGCGGCCTGTCGCACAGGTTTTCCTGCCCCTGGCCGCAGTACGGGCAGTGTCCGCAGGTATGCGCCAGCCAGGACACGCCCACGCGCGTTCCCGGCGCCGGCGCCGTCACGCCCGGGCCCAGGGCGTCGACGATGCCGACGATCTCGTGTCCGGGAATGATGGGCAATGCCGGATGCGGCAGATCTCCATCCACGACATGCAGGTCCGTGCGGCAGATGCCGCATGCCTCGACCCGTATGCGCACCTGTCCCGCCGCCGGCTGGGGCAGGGGCCGCCGTTCCTGGCGCAGCGGTTCGCCGCGCGCATGCAAGACCATCGCTTCCGCTTCCATATCGACTCCCGGACGGATGCCGCCGCAAAAAATAAGCCGGAAAACAACGATACCCAGGCTACCGCGCGAACGGTCGGCGTCGTTGACCTGGATCAACACCGCCCGGCGGCCTATGCGCGAAGGTAGGCCCATGAAGCGGGAGGGTGGGTCGAACCGGCGGGCGACCAACGGTCTGTCCGCCTGGATCGGGTCCGGAGAGGAATACAAGATGAGCATCAGGAATCTAAGGGCGCTCTTCCACCCCACTTCGGTGGCGGTGGTCGGTGCATCGGAACAGCCGTATTCCGTCGGCGCGCGGGTCTTTTCCAATCTGCTCGAGGGCGGCTACGGCGGCGCTATCTACGCGGTCAATCCCAAGTACTGCGTGGTGCGCGGCGTACCGTGCCACCGCGAGATCGCGGAACTGCCGGCCGCGCCGGACCTGGCCATTCTGTGCACGCCGGCGGCCAGCGTTCCGGGCCTGATCGCGCAACTGGGCGCCAAGGGCACCAAGGCCGCCATCGTGCTGAGTGCCGGGCTTTCCGCGCAGGGTGGCGCGGGGCAGCCCGATCTGCGCCAGGCCATGCTGGACGCCGCGCGGCCGCACCTGCTGCGCATCCTGGGCCCGAACTGCCTGGGCATGCTGACACCCGGCCTGGGACTGAACGCCAGTTTCGCCCCCACGATGGCGCTGCCCGGGCGGCTGGCCTTCGTGTCGCAATCCGGCGCGCTGGCCACGGCGGTGCTGGATTGGTCCAACAGCCGGAACATCGGCTTTTCGCACTTCGTCACGCTGGGCGATAGCGCCGATGTCGATCTGGGAGACCTGCTCGACTACCTGGCCGACAGCCCCGAAGCCAACGCCATCCTGCTGTATGTCGAATCGGTGACCGCGGCGCGCAAATTCATGTCGGCGGCCCGGCGCGCCGCGCGCAACAAGCCCGTGGTCGTGATCAAGTCGGGCCGGGTGCCCGAAGGCGCGCGCGCGGCGGCCACGCATACCGGCGCGCTGGCCGGCTCCGACCTGGTGTACGACGCCGCCATCCGCCGCGCGGGCATGCTGCGCGTGGACACCACGGACGAGCTGTTCGATGCGGTAGAGACCCTGGCGCGCGCACGGCCGCTGCGCGGCGACCGCCTGGCCATCATGACCAACGGCGGCGGCGCGGGCGTCATGGCGACCGACGCGCTGGTGCTCGGCGGCGGCAAGCTCGCCAGCCTGGAAGCATCCACCCTGCAAGCCCTGGACGCGGTGCTGCCCGCCACATGGTCGCATGCGAATCCGGTCGATATCGTCGGCGACGCGCCGGTCAGCCGATATGTCGATACCATCGATATCCTGCAGCGCGACCACGGCAGCGACGCGGTATTGTTCATCCATGCGCCGACCGCCATCGTCTCCAGCGAGGACATCGCGGCGGCCATGCAGCCGCATATCGTGGGGGCGCCGCGCAATGTATTCGCGGCCTGGCTGGGCGGCGACGCCGTGGCGCATGCGCGCAGGCGCTTCCGCAAGGCCGGTATCCCCACTTACGACACGCCGGAACAGGCCGTAGGCGCGTTCATGCACGCCGTGCAGTATCGGCGCAACCAGGCACTGCTGATGGAAACGCCGTCGCAGGACGGCCGCGCGGAAAACCGCAATGTGGACCTGGCCAGGACCGTCGTCGCCGGCGCGCTGGCGCAAGGGCAGACCCTGCTGCCGGACGCCGAGGCGAAGGCGGTACTCGCGGCCTACGGCATCCCTGTCCTCGAAACGCGCATCGCCCGCGATGCCAGCCAGGCCGCCGCGCACGCGGAGGAACTGGGCTTTCCCGTCGTGGTGAAGATCCTGTCGCCGGCGATTTCCCATAAGTCGGACGTCGGTGGCGTGGCGCTGGACCTGGACACCGCGGGCCACGTGCGCCTGGCGGTCGAGTCCATGACGCGCCGGGTCGCATCCCTGCGGCCCGACGCGCCGATCGAGGGATTCATGGTCCAGAAGATGGTGCGTCGTCCGCAGGCCCACGAATTGATCGTCGGCGCGGCGGTGGACCCCGTTTTCGGCCCCGTGGTGCTGTTCGGGCAGGGCGGTACCGCCGTCGAGGTGCTGGCGGATCGCGCCGTGGGCCTGGTGCCGTTGAACGAACCCCTGGCCCGGGACATGGTCTCGCGCACCCGGGTGGCCAGCCTGCTGGCCGGCTATCGCGACCGGCCCGCCGTCGACCATGAAGCGCTGTATCGCGTGCTAACGCAGGTGTCGCAGCTGATGTGCGATCTGCCGGAAGTCGAGAGCCTGGACATCAATCCCTTGCTGGCGGACGCCCAGGGCACGATTGCCCTGGATGTGCGCATGCGGGTGCGCGCCCATACCGGCGCCGCGGCCGACAGGCTGGCGATCCTGCCCTATCCCGCGGCCCTGGAACAGTGGGCGCAGTGGGGCGGCTCCACCGTACTTATCCGGCCCGCCAGGCCGGAAGACGAGGACTTGTACCGCGGCTTCTTTCTTTCGCTGACGCCGGATGACGTGCGTCATCGCTTCTTCGGCATGATCCGCCAGTTGCAGCATCGCGAGCTTGCCCGCATGGCGCAGCTGGACTACGACCGCGAAATGGCCTTCGTGGCGATCCGGCGAAGCGCCGAAGGGCAGGAGACCATGCTGGGCGAGGTTCGCGGCGTCGTCGATCCCGACAACGAATCGGCCGACTTCGCGCTGATGGTCCGCTCGGACCTGAAGAACCGCGGTCTCGGAACCCTGCTGATGACACGCCTGATCCAGTATTTTTCGGGCCGGGGGACTGGCCGGCTGGTCGGCACCGTGATGGCGGACAACAGCGGCATGCTGGAGCTGGCTCGCCGCTGCGGCTTCATCGCCGAACCGCATGGCCTGGGCGAGGAAATCCGCATCGCGCTCACGCTGAACGCGCCCGCGGGGACGCCGGAAAGACAGGATCCGGCGCCGATACCGCAGGTGGCCTGACAGGGAAAGGGCCCCGAGGGGGCCCTGGCCGGGGTTACTTGACGATGGTGACGGGTATCTGCGCCAGGTGCAGCGTCTTGGTCGTGATCGACCCCAACCACAGTCCGGACGTCGCGCCCAGCCCGCGCGAGCCCATGACGATCTGGTCGCATTTGTTCTGCTCGGCCATGGCAACGATGGTCTCCGCGATATGCCCCACCTTGATATGCGCCGTATATGGCACACGGGCGTCGTCCAGCATCGCCTTGGCCTTGGCCAGCATCGCCTCGCCTTCTTCCTGGTGGTATCTGTGGATCGTTTCCTTGTCGATGAACAGATGCACGGTGCCGGATACGATGGGGATCTGCACGTTCAGCAGATGCAGGGTCAACGGCTCGTACTGCTTCGTGTGCCTGATGACATAGGACAGCGCCCGCAGCGCGTTGTCCGAGCCGTCGATGGGGACGAGAATGCAGCTCATGGAATCTCCTTGGGGGGGCGGGCCCGGCGGGGCCGGGCATGGGGGATCGGGGGCGGCGAAGCGGGGCGTGCGGATCGGCCCCAACGCGGGCGGCTCAATGCGGGCGGTTCAATGGATCGCGACGGGGTCGTGTCCCGCCCCCGGGGCCGCGTTCCGCTCGGCGTCGTAGGCATTGCGCAGCATGCGCTCGGCAAGCGCCAGCGCGCGCAGCGCATCGTCGACGCTGGCGCCGGAGGCCAGCACGAAATGCACGGCCTGGGATGCCAGATGGGCGACGTCATACGGTTCTGCTTTCATGTCATGTCCTCCGTGTAGTCCTTGCAGTGTCGGCCGTGGCGCCGGCCTGCCGATTGACCTACATCAAACGGGATCGCCGCGGCGATGGCTACTAATGGCCGAGAACGTATTCGCCGGGCGCATCTCCAAGGACGGTGTCGGGGGGATAGGCGGGCGCGGGTCCCCTGGCGCCGGAATGCCGGGCCAGCCACGCTTCCCAGTGCGGCCACCAGGACCCTTCGACCAGCTCGGCCTGGCTGGTCCATTCCTCGGGCGGCAGATAGCGCGCGCCCTCGCGGCGCACGCTCCAGCGGAAATAGCGGTGCGGCCGGTCCGGCTCGCTGACGATGCCTACGTTATGGCCGCCGGAACACAGGATGAACGTCAGGTCGCGATGGTTCAGGAGGTGCAGCTTGTAGACCGATTCCCAAGGCGAGATATGGTCGCGCTCCGTGGCAACCGCCAGCATGGGAACCCGGATGTCCGCCAGCGCGACCGGTTGGCCGCGCACGCATAGCCGGCCCGCGGCCAGATCGTTGTTCAGGTACAGGTGGTGCAGGGTTTCGGTATGCATCCGGTAGGGCAGGCGCGTGATGTCGGCGTTCCAGGTCATCATGTCGGTGATCTGCAACTGGTGCCCCAGCAGGTAATCCCGTACCAGCTTGGACCAGATCAGGTCGCGCGAATTCAGCAGCTGGAATACCCCGGCCAGTTGCTTGCCGTCCAGATAGCCCTGCTGCCACATCAGGGCATCCAGGCAGGCGACGCCGCTGGGGCTGATGAACAGGCCCAGTTCGCCGGGTTCCTCGAAATCGGTCTGCGCGGCCAGCAGGGTGATGCTGCGCAATAGCGGCCGCCGTTCGTGTTCGCGGGCCAGCGCCGCGGCCCCGATGGCCAGCAGCGTGCCGCCCAGGCAATAGCCCACCCCGTGCACGCGCCGTCCCCCGCTATCCTGCGAGGACTGCCGCAAGGCGGTCAGCAGGCCGTCGTGGATGTACTCGTCCATGCCCCAATCTCGGGCCTCCTCCTTGGGGTTCTTCCATGACACGGCGTAGACGGTATGGCCATGGTCCACCAGGTAGCGGATAAGGGAATTGTGGGGCGACAGGTCCAGGATGTAGTACTTGAGCAGCCAGGACGGCACGATGACCACCGGCTCGCGCCAGGTATCGGCGGTGCGCGGCGCGTACCGGATCAGTTCGAACATCTCGTTGCGGAAGATCACCGCGCCCGGCGTGGCGGCGATCTCCTTGCCGACGCGATAGACCTCGCGGTTGCTGGCCGAGGTCCCCGGAGCGCAACCGGATAGCAGGTCGCAGGCGTCGGTCCAGAAGCGCCTGGCGCCATGCAGCAGGCTCATGCCCTGGGTCTGCGACATGGCTTCCAGGACTTCCGGATTGGCGAACCAGAAATTGCTGGGCGACATCGTGTCCAGCAACTGGCGCCCGATGAAATTCATGACCTTCTGATGATGGGGGGCGGCTCCGCTGACGCCGTGGGTGGCGGCATCCCAGCTGCTTTCCACCCGCTGGAAGGCCGAACGCCACTGCGCATAGGGCCAGGTGTTCCAGTCCTCATGGCGGAAGCGCGGATCGGGCCGCCGATGGTAGTGCTCGAACTGGCGGGCGGCTTCGGCCGGCGACTGGCAGGCCGCCTGCCACAGGGACAGCTGCTTGCCGGGCGAAATGGCCAGGTGCATGGCCCAGTCCATCCAATCGAGGTAGATCCCCAGCGGAGACACGCCGCCCACGGTGCGCGCGACGGCGGCATGGCTCAGGCGGTCCAGGCCGCGCCACGCGGGTTCGGCGGGCGGCTCCGGGCAATGGACGGACGCGTCCGCCGCGGGCAGGGCGGGGGCTTTCCGGCCGGGCCGGCGCGATGGCGCGAGCGGCGCCGCCGCCGTGGCGCCGGCAATCCCGGTCTCGTTCATCGGGGACAATTCCTTGGACATCGCGCCACCTTGCGGATCTGGATATGGCTCGATGCTAGGGCCGCCGCGGCGCGGGCGTATTGATATAGCGCAAGAGGGCCATCCGCCCCCGGCCAGCTTGACGCACGTCAACGCGGGGTGCCCCGGCGCGGTCTAGTGTGGCCGGATGCGGGCGGCCGATGGCGCAGCCCGCCGGCAAACCACGGAGGATCGGCCATGACGCAGAGAATCGCAATGATCACGGGGGGGATGGGAGGACTGGGCCAGGCCATCGTCTCGCGCTTTCACCAGGCCGGCCATCGCATCGTCGTGACGGTGTCGCCGGGCAACGACCACGCCACGGCCTGGCTGGAGGCGCATCGCCGCAACGGCATCGAAGTCAGCGCCTATCAGGTCGACGTGGCCGACTATGACAGCTGCGTGGCATGTATCGAACGCGTGCGCAGGGAAGTCGGCGATGTCCATATCCTGGTGAACAATGCCGGCATTACGCGGGATGCGACCTTGCGCAAGATGGCGCAAGCGGATTGGGACCGGGTCATCCGCACCAACCTGGATTCCGTCTTCAACATGACGCAGCCCCTCTTGGCCGGCATGGTGACGAACGGATGGGGCCGCATCGTCAATATCGCCTCGGTCAACGGCCAGCGCGGCCAGTACGGCCAGGCCAACTACGCGGCGGCCAAGGCCGGCATGCACGGTTTCACCATGTCCCTGGCCCAGGAAATGGCCAGGCATGGCGTCACCGTCAACACCATATCGCCCGGCTATCTGGCGACCAGGATGGTGACGGACATGCCCAGGGAAGTCCTGGAAACCAAGGTGTTGCCGCTGATCCCGATGGGCCGCCTGGGCCAGCCGGAAGAAATCGCCGCGCTGGTCAACTTCGTCGCCTCGGACGACGGCGCCTACATAACGGGGGCCAATCTGGCGATCAATGGCGGGCTCCATATGCAGTAGGAAATCCCCATCCTTTATCGCCCCGCGACGGATCGGCAAGGTCTCGCTTAGAATGCCGGTGACGCATGATGTGCCCGCTCGGCGGGCGCTCGACAGTCCACCCCAAGCCGGCGCAACGAGGCGAATGAAAGATCACATATTGGAAAGCCAGACGATGGATTGGCTGATCGGTTCGGCCACCGAAGCCATCGTTATCGCGGATACCGCGCACAGTATCGTTCTGGCCAATGCCGCCGCCGCCACGCTATTCGGCCATCCCGCCGCCGCCATCGTGGGGACCGCCATATCCGTCCTGCTTCCCGACTGGCCGGCGCTGGACGGCACGGCCGGTGGCC
This sequence comes from Bordetella genomosp. 11, assembly GCF_002261215.1. Taxonomy (NCBI): domain Bacteria; kingdom Pseudomonadati; phylum Pseudomonadota; class Betaproteobacteria; order Burkholderiales; family Alcaligenaceae; genus Bordetella; species Bordetella genomosp. 11. The sequence continues at coordinate 1,649,350 of NZ_NEVS01000004.1, read as the reverse complement.
AGGATCCCGGCCCGGCGAAGGGCGAAGCGCGGGCAGGGGTGTTCGAATTGCCGGCGCGGCGCCACGACGGCAGCGCGTTTCCGGTGGAAATATGCGTATCGCCGCTGACCACCCATTGGGGGCTGCGGCTTTGGATGGTATCCATCCGGGATATCAGCTCGCGCAAGCAGGCCGAACAGGGCTTGCGCGATAGCGAGGCGCGGCTGCGCGCCGTCTTCGACACCGCGGTCGACGCGATCATCACCATCGACGACCGCGGGCGTATCGAACGCTTCAATCCGGCCGCCGTGCGCATCTTCGGCTACACCGAGGCCGAAGTCCTGGGCCGCAACGTGTCGATGCTGATGCCCAATCCGCATCGCGACATGCACGACGGATACCTGGGGAATTACCTGCGCACGGGCGAGAAGAAGATCATCGGCATCGGCCGGGAAGTGGTCGGCATGCGCAAGGACGGCAGCGTTTTCCCGATGGACCTTTCCGTGGCGGAAATGAACGTCGCCGGCAGGCGCATGTTCACCGGCATGGTCCGCGACATCACGCAACGCAAACTCGCCGAAGAGCAATACGCGCAACTGCTGCGCGAAGTCACCAGCGCCAACGAGGAGCTGACCAACTTCGCCTACATCGTTTCGCACGACCTGAAGGCGCCGCTGCGCGGCATCGGTTCGCTGGCGAACTGGCTGGTGGCCGACTACGCGGACCGCCTGGACGACGAGGGGCGCGAGCACCTGCGCCTGCTGATCGGCCGCGTGCACAGGATGAGCGGCCTGATCGACGGCATCCTGGAGTATTCGCGCATCGGGCGGATCAAGGAAGCCCGGGTGCGGGTGGATCTCGACGTCCTGGTGCGCGAGATCATCGACCTGCTGGCGCCCCCGGACCATATCCGCATCACGGTCGAGCGCCCGCTGCCGGTCATCGTCGCCGAACGCACGCGCATGCAGCAGCTCTTCCAGAACCTGATTTCCAACGCCATCAACTACATGGACAAACCGCAGGGGACCATACGCATCGGCGTCGAGCCGGCCGGCGGCCGCTGGCGATTCTCGGTGGCCGATAACGGCCCGGGTATCGATCCGCGCCACCACGAGCGGATATTCCAGCTGTTCCAGACTCTGGCGCCGCGCGATCGGGTTGAAAGCACCGGCGTGGGGCTGACCCTCGTCAAAAAGATCCTGGAGATGTACGGTTCGGATATCTGCGTGCAATCCGCGGTCGGGGCCGGTGCCACATTCCTGTTTACATTGCCCATGACGGGCGGGGACACGAACATAAACGAATCCGGAGTCAATACATGAAAACGCCTTCCAAGCCGGTATTGCTGGTCGAAGACGATACGGTCGACGCAATGACCGTGAAGCGCGCGCTGAAGGAAATCAATGTCCTCAACCCTCTGGTCCGTTGCGAGAACGGCGAAGAGGCGCTGGACTATCTTCGCGATCCGGCCAACGAGCGGCCCTGTATCATTCTGCTGGACCTGAATATGCCGGTGATGACCGGCATCGAGTTTCTTCATGTGATCAAGGCCGATGAACAACTGCGGCGCCTGCCGGTGATCGTGCTGACCACCTCGGAAGAGCAGCAGGACAAGGTCAACAGCTTCAACATGAGCGTGGCCGGCTATATGGCCAAGCCGGTCGACTACCGGCAGTTCGTCGAAATCATGCGCTCCATCGATCTTTACTGGACGATCAGCGAACTTCCCTGATCGACCGTGGGGAGGCGGCCGGCGCCGCTTCCCAAAGCGAACCAACATGGGCAACACCACTATCCGGGTACTGCTGGTCGAGGACGATGCGGTGGATCGCATCGCATGCCGTCGCGCGCTGTCCGCCGATCCGGTACACCGGTTCGAGGTCGCCTCGGCCGAGACGGGCGACGAGGCAATGCGCTACCTGCAATCGCATCGCGTCGATTGCATCTTGCTGGATTACCGCCTGCCGGATCAGACCGGCCTGGAATTCCTCGGCAGTCTGGCCGACGGCACGGGCGAGGTTCCCCTGCCGGTGCTGGTCCTGACGGGCGAAGACAGTACCGGCGTGGCCGTCGACATGATGCGCCACGGCGCGCGCGATTATCTGTACAAGGATACGGAGCGGCGCTATCTGCAGGCCCTGCCGGCCGCCATCGAGCGCATGCTGCGCGCCCAGCGGCTGGTGGAGGACAAGCGGCAGGCGGAGGCGATGTTCCGCACGCTGGTCGAACAGATCCAGGCCATTACCTATGTGCGTGGCCTGGACGGCGACGGCGCCCTGCGCTATATCAGCCCGCAGGTCGAAGCGCTGGGGTTTTCGGCCGAGGAATGGCTGTCCGATCCCGGTGTGCCGCTGGCCGCCATCCATCCGGCGGACCGTGCCAAGGCAGCCGCCGCGATCGCGCGCAGCAGCGCCGACGGCAGCCCGCTGCGCGTGGAGTACCGGATGATCGGCAAGAACGGCAGGGAATCCTGGTTCCGCGACGAGGCCGAAGTGGTCCGCGATTCCACCGGGCGGCCGCTGTTCCAGCAGGGCATCCTGATCGACATCACGCAAAGCAAACTGGCCGAGGAAGCGTTGCGTGAGTCGCGCGAGGCATTGCGGCGCCTGGCCGCCCACCAGGAAAACATCAAGGAAAGCGAACGCAAGCGCATCGCGCAGGAAATCCACGACGAACTGGGCGGCCTGCTGACGGGTATCAAGGCCCACGTTTCGGTGTCCCTGGAGCGCGGCGTGCGGGCGGGCGCCAAGGCCGATCCCCTGCTGGAAGAAGCCGGACGCCTGACCGAGGACGCGATCCAGGCCGTGCGCCGGGTCATCAACGATCTGCGCCCCAGCGTGCTGGACCAGCTCGGCGTCTGGGAGGCCATCGAATGGTACTCGGGACAGGTTGAATCGCGCTTCGGGCTGGTATGCGATTGCAGCATCGCGGAATCCGCGCTGCAGGCGCGCGTGGATCCGGACCGCAGCATCATGCTGTTCCGGGTGGTGCAGGAGTCGCTGACCAACGTCGTGCGGCACGCCGATGCCTCGCTGGTATCGGTGCATGCCGCGGCCAAGGACGACGTCGTCACGGTGGAGGTTCGCGACGATGGCAAGGGATTCGCGCCGGACAGGCCGGCCAACCACCATTCCTGGGGAATCCAGGGGATGCAGGAACGTACCCGCCACTTCGGCGGGCAGCTGACCGTCTCCAGCATCCCCGGGCAGGGCACGCGGGTTTCGCTGCGCCTGCCGCTGGAGCCCCACGACGCCGCGTGATCCGCTCCTAGCGGTAGACCAGTACCGGTATCGAGCAGTGCGTCAGCACCTTCTGGGTGACGCTGCCCAGCACCAGCGCCTTGACGCCGCCGTAGCCGTGCGAGCCCATCGCGATGACATCGCAGTTGGCTCGCCGGGCCGTTTCGATAATGGCTTCGTACGGCTGCTCGTGCTCGACCTGCACGACATCGCACGCCACCCCTTCGCGCTGGGCCAATTCCCGCGCCGTTTCCAGCATGCCGCGGGCGCGATCGCGCTGGTATTTGTCGTACTCATCCTTCACCCGTTCGATCTGCTCGGCCTCGGCCGATAGCATGTGGAAGGGTTCCGTTGCCGTGAACAGGGTCACTTTGGCCTGCATGTCGCGGGCCAGGGCCAAGGCATACCGCAGGGCGCGCGAGGCGCCTTCGGAGCCGTCGATGGGAATCAGCAGATGTTTGAACATGAGTAGCTCCAGGCGGGTTGACGGAGTGCGACTTCGCATACTTTCGCGCCGGGCGGGGCGCGGTTCCTTGATCTCCGTCAAGATGTGCGCCGCCTAGAGCCGCTGCGCGGGCGGGGTTTCCCGCCCCGGGCAGCTCGGGCCCAGCGGCGACGGCATCGACGGATCGGGACGGAATACCGTCAGCCCCTTCGCGCCGGCGTGCCAGGCGTGCAGGAACAGGCGGCCCACGTCGCCCGGGGTGGAATTCGCCGGCAGCGGCACCGTCTTCGAAATCGCGGCATCGACCCAGGGCTGCAGCGTGGTCAGCATGGCCAGATGGTCTTCAGGGCGGATTTCCGCGGATTGCAGGAAATGCGCGGGCAGGGGCGCGGCACGGCCGTTTTTCAGGCGCTGCCACAGGCGCCAGGCCGCGTTCTCGGCCACGACGGTGCGCGGCGCTTCCCGGCCAAGGTGCACCTGCCGGGTATAGCGCCAGGCATAGGGCGGTTCGATACCGCTGGAGCAATTGTCGAAGAACGCGACGCTGACGCTGCCGGCGGGGGCGAAGGACAGTAGATGGCTGTTGCGCAACCCGTGACGGCGGATCGCGGCCAGAACGTCCGGCGGAAAAGGGGGCCGTGGCGGCGCGGTGTCCAGGAAACTTTCCGGCCGGTAGCAGGGAAAGGCGCCGCGCTCGCCGGCCAGCTCGGCGGAGGCCAGGTAGGCGTGATCGCGCATGCAGCGGGCGATCTCCGCGGCAAGCGTCCGGCCTGCCTCGTCATCGTAGCGCAGCCCCATCATGAGCAGCGCGTCGCCCAGGCCCGTCATGCCGATGCCGATGCGCCGCTTGGCGCGAGCCTCGGCCGCGTGCTCGTCCAGCGGCCATCGCGTCAGGTCCAGCACATTGTCCAGCAGCCGGACCTGCACGCGGACCCGGCGGCCCAGTTCGACGAAGTCGTACACGGCGCGCGCGCTCAGGCCGAAGGGATAGTGCACGTAGCGCGACACGTTGATCGGTCCCAGCACGCAGCTGCCATAGGGCGGCAGCGGCTGCTCTCCGCACGGATTCGTGGCCCGCAGCGTCTCGATGGCGTGCAGATTGTTTGCCGCATTGATCGTATCGACGAACAGGATGCCGGGCTCGCCGCTGTGCCAGGCGGCGCGGGTCAGCCTGTCCCACACCTCGCGCGCCGGCACCGTGGCATGCGGCCGGCGGCCGTCGTCATCGGGCGCCGCGCCGGCCATGCCTGCTACGGATACCGGCGGCGACGGATGGCGCAGGGTCCAGGCCTCGTCGCGCTCCACCGCGCCCAGGAACGCATCGGTGGCGGCCACGGATACGTTGAAGGTCTGCCACCGCCGCCTTCCTTGCTTGGCATCGATGTACTCCAGCAGGTCCGGGTGGTCGCAGGCCAGCACCGCCATCTGCGCGCCGGGCCGGCCATCGGGATGGAGCTGGGCGCGGCAAACGGCGTCATAGCGGTCGATGACGCCGCACGGGCCGCCGTGCGTGGCGTTCTTCGGCGGTACCGGCGTGAAGTCGTAGCCGATGCCGCCGCCCATCGCCAGGGTCCGTACCGCGCGGTCCAGCGCGGGATCGACGGCGGCCGGGAAGGGCAGGCCCGGCATCGCGGCCGGCTGCACGAAACAGTTCACCATCGTGCCGTTGCGCGCGGTGCCGGCGTTGGCCATGATGCGTCCGGCGCCGATGGCGCCGCGCATGAAGTGATAGGCGTAGAGCGCGGCGTAGCCGTGCCGTTGCGATGCCTTTTCCACGGCGGCCAGCGCCGCGGCGACGCGCTGGAAAGTCGCCGCCCGGCTGGCTTCGCCGGGCAGGGCGTAGCGGTCGCGAAAGACCAGGTCGGAGAGCTCGGCATCGTCCGTCATGGCATCACCATCGGTGAAGCGTCGGAAGACCATCTTAGGTGGGACGTCGAGCGGCGCCTTGACGTGCGTCAAGACGGACCGGCGTGCCGGCTGTCTATGCTGTGACATCAGGCGCGGCTTCGATGGAGGCACATCATGCCCTATGCAACCAACGCGGATCTGCCTCCACCGGTACGGCACGCCTTGCCCGGCCACGGCCAGGACATCTACCGGGCGGCCTTCAACCATGCCTACTTGGCCCATGCCGGCGACCCGCGCCAGGAAGAGGCGGCGCACCGCATCGCGTGGGCGGCCGTCAAGCGTGCCTATGTCAAGGTCGGCGACGCTTGGATCGCCCGTTCCGATGCCTGAACACCCGATGCCATCCGCGGTCATGCGCCGTTCCAAGCCTGACCGCGCCCATCCGCAGGAGTCCGCCATGCCGGTTCAAAACAGTGAAATCGCCGCCATGTTCGACCAGCTGGCCGACCTGCTGGAAGTGTCGGGCGAGAATCCCTTCCGGGCGCGGGCCTATCGGCGGGCGGCGCGTACCGTGGACAGCCTGCCGCGCAACGTCGGGGCGATGATCGCCGAGGGCCAGGCGCTGTCCGAGCTGCCGGGCATCGGCAAGGACCTGGCCGCCAGGATCGCCGCCATCGTGAAGACCGGGCATTTCGATGTGCTCGACCGGTTCGCGCAGGCGATGCCGGGCGACGTCGGCAAAATGGTGGCGCTTCCCGGGCTGGGCCCCAAGCGCGTGAAACTGCTGTGCGATACCTTGCATATCCGCACGCTGGACGATCTGCGGCGGGCCGTGAAGGCCGGGCAACTGCGCGACGTGCGCGGACTGGGCGCGGCCGTGCAAAGCAAGCTGGCCAAGGCCCTGGAGCAGCCGGTGGCCGAGCAGCGTTTCAAGCTGTCGGTCGCCGAGGAGGAAGCCGAAGCCCTGGCCGCGCATTTGCGCGGCAACGGGCGGGTCGTGATCGCGGGTAGCTATCGACGGCGGCGCGACACCGTGGGGGATCTGGATATCCTCGTCACCTCCGCGCATGGCGCGGCGGTGGGCGACCGGCTGATCGCCTATGAAAACGTGGCCGAGGTCCTGGCCCACGGCCCGTCGCGCACGACCGTCGTCCTGCGCTCCGGGCTGCAGGTCGACGCCCGCGCGGTGCCCGGCGAAAGCTACGGCGCCGCGCTGCTGTACTTCACCGGCTCCAAGGCCCACAACATCGCCTTGCGCGCGCTGGCCAGCCGGCAAGGCTGGAAGCTGAACGAATACGGGCTGTTCGACCAGGATAGCGCGCGCATCGCCGGCGCCACCGAAGAGGGCGTCTACGAGGCGCTGGGCATGGCGTATATTCCGCCCGAGATGCGCGAGGACCGCGGAGAAATCGCGCTGGCGCAGTCCCGCTCGCTGCCGCGCCTGGTCGCGCTCGAGGACCTGCGCGGCGATCTGCACGTGCATTCGGACTGGACGGACGGCACCGCCGGCATCGCCGAGATGGCCGCCGCGGCGCGCGCGCGCGGCTACGCCTACATGGCCTTGACCGATCACAGCCGGCGCGTGGCGATGGCGCATGGCCTGCGCCCCGCCGACGTGGCGCGGCAGATCCGCGAGATCGATGCGCTGAACGCATCGTTCAGCGGGTTCCGTATCCTGAAGGGCATCGAAGTCGATATCCTGAAGGACGGCAGCCTGGATCTTCCCGATTCCATCCTTTCGCGCCTGGACCTTGTCGTGGCGGCCGTCCATTCCTTCCTCGACCTGCCGCGCGAGGCGCAGACCGAACGCGTGCTGCGCGCCATGCGCCATCCGTACGTGTCCATCCTGGCGCATCCCACCGCGCGCCTGATCGGCGAACGCGAGCCCTGCGCGCTGGACATGGATCGCATCACTTCGGCGGCCGCCCATTCGGGATGCATCCTGGAGATGAACGCGCAGCCGGGCCGGCTGGACCTGAACGATGTCCATGCGCACATGGCGCGCAGCAAAGGCGCCAGGCTCGCCATATCCAGCGATGCGCATTCGGTGCACGATTTCGCCTGCATGCGCTTCGGCGTGGACCAGGCGCGTCGCGCCTGGCTGACCGCCGCGGATGTCGTCAATACCCGCAGCCTGGACGCACTGCTGCCCTTGCTCAGGCGCAGGCACGGCCCCGCGCCGGTGGAAACACGCGGCGCGCGCCAGCGCCGCGCGGCGTAAATGGCGCGGCGCGGCCCGCCCGGTATGGCATGACGGCCCGAATGGCGGGAGGCCGTCCGCTCAGCGCTGCAGCAGCACGTAGGGCAGCCACAACGCCGCCAGGATAAGGGCCAGGCCCAGGCCGATGCGCGCGCCGAAGCGCGGGCCGCCACCGGCCAGGGCCGCGACCAGTTTGCTGATCGAATTCGTGGTGATCGCGAGCAGCACGGGCAGCACGATATGGCCTGGTTCGAGTGCCCCATTGGCGTAGAGGGAAAGTATCGATCCGGCCGCCACGTGCACGTCGGCGATGCCCGTGAGCGCGGCGATGACGTTCACCCCGGGCTCGCCCAGGCCGCTGTTGACGTAGACCACCAGCACCGTCACGCCCGTCAGCAGCACGGCGACCACGATGGCCTGGACAGGGTCGAAGGCGCGGCCTTCGGCGGCGGGCGCGGCCGCCTCCGTCTCGTCGCGATAGCGCAACAGGCTGACGACGGATACGGCGATGGCCGCGGCGAGGCCGCTGAACAGGGCTGGCGCCAGCGCGCCGAGGGCATAGGGGAAGACGGCCAGGACCACGGCGATCAGGAAGACGAAGGTGGCGACGTTGGAGAGCGACGCGCCCGATACGCATGCGCCGGACAAGGCCGGATGTTTCTTCGACCGGGCGCCCATCGTCGCGATCGTGGCGATACTCGAAATGAAGCCGGACACGAAGCCCGACAGCGGCAAGCCCAGGCGCGGGCCGCCCACGCGCAATCCCACATGGCCGGCCGCCTGCAATGCCAGGATCAATGTCACCAGGCCCCAGAGGCGGCGCGGGTTGACGCCCAGCAGCAGCGGTTCGGCGCGGTCGGGCATCAGCGGCAGAACGATCAGCGCCGCGCCGGCCAGCAACAGGCCGTCGCGCAGTTCGGCCGCGGTCAGCAACTCCTGGGAAAACCGGTGCAGGGGCTCGCGCAGGAACAGCAGGCCCGCCAGGACGACCGCGCCCGCCGCGGAAATCGCCGGCCGCTCGATGGCGTTGACGCCCAGCAGGTAAGTCGCGAACAGCGCGACTTCGGTGGTGATGCCGATGTCGCCCGACTTGTCCCGCAGATAGGACGCCACGCTGAGCGCGACGATCAGCACCGCGCCCACGACGACCAGGGCGGGCGCCAGCGCCTGCGCCAGCGCCGCGGTCACCGCCGTGACGGCGAAGCTGCGGATACCGGCATACCCCTGGTAGCCGCCGTCGCCCTTGCGCCGCTCGCGCTCGATGCCGATCAGCAGACCGCATCCCAGCGCGACCGACAGGCCGATCAACATTGTCCCGGTCATGCCGTCCACCCTGGAAAAGCCGGCCTTAGTCCCCCTGGAGGGCCGGTCCCCAAGTATCGCAATGTCCGGAAAGCCGCCGTTGACGCAGGTCAACGTGTCCCGCACCGTGCGGCCGGCCGGCAGCGGCGCCATCGGGGCGTTGCCTTGAATGGCGCCGCTGCCGGCGGGACGCACGGTCAGGCCGATTTCATCAAATGCTTGCCGATGACCAGCTGCTGGATCTGCGTGGTGCCTTCGTACAGGCGAAGCAGGCGCACGTCGCGATAAAAGCGTTCGACCTTGTAGTCGCTGATATAGCCCGAACCGCCGTGGACCTGCACGCCGCGGTCGGCGACGCGGCCGACCATTTCGGTGCTGAAAAGCTTGGCGCAGGCGGCCTGCATGCTGACTTCCGGATCCGTGGCGCCGAACGGCTTGGCGTCGTAGCGCCGCGCGGCCTCGCGCACCAGCGACCACGCGGCCAATAGTTCCGCCTGGCTGTCGGCCAGCATGGCCTGGACCAGCTGGAAGTCGCCGATGCGTTGGCCGAACTGCTTGCGTTGCTGCGCATAGGCGATGCTTTCGCGCAGGATGCGGTCGGCCATGCCGCAGGCGACGGCGGAGATGTGCAGGCGGCCGCGGTCCAGCACTTTCATGGCGGTCTTGAAGCCCTTGCCGGGCACGCCGCCGATGATGTTGGCGGCCGGCACGCGCACATTGTCCAGATTCACGTCGCAGGTCTTGGTGCCGCGCTGGCCCATCTTGCGGTCGGGCTTGCCCAGGGTCAGGCCGGGCAGGCCGGCGGGAACGATGAAAGCCGTGATACCGCCGGCACCCGGGCCTTCGGTTCGCGCCATCAATGTGAACGCCCCCGCGCGGGGCGCGTTGGTGATGAAGCGCTTGGTGCCGCTGAGCAGGTAGTCCTCGCCGTCCTTGACGCCCCGGGTCTTGATCGATGCCGCGTCCGAACCGGCGTCCGGTTCGGTCAGGGCGAAGGAGACCACCAGGTCGCCGCTGGCGATGCGCGGCAGGTAGCCGGCTTTCTGTTCGTCGGTGCCGTCCATCAGGATGCCCTGCGAACCGATACCGATATTGGTGCCCACCACGGACCGGAAGGCCAGGGCGGTGTGGCCCAGTTCGTAGGCAACTTCGCACTCCTGTGCCAGGCTCAGGCCGATGCCGCCGTACTCCTCGGGGATAGAGAGGCCGAACAGGCCCAGTTCCTTCATGTCGTTCACGATCCCGGCGGGGACTTCATCTTGGTCCTCGACCTCGTCCTCGGCGGGCATCAGGCGTTCCCGCACGAAGCGCTGGACGCTGTCCTTGAGCAGCTGGAAGGTCTCTTGATCGAGCGGCATGGCTTCTCTCCTTGTAAGCCACGTATTATTTTCCCAAGCCGACGGCTTGACAATCCCAAAGAATGCGAACAGTCTGTCAAAGCAGACTTGACAATAAACGCCTATCAATCACCCCATATGGACGCTCATTCCCTGGCGCTGTTCGTCGATATCGTGGAGGCCGGCAATCTCAGCCTGGCCGCCCGCAATATGAAAATGAGCCGCGCCAATGTCAGCTATCACCTGGCGCAGATGGAGAAATCCGTCGGCATGCAGTTGATGCGGCGCACGACACGCCGCGTCGAGCTGACCGAAGTCGGCCAGCGGCTTTATCGGCATGGCCGCGTCATCCGCGACGAAGTACTGGCCGCCCGCGAAACCGTCGCGGCTTTCGGCAAGGGCCTGCACGGCGCCTTGCGGCTGAGCCTGCCCACCGGTTTCGGGCATATGGTGATGTCGGACTGGCTGATCGAGTTCAAGCGCCTTTATCCCGACATTTCCCTGGATGTGTTGTTCGACAATCGGGTCGACGATCTTCTGCGCGAGGAAGTGGATGTGGCCGTGCGCGTCATGTCCGACCCCCCGCAGCAGATGGTCGCGGTCGAATTGGCGCAAGTCCGCTACGTCGTGTGCGCGTCCGCCGACTACGCGCGCGTCCACCCGCTGCCCTCGAACCTGGCGCAACTGGCGGACATGCCCGTGATTACCTCGGCGGTGGCCGGCCGCGACCTGCGCGTGTCCGCCTATCAGGGCGCCGAGCGGCGCGAACTGACACTGCACCCGACGCTGGCTTCGGAAAACTTCCAGTTCCTGCGCGAAGCCATCCTGGCCGGCCTGGGCGCGGGCCTGGTGCCGGACTATGTCGTCGGGCCCGATGTGGCGCAAGGGCGGGTGGTCACCGCCTTGCAGGACTGGCGCCTGAGCGTCTTCGGCACGCGCATGTTCCTGTTGCGCATGCCGGACCGCTACCAGACCCTGGCGACCCGTACGCTGGTCGATTTCCTGGTCGCGAAAGCGCGCGCATGGGCGGCGTAGGGGCCGCCATTCGCCGGATCCGGCACGAGGTCGCCGTCAGCCGCCAAGGTCACAGCGCCAGTTGCAACGGCGCGCCGTCGGCCGCCGGGACCGCGCAGCAGATCAGCGCTTCGCCCTGCGGCACGTCGAACTCCGGACGGGTCGGGTAGGCCACGGCTCCCTGCACGATACGCGTGCGGCAGGTGCCGCAGTTGCCTGCCCGGCAGCCGAATTCCGGTGCCAGGCCGCGCTGTTCGGCTACCTCCAGCAAGGAGCCGTCGCCCGCATTCCAGCGCGCTTCCTTCGCGGAATCCACGAAAATCACGGGCACCGATTTCGTGGCGGGCTGGCTTGCCGGCTGGGTGTCCGCCCGTGCATGCGCATCGCCCGTGCGCGCCAGTGACGATGCCCCGAAGGCTTCCGCGTGGATCCTGGCGTCCGGCACGTTCAGCGCGCGCAGTCCGTCATAGAGCGACTGCATGAACGCGGCCGGCCCGCACAGGTAGAAGTCGTAGTCGTCGAACGGCAGCCGCGCGCGCAGCAGGTCGATGTCGATGCGGCCGGATTGGTCGTAGTCCTCGCCCAGCCGGGCCTGCGTCGTGTCGCTGAGCAACCGGAAAACCTGGACATGGCCGCCGCCTTGTTCCCGCAGCACGGACAACTCGTCCGCGAACGCGCGTTCGGACATGCTGCGCGCCGAATGGAAGAACCACGTGGGCCGTACGCGCTGCTTGCGTTTGCCTTCGTAGACGATGTGCCGCAGCATCGCCAGCATGGGCGTCACCCCGATGCCGGCGGCCAGCAGCACGGCCGGGCGCTTTTCGGCGGCGTCGATCGTGAAGGCGCCGGCGGGCGCCCGCGTCTCGATGATGTCGCCGACCTTCACGTTATCGTGCAGATGCCGCGAGACGACGCCGTCGCGCTTCACGCTGATGCGGTAGGCGGCGTCGGAGGGCGCCACGGACAGGGTATAGGTGCGGGTCAGCGGTTTTTCCTGGCCGGCAGGCGTGATCCGGATCGGCAGGAATTGGCCGGCGCGGTGGGCGACGACGCCGGCGTCGTCGGCCGCCTGCAGATGGAAAGAACGCACGACGCTGCTTTCATCGACGATATGCGTCACCCGAAAGGGGCGCCAGCGATCGGCCGCCGCGGCGGCGCGCAGGCGTCCGGCAGCCTCGCTCCAGTCGCCCGTCAGCAGCGAGCTCGGCGAAGCGCCGTCTTCCTTCGTGGCCCAGCGCAGCGGCAGCGCCTGCTCGCGCCGGACGATGACGTCGGGGAAGAAGCGCCACAACCGTTCGGCGCCCTGGAAAGCGGCGATTTCCGGCGAGTCCACGATCACTTCGGCGCGGCCCGTCATCTGCAGCAGTTCGCCGGTGTCGAAGTCGGCGAAGGTCACCCCGGCCAGCGGATTGACCATGAAGTTGCCCAGCGTATTGAAGAACAGGTTGCCGGCGAAATCGGGAATGGTCATGCCGCCATCGGCGTCGAGCCGCACGAAGCCCGGCTTGCCGCCGCGGTGCGACACATCGACCTGCCGTCCCTGTTCGGGAAGATCCGCATAGGACGCGACAAAAAAGGCGTCCGAGCGGCCGATCAGGGCGCGCGCGCGCTCGTCCAGGGTGGAAAGCGTTTGCGGCGCGACCGGCGACGGCACGGCGGGGTCCCGCGTGAAGGCCAGGCTGCGCTGCTGGATGTAGCGGGGGCAGTTGCCGAAGCTGTGCACCACGTCGATATGGGAAATCCCCTGCGCGCCATGCCGCAGCACGCCGTTCATGCGATTGCGCCGGCGCGTGGCCAGGTCGATGCCCAGCAAGCCGATCGCGCTGCCGTGGGAAAGGCCGGCATCGGCCGGATCGGCGGGTTCCCGTGCAAGGGAAAGGTCCAGGCGACGAGGATCCGGCGAATTCAGGAACCCCGGCTTCCCCGCCCGCAGGGTGGCCCAGACGGCGCCTTCGGCGTCCACGCTACCCAGTACCACGAAGGGCAGCTGGGCGAAGAATTCGCGGTGCTGGTCGGGCATGTAGTCGCGGATGAAGCGGCGACCGACATCGTCCATTTTGGCCAACACGCCGATCTGCGATTGCAGGGCGAGTTCGCCGGCATGCCAGGGTAGGGTAGACATGGAAGCTCCTTTGTGTACGGGCCGGTCGCCACCGATAGGCAGGATCCCCGTTGCGCAGGCGGGGCGAGGCCGGAGGCGGGCCGGCCATCGCGGGGAAACGGAACGCTCAGGCGGCCAATCCGACCGGGGTCTTCTGGAAGTCGACGAAGCCGGGCAATGCTTCCACGCGCGCCAGCCATTCCCGCACGTTGCGGTAATCCGCCAGGTCGACGAAGCCTTCCGGCGCGCGGGCCGTGTAGCTGTACAGCGCCACATCGGCGATGGTGGGATGGTCGGCGGCGATCCAGTTCCTGTCGGCCAGCGCGTCGTCCATGCGCTTGAGGACGACGTGGGCGCGGGCGATGGCGGCATCCGCGTCCAACGTTGCCGCGAACACGGTCACCAGGCGCGCAGCGGCCGGGCCGAAGGCGATGTCGCCGGCGGCCACCGAGAGCCAGCGCTGCACGGCGGCGGCTTCGGCGGGCGATTCCGGCAGCCAATCGGTCTTGCCGAGCTTCTTGCTGGCATACACCAGGATCGCGTTGGAGTCGGGTACCGCCACGTCGCCGTCGACCAGGACGGGCACCTGGCCGAACGGGTTGATCTTCAGGAAATCGGCATGCTTGTGCGCGCGGCTGGCGAGGTCGACTTCGATCAGTTCCACAGGCTGGCCGATCAGCGACAGGAACAGGCGGGCGCGGTGGGCATGGCCGGAGAGCGGGTGGTGGTAGAGTTTCATGGCGGGTCCTTTGGTTGCGTTTTTCGCACGTAATGTCGTGCTGGAACGAATCATAGGAGGGCGCATTCCCACGAAAACCCCCCGCCGACAGAAGGCATTCTTCTTAAATTTGCAATAATCGCCACGAATCGACCTGGAAACCGCCAGGCAGGACATGGCGGCTGGATCGGCCCCCGAAACCGCCGGAGCGGACCCGTCAGCTCAATTGAGGGACTTGTCGCCCCGCAAACGGTCGATCGCCAGGTCCAGGAAGGCGCGGACCTTCTGCATCGCGTGGCGGCCTTCACGATGGATCACGTGGATCGGCAATGTCGGCTGCTCGTAGTCGGCCAGGACCACGCGCAGCTTGCCATCCCAGAGTTCGCCCGCCACCTGATAGGACAGCACGCGGGCCAGCCCCAGCCCGGCCACCGCGGCGGCGATCGCCGAGTCATTGGTCGAGGTCGCGAAGCGCGGGGTGAAGCGCAGCGGCCTGGTTTCACCTTCTTCCTGGAAGCGCCATTCGGCCAGCGCGTTGACCGCGGTGGTCTGGATCAGCGTGTGCGAAAGCAGGTCGGCGGGCGTGCGCGGCGTGCCGTGTTCCTGCAAATACGACGGCGATGCGCATACCACCCGCCGCACGCGGCCCACGGGGATGGCCTGCAGCGACGAGCTGGGCAGCTCGCCGATGCGCACGCCGACATCGACGCCTTCGTTGATGAGATTCACATTGCGGTCCAGGAACAGGCTCTGGACGTCGACCTCGGGATAGCGTTGCAGGTACTCGACCACGATGGGGGTGACGTGGCGCGCCCCGAACAACACGGGCGCCGTGACGACCAGATCGCCGCGCGGGGCGGCGTGCGTGCCCGCCGCCGTCAGTTCCGCTTCTTCGATCTCGTCCAGGATGCGCTTGCAGTTCTCGAAGTACGCGGTACCGGTTTCGGTGGGGCGAACGACGCGGGTCGTGCGCGTCAGCAGCCGCACGCCCAGATGGGCCTCCAGTTCGGTGATCACGCGGCTGACGACCGACAGCGACACATCGAGCTTGCGCGCGGCCGCCGTGAAGCCGCCGCTCTCGACCACGGTGACGAAGGTCTTCATGCCATGTAGCCGGTCCACGCGTTGCTCCGCAAAATTGGGGTCCGGCAAGTATATGCGCGCGTGGCGCGGCCGCTGTCTTAGCGGCCGCAGATATCCAGGATGGCCAGCATGTAAACCCGGATGGCATCGAGATAGTCGGGGATGTCCACCCGTTCGTCCGGCATGGTGTTGTACTTGCCGCCGGGTCCGCAAACGATGCCCGGCATTCCCAGGCGCTGGTAGAAGTGCGCCGCGTCCGTGCCGTAGAAGGCGGGCGGGCGCAGGGCGCCGGTCGGCTGGTCCGCATGGCGCACGGCACGGTAGGCGTCGTTCACGGCCCGCACGATGCGCGATTGCGGGTCCACCTGGAAAGGCAGCATGGTCGGCCGGTTATCGCTGCGGTTGATCGAGACGCTGGCGCGTATGCCGGGGAACATGCCTTCCATTTCGTCCAGCAGGCCGCGCAGGTCCGCCATGACGCCGTCTTCCGTCTGGCCGGGCGCATAGCGCGCCGATCCCTGTATGCGCACGAAATCCGCGACCTGGGGGGCACGCCATTCCAGCATCTCGCGGCCCAGCCCGCCGCGCATGACGCCTACGTTGGCGCGGTTGATGGAGCGGTGCTCCGGCCCGGCCGCGCCGGAAAACGTCATCGCATTGATGCGCGGCACCAGCCAGCAGCCCGCCGCGATGGCGTCGGCGGCCTCCTCGCGCTTGGACAGGTGACGCGTGCTGCCGGTTATCTCGATCACGAACACAAAGGACCCGGCATGCATGGTCAGCGCCTGGACATCCGTGGGCTCGGCATTGATGAAGTAATCCGCCGCCACCCCTTGCTCGATGGCGGCCACGCTGCCGATACCGCCTTGCAGTTCACCCACCACGTAGGTCAGCACGACATCGCCGGGCAACCGCACGCCCTGGTCGATCAGGGTCTTGACCGCGCAGTAGTACGCGGCATCGCCGGCCTTCATGTTCGAGACGCCGATGCCGTAGATGAAGGCGTCGTCGTACAGTCCGCCCCAGGGATCGACCGTCCAGCCCTCGCTGACGGGATTGGTATCCAGATGGCCATTGAACAGCAGGCTGGCACCGGGCCCCGCGCCCGTGCCGCGCCAGCGGCCGATGGCGTTGACGCGGCCGCCGGGCACGGGGGTCAGTTCGGCCTGCAGCCCGATGGCGTTCATGCGGTCGACCATGAACTCGGCGAGCTCGCGCTCGCCCGGCGTGGCGCTGTAGCTCTTGAAGCGGATCATTTGCGCCAGGAATTCCAGGCTGGCCTGCTCGTCCAGGGCGGCAATCAGTGCGGCGTGTTCCATGGCGGCTTATTCCGTGGCGTACAGCTTGCGTTCCAACCGCGTCAGGCGTCGCGGCCCGTCCGACTCCACCAGCACGGTCTCGCTGAATGCGAGTCCCTTGGCCGAGGTGTACATATGAAAAACCATGCCGGCCTGCAGCGTCCAGTCGGCATGCGGACCGAACACCCGCGTGAAGTCGCTGGAACGCACCGGCTGCTGCGAGTAATAGCCCAGCGTATAGCCCGTGATGTTCTCGTAGGTGTCGCGCAGGCCGGCCCGCACCACGCCGTCGCGCAGCAGGGCGTCGATGTCGCGCGCCGAAGCGCCCGGGACCATGGCGGCGATCTGCGCGTCCTGCAGCGCCGCCAGGCGTTCGGCGGTCTCGCGTTGTTCGTCGCTGGGCCTGCCCATGACGACGCTGCGCATCAGGCGCGCGCTGTAACCGCGAAAGCGCGGCACCAGTTCGATGTGCAGGACGTCGCCCGATTGCATCGGCGTGTCGTGCAAATGCCCGTGCAGGAAGCCCCAGCCCTTGCCGTAGGTGATCGGCCCGACGTGGCCGGGCAGGGCGCCCAGCTCGATATAGCGGCAGGCCGCGTAGGCCGCCAGGTCGCGGCCGCTCATTCCCGGCCTGGCGCGTTCCGTCATCTCGCGCATCGTCCGGTCGGCGATGGCGCTGGCCTGTTCGATGTGGCGGATCTCCAGCGGCGATTTGAGCAGGCGCAGTTCCCAGGGTACGTTGGTCATGTCCACGAAGGCCGCGCCGGGCAGCGCGGCCTGGAGCCGGCGGTAGACATCCACGGTCATGCCATGGCTGCCGAAGTCCATGCCCAGCCGCACGCCGGTGCCCCAGCGCCGCGCGATCTCCGTGGCCAGCAGCGCGACCGGGTCTTCCGCGTCGGCGTAGCCGACATGCTGGTCGAACCACGCCGTTTCCAGAAAGGGCGCCGCGTCCAGGCTGCGCAGTACCATCAGCGGCTCGCCCTCCAGGGGCACCAGGCACGCGCGGTAGTAGCTGATGGACCTTTCATAGCCGGTGAAGTAGGCCAGGATCTCGATATCGTCCAGCAGCATGACGTCGGCGGACCGCTCCCGCATCGACTGCCGCAGCCTTTCCAGGCGATCGAGAAACTCGGCGCGGTCGAAAAGCGGAATGGCGGCGGTCATGCTTGCTCCTTGCGTTGCAGGAAGTTGCCCGCGGCCAGCGCGGCGGCGGAGAAGACGATCAGCAGCGCGCTGACGGCGGCGATGGTCGGGTCGAGCTGGAACTGCACGGCGTTCCATATCCGCACCGGCAGGGTCTGCTGTTCGGGCGAGGACAGGAACAGCGCCACCAGCAGCTCGTCGAACGAGCTCAGGAAGGCGAAGATCGCCGCGGCGGCGATACCGGGCGCGATCAGGGGCAGGGTGATGCGCCGCAGCGCCACCAGCCGGCTTGCGCCCAGGCTTTGCGCGGCCTGTTCCAGGCGGATGTCGAAGGCCTGCAGCGTGGCCGAGAGGATGATGGTCGCGACCGGGATCGCCAGCGCGACGTGCCCGATGATCATGCCGGCCAGCGCCGGAATGCCGGCGGACGAAAAAAAGAAATACACCGCGATGGAGGTGATGATGTGGGGCACGATCATCGGCAGCAGCACCAGCGCATACACCAGCCGCTTGCCGCGGAAGTCCATGCGTACCAGCGCCAGCGCCGCCGCCAGGGCCAATAGCACCGCGCACAGCGTGGACGCCAGCGCCACGCCCAGGCTCAGCCGCAGCGAGGCCATCCAGCCCGGGTCCGACAGCACGGCGTCGAACCAGCGCCACGATATGCCCGTGGGGGGAAAGGACAGGTAGTCCGACGGGCTCGCGGCCAGCGGGAAAATGATCAGGATGGGCAGCACCAGGAAAAGTAGCACCACGGCGCCGACTATCCTGATGAACCAGCCGGGCATGCGTTCCTTCATCGCTGCTTCGCCCTGAAAAGATGTTCCATGCCCACCACGCGTTCGTACACGAAGAACGCCACCAGCGTCAGCGCGAGCAGCACCGTGGCCAGGGTGGAGGCGAACGGCCAATCGAAATAGGTTTCCACCTGCTGCTGGATGATCATGGAAATCATCGCGTCGCGGTCGCCGCCCATCAGCGCCGGGGTAATGAAGAACCCCAGGCTCAGTATGAAGACGATCAGGCCGCCGGCCGCCACGCCGGGCATGCTCAAGGGCAGGAAAATCCGCGTGAAGGCGGACAGCCGGCTCGCGCCCAGGCTGTGCGCCGCCCGCAGCAGCGAACTGTCGATGCCCCGCATCACGCTGTAGAGCGCCAGCACCATATACGGCAGCAGTACGTAGGTCATGCCGAGCAATACCGCGAAGCGGTTGTACATCAGCGGGATCGGCGCATCGACCGCGCCCAGCCTCACCAGCAGGCGATTGAGGATCCCATCGGTTCCCAGCAGCACCATCCAGGCATAGGTGCGCACCAGGATGCTGGTGAAATAGGGCACGATGACCAGGATCATCAGCAGGCCGGCCGTGCGCGGGCGCAGCGCGGACAACAGATACGCCAGCGGATAGCCCAGGACCAGCGTGCAAAGCGTGGTCATCAGGCCGATCTGGAAGGTGATCCAGATGATCTGCAGCCAGACGGGTTCGGCAAGCAGGCGCCCGTAGTTGGCCAGGCCGATACCGTGGTGCGGGCCGGCCAGGCTGCGCGCCAGCATGCCCAACAGGGGATAGACGAAGAAGATCGCCAGGAAGATCAGCGCGGGGGCCAGCAATAGCCAGGGACGGCCGCGCGGCGCGCCCGCATCTTGCGAGGCCGCCGTGCGCGCGATCCGCCCGGACGGTTCGTTCATGGCCCCCGTCGCATCCTGTCCGGACGAGCGGACGGGCGGGTTCATGCCGCCCTCGCATCGCCGGCCAGCAGCCAGCCGTCTTCGCGGGCCCATTGCACCTCGACCTGTTGTCCCGGCTCGAACAGCGGCGCGCCGTGGCGATTGGCCTCCTGCACCTGCAAGGTGGCGCCGTCGGCCGTGCGCACGAGGCGCCGGGTGGCATGGCCCAGGTAGATCAAATCGGCCACATTGGCCGGCAAGCGGTTTTCCAGGCCTCCCGGTGCGCCGGGCGTGGCCACGCGCAGCTTTTCCGGGCGCAGGACCAGCGTGGCGTCGGTACCCGCCCGCAAGGACGGCGTGCCGGGCACGGATGCGGTGCTGCCGTCGGGCAGGCGCACGATCGCGATGCCGTCCGCGCCAACCTCCAGCACCCGGGTCTCGATGAAGTTCGATAGTCCGACGAAATCCGCCACCCAGCGCGTGGCGGGCCGGTCGTACAGGTCGGACGGGCTGCCGATCTGTACGATGCGCCCGTGCTGCATCACCGCGATGCGGTCCGACATCGTCAGGGCCTCTTCCTGGTCATGCGTCACATATACGACGGTCGCGCCCAATTCGTTCTGGATACGCTTGATCTCCAGCTGCATGTGTTCGCGCAGCTTCTTGTCCAGCGCCCCCAGCGGCTCGTCCATCAGCAATACCCGGGGGCCGAATACCAGCGCGCGGGCCAGCGCCACGCGCTGCTGCTGGCCGCCGGACAGCTGGCGCGGATAGCTGCCGGCCTTGTCGGGCAGGTGCACCATGTCCAGTGCCTGGCGTACCAGGCGCTCGCGCTCGGCGCGCCCCACACCGCGCATCTCCAGCGGAAAGGCGATGTTCTGGCGCACCGTCAGGTGGGGAAAAAGCGAGTAGTTCTGGAAGACCACCCCCAGGTTGCGCTGGGCGGGCGCCATGCCGTTCATCGACTTGCCGTCGATCAGGATCTCGCCGGAGGTCGGATCGGTGAAACCCGCGATCATCATCAGCGTGGTGGTTTTGCCCGAACCGCTGGCGCCCAGCAGGGTAACGAACTCGCCCGGCTGGATTTCCATGTCCACGTCGCGCACGACGGTGGAGGCGCCATATTGCTTATGGACGGCGCGCAGCGACAGGCCCGCGCCGATGCGCGGCCGCGCGCGCGTATCCCCGGCCCCCGTGGGCGAGGGCGGTGGTTGAGTGTTCCGCATGATGGTGTCCCGACGCGCGCTCAGGCTTGCAGCACCCAGGCCTGCCAGCGCTTGCCAACCTCGGCAAGATTGGCCTGCCACCAGGCGTAATCCATGTCGAAGGAATGGTCGTAGTGTTCCGGCACGCTGGGCAGCTTCTGCGCATCCTCGGGCTTGATCAGCGGCAGGGCGGCGCGATTGGTCGGACCGTAGGCGATGTAGCGGGTCAGCTCAGCCTGCACCTTGGGCTGCAGCGCGAAGTCGATGTACTTCTGGGCGTTCGCCGCGTTGGGGGCGCCCTTGACGATGCCCAGTCCCTGGACCTCCCGCCGCGCCTGGTTCCATTCGATGGCCAGCGGCGCGCCCTTGTCGATCAGGTCCTGCGCGCGTCCATTCCACACCGCGCCCAGCACCGCTTCCTTGCGTTCCAGCAGTTGCGCGGAAATCGCGCCGGTTTCCCACCACTTGACCACGCCCGGCTTGACCTTGGATAGCGAGGCATACGCCTCGTTCAGATCGATCGGGTAGATCTTGTCCATGGGCTTGCCGGCGGCCAGCATCGCGAACTCCAGCGGCACCGAACCGGCCGACTGGCTGGCGATGGTGCGCGGGCCGGGCCAGGCTTTCAAGTCCCAGAATTGCGCCCAGGTGGTCGGGTGATGGTCCTTCGAGTAGGCCTGGGTGTTGTAGACCAGCACCGTGGCGAAATACAGGCTGCCCACGTAATTGGGCTTGCGTACCGCGTCGTAGATGTCCTGCGGCCGGGTGTAGGTCATCTTGTCGTAGGCCAGCGGCTGCAGGATGCCGTCGGCGTCGAAGGCCACCATGCTGGGCAGGCCGATGTCCACCACGTCCAGGCCGCCGCGGCCGGATTGCACCATCGCCCGTACCTGTCCCGCGCTCGCCGTCTGCAGGACGACGTCGATGCCGGTCGCCTCCGTGAAGGGCGCATGCAGGGCTTTCTTCATCGCGGCATCGTAGGCGCCGCCCAGGCTGCGCACGATGACTTTGCCGCGATCGGCCGCCCGCGCCAGGGGGGCGCCGAGGATCACGCCCGCCGCGGCGGCGCCGGTTTTCAGCAATGTCCGGCGCGTGCGCGAAAGCGACGGCGGGATCGTGGGTTTTTCGGTCATGGTACTTCCCCTTGTCGGTTTATGGACCCGCTCGAAACAACCGTCCGCCCGCCAGCGGGAGGACGGTGTCCGATCAGGCGTTCGCGCGCGCGCTGCCGGCCGCGTCGAACGTGGAGCGGTACGCGAACAGCGCGGCCGATCCACCCGTGTGCACGAAGACGACGTTCTGGTCGTCGCTGAACTTGCCGGCGCGGATCTGCGCGATCAGGCCGGCCATACCCTTGCCGGAATATACCGGGTCCAGCAGGATGCCTTCCAGTTCGGCGGCCAGGCGCACCGCTTCGATCATGCCCTCGGTGGGCACGCCGTAGCCCCCGCCCACGTGGCCGGCATCCACCATGACGGCCTCGCGGCGGATCGAATCCGCGGGCAGTCCCATGTAGTCGCGCGTCGCCTGTACCAGCTTCCAGACGTTGTCTTCCTGTTGCTGCTGCGCCGCGCGCACGCTGATGCCCATCACGGGAATACCGCTGTTGCTGGCCGCCAGGCCCGTCACCAGGCCCGCCTGGGTACCGGCGCTGCCCGTGGCGTGCACGACGCAATCCAGCCGCAGGCCCATTTCGAAGGACTGCGTCAGGAGTTCCTGGGCGCAGGCGACATAGCCCAGGGCGCCGACGGGGTTCGACCCCCCGCCGGGAATGACATAGGGCTTGTTGCCGCGCTCGCGCAGTTCGGCGGCCAGGTCTTCCATTGCCTTCTGCATGTTGGTGCCCGCCGGCAGGCGCGCGACGATCTCGCCGCCGAGCAGGCGGTCCAGCATTACATTGCCGGATTCTTCGTAATCCTCGCCGCCGTCGGCCACCCGGGATTCCAGCAGGATCTTGCATTGCAGGCCGAAGCGCGCCGCCGCGGCGACGGTCTGGCGGGCATGGTTCGATTGCACGGCACCCTGGGTAATCAGCGTGTCCGCGCCTTGCGCGAGGGCCTCGGCGACCAGGAATTCGAGTTTGCGCGTCTTGTTGCCGCCCGTGGCCAGGCCGGTGCAGTCATCGCGCTTGATGAAGATGTTCGGGCCGCCCAGATGGCGGGACAGATTGGGCAGGGGTTCCAGGGGCGTCGGGAAATGTCCCAGGCGTACACGCGGATAGGCGGCAAGATGCAGCATGGATGGCGATCGCAGCGAAAAGGAAAAGGGTGCCGTTGGACGGCGGTCTCGCGATGCTTGCCCGACAGCCCGGGCCCATGCACCGTATGCCTGGAAACCGCGTGGGCGGTGGGAAATGTCGCGCGTCGTCGAGGTTACCGGAGCGCCGGGCCGGGCGCCCAATGCTATATTTTCTGGCCCTTATGCTTTTTTTGCATGAGGCCCCGGTTGCATGCGGTCTACCTATGAAGCTGATCTGGCTGGAAGATTTTCTTGCGCTGCTGCAGGCGGGCACGTTCTCGCGGGCGGCGGCGATGCGCAACATCACCCAGCCGGCTTTCTCGCGCCGCATCCAGATGCTGGAGGACTGGCTGGGTGTCAGGCTGATCGACCGCGGCAGCGCGGGGCTGCGGCTGACGCCGCTGGGCGAACGCTACACGCACGAGTTCCGCGCGCTGTTGATGCAGGCCACCGAGCTGCGCAACCGGATCCAGTCGGAGCATCATGGCGTCCGGCGCGCCCTGGTCGCGGCCCAGCATACGCTGACGATCACCTGGCTGCCCGGTCTATTGCGCCTGGTGCAGCGCGAGGCTCCCGGCGTGGAGCTGGGCGTGGACTCGCAGGACCGGGGCGAGAGCATCGCCCGCTTCGCGTCCGGCGAGGCCCAGCTGCTGCTATGCCTGGAGGCCGATACCCCGCTGCAGGCATCCATGCCGCATACCGCGCGCCTGGATCTGGGCCATGAACGCCTCATCGCCGTCAGCGCGGCCACCGCGGCCGGCGCGCCCGTGCACCGTCCGCACGCGCGGCGTTCCGTCCGGCTGCTGGGCTATCCGGCCCATAGCTTCATGGGTACGATCCTCTACAAGCACTGCCTGCCGCCCCTGATGGACCGCTACGAAGTCCGCATCGTGCAGGAATCCGGCTTCGTTGCGGGCATCAAGGAAATGGCGCTGGCCGGCATGGGCATGGCCTGGCTGCCGGAACGCCTGATCGCGCGCGAGCTGGCGATCAAGGCCCTGGTGATGGTAGGGCCGGAGCTGCCCAGGGTAGAGGTCCCGGTCTCCCTGTATCGGGCGGGCCGCGTGCCGGAACACGGCGTCGTGGATGAAATCTGGGCGCTACTGCAAGCGCACTATCCGCCGGCGGAGCCGCGCGAAGACGGATAGGAATACCGTCAGGCCGACAGCCTGCCCTGGATTTCCGCCATGGTATTCGGGTGAGATCCTTCGCCGGATTCAGGATCTTTCGCGCCGGCGGGGCGTCGCGGGGAGCGCGGGTTCGGGGATCCATGCGCGGTGGATGGGCTGGTCGAGTTTCAAGGATCGCGCCTGGCCATGGCGGCCGGCGGCCACGCCGGGGTAAATGCGCTTGCGCCAAGCAAGGGGAGCTGCCTACCATGGCGTCCTTCGCACCTGTCCATCGTCCGTTTTATGTCCACGCCCTTGCCCCGTCTCCAACGCCAGAATGCCAATCGGGAGCGCATTCTGGGCGCCATACGCGAGGCCGCGATCTCCGCGTTCGACCAGCATGGCTTTCGCGGCACGTCCACCCAGGACATCGCGACGCGGGCAGGGCTGTCCAAGCCGCAGCTGCACTACTACATCGTGAGCAAGGAAGCGCTGTACCAGGAGCTGCTGCAGGACGTGCTGCACGGATGGTCGGCGGGCTTCGTTTTCGAGGACCCGAATTCCGACCAGCCCGCCGACGTGCTGCGCGAGTACATCCGCAAGAAGGTGGATTACTCCCTGGACTTCCCCGCGCTGTCGCGCATTTTCACGCGCGAACTGCTGGACGGCGGCCCGAACCTGGGCCGGTATTGGCCCATCGCCCTGGCGTCGATCAACCAAAAGGTCGCCGTGATCGAGAACTGGATGCGTACCGGCCAGATACGCCGCACCGACCCGCGCCTGCTGCTGATCAATATCTGGAGCATGACCCAGCACTACGCGGACTATGACATCCAGGTCCGCATCATGCTTGGCGTCGCGCCGGGCGCGCCGATGGACCGCGAGCCGATAGTGCGGTCTATCACCGATATGGTGCTTCGCTGCTGCGGTTTGGTGCGTGACTGAAACGGGCGTGGCTCCTCTCCCTGGGTAGAAATCTGGCATAGGGTTTGCTTATTCTGACCAAGTGGTCAAACCATTTAGTCAAAAACTGAGCAATGCCTGTTTCCGCCGATGCCTACCCGTTGAATCTGGTCGTGCGCGAGGTCACCGACCTGACGCCCGAGATACGCGCCTATCGCCTGGCAGCGGAGGACGGTGGCCCCTTGCCGTCATGGGAAGCGGGCGCCCACCTGGCGTTCAAGCTCGATGACGGACTGGCGCGGGCGTATTCGCTGTGCGGCGATCCGGACCACGGCGGCTGCTACGACATCGCCGTCAAACGGGAAGACCTGGGGCGCGGCGGCTCCCTGGCGATGCATCGCCGGGCGGGTCCGGGCGCGCGGCTGCGCGCCAGCCTGCCCCGCAACCATTTCGCCCTGGCGAGCGATGCGGGCTGCCATCTGTTGCTGGGAGGCGGCATAGGCGTGACGCCGCTGCTCGCCATGGCGCGCGTCCTGCATCGCGCCGGCCAGCGTTTCCAGCTCGCGGTGTTCTGCCGGTCCGAGCAGCACCTGCCGCTGCCGGCGGATTGGCGCGAGCAACCCTGGGCCGGTGCCGTGCGCCTGCATTTCGACGCGCCGGAGGCGCCCCAGAAACTGGACTTGTCGGCCCTGCTCGATGAGCTGCCGCCCGATGGGCACGTCTATTACTGCGGTCCGGAAGGGTTCATGCAGGCCGTGCGCGCGCGCAGCGGCCATCTTTCCGACGCGCAAAGGCATAGCGAATCCTTCGGCGGGGCCTTGCCTGCCGAGGCGGGCAGGGCCCCGCCGGCGTCCCCGTCCCCGGTGGAGCTGGTGCTGGCACGCCAGCAACGCAGCATTTCCGTGGCCCCCGGCGAGACGCTGGCGCATGCGCTGCTTGTCGCGGGCGTGGCGCTGGACACGGTATGCGAACAGGGCGTCTGCGGTTCATGCGTCACACGCTATCTGGATGGCCTGCCCGAGCATCACGACAGCTGCCTCGATACCGATGAACGCCGCGAATACGTGGCCCTGTGCTGCGCGACGTGCGCGTCGCCCACCTTGGTGCTGGACCTATGAACACGCCCGTGTACCTGCATGGCCTGCGCTTGCCCGCTTGGCTGGAGGCGCCCCGCGACGCCGCCGGGCTGACCGACATCTCCATCGCCGGCGGGCGTATCGCTGGCTTGTTGCCGAGCGCGCTCCACGCGCCGCAAGAGGCCTGGCAAGCGGCAGGTGCATTGGCCTTGCCCGCGCTGGTCGACGCCCATACCCACCTGGACAAGACTTTCACCCGCGCCCGCCTGGGCGATGTGCCGCCCGGCCTGTTGAATGCGATCCAGGCGATGATGCGTGACCAGTCCGTGTGGACCGAAACAGACGTGCGCGAGCGGGCCGGGCAGGGCCTGCAATGGGCCTGGGAGGCAGGCGTCGGCCGGCTGCGCACGCATTGCGACTGGCGCGAACCCACCGGCCGCGTGCCCATGGCCTGGCCGGTCCTGCTGGAGCTGGCGGAGCAATGGCGCGGCCGGATCGACATCGATTGCGTGAACCTCGCGCCCCTGCCTTACTACGCAAGCCGCGACGAGGCCTGGCGCCTGGCCCGGCGTATCGCGCGGGATGCGGATTATGCGTGCCTGGGCGCGTTCGTGCACACCAGCAACTGGCAGGCGGATGCGTTGGGGCATCTGGTGCGGGCCGCGGCCGATACCGGGCTGCGCCTGGACCTGCACGTGGACGAAGAGCTGGCGCCGGAGGCCGTGGGCCTGACCACCGTGGCCCGGCTGGCGCGCGAAACCGGCATGCAGGGGCGCATCGTATGCGGACATGCCTGTGCCCTGGCGGCCATGCCACGCGACCGGGCCCTGCGCATCCTGGATGACGTCGCCGACGCCGGCATCCGGCTGGTCTGCCTGCCGGCCACCAATCTCCTGTTGCAGGACGCGAGGACCGGCCATACGCCGCGCATGCGCGGGCTGACGCTGGTGCAGGAGGCGCGCGAACGAGGCATACCCGTGCTGCTGGCCAGCGACAACGTGCAGGATCCGTTCTGCGCCAGCGGCAGCTATGACCCGCTCGACGCGTTGGGCCTGGGCGCGCTGGCGGCGCAACTGGGCGACGTTTTCGACGATTGGTCGCAAGCCGTCTGCCGCCGCGACTGGCTCGACGCCGGCGCGGGCGCCCCGCTGCGCGCGGGTGACGCGGCGGACCTCATCGTTCTTCCTTCCTCCAGCCGGGCCGGTTTCCCGTCCCGCGCCTGGCCACGCCTGGTGCTGCGCCGCGGCGTGTTCGTTTCTTCCGTTTCCGCGGATATGCCGCGCGAAGCGCCGTATCCGCGAACGCCAGCGGACCACATCCATTGAATCCATAAGGGGAACTCCGTCATGTCCAAGTTTCGTCCCGTTCTTTCCGGCATCCGCATAGGCATGGCGGCGTGCGCGCTGTCGAGCGCGGCGCAGGCCGCGGACTTCACGTACATGACGAACTGGTACGCGCAGGCGGAACACGGCGGCATGTACCAGGCCCTGGCGCAGGGCCTCTACGAGAAGGCCGGCTTGAACGTCACCATCAAGATGGGCGGGCCGCAGGTCAATACCGTGCAGATGATGGCCGGCGGCCAGGCGGACTGCGTGATGGGTTCCAGCGACCTGCAGATGCTGCAGACGCGCGCCAGCGGCGTGCCCGTGGTGACTGTCGCCGCGTGGCTGCAGAAAGACCCGCAGGCATTGATCACACACGAGGACGTGACCCGCTTCGAGGACCTGAAGGGCAAGACCATCCTGATCGGCGGCGGCGCCTACCGCAATTACTGGCCCTGGCTCAAGGCCAAGTACGGGCTGACCGATGCGCAGGCGCGGCCGTATACCTTCAATATC
This sequence comes from Bordetella genomosp. 11, assembly GCF_002261215.1. Classification (NCBI taxonomy): domain Bacteria; kingdom Pseudomonadati; phylum Pseudomonadota; class Betaproteobacteria; order Burkholderiales; family Alcaligenaceae; genus Bordetella; species Bordetella genomosp. 11. The sequence goes on along the minus strand of NZ_NEVS01000004.1, from coordinate 1,621,602 downwards.
CAGCCCTTCATCGCCGACAGTAACGCGGCGCAGCAGGCGTATATCACTTCGGAACCGTTCGCGGTGCAGAAGGCCGGCGTCAAGGCCAACGTGTTGATGTTCGCCGACCATGGCTATCCGGCGTATGCCTCCACGGTTACCTGCATGCAGGACACGGTGGCCAAGCGTGCGAAGGACATCTCGGCTTTCCTGCGCGCGACCGCCGAAGGCTGGAAGAGCTATCTCGCCGATCCGGCGCCGGGCAACGCGCTGATCAAGAAGGCCAATCCCAACATCACCGACGAGCAGCTCGCCTTCAGCCTGGCACGCATGCGCGAGACCCAGCTGGTGACGAGCGGGGACGCCGCCACCCAGGGAATCGGCACCATCACGCAGGCGCGTGCGCAGGCCAGTTATGACTTCCTGGTGCGTTACGGCTTGCTGGATACCTCCAAGGTCAAGGTGAATGACGCCTATGACCTGCGGCTGGTGCAGGCCATCCATGTCCTGCCCTGAGCCGAGCGCCCGGAGAAACGCCGACATGTCAGCCCTGCCCGCAACGCCACGCGCCGGCGCGGCGCCCGCCGCGCCCGCCATCGAAGTCCTGTCGGCGGAGATGACCTATCCCAACGGCACGCGCTCGCTGGAGCCGGTCGACCTGAAAGTCGCCGAAGGCGAGTTCGTGACGCTGCTGGGGCCGTCGGGCTGCGGCAAGAGCACGTTGCTGAAGATGGTCGCGGGCCTGCTCGAGCCTACCGATGGCCGTTTGCTGCTCTGGCGCCAGCCGGTTTCAAAACTGGCGTCGACCGGCCGGCGGCTGGCCTTCGTTTTCCAGTCTCCCACCCTGATGCCCTGGGCGTCGGTGGAGGCCAATGTCCGCCTGCCCCTGGACCTGGCGCGCATGCCGCGCAAACAGGCCGACGGGCGGGTGGCGGAGGCCCTGGAGCTGGTCGGCCTGTCCGGCTTCGCCCAGGCCTTGCCGCGCGCATTGTCCGGCGGCATGCAGATGCGGGTGTCGATCGCGCGCGCCCTGGCGACCGATCCCGACCTGCTCCTGATGGACGAGCCGTTCGGTGCGCTGGACGAGATCACGCGCATGAAGCTCGATTCCGATCTGCTGGCGCTCTGGCAGCGCAAGAAACTGACGGTGTTGTTCGTCACGCATTCGATCCATGAGGCGGTGTTCCTTTCCAGCCGCGTCGTGGTAATGGCGGCGCGGCCGGGCCGCGTCGTGGAGACGCACGCCATCGATGAGCCTTTCCCCCGCAAACCCGAGTTCATGGTCACCACCACGTTCAGCCGCTACGCGAAGACGCTGCAGGAAAGCCTGCTGCGCGCAAGCGGCGCCCATGAGGAGCGGATATGAGTACTGCCGCCGGCGCGTTCCGGTCTTCACGCAAACATATCGCTTACCCCCTCATGGTGGGCATCGTCCTGGTCGGCCTATGGCAAGCCTTGGTGTCGGCCCTGAAGCTGCCCGCCTACCTGGTACCGTCGCCGGCGCTGATGGTGCAGACGCTGTACGTCAACTGGCAGCCGCTGGGCCTGGCCCTGCTGTCCACCTTGAAGGTCACGGTGCTGGCTTTCCTGCTCGCCACGGTCGCGGGCGTGCTGATCTCGTTCGTATTCGTGCAGAGCAGGGCGATCGAGACGGCCTTGTTCCCTTATGTCGTGCTGTTGCAGGTAACGCCCATCGTGGCGGTGGCGCCGCTGATCATCATATGGGTCAAGGATCCGGTGCTGTCGATGGTGCTCTGCGCTTCGCTGGTGGCGCTGTTCCCCATTATTTCCAACACCACGCTGGGACTGCGTAGCGTCGATCCGGACTTGGCCAGCTACTTCAAGCTGAACCAGGCCACGCGCCGGCAAACCCTGCTGCGCCTGCGGATCCCGAGCGCATTGCCCTATTTTTTCGGTGGCTTGCGCATATCGAGCGGGCTGGCGCTCATTGGCGCCGTAGTGGCGGAGTTCGTGGCCGGTACGGGCGGGATGGGGGCGGGCCTGGCCTACCAGATTCTGCAAGCCGGCTATCAACTCGACATTCCGCGCATGTTCGCCGCGCTGTTCCTGATTTCCCTTGCCGGCATCGCGCTGTTCGCCTTGATGTCCTGGCTGTCGCGGCGCGCGTTGCGTAGCTGGCATGCGAGCGAACACGAGCAGGAATAGCCGGCCCCCTCTTAATTTGGAGTCATTCTCATGCTAGATGCGAACTCGGTCGCGCAGGCCTGCGCGGCGCTGCCCGGGCAGTTGCCGGACCTGGATTGGATCACCGAGCCGATCAAGGTGAACCGCTTGTCCAGCGATTTCGCGTGGTTCAGCCCCGTGCTCAAACGCACGCTGGCCGGCAAGCGCGCGGACCTGGTCGTGCGTCCCCGCACCGAAGCGGAAATCCGTCTGGTCGTGGCGGCCTGCGCTCGCGCCGGCGTGCCCATCACCCCGCGTGGCAGCGGTACGGGCAACTACGGCCAGTCGACGCCCCTGCAGGGGGGCGTGGTGCTGGATCTGAGCGCCTATGGCCAGCCGCTGTGGGTGCGCGGCGGCGTCGGCCGCGCCCAGGCAGGCGTGAAGTTGGGCGACTTCGACCGCTATGCGCGCGAACACGGCCAGGAACTGCGCTGGCTGCCCTCCACCTACCGCACGGCGACGCTGGGCGGCCTTTACGGCGGTGGGTTCGGCGGCGCGGGCTCGATCACCTATGGGCCGGTGGCGGCGATCGGCAATGTGCTGGGCGTGCGGGTGATGACCATCGAGCCGGAGCCCCGCGTGCTGGAGCTGCGCGCCCCCGATGCGCTGCTGCTGCATCACACCTACGGCACCACGGGGATCGTCCTGGAGCTGGAAGTGGCGCTGGCGCCGGCGCAGGATTGGCTGGAATGCATCGCGATATTCGATGATTTCGAAAACGGCCTGCGCTTCGCCGATGACGTGGCGCGTTCGCCTGGCCTGATCAAGAAGGAAATCAGCTTCCTGGGCGCGCCCATCCCGGCGTATTTCAACGCCTTGTCGGACAGCCTGCCCGAAGGCTGCCACGCCGTCATCCTGCTGGTGCACCCGGCGTCCGAACAGGGCATGCTCGAATGCCTGGCGCGGCGCGGCGGGCAGTTGTCCTATCGAAAGACGGCCCAGGAAGCGCAAGCCAGCGCGCGCCACCTGATCGAATTCACCTGGAACCACACCACGCTGAATGCCCTCAAGCACGACAAGAGCCTGACCTATATCCAGAGCGCCTTCGATCCGAACCGCTATGTGGAACAGGCACTGGAGATGGAGTCGAAGCTGGCGGGCGAGGTTCTCATGCACCTGGAGTTCCTGCGCAACCGCGAGGGGCAGCTGACTTGCAGCGGCCTGCAGATCATCCGTTATCGCTCCGACGAGCGCTTGCAGGAGATCATGCAGATACACCGGGACCATGGCGTCGGCATCAACAACCCGCACGTCTACATCGTCGAGGACGGCAAGCAGGGGCGCGTGAATCCCGACATCGTGGCCATGAAGGCGCGCATCGATCCCGATGGCCTGCTCAACCCCGGCAAGTTGCGCGGTTGGGAAGAGCATACCGCCCGGGCGGCGGCGCCTTCGGCTTGAGGGGAGGCGAGCCATGTCGAGATTGACGGTGCAATCCCCGGAGACGCTTTCCATGCATACGCGCGATGGCGTACGCCTGGATGCGGACGTCTACCGGCCGGTAGGCAAAGGGCCTTATCCGGTGTTGCTGATGCGGCAGGCCTATGGCCGACGCATCGCCTGCGCGATCTGCTACGCGCATCCCGCCTGGTACGCGTCGCAAGGCTATATCGTGGTGGTGCAGGATATCCGTGGCCGTGGGACTTCCGAAGGCGAGTTCCTGATCGGCGAACACGATGCGCAGGATGGCGCGGATGCGGTCGACTGGGCGGCCGGCCTGCCGGGTAGCAACGGCCGCGTGGGCATGTATGGTTTTTCGTATCAGGGCTACAACCAGCTGATGGCGGCGAGCGCGGCCGGGCCGGCCCTGCGGGCCATCGCGCCGGCGATGACGCCCTGGGATTCGCGCGAGGGTTGGGCCTGGAAGCAAGGGGCATTGCGCTTGCAGAGCACCCTGGGCTGGGCCACGCAACTGGCGTCGGAGACGGCGCGCCGGCGCGGCGATGCGCAGGCCTATGCCGAACTGATGGCCGCCGCGCGCGCCTTGCCCTTGAACGAAGCCGTCACCGCCTGGCCCCGCTACATGCGTCAGCATGCGGATCTTACCCACTACGCGCGATGGCTGGAGACGCCGGCCGACGATCCGTACTGGCAACGCATTTCCGCTGCCGCGCACGCAGCCGAGATCGCGGCGCGGCGGATACCCACCTTCTTCATCGGTGGGTGGCATGACCCCTACAACGAGACCGTGCTGCAGGCGTACCGCGACCTGAGCGCGCTCGGCGCCGGGCCCATGCGTATGGATATCGGCCCGTGGGCGCACTTTCCCTGGGCGCGCAAGACGGCCGGCGTGGACTACGGCCCGGATGCCGAAACCGATATCGACGCACGGCAGGTGCGCTGGTTCGACCGGTGGCTCAAGGACATCGACAACGGGATCGACGTCGAGCCCCCGATACGGTCCTTCGATCTGGGGCGTAAGTGCTGGCGCGTTTTCGACCGCTGGCCGGATCGCGTGTCGCGCTGGGCGCTGGCCGGCAACGGCCTGGCGGCGTTGCGCGTGGGCGATGGCCGCTTGCTGCCCGACGGCGAACCATGGCCGGAAACGCCAGGCCATGACAGCGTCGTCAACGATCCGTGGCGCCCCGCGCCTTCCGCCGGCGGACCCTACGGCACGCCGCCGGGTCCGGTGGACCGGCAGGCGGTGGATCAGCGTCCGGACGTCATGACCTTCGATTCCGCCCCGCTGGATGCGCCGTTGGACGTGGCGGGGAAGGTCTCGGCCGTTCTGTACCTGAGCTGCGACCAGGCCGACTTCGACGTGTCGTGCAGCTTGAACCGGATCCAGCCGGACGGCCGATCGCAAGTGATCGCCGATGGCTATGCGCGTGTGCGGGAGTGGCGGCCGGACGCGCCGGTGAACGTGGCGATGCATGCGGCCTGTGTGACCCTGCAGAAGGGAGAGTCGCTGCGCGTGGCGGTGGCCGCGTCGGCGTATCCGGCCTATGCGGTGAATCCTGGCACCGGCGCCGACCCGGCATCGGTGCCGGCCGTGCGGATGCCCATCACCACGCTGTCGGTCCACTATGGGCCTGGCAGGCAATCCGAAGTCCGGCTGATGCTGGGCACCCCCCTCGATGCAAGGAGTGCGCCATGACGGCCACGCCATCGACCTGCTCCGTGCCCAGCCGGCTCTGGGTGGAAATGACGTCTCCCCAGTTTTCTCGCCTGCCGGCGGACACGGTAGCCATCCTGCCGGTCGCGGCGATCGAGCAGCATGGTCCTCACCTGCCTGTCTACGTGGACGCCTGCCTGAACGCCGGCGTGGTGGAGCGCGCCATGTCTTTGGTGGCGCCAGAGGTTCCTGCTGTTTTCCTGCCCATGCAGGCCATCGGCAAATCGAATGAACACCAGGCGTTCCCGGGCACGCTGACCCTGCGCGCGGAAACGCTGATCGCGCTGCTGACCGATATCGGCGAAAGCGTGCACCGGGCGGGCCTGCGCAAACTGGTGCTGTTCAACTCCCACGGTGGCCAGCCGCAGATCATGGATATCGTCGCGCGCGATCTGCGCGTGCGCCTGGGCATGTTCGTGGTGTGCGCCGCGACCTGGAGCTTCGGCTGGCCGGATCGCGATGCCTTCAGCGAGACCGAGCGCATCCATGGCATCCATGGGGGCGGCAAGGAAACCTCGATGATGCTGGCGTTGCGGCCGGACCTGGTGCGCATGGAGCTGGCGGGTGATTTCACGCCCGCCAGCGTCGCCATCGAACAGCGGTACAAGCATCTGCGCGCCGAAGGCAAGGTCGGCTTCGGTTGGCAGGCTCAGGACCTGCATCCCGGCGGCGCGAGCGGCAATGCGCTGGATGCGGATGCCGGACGCGGCGCCGCGATCGTCGAGCATGCCGCGTCGGGCCTGGCCGAGTTGATCGCCGAAGTCCACGCCTATCCGCTCGATGCGATCAGGAGCATGCCATGACGTCGCACGATGATCTGATCGCCCTGGGCAGCGCCCGCGGCAACCAATGGCGCGTGTCGGCGACGCACGCCAGCCTGGTACGCGAACCGCGGCCCGCCAGACCCGTGCGCTTGCCTGCCCAGCCGCAATCCCTGACCGTGGATCTCGCGCGCAGCGCGCTGGTCGTGATCGACATGCAGAACGACTTCTGTCATCCGCAAGGCTGGCTGGGCGCGGTGGTCGGCGTCGATGTCACGCCGGCTCGCCAGCCTATCGCGCCGCTGGCCGCCTTGCTGCCGCGCGCGCGGCGCGCGGGCATGTCGGTGCTGTGGGTCAACTGGGGCAATCGTCCCGACCTCATGAACCTGAGCCCGTCCGTCGTTCACGTCTACAAGCCTTCGGGCCAGGGCACAGGCCTGGGCGATCCGCTGCCGTCGCGGCCCGATCGCGTGCTGGAGGCGGGATCGTGGGCCGCCAATGTCGTGGAAGAACTGCGCGTCGAAACGTCGGACATACGCGTCGACAAATACCGCATGAGCGGATTCTGGGACACGCCGCTTGACGCCATCCTGCGCAATCTGGGCGTCACGACCTTGTTCTTTGCCGGCGTCAATGCCGATCAATGCGTGCTGGCGACGTTGATCGACGCCAACAGCCTGGGCTACGACTGCGTCTACCTGGACGATTGCTGCGCGACGACGTCGCCGGATTTCTGCCTGCAAGCCACCCGCTACAACGTGCGCCAGTGCTTCGGTTTCACCGCCACGAGCACCGACCTGCTTCAAGGATAGCCATCGTGATTCCCAAGGCCATCAGAAAAACCATGGACCAATGTCCGGCTTATCGCATCTCGGCCGGGGACACCAACTACTTCGCCCTCATCTTCGATGGCGAAGGCGAGGGCTGCGACCTGGTCGCCGTGGTGGAGATCTTCGAACCCGGTGGCCGTACCCCGCCGAACGTGCATGCGCGCGCGCATGAGATGTTTTTCATCCTTGCCGGCGAAGGGCGGGCCTATGCGGACGGCGCCGTGCTCGATTTGCGCCAGGGCGACGCCATGCTGGTCAGGCCAGGGGCTCATCACGCGGTGGAAAACACGGGCAGCGGCAAGCTGTACTGCCTGACCGTGATGGCGCCCGACGAGGACTTCGCCGCCCTCATACGCCGCGGTGTTCCCGTCAGTTTGACCGAAGAGGACCATGCCGTCCTGCGCCGTGCACCGTCCGCACGCGCGGCGTTCCGTCCGGCGGCTGGGCTACCCGGCCCATAGCTTCATGGGCACGATCCTCTACAAGCACCGCTGCCGCCCCTGATGGACCGCTACGAAGTCGCATCGTGCAGGCATCCGGCTTCGTTGCCGGCATCAAGAAAACGGCGAGACGGGTAGGGATACCGTCAGGCCGATAGCCTGCCCTGGATCTCCGCCACGGTATTCGCGGTGAGATCCTTCGGGATCTCGGCGAACAATCTGTCTCGCAATTCCGGATTCAGGATCTTTCGCACGCGTCCCAGGACGCGCGGCGGCGCGGCGATAATCAGCCGGCCGTGCGGGTCGTTCCTGACGTGGCAATCCAGCTCGTGGACGAAGCGCGCCACGAACTCCTCTTCCGTACGGTCGTGAAGGTCGGGGGACTCTACCGCGCTGCGCGGGAAGCCCAGCGAGGCGGTCACGCGGCCCGGCCGGTCCGTGCCAAGTTCATGGGTGGACGCGGCGCTGCGCTCGTAGGCGGCGACGGTGCGCAGGCACAGGTTCGCGGCGTCCCCGTCGTTGCGCAGGATCAGTCCTCGCGCGCCATCGCACAGCGCCAGCCATGCGTGCTTGGGAATGGCGATTTTCCACATTCTCGATCTCCGGAGTTGCGGGTGGACGAAATTCATTGGGCAGAAACCTCCAGACAGTCAGCCCACGACCAGCCGGTTTACCACCGACGTCACGCCCGGCACCGACCAGGCGGCGCGTTGCGCGGCGTCGCGCTCATGCCAGCTCTGCACGCCCCCTTGCAGGGTGACCGCGCCGCCCGACACATTGAGGGTGATATTGCGGGATTCGATTTCGGCGCTGCGCTGCAGCGCACGGTCGATGCTCGCCTTGACGTCGACCGCCGACAGATGCGGCTTGATCGCGATGAGGTTGGCCACGCCGACCACGCCGGAAAGACGGCGAACGGCGCTTTCGCAGGCGGTGCGCTGGTATTGCCAATCCACCGTGCCGGACAAGGTCACCCAGCCGTTCTGCACCTTGACCTTGACCGCGTCGGGCGGCAGGCTGGCGTCCCAGGCGATGACATCGGCCGCCCGCTTGGCCAGTTTGCCGTCGTCGGTCAGGGCCGACGAGGGGACGCGGACGGCGATTTCCTCGACGATGCCGCGCACGCCCTTGACCCGCTGGGTGGCGCGCTCGGCGTTGTATTTCTCCGCATACGAGCCCACATGGCCGGCAAGGGTCACGATGGCATTCTGGACCGTCACGCCGATGTTGCGGGCGTCCAGGCTGGGGTCGAAGTCCAGTTCATCCAGGACGTGCCTGCGTAGTTCGGTGTCCAGCATCGCTTGCTCCTGTCACGGTCGTCATGGCGGATGCCATGGCCGTAATCTCGCGCTTTCGACCACGGCCATTCTTGATTTGGGTCAATCGGGGGCCGGGTGGAGGATCGGCGCCCCAGGTGATTCCGCCATAGGTAGCCATCCGGTCCCGCCGGCGCGGGCGGGCGGCAAGCAAGCCATCGAGGCCAGGACTACTTCCAGAAGATGTAGCGTTTCTCCAGCAGATTGACGATACCGAAGAACAGCAGGCTGGCCGCCGAGGCGACGAAGATGGCCGACCACACCTGGACGAAATCGATCTGCAGGACGGCCTGGAATATGGTCCATCCCAGTCCTCCGGTGGCGCCCAGCATCTCGGTGACGATGGCCACGATCATGGCCCGCACCGTGGACACGCGCATGCCGGCGGCGGTCAACGGTATGGCGGCCGGCAGCCGCAGCCGCCACAGGATCGCCGCGCGGTCGGCGCCGAAGCTGCGCATCAGGTCCACCGCGCGCTGGTCCACACGGTCCAGTCCCGCCAGGGCATGCAGGAACACCGTGAAGCCCACCGCCAGGGCCACCATGACGATCTTCGATTCCGGGCCCATGCCGAACCAGAGCAGGATCAGCGGCGCATAGGCCACCACCGGTACCGAGTTCAGCGCGGTGGCGATGGGCAGCACGACGCCGCGCGCGCGCGGGAGCATGGTCAGGATGATGGCCAGCAGGATGCCCGCGGCAGCCCCGAGCAGGAAACCGCAAACGGCTTCCATCACCGTCATGCGAGCCGCGGCCAGCAATAGGGCGTGCTGGTCCGCGACGGCGGCAAGAATGCGGCTGAAGCGGGGAAGCACGTATTCCGGCAGGTTCAGCAGGCGTGCGCACAGCTCCCACAGCACGGCCAGTCCCGCCAGTCCCAGCACGGCGCGCCGGGCCGCGCGCGTCGGCCTGGGCAATCTGATAGTCATAGCTCGGCCCTCCAGAAGACCACTTTATGCTCGGCCCAGGCCACCAGCCCATAGAAGGACGTGCCCAGTATGCCGGCCATCAGGATGGCCGCCCACAACGCGACGAACTGCTCGTTGTACATGGCTTGCAGCAGCAGCACGCCCAGCCCCGTGGTGTCGCCGAACCATTCGCCCGCGATGGCGCCGAGCAGGCTGAGCGTGCACGCCAGCCGCAGCGCGACGAAGATCTGCGGTAGCGCGGCGGGCAGTTGCAGGCGCAGCAGCAACTGCAGCGGCGTGGCGCCGAAGCTGCGCAGCAGATCCAGCTGGCGCCGGTCCACAGCCTCCAGTCCCTGCAGGGTGTTCACCGTGACCGGGAAGAAAGTCAGGTAGAAGGCGATCAAGGCCTTGGCCAGGATGGTGTTGCCGAACCACAGCACGACCACCGCGCCGAAGGCGATCACGGGGATGGTTTGCGAGATGATGAAGAGCGGGAATACCAGCTCGCGCAGCAGCCGCACGCGATGGAAGATCACGCCATTGACCACGCCGACGACCGCGCCGGCGGCATAGCCCAGCACGGTTTCGGACAAGGTGCGCAGGAAGCTGCCGGCATAGGTCGCGGGCAAGGCGGCGATGGCCTGCAGGATGGACGACAGGCTGGGCAGGTAGTAGGGCTTGATGCCGCCCACGCGCACGACCAGCTCCCACAGCACGCCGACGGCCACGATGCCGGCGGCGCCGCGCAGCAGCACGGCCGCCGCCGAGCCGGCGCGCGGCTGGCCCGTCTTCATGGACGCCGCTCCGCCACCGGGATGGCCTGCAGGAAGCGGCTATCGAAGGCCTTGGAGACGTCAACCGGCTTGCTGATCACCTTGTTGGTGAGCAGGAACTCCTCTGCCTTCTGCATCGCCGCCGGATCGATCCAGAACAGGCCTTCGGTCTTCGCCTTGCCCGCCGTCATCAGACGGTAGGCCTCGGTCAGCATGAATTCCTGGTGTGCCCGGTCCAGCGTGGGCGCGACCTTCATGACGATATCGACCGCGTCTTTCGGATGGGCCATGGCCTCGCGCCAGCCGCGGATGGAGGCTCGCAGGAAGGCCTTGACCAGTTCAGGCTGCTCCTGCGCCGTCTTGGTGGACACGATCAGCGTATCGCGAGGAAAGGTGATGCCGTAGTCTTCGGCCTTGAACATGCGCAGGTTCTGCTCGCCCACGCGCTGGCGAATCGTATAGAGCTCGTTGTACCAGGTGGCGGTCACCACATCGACATCCCCGTTGACGAAAGGCGTCACGCTGACCTGCTGCGGCTGAATATCGACCTTGCTGCGATCGACGCCCTGGTTGGCCAGCATCCCGAATAGCACGTATTGGGCGCCGGTGAACCAGGCGGTGACCTTCTTGCCCTCGAACTCTTTCAATGTCTTCGGGCCGTCCTTTTTCGTGACGAACACGAAGGGCGTGATCTGGTGCGACACGCCCACGGCGACAATGGGCATGCCCTTGTCGATCGCGGCCATGACGCTGTCGGTGCCGCCCGACAGGCCGAAGGTGTCGGCGCCGGTGGCCACCAGATTTTCCGTCAGCAGGTTCGGACCGCCGGGATTGATGGTCAGATCGATGCCTTCTTCCTTGTAGTAGCCCTTGGCGAGCGCGTAGTAGAAGCCGGCGAACTGCGTCTGCGGCAGCCACTTCAGCCGCAGCGTCGCCTTGACGGGTTCCTTGGCGGCCGGCGCGGCCAGGGCGGGCGCGGCCAGCCCGAACGTGGCCGCCCATGCCAACAGGGTAAACAAGCGCTTGGTCTTCATCGTTTTATCCCCTTGCGTTCAAAAAGGCCGCGTGCCCGCGACCGTTGTCCGGTGCATGATGCGTCGGTACCGGGTATCTTCGTAAGGCGTGGCGCAGTGCATGGTGCAGCGGTTGTCCCAGATGATCAGGTCGCCCTGTTGCCACTTGTGCCGATACGTGAATTCTTCGGAGATGGCATGCCGGTTAAGCTCCGCGAGCAGGGCCTCGGCTTCCTCTTCGGGCAGGTCGTTGATCTGCTTGACGATGTCCTGGCCGACGTACAAGGACAGGCGGCCCGTCACGGGGTGCGTGCGCACCACCGGATGCACGACGTCGGGCGTGCGCGCCTTCTGTTCCTCGCTCAGGGGCGTGCGGTCGGCGAAAGCCTTGCCGTAGTAGCCGGCGTAGGAATGCGTGGCGGTCAGGTGGCGTATGCGCGCCTGTATCCCGGCGGGAAGCGCCTCGTAGGCCAGGTGCATGCTGGCGAAAAGCGTGTCCGCGCCTTCGGGCGGGACTTCGACGGCGTAGAGCAGCGAGCCCATGCTGGGTTCGGCCACATAGGACAGATCGGAATGCCAGTTCCAGCCTTCCTTGTGGTTGCCGATGGGCTTGCCCTGTTCGGTCACGTTGGACAGGACATAGATCTCGGGCAACCCGGTGGTAAGAAACTGCTTAAGCACGTGGGTCATCAGGTCGCCGAAGCGGCGGCTGATGTCGACGTGGCGCTGGTTGCTCAGCGCCTGCCCGCGCACCAGGATCAGGGAGTGGCGGTCCACTTGCCGCACCAGCTCGTCCACGGCGGCGTCGCTGTCCGGCGTGGACAGGTCCAGTCCCAGCACTTCGATTCCAAATCCAGCATGCAGTGGGCGCGTCTGTAGCATCATGGGCCTCCAGTAGTGGCCGGGGCGTCCCGGCCGCATCAGAAAAGAACTGCTATCGCTTGTATGAGGGATCGTTGCGGTCCAGTTGCCGCACCAGCGCCGGCCATTCCCGTTCGCCGGCCACCAGGATGTCGCCTTCGTTGCGCCAGAACTGGCGCGCGGCTTTTTCGCACACGTCGTGGTCCGGCACGACGATGGGCCCCGCGCCGCCCGCCACCGCGGCCTGCATGGCGAGCTGGATGCGCGCGGCGCGTTCGAAGTAGTACAGCAGCATGAAGGCTTCGCCGGGCGTGCGCCCGAGCGTCAGCAGGCCATGGTTGCGCATCAGCATGACGGGGTGTCCGCCCAGGTCGGCCACCAGCCGCTGCCGTTCGTCCAGGTCGATGGCCACGCCTTCATAGTCATGGAAGGCCTGGTGGCCGTAGAAGCGCATGGCGAACTGCGACAAGGGCAGCAGTCCGTCGCGCTGGGCCGATACCGCCACGCTGGCATCCGAATGCGTGTGCAGCACGCACATCGCATCATGGCGGGCCTGGTGGATGGCGCCGTGGATCACGAAGGCGGCCACGTTGACCTCGTGCGGCGAATCGCCAAGCTTGCGGCCCTGCGTATCGATCAGCACCAGGCTGGAAGCGGTGATTTCTTCGAACAGCATGCCATAGGGGTTGATCAGGAAGCGGTCGCCCGGACCGGGCAGCCGCAGGCTGATGTGGTTGTAGATCAGGTCGTCGATCTTCAAGGCGGCGACCAGCCTGTAGCAGGCGGCCAGCGCCACGCGGGCTTCCCATTCCGCGGCGGGCATGCCGGCGGGGCAGGGCGGCGCGGCGCTATCCGTAGCGCGGCCGCCGCTCATGCCTGTCCCTGGGCCGTTCCGGCCGCGGTGAATGATTTCATGCTTTCTTCCTCGATGGCAGCCAGCAGCGTGCGCTTGAGTTCGATGAATTCGGGCGAGGTGACGATATCGGGCAGGCGCGGGCGCGGCAGGGAGACCTTCTGCTCCAGCTTCACACGGCCGGGTCGTGCCGTCATGACCAGTACGCGATCGCCCAGGAACAGGGCCTCGTCGACGTCGTGGGTGATGAACAGGATGGTACGGCGGTGCTTCTGCCAGACATCCAGCAGCCAGCGCTGCATCATGCTGCGCGTCAGCGCGTCCAGGGCCCCGAAGGGCTCGTCCAGCAGCATCAGGTCGCGCTTGAACATGAATGTGCGCATCAGCGCGACGCGCTGCCGCATGCCGCCGGACAGTTCGTGCGGGTACTGCTTTTCGAAGCCGGCCAAGCCGAACTCCGGCAGCATTTCCAGCGCGTCGCGGCGGGCGTCGGCGCGGCGCACGCCTTCCAGCTCCACGGCCAGGATGGCGTTGTCGATGACGCTGCGCCAGGGCAGCAGCAGGTCGCGCTGCGGCATGAACGACACCTTGCCCAGCAGATCGCGCGCGCGGCACGGTTTGCCCAGGAATTCCACGCGGCCGCCCGCATCGGGTTCTTCCAGCCCGGCGACGATGTTGAACAGGGTGCTCTTACCGCAGCCGCTGGGGCCCACGACGGTCACGAATTCGCCCGGAGCGATGTCCACTTCCAGCTGGCTCAGGGCCTGGACCGCGCCGAAGGTCTTGGATATCCCGGAGAGCGCCAGCAACGGTTGCGCGGCCGCGCGTCCTGGCGCGACGGCCGCCCGCGCCGGATCGGTCTGCGCGTGCGGTGCGGCGGCCCCGTCCGGCACGGGGGGAGACGCCTGCAAGGCGGATCGGATGGCGATGGTCATGGCGCTTCCTCTGTTGCAAGGTCCGCGAGTACGTCGGCCAGCACCCGCGCGCCGGCATGCAGGTCCTCGGGCTTGGCGTACTCGGTTTCGTTATGGGTGATGCCTTCGCGGCACGGCACGAAAATCATGGCCGACGGGCAGATGGCATGCAGGTAGCGCGCGTCATGGCCCGCGGCCGAAATCAGGTCGCGGTGCGGCAGCGCCAGCGCGTCGGCCGTCGTGCGGATCCGCGCGCGCAGGGTCTCCGGAAAGACCAGCGAATCCGCGGCCGACAGGCGCTGCACCTGCACGGCGCAGGGGCCGGCGTGTGCTTCGCAGATTGGCGCGACCAGGGCCGACAGGCGCGACAGCTCGTCGCTGTCGGGGTGGCGCAGGTCTATGGAAAACACGACCCCGCTGGCCACGACCGATGGCGCGCTGGGCTGGACGTCGAAACGGCCCACCGTGAACTTCACGATGTCCTGGCGATCGTGCAGCGCCGCCGCCAGTGCCTGCACCATGGCGGTGGCGGCCAGCAGCGCGTCCTTGCGTTCGGCACGGGTCGACGTGCCGGCGTGCGCGGCTTCGCCCTGCACGCAAACGCGGAACGTGTGCTTGCCCTGGATGCCGCTGACCACGCCGATGGGCAGGCCCTCGCGCTCCAGGACGGGCCCTTGCTCGATATGCGCTTCGATGTAGGCATGCACCGCGCCGCCCAAGGGCCGGTGCGGCAGGTGGCCCAGCAATCCCGACGCGGCGTCCAGGGCTTCGCCCACCGAGATGCCGTCGGCGTCGCGCGCCGCGCGGGTCTCGTCCAGGGTTCGCTGTCCGGCGAAGACGGCCGAACCCATCATGCCGGGCGCGAAGCGCGAGCCTTCTTCGTTCATCCAGGCCACCACATCGATGGCGCGGCGCGGCCGCAGGCCCGAGGCCTGCAGCGCCTGCACCGCCTCCAGCGCCGCGACGACGCCATAGACGCCGTCATAGCGGCCTCCGGTGGGCTGGCTGTCCAGATGGGATCCGGCAAGCAGCGGGGCCAGTCCGGCTTCGCTGCCCGGCCAGCGCAGGAAGAAGTTGCCCACCGCGTCGCGGCTGGCCTGCAGCCCCAGCGCGGCGCCCCAGTCCGCCATCAGGGACTGGGCCTGCGCATCCTCGGGCGACAGCGCCTGCCGATTGACGCCGCCCGCGGCGGTGGCGCCGATACGCGCGAGCGCGTCCAGGCGGCTCATCAGCCTCCCCGGATCGATCCAGGCGGATGGCGGTCGCGTGCGGATCGTCATGTCAGGACGTCTTCATGATCTGCGCGGGCGCGGAGCGCGGGTCGCGGGGCAGCCATTTGCCTTGCTCGGCGGTGGCGAGGAAGTCGGCGACGAACTGATTGAACAGGGCCGGTTCTTCGAGATTCAGCGTGTGGCCCGCCTTGGGCAGGACCAGCAGTCCGCAGGCCGGTATGGTTTTCTTCATGAAGATGCCCGGCTGCAGGCAGTGGTCGTCTTCGTCGCCCACGATCACCAGGGTGGGCAGCGTCATTTGCTTCAGCCCGGCCTCCAGGTCGTAGATCGAAGGACGGCGCGCCTGTACGCCGCGCATCGTGTTCGCGGATCCCGTGGCGTCGTGCTCGGCCAGCTGGCGCGCGAATTCCTGCCACCCGCGCGGATCCTTCAGCTGGAAAATGATGCGCGAGGCGGCCTCGGCATAGGTCCCGGCGAACACGGCGGAGCCCAGTTGCTCGAACTTGTCGGCGACATCGCAGGACACCTGGCGGAAGTACTCTTCGTATTGCTTTTCCGCGCCGTAGCCGGCGCCGGCCACCACCAGCGATAAGGCGCGGTCGGGATGGCGCAGGCCGAAATGCAGGACCGCGAAGCCGCCCATGGACAGCCCGACGGCATGGACCTTCTCCAGGCCCAGGCCATCCATCACATCCACCATGTCGTTGACGGCGATCTCCTGGGAATAGCTGTCCACCGACGCGGGCACGTCCGACGGCGCGTAGCCGCGGGCGCTGTAGGTAATGCAGCGATAACGGCGCGAAAAATAGCGCATCTGCTGCTCCCAGCTGCGCCAGTCGCCGCCGAACTCGTGGACGAACAGGATGGGCGTGCCGCTGCCCGCTTCTTCGTAGTGCAGCTTGTAGCCGTCGCGCGTGGTAATGGTGGGCATGCCTGGGTTCCTAGAAAAGATCGGTTGCGTGGGGCTGCCGGCGGGCCTGTTCGACCATCTCGGGCAAGAGCTCGCAGAAGCGGTCGGCCCAGGCCTCCGGCACGGTCAGGCTGATCTTGACGAAGCGGTCGCCGAAGCGCTTGGTGTGGTAGGTGCCCTGGCGGATCATGACGCCCTGCGTCTGGAAGGCGGCCACCAATGCTTCGGGCCGGATGCCGGCGTCCACCGTTTCCATCACCACCAGGTTGGCCTGCGACGGATAGACGGGCAGGTGCAGGCCCGGGATGGCGGCCGCGGCCCGCGCGACGGCGGCCTGGTTGCGCCGTTGCCGGCGCTGCACCTCGGGAAACCATTCGGCCTTGGTTTCAAGGCCCGCGATCGCGGCGCGCTGCGACAGCACATTGCTGCCCAGGTTGTTGGGCGGCGCGCTCGCAAGCTGTTCGATGATGTCGGGATTGGAAATCACCGCTCCCAGCCGCATGCCCGCCAGGCCCAGCCACTTCGAGAAGCTGTAGGTCATGACGGTCTTCTCGGGGTAGAAGCGATACGCCGGCGTATGCGCGTCGGCGAAGTGGAAATACGTGGCGTCGTGGATCAGGTAGGCGTCGACCGAGCGCGCGATCTCGGCAATCTCGCGGATCTCGTCCTCGGTATGGCAGGTGCCCAGCGGGTTGTTGGGATCGACCAGATAGATCGCGGCGGTATCCGGGCCTACCGCCTCGCGCAGCTGCGCGGGCGTCAGCTTGTAGTGCTGGCTGGCGTCGTAGATAGGCAGTTCAACGACGCGCGCGCCGGCCTGCCGGGCGAAGTGCATGGGCCAGGCCCAGCTGGGGTCCGTGGTGACGAAATCCTTGCCCGGCCGGCATACGTGGCGGCATACGCTGTACAGGGCCTGGACGGCTCCGTCCGTGACGAAAGCGCAGGCGTCCGGCACGCCCGCGTCCTGGACGATCAGGCGGCGCAGCGTTTCGAAGCCCGCCGGCGGCGCATAGGCGTGGTAATCGCCGCGCGTCAGCGCGTCCATCACCGCCCGCAGCACGGCCGGGTGCGGCTCGAAATGGTTGGTGTTCTGCCCCAGCCACATTAGGCCCGGCGTGTTGCAGAGACGATCGAAATAGGCGTTTCTCAGCTCGAAGCTGCGCATGGCCCGTTCTCCTCAGATGATGGAGCGGCGCGATGCGATGCCACCGTCGATGGTCACGATGGTGCCGGTGATGTAGCCGGCGCGCTCCGAGGCGAGCCAGACGATAAGGTCGCCAACCTCTTCGGCCGACGCCGGACGCTTGCCCGGGTACTTGTCGAAGAGTTCTTCCCATCGGCTTTCGTCGTCGTACCAGTCCAGGGCCCGCCGCTTCATCAGCTTGACCATGCGATCCGTGGCGACGGGGCCGGGGTTCACCCCCACGACGCGTATCCCGTCGTCCAGGCTGCGTCCCCCCAGCGCGCGGGTAAAAGCCATCATCGCGGCGTTGCCGGTGGTGCCGACGATGTAGTCCGCGTCCGGGTTCTCGCCGGAATTGCCGATGTCATTGACGATCACCCCGCCGCCGCGACGCTTCATGTGCGCATAGAGCTCGCGCGACAGCGTCACGTAGGAAAAGATCTTCATGTCCAGGCTGTCGCGCCAGATCTGGTCCGACAGCTTGTGCAGCGGGCCCGCCGCGGAATCGGCGGCGTTGTTCACCAGGATGTCGACCTCGGCGCAGCGCTGCGCCAGCGCCAGGGCGTTTTCGTTCACCGCCAGATCCATCGGGTGGATGTGGACGGTCACGTCATAGGCGTCCGTCAGCGCCGCGCGCGCCGCCGCCAGGCCTTCTTCCGAGCGGGCGGCCAGATGCAGGGTGGCGACGCCCTCGCGAGCGAAGCTTTGCGCGGTAGCCAGGCCGATGCCCTTGGAGCCGCCGGTGACCAGCGCCGATTTCCCTTTCAAGCCCAGTTCCATCTGTCCTTCCTGTCCGCTTGGGTGTCTGTGTGTGGATGCTGGCTTGCATACATTAAGTAGAGCCAGCACTGCAAATTCCGGTTCGGCGGGGGAACGATCTTTGCGCCGCCGTATCCTTGGCAATGCAACATCCATGCCAGTTTTTTGTTTAGGTACGGGGAGTTGAGCGGCTTTTCGTGCTTCAAAGCAGTGCACAACATGGTTCATGAACGCCACGATATCGTGCATACATGATGGTGGTTGTTGTATGCAAGAGTGGCTATAATGGCGCGGTGGCGAGTACAGGTCGACGTGTTCCGGTCGGCTGGCGCCGGTCGAACGACTGTCGATCGACAGAATCAGGGGCGGCCGCAGGCGCGGGCCGCGGCGGCCATCGGCCCTAAGAGCGAAGGATCTTCAGTGAACTCAGCACTCCTGGATCAGGAAGCGGCCCAGGCCGCCGAGAATGACGCGCCGGCCAGCCGGTCGGTGCGTATTCAACGGATACTGGAAAGCGAGATCTTCTCCGGTCATTTGGCGCCCGGCGCGCGGCTCGACGAGGTGGAACTCGCGGCCCGCTTCCGCGTGTCCCGCACGCCGGTGCGCGAGGCCCTGCGGCATCTGGCCTCCGCGGGCTTGATACAGATACGCCCCCGTCAGCCCGCCGTCGTCGTCGAGCTGCCCGCGTCGCGCCTGATCGAAATGTTCCAGGTCATGGCCGAACTGGAAGCCTTGTGCGCCCGCATGGCCGCGCGCCGGATCTCGGCGTCGCAACTGGCGGCCCTGAGCGCGCTGCATGATGAATTGATCGAATTGGCGAAGACCGACCGGGTAGCGGATTTCTACGAAGTCAACCGGCGCTTCCACGAGACCATCTACGAAGCCTCGCAAAACGAGTTCCTTGCCGAGCAAACGCGCGCCCTGCGCAATCGCATAGGCGCCTATCGCCGTCTCGTCACCCAGAAGCCCAGCCGCCGCGCTGCCACCCTGACCGAGCACGACGACGTCCTGCGCGCCATCGCCACCGGCAACGAAGAAGCTGCCGCGGACGCGATGCGCGGCCACGTGAATCTGCTGGGCGAGAAGCTGCTGGACTTTATCGCGCTCTTTCCCAAGAGCGGGCGGTAACGAGGTCGGGCGGCGCGACAGCGCCATCGGGATGGCAGCCTTCGGATGTGAGGCCGCGAGCCCGTCCGGCGCCGGTCATTCTTCCGCCTACCGATGTGCGACGTAGACCCCGCGCCGCCGTTCAATTTCGGGGACGATGAGCGTATCGTGGACATACGATGTCAGGCGCCGACCCGATCATTGGCCGGCTATCGCCGCATAACGCAGCGCCTCCCGAAGCGAGGTGGACATGCCCATGCGAGTCCTCCGGATACCTCTCCCTCGGGGGGTATCGCCGGCATTGTGCGAGACGGCACGCCTCGCATCTTTTAGCGAAGAGGGCGTGGCCGCCGTTCTCGCCTCCCAAAGCGCAATCCCCTGGATGATCCCGACCCCATCGCGCCCACGCCGGCGCGCGTCCGGGGCGTTGGCGGCTTGTGCTGGCGTCATGTCGTGGCGCCAGTCAGCTCGTATGCGGCGGCAAGACATGGTTCCTATTTGCGGGAAGTTCTTGTAGAGCCTCCGGGGATGTGTATCCGGAGCTCCGGAAGTGCAGGAGACATTCCATGAAAGATAAAGCGACAGAGACCCAACGACTGGACCACCTGTTTGCGAATTCCGCCGCGCGGATGGACCGTTGGCGGGACCTGAATGCCAAGGTCCAGGTCTGGGCGGCGGAACTTCGGGCGGGCAAGCGGCAGGACAGCACGCCAGTACAGGAAGCGCTGGCCGCCGTGCGTCCCATGGAAAGCTATTTCGCCTATCCGGGCGCGCACTTGCTCCGCATACTGGATGAACGGATAAGCGAAGGCGATGCGATGGCGGCCGCGCGGCTGATCCTGAGGATGAGCAATGCCTTGTTGTCGGGAAGGTATCGCTACGACAGCGGCGAATGGGAAGCCGCGGAGGAAACGCCCGAAGACGTCCCTGATCGCATGCCGCCGGGCCTGGGCGGGGGCGGCCCGCGGCGTCCGTACTTCGAAACGATGTTCGTGACGCCGGCGCCGGCTGCCCGGCTTGCCATGCTGGCACAGGAAATCCGTCATTTGCGGCGGCCCGACGACGCCATGATCTACGAGCCGGTCATGGTGGGCAGCCTGGAGGATGCCTGCCTGGCCGCTGTCCTGAATGGCAAGATCGAGGCGGTGGTCATCTACGATGGCATACCGGTCCCGTCCCAGCATGACGTGCCTTTGCTGCGGGACTTCCTGGATGTCTACAAGCATCTGGACACGTCTTCGACCGCGCCGCAGGAGGTCGGTGTCAGGCTGGCCCGGTTGCTCAAGGGTATGCGTCCGGAACTGGATATCTATCTGTTGACCGACAGAAAGGTCGAACAGCTGGCCGGCGATCGGGCCGCATCGATGATCCGCAGGGTGTTCTACGAGGTCGAAGAACCCATGGAGCTGCATCTGAATATCCTGGAAGGGATACTCGAGCGCTACGCCACGCCGCACTTCGACAACCTGAAGCGTTACGCGATGCGGCCCATCGGCACCTTCCATGCGCTGCCGATCGCGCGCGGAAAGTCCATCATCAAGTCCAACTGGATCCGGGATTTCGGCGAGTTCTATGGCTTGAACCTATTCCTGGCGGAGACATCCGCCACGACGGGAGGCCTGGACAGCATGCTCGAGCCCACCGGCAACATCAAGCTCGCCCAGGAAAAGTTCGCGCGCGCGGTGGGCGCGGACCATGTGTTCTTCGTGACCAACGGCACGTCGACTTCGAACAAGATGGTCTACCAGGCGGTGACCCGGCCGGGCGACATCGTCATCGTCGACCGCAACTGCCACAAATCGCATCACTACGGCATGGTCCTATCCGGCGCGCAGCCGTTCTATGTCGAGGCCTTCCCGATGATGGAGTACTCGATGTACGGCGCGGTGCCGCTGCGCACCATCAAGCAGGCACTGCTGGATTTGAAGGCGGCCGGCCGGCTCGACCGGGTGGCGATGATCACGCTGACCAACTGCACCTTCGATGGCCATATTTACAACACCCGCCGGGTGATGGAGGAGTGCCTGGCCATCAAGCCGGACCTGATCTTCCTGTGGGACGAAGCCTGGTTCGGCTTCGCCCGCTGGTCGCCTTTCCTGAGACCGCGTACGGCCATGGGCGCTGCCGCGGCGCTGGAACAGTGGCGCGACGATCCCGCCGCGCTGAAAGCCTGGGAGGCGCAGGCCCAGGAATTGGGCGAGGACCTGGATCCGAAAGATCCCGGCCTGCTCGACCGCAGGCTCGTGCCCGACCCCCGCAAGATCCGCATACGTGTCTATGAAACGGATTCCGTACACAAATCGATGTCGAGCCTGCGGCAAGGTTCGATCGTTGCCGTCCGCGACGAGGACTACAACCGTCATGTCTCGGCCTTCCGCGAGGCAGTGTTCATCCATGCCTCGACCTCGCCCAACGCGCAGATTATCGGCTCGCTGGACGTCGCGCGCCGGCAGATGGAGCTGGAAGGCTACGAACTGGTCATGCGGTCGATCGAAATCGCGCTGGCGATCCGAAGGGAAGTAGCGCAGCATCCGCTGATCTCGAAGTATTTCAGCGTGCTCGGTGCCGACCGGATGGTCCCGCGGGAGTTCCGGGAATCCGGCTTCGTCGACTACCTCGAACCGGGCGCCAACTGGTTTACCGCCGCGAAAGCGCTGATGGACGATGAGTTCTGCCTGGACCCGACCCGCTTGACGCTCGTATGCGGCACGGCCGGCTACGACGGCACGGCTTTCAAGAACCTGCTGGCGTCCCGCTACAACATCCAGCTGAACAAGACCTCGCGCAATAGCGTGCTGCTGCAAAGCAATATCAACAATACCCGCAGCGATGTAGCGCTGCTTATCAAGGTCTTGCTCGAGATATCGGAGGAGATCGAGGCCAGTCTGAAGGAAGAAGGCGATGCCGGGCGCGCCGCCTTCGCGGCCAGGGTCAAGAGCCTGATGGAAGACGTCCCGAACCTGCCGAACTTCAGCCGTTTCCACGATGGCTATCGCGACGATCCCGCCGGCGCCACGCGCGAGGGGAATATGCGAACCGCCTTCTTCGCGGCCTACAACGAGGACGAATGCGAGTACCTCCCGCTGGCCGGCAAAGCCTTGGATGACCGCCTGCGCGACGGGCCGGAACTGGTTTCGGCGAACTTCGTTATTCCCTATCCGCCGGGCTTTCCGATCATGGTGCCAGGGCAGATCATCGATGCCGACACGATCGAGTTCATGCGCAAGCTCGATGTGAAGGAGATCCACGGCTACAACGCCACGCGAGGAATCAAACTGATCAAGCCTACGGCCATCGAGCGGGTCGACCGGGCCAGCTAGGCCGCCGGATACGCCTGTCAGCCATGCACCCGGCCCCCGCGGCCGGGACCCTGTCCAGAAAATCAAGGAGAAATGGTCATGGAATGGTTCTTCGGCTTCCTTAAGGCAAATCCCTACATATTGTTGTTCTTCACGGTCGGACTGTCGGTCTGGCTGGGGCGGCTCACCATCAAGGGATATGGTTTGGGCATGGTGGCGGGCGCCGTCGTCGTCGGGGCGATCCTGTCGATCTGGGCCTCGACCTATGGCATCAAGCTGCAGCTGGACAACTTCGTTCGGCTGCTTTTCTACTATCTGTTCATGTACGGCGTCGGGCTGCGGGTCGGGCCGTCGTTCATCAACAGCCTGGGCCGTGACAGCCTGCGCTTTACCTTCCTGGCGGTGCTCGCGCCTGTCCTCGGCCTGGCGATCGTCGTCCTGGGGGTTATCTGGGCGGATCTGCCGGTGGGTGCGGCCGGCGGCATCCTGGCGGGCAGCCAGACGATGTCCGCGGCGATAGGCTCGGCGGAGCAAGCCATCGTTGACGGCGTCGTCACGCTGCCGCCCGGGACGACGCCGACGGCGGCTACCGGCATGATCGCGCTGTCCTACGGCATTACGTACATCTGGGGTACGGTGGGCATCATTCTGATCGTCAAATACCTTCCGCGCTGGTGGGGCCTGGACGCGAAGGGCGCCGCCAAGCAATATGAAGCGGAGGTGGGCGTAAGGAATGTCGACGAGGCCGGGTTGTCGGGCTACCGCGCCGGCGGATTGCGGGCATACCGGCTCGAGAATCCGGAAGTCGCGGGCAAGAGCATCAGGCAGTTTCGCGAAACCAATCCCGAGTACCGGGTAGCCAACGTCAGGCGTGGCGACGAATCCCTGGGCGCCGATCCCGAACTGGTCCTGCGACAAGGCGATGTCGTGGCGCTTGGCGGGCGCCTGGAATCGCTGACCGGGAAGATGGGATTGCTGGGCCCGGAAGTCCCCGACCAAAAGGCATTGAGCGTTCCCATGGACCAGGCCGAGATTCTCGTCACCTCCAAGGACGTCGTGGGCAGGACGCTCAAGTCCTTCCGCGACTCCGACATTGCCGGCCAGGTACAGCTGACCAAGATCGAGCGCTCGGGGGTGCCCATGCCGATAGGTCTGGAGACCACGCTGAAGCGGCGCGATGTGCTTTTCATCACCGGCCTGAAGCCGGCCGTGCAGCGGGCCGGGGAGATCTTCGGGATCGTGGCCCGGCCGAGCACGGCAACCGACTTGCTGACGCTGGCCGCCGGCATGATCCTGGGCTTTCTGATCGGCAAGATCGAGTTTCCCGCCTTCGGCAGCAAGGTGGGCCTGGGCAATGCCGGCGGCTTGCTGGTGTCCGGCATCGTCGTCGCATCCTTATCGTCGCGTCTGCGTTTTTTCGGCAGCACGCCCAATGCGGCGCGCAATATCCTGGAGGATCTTGGACTGGTCGTGTTCGTCGCCATCGTCGGCCTGAACGCCGGCTCGACGCTACTGGAACAATTAACCGGCGCAATCGCGCTGAAGATTTTCCTTGTCGGCTTCGTTGCCTGTACCGTGCCGCCATTCATCGTCTGGGCAATCGGCTACCACGTGTTCAAGACGAATCCCGCGGTATTGATGGGGGTGACGGCGGGGGCGCGCAGCCATTCCGGCCCATGTCGGGAGGCGGCGAAGGAAATCGATAGTTCCGTGCCCTGGATCGGATTCCCGGTGGCGTATGCGGTCTCCGGCGTACTCCTTACCATCTTCGGCTATTTCGCGATGGTTCTGGCGCACTAGGCGTTACATCACCGGCCAGGAGGCGCCATGTCATTGGACTGGATCGGGACGCTGCTGCGCGGATCGCCGGAACTCGCGATGTTCGTCGCCGTCCCGGTGGGCTATGTCCTGGGCAATATCAAATTCGGTTCGTTCTCCCTGGGCACCGTGAGCGGCGCCCTGATCGCGGGCCTGGTCATCGGGCAGGCCCACGTCGAGATCAACCGCGAGTTGCGCTGGAGCCTGTTCTATCTGTTCCTCTTCGCCAATGGCTATTCGGCCGGGCCGCAGTTCTTCCAGGCCCTCAAGCGGGATGGCCTCAAACCCATGGCCCTATCGATCGTGGTTACCGTGGTGGCCGTCGCCGTGGCCCTGGGGATGGGGCGCCTGCTGCGCCTGGATGCCGGCATGACGGCGGGCCTGTTCGGCGGCGCGCTGACGCAATCATCCGTCATGGGTACCGCGACCGGCGCCATCATGGACCTGCCGATTCCGGCGGACATGCAGAAGCTGCTGGCAAGCCATGTCGCGGTTGCCGATGCCTTGACGTATGTGTTCGGGGCGATCGGTCCCATCATTTTCCTCAGTGTGGTGGCTCCCAGGATCTTCCGCATAGACCTGCGCAAGGAAGCCGCCTTGCTGGAGGAGCAATACGGTATCAAGACCAGCGTCGAAGGCGTGCTTTCGGGGTACCAGAAGTTCGCGGCCAGGGCCTACCTTGTGCAACCCAACGCGGCCTTCAACGGCAAGCGCGTGGACGAGTCCGAGCACGCCTGTCCCGGGTATCGCTATTTCGTGGAGCGATTGCGCAGGGGGGACAGCGATATCGAGGTGCGGCCTGACGCCGTGCTGCTGCCGGGCGACGTGGTCGTCGTCCATGGCCGTACCGAAGCGATGGTGACGGTGGGACCGATGTTCGGCAAGGAACTGCACGAACCTTCGCTGCTGGATTTTCCGGTAGAGATTCTAAGGGTCATGATAACCAGCAAGGCGATCTGCGGACCGACCCTGAAGGACCTCGTGGAAGGCAAGATCCTGGATCTGCGCGGCGTCGGCATGCGATCGCTGACGCGTGGCGGCCAGGATATACCGTTCGGCGCATCGACCCGGCTGAACCGCGGCGACATCGTCGAATTGGTGGGGCCCATGCACGCCGTCGAACGGGTCGCCACCGAAATGGGGCAGCCATTGCGTCCTGCCACGTCGACGAACCTGTCCATACTGGGATTCGGCATCCTCATCGGCGCGCTTATCGGGCTGCCTTACCTCGACATCGGTGCCTTGAAGCTTACCCTGGGCGCCAGTGTCGGCGTCCTGCTGGCCGGTTTGCTGTTCGGCTGGCTGCGCACGGTACGACCCAAAATGGGAGAAATACCGCAGCCCGCACTGGACTTCATGATCACTTTTGGACTGGCGGCCTTCGTGGCGGGGGCGGGATTGCAGGCGGGGCCTGAGTTTGTCCGCGCCGTCAAAGAGCTGGGCGTGGGGCTTGTGTTGGCCGGCATGGCCGTCACCGTGACGCCGATGCTGGCGGCATTGTTGGTCGGCCGCTACGTGCTCAAGATGAATCCCTTGCTGCTGCTTGGCGCCCTGGCGGGGGCGCAGACCTTCACCGCGGCATTGGCGGCGCTACAGGAAAAGGCCGGAAGCCGGATACCGGTTCTGGGCTACACGGTCCCATATGCCACTTCCAATATTCTTCTGACGACGTGCGGGGCCGTCATCGTGGCGCTGGTGTAGGCCGCGATGCGCGGATGCCGCCTTGCCCCGGGTAGCCTGCCGAAGATCCGCTATTGCCCCGCGATCCATCGAGCGATCCCGGGCCAGCATTCCTTCAGCGTGCGGCCGCCCATGAAAAGGCCGATGTGGCCTCCGGGTACGGTCTGCGAGACGATGCGCTGCGCGGATGTCCCGATGTACTTGCGCGCGTCGAGAACCTGCTCGGGGGTGGTGATATCGTCGGTCGCGCCTGCCAGCAGGTATGTCGGGCAGCTTATGTCGTGAAGGTTCAGTTTGCGGCCCAGGCCGACGAAGGTGCCCTTGGCCAGGCGATTTTCCTGGAAGATCTGCTGGATGACCTGCAGATACCAGCGGCCGGGAAGATCGAGCGGGTTTTCATACCACCTTTCGAACGCCTCTTCCTTGGCCAGGTACGCCGGGTCATCGATATGCTCGTAAAGGTCGACGTGATCCTGCAGGTAGTGTTCCACGGGATGCATGTTTTTCCATCCGCGCAGCATCAGCCGCCCCTGCATCAGGCCGCCTCCCAGGGCAACGAGCTGCTCGTAGAAGGAGAGGGGGGATTCGTGCACCATGCGCCTGATGGGACCGTTGCCGGCGTCCGTATCGATGGGCGCGCCCGCGAGGACCAGTGCGTTCACTTTCTCCGGAAACCGCGCCGCGATCATCGCGGAGGTCCATCCCCCCTGGCATAGCCCTACCAGGTTGACCCGCCCGCCCAGATCGTCGATCGCGACGACGAGTTCCGCGAGATAGTTGTCGATTTCCAGGTCCTTCATATCGGGCGTCGCCGACTTCCAGTCGGTCAGCGCCACATGGCCGATACCGTTGGCGAGCAGCGTCTCGATCAGGCTTTGTCCCGCCCGATAATCGGCGATCATCGCAGTGTGCCCGGCGTAGGGCGCGTTCACCAATGTCGGAATGCCGGCGTTCGTCCTGCCGTAGTCGCGCAGGATCATCGTGCGCAGATCCAGGCGGACCTGGTTGCGCGTCGCGAGCCGGGGACGAAGCTCGGCGTGGATCTTGATCTCTTCGTCGATGAACTTAATGTTCTTCGCGTAAAGGTCGCGCTCCTCGTCGAGCAGTGCCTTGGCCATCGCCATCGGCCAGAAGGCGGGTACGCTCAGCAGCGAGAGCTCGGAAGACTTGACCGAGGATTTGTTCGCCATCGCGTGCCCCTCTGGATTCGAGCCGCCCATGCGGCGGCGACCATGCCACTATCGATGCGCGGGGCCGGCCAGGACTTGATCGATATCAAGAATGGCGCGACGGGGCACCCGCGAGGTTAGCCAAGGCGTTATTCAAGGCTTTATCCGAGGCGTTATCTCAGGCGCTATTTAAGGCGGACGGGTGCTGCCTGGCTCGCGGTCTCCCGCGTGGCGGCGATCAGGACGCCGTCGTGGAACAGGGCTGTCACCGTGCCGCCGCCCTGGCTGGCATCCTGCTGGAAACGCACCTGCCAGCCGTAGATATAGCTGCCGGGATTGTCGAGATCCGTCGCCCAGCCGGTGCTCAGCCGATAGCCGGACTCGCCGCCGCTCGCGGCACGCGCCGCGGCGGCATTTCCGCCCAAGGCGCGGATGCCTTCGGCCACCTGGGCGTCGGTGGGACGCGGACCGTAGTCCGCGGAGTCGAGGTCCGACATGCTCGGCGTGGAGGAGCAGGCCACAAGGGCGGCGAACAGGCATGCGCTGGCGACGAAACGGATAAGCGTCTTCATGGGGCTTTCGGAGGCGATTCGTGGTCGGTGGATCCGAAAGGGTAACCGGTTCTCGCGCGATTGTGATCACGCCTGGCCGCAGGTCACCAGGTACGCACTGATGGTGGATTGCACCGGGCCGTCGCCGAACTTCGGCCGCAAGGCCTGCGCGACCTCGTCGGTGACGCGCTCCACGGCGCCCGGGGCGCGCGCCTCGATTTCCCCGCGCAAGGGCGTTCCCTGGCAGAAGGCCTGCGCGACCACGTGAACGGACGGCGCCTCGGCGTTGTGCCGGATGGATTCGATCTCGATGGCCTGGAACCCCGCTTCGCGCAGATCGGCGCGCAGCTTGTCCGGCTCGCAATAGCCATGAGGCGTGCGCGACATGAAGCGAGTGGGATTGTCCGGAAACATCCTTGCCAGCGCGTCTTCGATCGCTTCCGCGATGGGGTTATGGCGCAGGGAATCCCATGCGGAGAAGACATACCGCCCATCCGGTCGCAGGACGCGGCGGGCTTCGCGATGGCCCTGGACCTTGTCGGGATAGAACATCACGCCGAACTGGCACGCCACGACGTCGAAGGCCGCCGCATCGAACGGCAGCGCCAGGGCGTCCGCCTGTTGCCACGTCATGCGCGGATCATTTGCCAGGCTTGCCTGCGCGCGTTCCAGCATCGGGGGATTGAGGTCGGACGCGACGATGCGCGCGTCCGCGGGCAGGCGATCCGCCATCGCGCGTGTAAGGGCACCCGTGCCGGCCGCGATCTCCAGGATGTCGCGAGACCGTATGCGGGCCACGCGGTCCGCCATGTCGTTGGCGTAAGGCTCGAACAGCAGCGGCACCAGCAGCCGCTCGTAGGTTTCCGGAATGTTGCCGGCGAAAAGCTTGTCGTTCTGCATCATGGCCATGCTCCGATGAACGGGCCACCCCGGCCAGGGGTCGACGCGGCGCGCCGGCGATTCCTAGCGTAGCGCCGGCGCGGCCTCGGCGGCAGGCCATGCGGGACCCGGGCTTTCCCTAGGCAGCGGCGGACCGGTGCGGCGGACGGGCGGATTGCTCCAAAGTCATGATGCGCGGCGTGGCGCCGGCCTTATTCGATCTTGATGCCGGACGACTGGATCAGCCGCGTATAGGAAGCCCGTTCTTCGTCGACCAGGGCCTGCAGGTCCTGGGGGCTGCCCGGCAGCGGGACGTTGCCCGTCGATATCAATTGCGCGCGCAGCGCCTCGCCGGTCAGCGCCTTGCGCATGGCCGCGTTGATGGCGGAGACGACTTCGGGCGGGGTGCGCGCGGGCGCGAACACGGCGAACCAATTGCTCGCGGTAAACCCCGGCACGCCGCCTTCGATGACCGTGGGCAGATCCGGCAACAGGGCTTCGCGCGTGGTGCCGGTAGTCGCCAATCCCGTCACCTTGCCGGATTTGACCAGGCTCAGGACGGTGGGCACGGAATCGAAGAGCAGGTCGATGTTGTTCCCGGCCAGGTCGGTCAGGGCGGGCGTGGTGCCCTTGTAGGGGATATGGCGCAGCCGAATCCCCGCCGCCTGCTGGAAGGCCGCCGCGGCGAGATGGGTGTTGGAGCCATTGCCGGCCGACCCGATGGTCAGTTCGCCGGGCTTCTGTTTCGCATGCGCGATCAGGTCCGCCAGCGTCTTGTACGGCAGGCCGGGACGCGCCATCAGCACATAGTCGAAGCGCGCCACCGATCCCACCGGCATGAAGTCCTTGCGCGCATCGTAGGGGAGATTGCGCATCAGCACCGGGTTGATGACGAAGGTTGCCGCGCTGCCCAGGAACAGGGTGTATCCGTTGGGCGGGCTGGATGCGGCGGCCCGAGCCGCGATGGCGCCGCCGGCGCCCGGACGGTTCTCGACGATCAGCGGCTGGCCCAGGGGGCCGGCGATTTCGGCAGCCAGGGCACGGGCGATGAAATCGCTACCGCCGCCGGGAGCGAACCCCACGAGCAGCCGCGGGGGATGGTCCGGAAAAGCGGCCTGCGCGCGGGCCACAGGCGCAAGAGAGGTCAGGGCAAGCGCGGCCAGCAGCCTGCGACGCTGTAAGTCCATCATGTGGGTTGTCTCCGTAATCGGTCGGCGCGATGGAACCGGATTCTTATGCGTGAGCGGGCGGGGAGGGCGCGTCGGGCGCGGTATAGGCGGCCCCGCCGCGGAATAGGTCGGCGATCTGCCCGGGCGCGTAGCCCAGCTCCGCCAGGACCGTGGCGGTGTGCTCGCCGATGTGCGGCGCCGGCAGCCGCACGGCGGGATCGAAACCCGTCATGCGAATGGCCGGACGGATCTGCCGTATCGTGCCCTGCGTCGGATGCCGGTCCGTCTGCACCAGCCCGACGTCGCCCAGGTGCGGGTCGGCCAGCAAGGACTCCAGCGTGTGGCACGGCATGCAGGGGACGTCGTGCTTCAACAGCAGCTCGACGATTTCATCCGTCCCGCGCTGCGCGAGCAGCTCGGCGCGCACGGCAAAGAACTCGGCGATATGCTCGATCCGCGACAGCGAGGTGGCGAAGCGCGCGTCGGCGGCCAGATCCGGGCGCCCCAGCGATAGGAACAGCTTTCGCACCTGGTCATCGGTATTGGTGGTGATGCAGACATGGCCGTCGCGCGTGCGTACCGGTCGCGCGTTGGCGTCCAGCAGGCGGCGGTCGCCCAGGCGGTCGGTGGGGGGCTGGAAGCTGTGCCCGTACAGGTGCTCGCTCAGCAACAGGCCGGCGTAGCTTTCGAACATGGGTACCTCGATGACGCGGCCGCGGCCGTCGCGCTCGCGGGCGAACAGC
This sequence comes from Bordetella genomosp. 11, assembly GCF_002261215.1. Taxonomy (NCBI): domain Bacteria; kingdom Pseudomonadati; phylum Pseudomonadota; class Betaproteobacteria; order Burkholderiales; family Alcaligenaceae; genus Bordetella; species Bordetella genomosp. 11. The sequence goes on along the minus strand of NZ_NEVS01000004.1, from coordinate 1,591,156 downwards.
GCGGCCAGGACCGCATGCGCGACCATCAGTCCGGCGGTACGGTCGATCACCACATAGGGCACGTAGCGGGGTTCGCCGTCCGCGCCGGCCAGCAGGCTCGCCAGCGCGGTGCCGCCTTGCAGGATGGAGTCGTATGCGGGCCGGCCGGCATATCGGCCGTCGCTGCCGAAGCCGGCGATGCCGCAGTACACCAGATTGGCACGGCGCGCGCGCAGGGTATCCGCGTCCAGGCCCAGGCGGCCGACCGCCGCGTTGCGCATGTTGTGCAGGAAGACATCGGCGGTGTCCACCAGCTTCAACAGTGCGTCGCGCCCGGCCGATTGCTTCAGGTCCAGCGAAATACTGCGTTTGTTCCGGTTCATATGCATGAACTTCCCGGACATGCCCGGTGTCCTGGAGCGCCCGGATATCCATCGGATGACGTCGCCGGACTTTTCCTCCAGCTTGATCACCTCGGCGCCGTAGTCCGCCAGTACCTGGGTGCAGTAGGGGCCCACCACCGCGGACGTCAGGTCCACCACCCGTATGCCGGCCAGGGGCATCGCCGTATCGGCGGGCGCCGGCGTCGTCTCCGTGTTCTTCATATATAGTTGATTTAGTCCACTAGATAGTTTAGTTTATCAACTACTTTGAAGAACCACCAGAGTCCATGCGTACACGAATCACCACCTTGCTGGGTATCGAACATCCCATCGTGCAGGCGGGAATGAGCTGGGCCTCGTCCAGCGCGGCGCTGCCGGCGGCCGTCTCGAACGCCGGCGGCCTGGGCGTGCTGGCGGCGGGACCGTTGCGGCCGGACGATTTCGCGAGCGTGCTGGCCGGGCTGGCCGACGCCACCGACCAGCCCTACGCCGTCAATATCCCCTTGTACCGGCCCGGCGCCGCCGACATCCTGGACGCGATGCTCGCGCGCCGGGTTCCGGTGGTGATCGCGTCGCAGGGCAGCCCCAAGGCCCATCTGCAGAGGTTCCACGATGCCGGCGCCGTCTGGATACAGGTCGTCGCCACGCTGGAGCACGCCAGGAAAGCCGCGGCCGCGGGCGTGGATGCCCTGGTGGTGGTCGGCGCCGAGGCCGGCGGCCATCCGCCGGCCAGCGAGGTCTCCACCCTGGTATCCGTCCGGCGGGTCCTTCAGGAGGTCTCCATCCCGGTCATCGCCAGCGGGGGCGTGGCCGATGGGTGGGGCATCGCCGCCTTGCTGGCGCTGGGCGCGGAAGCCGTGCAGCTGGGCACGCGTTTCCTGCTGACCGAAGAAGCGACGGTGCATGCCAACTACAAGGCCGCGGTGCTGGCCGCCGATGTCCACGATACCGCCCTGGTGGGACGCCGAGACCTGCCCATACGCGGCCTGCGCAATGCCTTCGCCCGCGCGATCTTCGACGCCGAACGCGACCAGCTGGCCCAGGAAGACTACGTCGCCCTGTTCAAGGGCAGCACGCTCAGGCAAGCCGCGCTGGACGGCGACGTCGAGTGGGGCAAGGTCGAACTGGGCCAGTCCGCCGGCCTGGTGGCGCGTATCGAACCGGCCGCCGCCGTGATGGCGCGGCTGGTGCGCGAGCTGGACGACGCCACCGCCCGCTTGCAGACAATGGCCCACTGAATTCCCTCCCTTCCTCCCACGAATCAGCCGCCCCCCATGGAACATCTGCTTATCGAAGACCGCGGCGCCGTCCGCATCCTGACGCTGAACCGGCCGGAAAAGCACAATGCCCTGAATACACGCCTGACCCAGGAACTGCTCGACGGCCTGTACGACGCCGATCGGGCCGACGGCATCAACGCGGTCGTGGTGACCGGCGCCGGCAAGTCGTTCTGCGCCGGCGCAGACACCGGCGAGTTCTCCGCGCTGACGCCGCAGGACCCGCGGGCGGTCAGCGCCAGGGCGGACCTGACGACCCGCCTGCACCTGGCCTTTTCGCAAATGAACAAGCCGGTGATTTCGGCGGTGCGCGGAAACGCCCTGGGCGGCGGCGCCGGCCTGGCGATCGCCTGCGATATGTGCGTGATGTCCGAGACGGTGCGCTTCGGCTATCCCGAGCTCAAGCACGGCATCGTCGCCGCCGTGGTCATGGCCAACCTGGTCCGCCAGGTCGGCCGCAAGCAGGCGTTCGAACTGGTGGCGCTTGCCGAGCCGCTGGACGGACGCGCCGCGTTGGCCTGGGGCCTGTGCAATCGCGTCGTGCCGGACGACCAGGTCCTGGAGTCGGCGCTCGAACTGGCGCGCAAGGTCGCGGGCTGGAGTCCCATCGCCATGGCCACCACCAAGCGCGCATTCCATCGCGCGGCCGACCTGGGCCTGGGCCAGGCGCTGGAGGTCGGGCGCGACGCCAACGTCATGATGCGCGGCTTTCGCAAGGACAAGGCATGAGGCCGCTGGAGGGCATTACCATCCTGGACCTGTCGCGGGTCCTGGCATGCCCCTTCGCGTCCATGATCCTGGCCGAGCTGGGGGCCGAGGTCATCAAGGTGGAACAACCCGGAACGGGCGACGAAACGCGGGACTTCGAACCCGTGGTGCATGGAGAGGCGGGCGACGTGTCGGCCTACTACATGGCCTTCAACCGCAGCAAGCAATCCATTACCGTCAATCTGCGTTCCGCCGAAGGCCAGGAAGTCGTGCGCGGCCTGGCCGCGCGGGCCGACGTCCTGCTGGAAAACTTCCCCGTCGGCACGATGAAGAAATACGGACTGGACTACGCCGGGCTGGCCAGCCGCAACGAGCGCCTGGTCCACGTCAGTTGCACGGGCTTCGGCATGACGGGCCCCTACGCCAGGCGCAAGGGCTACGACACGGTATTCCAGGCGATGTGCGGCATCATGAGCCTGACGGGCGAGCGCGGCGGCGGTCCGGTCAAGCCGGGCCTGCCGGTGGCCGATCTGAGTTCCGGCCTGTGGGTGTGCATCGCCATCCTGTCGGCCCTGGCGGGCCGCGAGAAAACCGGCCGCGGCTGCCATGTGGACTTCTCGATGTTCGACGGGCAGGTGGGGCTGCTGTCCCTGGCCGCCGCCCGCTGGTTCACGCTGGGCGAGGTGCCCGAGCGCCTGGGTACCGAACATCCCGGCCGTATCCCGTCGGCGGCATTCATCTGCGCTGACGGCAGGTGGGTACAGATAACCGGCAGCGACCAGCATTGGGCGCCCTTGTGCAACCTGTTGGGCCTGGAATCCTGGGCCGCCGATCCCGCGTTGGCGCGCAACGCCGATCGCCTGGCGCGGCGGGCAGAGGTCATGGCCGGCCTGCAGCGGGCGATAGGCCTTCTGGACCGCGACGAATTGTGCCGCCGTTGCGATGCGGCCGGCGTACCGGCGGGCCCCATCCTGCAGGTGGACGAGGTGCTGGCCAACGAACACGTGGCCGCGCGCGGCATGGTGGTGGATTTCCCGCATCCGCTGGTCGGCCGCTTCCGCGGGCTGCGCGTGCCGCTGCGGTTCGACGGCATGGACGATCCGCGGGTGGGACGGCCACCGCTGCTGGGCGAGCACACCGACGATGTGCTGCGCGCGAAGCTGGGCCTGGACGACGCCGAGATCGCGCGGCTGCGCGGCGCGGGGGCCATCTAGACACGCAGCGACGCGCGCCGATAACGATAAACGACAGGAGACAAAAACATGAACACACGACGCCGTATCGGGCTGGCCCTGGCGCTTTGCATGGCGCTGCCCGGCGCCAGGGCGGCAGACAACTATCCTTCCCATGCCCTGGTGCTGGTCAATCCCTATGCGGTGGGCGGCCCGGCCGATCTGCTCGGACGGGCCCTGGCCAAGGAGCTGGGAGACGTTCTGGGGCAATCCGTCATCGTCGAGAACAAGCCGGGCGGCGGCGCCAGCATAGGCGCGGGCTATGTCGCCAAGGCCGCCCCCGATGGCTACACCTTGCTGCTCGGGACGGCGGCCGCGCATACGGTCACGCCGGCGGCGACCAAGGTCCCCTACAAGGGAATCGAGGACTTTACATTCGTCGGCATGGTGGCGAACGTGCCCAACATCCTTACCGTCTACCCCTCGGTGCCCGCGCGGGACCTGAAGGCCTTCGTCGCACTGGCCAGGTCGGAGCCCGGCAAGCTCAATTACGCCTCGGCCGGCATGGGGAGTTCGCCGCATATCGCGGCGGAAATGTTCAAGTACTACGCCAAAGTGGATCTGGTCCACGTGCCTTACAAAGGCGCGGCGCCGGCGGTCAACGACATGGTGGCGGGCACGGTCCCGGTGGGCTTGCTGAATATCTCCGCCGTGCTGCCTTTCATCAAGGCGGGCAAGCTGCGGGCGCTGGCTTACGCGAACAAGGAGCGTTCACCGGACCTGCCGGACGTACCGACGTTCGCCGAGGACGGTCTTCCCGCCATGGTGTCGGGAAGCTGGTACAGCCTGGCCGTGCCCGCCGGTACCCCGGCCCCGATCGTCGACAAGCTGGCGAATGCCCTGAAGACGGTGCAGGAAAGGCCAGGGTTCAAGAAGATCCTGGCGGCGCAGAACGCTATCGCGATGCCCCAGGAGAAGCAGCAGGCCACGGACTACATCCGTGCCGACGGCAAGCAGCTCGCCGAACTCGTCAAGGCGACCGGCATGAAACTACAGGATTGAAGGACTGCAATGCGCACGCTACCCGTATTCGAAACCCTGCATCTCGACGTTGACGGCGGCTCGGGCATCGCCACCCTTAGTCTGAATCGCCCCGAAAGCCGCAATGCGCTGAACGTGCGGATGTGCCATGAACTGACCGCGGCGTGCGAAGCGCTGGAGGCCGACGAGGCCGTGCGCGTGATCGTGCTGCGGGCGCGTGGCGTGGCTTTCTGCGCCGGCGCGGACTTGAAGGAAAGGCAGGGCATGAGCCCGGCCGAGATGGTGGCGCGGCGCGTGGATGGCTTTACCGCCTACGCCGCGCTCGAAGCCATGTCCAAACCGCTGATCGCCGCCGTGCACGGCGCGGCTTTCGGTTCCGGCTGCGAGATCGCGGCGGCCTGCGATTTCGTCCTGGCGAGCACGCAGGCCGTGTTCAGGTATCCGGAAGTGGGCTGGGGGACGGTAGGCGCCACGCAACGCCTGCCGCGCATCGTCGGCCGTCGCATGGCCAAGGAACTGCTGTTCACCGGCAGGGCGGTCGACGCGCAGGAAGCGCTGCGCCTGGGACTGGTCAATCACGTGTATGACCCGGACGAATTCGATGCCGCCATCGCCGGGACGGCCGAAGCCATCGCGGCCGCCAATCCGCTGACCGTCCAATTGACCAAGCAAAGCATCGACCAGGGACTGGACACCACGCGCGAAGGCGCCATGGCCGTCGAGTTGCTGGCCATCCAGCGCAACCTGCGGCACAGCGATTGGCGCAAGGCGATTTCCGGCTTCGGCGCGAAAGGAGCGAACGATGCGGCTTCTTGACGATCGATGCGTGCCCGTGCCCACGACCTTGGCGCGGGTCCTGGACGCGACGGCACAGGAACGGCCGGACCAGGAGGCCTACGTCGGGCCGGACGAACGCCTGGCATGGACCCAGCTGCGCCAGCGCAGCCGCCGCCTGGCGGCCGCGCTGCACCAGGCGGGCATCGCCAAGGGAGACCACGTCGGCGTGATGCTGGGCAACTCCGGGCTGTGGATCGCCGCGTTCTTCGCCTGCGCCTCGATCGGCGCGGTCACCGTTCCCGTGAACACCCGCTTCAAGACCGAAGAGCTGCGGTTCTGCCTGAAGCAGGCGGACGTGAAACTGCTGATCTACGCGGACAGTTTCCTCGGCATCGACTACACCGGCCTGCTGCGCGAGGTCGAACCGGCCATCGACCGCGCGCTGCCCGGCGCCGCGCTGCCCCGCTTGCGCGCCGCCGTCATGGTGGGCGAGGGCGAAGCGCCGCCCGGCGTGCAAACCTTGGCGGCCTTTCTGTCCGCGGGACAGTCGGTCCCGGAGCAAACCCTGGATGCCCTGGCCGCGGCCGTGACGCCGGACGATACCCTGCTGATCCAGTACACCTCGGGAACGACGTCCTTTCCCAAGGGGGTGATGCTCAGTCATCGCAATATGCTTGGCGACGCCGCATCGGTGGCGCGCCGCCTGGGGGTGACGGCCGACGACCGCTACTTCAGCATCCGGCCGTTCTATCACGTCGCCGGCAGTACCCTGTCCGTGCTGGTGAGCCTGGTGACGGGGTGCTGCCTGCTCAGCCTGCCCAGGTTCGACGTCGCGCAAACGCTGCGCATCCTGGAAGCGGAGCGCTGCACGATGACCTCGGGCAACGACACGATCTTCCTGATGATGATGGGGCACGCCGACTTCGATCCCGATCGCCTTTGCCTGAAAGGCGGATGGGCCGCGGCCGGGCCGGAGGTCATGCAGAAGATCCGCGATGTGATGCGCGTGCCGGATATCTGCAATGCCTATGGGCAGTCCGAGGCGTCGCCCAACGTACTGGTAAGCGATCGCGCGGACGCATTCGAGCTGCGCCGCGACGGCTACATGCTGCCGCATCCGGGCGTGGAGGTGCGCCTGGCGGATCCGGACACGGGGGCCGTCCTCCCGCCCGGTACGGCGCCGGGCGAAATCCAGGTGCGCGGCTGGAACGTCATGCGCGGCTATTACAACCTGCCCGAAGCCACTGCCCGGGCCTTTACCCCGGACGGCTGGCTGCGTACCGGCGACATGGGCGAACAGCGCCCGGACGGGCGCACGCGCATGGTGGGACGACTCAAGGATATGTTTCGCGTCGGCGGGGAAAATGTCGCGCCCGCCGAGGTAGAAGAGGTGCTGCACGGCCACCCCGCGGTGCAGATGGCGCAGGTGATAGGCGTTCCGGATGCCCGGCTGGGCGAAGTCGCGGGCGCCTTCGTGCTTCTGAAGCCCGGGCAGCACAGCAGCTGCGAGGAATTGCTGGCGTGGTGCAAGGCGCGCTGCGCCAACTTCAAGGTGCCTCGCTATATGGCGCTGGTGGACACCTTCGAGAACATCGGGATGACGGGCAGCAGCAAGGTGCAGAAGAACAAACTGCGCGAATACGCCGTCCGGCTATGGAAGATCGAACGCGATACGGTGGCATCATGAACGGTCTCGATGATAACGATGGCGCCATGGCGGCGGCCGGCCCGCACAAGGGCGGCAAGGCCGTGGCGCGGCGGCATGCCGGCGAAGCCGCCTCGCGCGAGGACGACGGCCGCGCCGTGGTGCTATGTGAATGCTTCGCCCGCGACGGGCTGCAGCACGAGCCCGATTTCCTGCCTACCGACACCAAGATGGCGCTGGTGGATGGCTTCGCGGAGATCGGATTCGCCCGCGTGGAAGCGACCTCCTACAGCAATCCCAAGGTCATCCCGCAGTTCGCCGACGCGACGGACATGCTGCGCGGGTTGCCGCGCCGCCCGGGCGTCTTCTACAAGGCGACCTGCGCGAACGTGCGCGCCGTCGAGCGCGCCGTCGCCGATGCGCGGGCCGGTTTCGGCGCCAACGAGATCAGCCTGCTGGTATCGGCGACGGAGTCGCACTCGATGAAGAACCTGGCACGCAGCCGGGCGGACCAATGGACCAACATTCGGGAAATGGCCACGGCGGCCGGCGGCCGTTTCCGCCTGATCGGAACGATTTCCATGGCCTTCGGCTGCCCCTTCGAAGGGTATGTCAACCCCGGCACGGTGATCGACGACGTGGGGCGCATGCGCGATGCCGGCGTGCGGCATGTGACGCTGGGCGACACGACAGGCACGGCGACGCCGGTCACGACCCGGGCGCTGTTCCGCCGCATGCGGGCGGAATATCCGGACGTCGTGCCCATCGCCCATTTCCACGATACGCGCGGCACCGGGCTGGCCAACTACGTAGCGGCCCTGGAATCGGGCGTGCGGCATTTCGATTGCGCCTTCGGCGGTGTCGGCGGCCATCCGGCCAAGGTGAAGTATGGCGGCGGCCATACCGGTAATGTATGCACGGAGGACCTGGTGGACCTGTTCGAGAACATGGGGGTAAAGACCGGCATCGATCTGGACAGGCTGCTGTCAACCGTGCAAGCCTGCGAGGACGCGCTGGGCAGGACATTACTGGGGCGGGTGTCCCGCAGTGGGCTGAATCCCCTGCGGACGGCCACGCACTGACGCCCGTCCGAACCGCTGGCGGAAGAGGATAGCGCCGTCCATCCATTAGACTTCGCCGCACGACTGGAACTCGCACGACCATGAGCACCGAAACCGAGACCTCTCCGAAAAGTTCATCCGCCGCCGGCACGTCCGCCGCCGCCAGGATGCGCGCGCGCAATTTCAAGGAACTGATTTCCTTCCGCCTGAACATGCTGGCCAGCACCTGGAGCCGGCTTGCCGCCGAAACCAATCAACGCGATTTCGGCCTGGATCCGCGCGAATGGCGCATCGTCGGCATGCTGGGCACGCATGCGCCGATGTCCCTGCAGGGGCTGGCCCGCGAGGTCAACCTGGACAAAAGCCAGGCCAGCCGCACGGTGTCGGAGATGATCGAGCGCGGCCTGCTGCAGCGGGAATCGGACGAGAGCGACGGACGCGGGGTGCAACTGAGCCTGACGGCACAGGGCAGGGCGCTGTATCGCAAGGTGTTCCCGCGCGCCGTCAAGCGCAACGAAGAATTGCTTTCCGTCCTTAGCGAAGAGGAGCGGGCGGTGTTGGACCGCGCGCTGGATGTGCTGACTTCGCACGCGCAGAAGACCCTGGCGAAGTCGCGCCAGGCCGCGGGACGGACGCGCGGAAATTCGTGAAAGCGCGGGCGCGGAGGTCGGCGACGGTCGGTCGCCTTGCCCCGCGCCCTGGTGCACGCGGCCGATCAGTGCCGCGACGAGAGAATGGCGCCCAGCAGGAAGCCGACGCCGGCGGCCACCGCCACGGTGGCGACGGGATTATTGGACGCGCAGTCGCGCATCATATTCAGCGCATCGCCATAGGACTCCTGGGTGCGTCCGGCCAGCTCACGCGCCTTGCCTTTGATCTGCGTGCCGGCGTCCCCGGTCATTTCACCGATGGCGTCCTGCGCCTTGCCTGCCCATTTCTGCGCGGTACCTTCCGTTTTTTCCAGCATCGTCGATCTCCTTTCCAATCAGACTTCAACAATCACCCCGTCATCGCGGCGGGGAGGCGCGATGTCGGGTACAAGCCTGACAAGCAGCAACGGGCGTGCCGGCCGGCAGGAGGGCGGCCGCGCAATTGAAACAAATTCAACTGCCGTAGTCGCCGGCGGCTTCCGGCTGGTACAGGATCCTGGCGATAGTGCCCTCGTGCACCAGGCGGTCGGGCCCTTGCCATTGGATGGTTTCGCCTTCGCGGCAGCCGAGTAGGCTAAGGCCCAGCGGGGACAGCACGGAGATATGCCCATGCGCGGCATCGGCCTCGGCGGGGTAGACCAGGCGCAGCTCGAGGTCGCGGCCCGTCTCGTCGCGCAACTGGACATGCGAGCGCATGGTGACAAGATCCGGCGGGGCCGCGTGGCCGGGCAGGGTGGGCGCCATGTCGAGCAGATCGTGGGCGCCATGGGCGGCGTCGATATGGCCGCGCGCGGTCAAGCGCGCCAACAGGCTGGCGAGACGGGCGTAATCCAGTTCGGTCAGTACGCGGTCGTGGATGGGGGCGGGCATGGAGCACTCCTGTAGGGTCGTGCGCCGCACGGTGATGCGGCATGGCTTCGCGCGGGCGGGGCCCGACGACCTGGAGGAATGCGCTTGGAAAGGGTGCTGCGGGTCGCCGGGCTTAAGCTTGTGCGGCAAAAGCCGCCGCCGGTCCGGTCTTGTGGCGCTGGTGCGGGCGTGCGCACGCCGACCCGGTCCGCTGGCGCGGGCCGGTGCCGGTAATGAAGGTGTGCGCGACATGCCTGGAAAACATGCGGACCATTCTAGGCCAACGGGGGGGAACCGTCCAATGCAGGCCCCGCGCGCCACGGCCCGCGTCTTTCGCGGGGGGCGGGCCGAGGGGCGGAGGCAAGGTCGCCGATCAGTCGGTGGAGCTTTCCATATCGACCACCAGCTTGCCCCGCGCCGCGCCGGATTGGATGACGAGATAGGCTTCGCCCACATCGTTCAGCGTGAAACGCCTTTCGTCGAGGATCGGGGCCAACTGCCCGGCCTCGATCATGCGGGTAGCCTGCTCCAGGATCTCGCGGCAATGCTCGATGCCTTCGCCTGACAGCAGCGCCGGCAGGATGAACACGCCGGAGTAGCTCGCTTCCTTGAACGACAGCGGTGCCAGCGCGTGCGTGCCCCACCCGAGGCAGCTGACGACATGCCCGAAGCGCCGAACCGCCTGGAAGGACGCATCCAGCACCGGGCCGCCCACGGTGTCGTAGACGCGATCGAAGCCGCGGCCGCCGGTCAGGCGCTGCACGTAGTCGCGGACCGGTTCATCGCGGTCGATGAAGGTCGCGCCCAGGCGCTCGATGACGTCGCGGTTGTGTTTCGACCCGGTTGCATAGACATGGGCGCCCAGCGCGCGTGCCAGCTGGACCGCGACATGCCCCACGCCGCCCGCGCCGCCCTGGATAAGGACGGTATCGCCCGTGGCGACGGCCATCCGGTCCACGATGCCTTTCCACGCCGTGATCAGGACGGCGGGGAGGGCGGCGGCCTGTCGCATGGAAAGATGCGCCGGCTTGCGCGCCAGTAGTCCGGCGTCGACGGCGGCATATTGGGCCAGCGTACCCTGTCGTCCTCCCGCCCCGCCGGCCATGCCGTAGACCGCGTCGCCGGGCCGCAAGCCGGTGACCTCGGCGCCCACGGCTTCGACCGTGCCCGCCAGGTCCATGCCCAGAATCGCGGGCGCGGGTTGGTGGGCGTGCTCGGCCTGGCCGGCATGGATCTTCGCGTCCAAGGGATTGATGCCGCTTGCCGCGATGCGTACGAGCACATCGCGCGGTCCGGCGACGGGCATCGGAAGATCGGCGATGCGGAAGGGCGCGCCGTGCGTTTCGAGGACGGCGGCTTTCATAGTGGTGTTCATCCGGTTTCTCCTGGAAGGTATGGGCCGATTGTGGTCCATTCCATTCTGAATTGGTATAAACGCGGATGAACCTTAGTCATTCATTTTTGTATGGGCCCCAGTATGGAATGGAGCGACCTGAGAATCTTCCTGGCCATCGCGCGCGCCGGCACCCTGGGCGGCGCCGCCCGCGTCCTGGGCCTATCGCAGCCGACGATGGGACGGCGCCTGCGTGCGCTGGAACTGGAGCTGGGCTGCAGCCTGTTCCAGCGGACCGCCGACGGCCTGGTACTGACCGACGAGGGCACGACCGTCCTGGAACACGCGGAGCGGATGGAAGAAGAGTCGCTCGCGTTCCAGCGCCGCCTGGCCGGGGCCGACGTGCAGTTGGACGGCATGCTGCGCGTGTCGTCGTCCGACTGGTTCGGCACTTGCATGCTGGCGCCCGTGCTGGCGGAATTCAGCCAGCGGCATCCCAAGGTTTGCGTCGAACTGGTCAGCGATGCCCGCATGTACAGCCTGCCGCGCCGGGAGGCCGATATCGCGTTCCGGATCCAGCCGTTCCAGGAGCCGGAAGTCGTGTCGCGGCGGCTCATGCACATCCCGTATGCGGTCTACGCCCGGGCCGATAGGGCGATCGCGCCCACCGATGAGGGCGCGGATGCGCGGGTCATCACGATGGACACGGCTTTCGGGAATATGCCGGACGTGCTGTGGCTGACGCAGGTGTGGCCGAAGGCGAGGGTGGCGATGCGCAGCAACAGCCGTCTCGCGCAGGCGGAGTTCTGCCGCCAGGGTGCCGGATTGGCGGTGCTGCCCATACCGCTGGGTGACCGCGTTCCCGGCCTGGCCCGCGTGGAAACAGGCCTGGCGCCGCCCGGGCGGGACACCTATCTGGGCTACCACCGCGACCTGCGCCGGCTATCGCGGCTGCGCGCATTGCTCGACCTGGTCATCGAGCGATTGGCCAACTAAGGCCTGGTCGTGGATGCGGGCGGCCAAGGAACCCGATGCCGTGTTCCCGGTCAAACCCGCGCGCTCATGCACCGTGTCCACGAATTTATCCCATGGCTACCCTAGAGGCTTACAACCAGGCGCTCTTCCTGATGATCGACGCCACGCCAGCCACGCCGGCGTGGCTGATCAAAGCGGCTTTGATCTGCGCCCAAGACCTGATCTACCTGATTCCGCTCATGCTGGCGATGATGTGGCTGTCCGGCGACGACCGGCAACGCGAACTGGCTTTGCGCGTTTACGCGGTCACGCTGCTGGCGCTGGGCGCCAATTCAATAATCGGCCTTCTTTGGCCGCATCCGCGACCGTTCATGATCCCGCTAGGGCATACCTTTCTTCGGCATGCCGCCGATCCGTCGTTCCCCAGCGACCACCTGACGGTGTTCTGGGCGGCGATGCTGACGCTGTACTTCGGCCAGCGCCGATGGACCGCCGGTCTGCTGCTGGCGGGAGGCGTGGCGGTCGCCTGGGCCCGCGTCTTCCTGGGCGTGCATTTTCCCTTGGACATGGCCGGGGCGGTGGCGGTCTCCAGCATCGCGTATGTGGCGATCGTTCCGCTGTGGCGAGTCCGCGGCGCGGGCCTCACGCGGTCGGCCATCGCGCTATACCAGACGCTGTTCGCGCGGCCGATCGGCCTGGGCTGGCTGCGACGCTGACCGCGCGATAGCCTTATGATAGGTTGTTCCTTTGGCGGTAGAACCTTGCGAAACGTCGAAATCACACATCTGCGCTACTTCGTGGCTGTCGCCGAAGAGCTGAGTTTCAGCCGCGCCGCGACGCGGCTGCATATGTCGCAGCCGCCGTTGTCCCAGCGCATCAAGGCGCTGGAAGACGAACTTGGCGTCCAGTTGCTGGCGCGCAATCGCCGCGACGTGCAGCTGACCGAAGCCGGCAAGATTTTCCTGAACGAAAGCAGGTACATCCTGGAATATCTCGGCCATGCCGTCGGCGCGACGGTCAAGGCAGGCAGCCGGGATGCCGGAGGCCTGAAGATCGGCTTCGTCACCTCCGCGCTGATTCATCTCCTGCCATTGATCAAGGCGCGCCTGAGCGCGCGGTTCCCCGATGTCCAGATGATCGTGCACGACATGTCTTCCAAAAGCCAGGTGGAAGCATTGCTGCACGAGGAACTGGACATCGGCGTCATCCATTCCTGTCCGACCGTCGCCGGGCTGAACAAATTCCCGATCTACTCCGAGCCTTTCGTCCTCGCTTTACCGCACGGACATGAACTCGCCGGCCTGCCATGCATCGAGGCGGCGGATCTGGAAAAACACCCTTTGATCGGCTTTTCGCGGGAAGCCTCTCCCTCTTTGCACGACGCGCAGATGGCCTGCTGCCTGGCGAAAGGCGTTCGGCCCCACCTGGTGCACCAGGCCCGTACGCCGCTGGCGATTTTCCAACTGATCCAGCTGGGCATGGGGATTTCGCTTGTGCCCAAGGCGTATTCGCGGGCGACGTATCCCGGCGTGGTCTTCAAGGACCTGCGGGAAAGCGCCGGCCATCTTCACCTGTACGTCGTGTGGAAGGACGGGGTGAAGTCCGGCTTGACCAGAAAGGTGATAGACGAAGTCATGCTGCACCGGTTTTCCGAGCTGGATTGATTCCAGCATCGGCGACCGGCTCCGGACTTATCGACTTATCGGTGTATCGGCTTATCGGTTTCCCGCGTCGGATTGCTGCCGGTACACACGCAGCGCGAATGCAGCAATGGCGTCGGCCATGGCCTGTGGCTGCTCGGGGGCCATGGCATGCCCCGCACCGCGGATAGTCTGTACCGTCACGCGTTCGCCCAGGTATGGCTTCATGACATTGGGTACCACCACCGCATCGTACTCGGCTTGCAAATCCAATATGGGCACGCGGTCGCCCGCGGAGAAATACTCGTCGATGGGTGTGACGCGGCGCGCGTGGCTCTGCGCGTCATGCGCCTCGGTGTACCAGCCATCGAGCCAGACCCGGGGATCGCTTCCGGGGGCAAAGAATGCCCGCCGCAGACAGTCGATGCGGGTCTCTTCCGGCAGGCTGTAGTCTCCCGCGCCATCGATCGCATCGCGAAGCCGGGCGTAGGGTTGCTCGTTCGAGCCCGGGGGCATTTTTCCCGCGGAAGCGGCCGCCATGACCACGCCGAGGACCAGATCGGGACGATCGGCAGCCAGCATGCGCGCCGGCTGGCTGCCCCAAGCATGGCCGACGATCACCAGGGGGCCGGTGTTTTCCTGGTCCAGCACCGCCGCCACATCCGCCGCGAAATGATGCAGGTCCAGTGCATCCATGGGCCCCCGGCTCTCGCCGATACCCCGCGGCTCGGGACGCAGCACCCTGAAGCCGGCGCGCGCCAGGAGCGCGGCAACGGTGTCGTAGTCCCGTCCGGACCGGGCCAGGGAGGGAAGTATGCAGATGGCCGGGCCGGCTCCTTGGACGGCATATTCGATACGGACATCCGTACCGGCGGTCGCCGGGCGGTATACGACGATCTTGCGCTCGGCAGCGCGCACGCGGGTTTCAGTTCGGGACATCTGCATTTTCGGAGTTGTATGGCATTGGAGGAAGAGGGCGGGTGCCCCCGTCACCGCGGGCCCATCGGGGGTCGGCTGGACGGCGGGCGCTGGCATGCCTGCCTGTTCACCCCCTAGTTGATCTGGATATGGGCTTCCTTCGCGAGCTTCGATACCTTGTCGTGCTCGTCCTGCTGCACACGTGCCAGGTCGCCGGGGGAACTGTCCACGACGTTGAACATCATCGCGTCGAAGGTCTGCGTGGCTTGCGGGGCGTGGGTCGCCTTGCCGATTGCGGCGGACAGTTTTTTCACGATGGCATCGGGCAGGCCGGCCGGTCCCCAGATCCCATACCAAGATGAAAACTCAAACCCTTCCACGCCGCTTTCCGCCACGGTCGGAACATTCGGGAGCTTATCCGCCCGCGTCGAACTGGTGATCGCCAGTGCCTTGAGCTTGCCTGATTGCACGAACGGGTAGACCCCGGGCATGGGGGAAACCGCCGCAGTGACGTGTCCCGCCATGACATCTGTCAGCTGCGGAACGGCGCCGCGATAGGAGATGATCTGCATATTCAATTTCAGATCGCGGTTGAGCATCTCCTCCGTAAGATGGCTGGAAGTCCCATAACCGGAGGTCGCCCAAGTCAGATGCTCGCCGCTTTTTCTTGCATGTTCCTGCAAGTCCTTCAGCGTGTTGAACGGCGAGCCGGGCTTGGTGACCACCAGCAACGGTACCGTCCCGATGCGGGCGATGGGCGTAAAGTCCTTCAGCGCATCGTATTTCGCATGGGTATCGACCAGCGGCAGGTAGATCTGGCTGGAGGCATGCAGCAGCAGCGTGTAACCGTCGGGATTGGCGCGCGCCACATGCTCGGATCCGATCATGCCCGAGGCGCCTGGCTTGTTTTCGACGATGACCGGCTGGCCCAATTCCTTCTGCAACTGAGCCGTCACGATCCGCGCGACCGTGTCGACCGAACCGCCGGGCGTGTACGGAACCACCACGGTGATGGGCCTATCCGGATAGGCCTGCGCCATCGACGCCAGGGGCATGGCTGCAAGCGCGGCGGCAACCAGCATTCCCGTCAATCCTGCTATTTTCATTTGTGTCTCCTCGGAGCCGCGATGCGGTCTTATGTTCTGAATGGCGACGTGCAGCTGGACTGTAGGAGCTGGCGGACGCGCGGTCCAATATCGTCTGTAACCCACAGTTATCGTCTTCGCGAATAACCGTCGAACGCCCGGTGGGGGGGAGCCGGCGGCGGTCCCTATCCTGACATAAATGTAATCATGCGCCGCCACCGATATGGCACCATCTTCCTCGTGACATTGACCGCCACAGCCGCGTGAACGGCAGGCGCCATGTGCAGGGATGGGCCCGGCAAGGCAGCGTGCGGTCGCTTTGTGGGAACCTTATGCCGGGGCCGAATTCAAGGCGGACTTTCGTGAAGGCGCTCGGGGCGGGCGCGCTGTTAAGCGGTATGGGCCTGGGCCGCGCGTCGGCGGCGGTCGATAGCATCGGCGAACCCGGCGTATTGGCAGGCACGCGGTTCGACCTTTCCGTTGAAGAGGCCAGCGTCGATTTCACCGGTACGCGGCGGACGGCGCTTACCGTGAATGGCGGCATACCGGGCCCCATACTGCGCTGGCGCGAAGGCGATACGGTCACCCTGCGCGTGCGCAACCGGTTTCGCGCAACCACGTCGATCCACTGGCACGGCATTGTCCTGCCGGCCAATATGGACGGCGTGCCCGGCCTGAGCTTTCACGGCATCGAGCCGGGCGGCATGTACGTTTATCAGTTCAAGGTCAGGCAAAACGGCACCTACTGGTATCACAGCCATTCGGGCTTCCAGGAACAGTCCGGCGTATATGGTCCGCTGGTCATCCAGGCAAAGGATCCGGAGCCCTTTACCTACGACCGGGACTACGTGGTCATGCTGTCCGACTGGACGGACGAAGATCCCGAAAACATTGCCCGGAAGCTGAAGAAACAATCCGAC
This sequence comes from Bordetella genomosp. 11, assembly GCF_002261215.1. Taxonomy (NCBI): domain Bacteria; kingdom Pseudomonadati; phylum Pseudomonadota; class Betaproteobacteria; order Burkholderiales; family Alcaligenaceae; genus Bordetella; species Bordetella genomosp. 11. The sequence continues at coordinate 1,574,743 of NZ_NEVS01000004.1, read as the reverse complement.
TACTACAACTTTCATAAGCGCACGCTCGTGGACTTTGTCCATGACGTCAGATCCAAGGGCTGGGGGGCCACCGTCGACGATCGGATGATGTGGGCCGAAATGCGGATGAACCCGACGGACCTGGCCGACGTCAGCGGCTACACCTATACCTATCTGATGAATGGCAGGGCGCCGGAGCCAGGCTGGACGGGTATCTTCCGGCGCGGCGAACGCGTTCGCCTGCGTTTTATCAATGGCTCTTCGATGAGCTATTTCGATGTTCGCATTCCCGGCTTAAAGATGACGGTGGTCGCCGCCGACGGTCAGTATGTCAAGCCGGTAAGCGTGGACGAGTTCCGGATCGCCGTGGCGGAAACCTTCGACGTATTGGTCGAGCCCGCCGGGGAAGACGCATACACCATTTTCGCGCAGTCCATGGACCGTACCGGCTACGCCAGGGGCACATTGGCCATCGCCGAAGGACGGGCCGCGCCTGTGCCGCCCATGGATGCCCGTCCCTTGCTGACCATGGACGATATGGGCATGGGAGGCATGGACCACGGCGCCATGCAAGGCATGACGGGCACCGAGATGGCGGGCATGGACCACGGCAAGGGGTCGGGCGCGGAGGGCGGCAGCCAGATGCAAAGTATGGATGGCGGCCAGATGCAGAGCATGGACGGCGGCCAGATGCAGAGCATGGACGGTGGCCAGATGCAGAGCATGGACGGTGGCCAGATGCAAAGCATGGACGGTGGCCAGATGCAGAGCATGGATGGCGGCCAGATGCAAGGCATGGACGGTGGCCAGATGCAAGGCATGGATCACGGGCAAATGAACGGCATGGGCGATATGCAGGCCCATCCGCCAACGGAGAATGGCAATCCGCTGGTCGACATGCAGGCCATGGATCCTGTGCCCAAGTTGGACGATCCCGGCATCGGACTGCGTGAAAACGGCCGGCGCGTACTGACTTATGCGGATCTGCACAGCACATTCGAGGACCCCGATGGGCGCGAACCGGGCCGCACGATAGAACTGCACCTGACAGGCCATATGGAGAAGTTCGCGTGGTCATTCGACGGCGTCAAGTTTTCGGACGCCAAACCCATTCCGCTGAAGTACGGCGAGCGCGTCCGGATCGTGCTGGTGAACGACACGATGATGAGCCACCCGATCCACCTGCACGGGATGTGGAGCGACCTGGAGGACGAGCAGGGCCGCTTCATGGTACGCAAGCACACCATCGACATGCCGCCCGGTTCCAGGCGCAGCTACCGCGTCACGGCCGACGCGCTGGGCCGATGGGCCTACCATTGCCATCTCCTTTATCACATGGAGATGGGCATGTTTCGCGAAGTGCGGGTGCAAGAGTGAAGGACATCGGAATGGTGACGATCTGCCGTAAAGCCGGCCTCGCGACCGCCATGGCTGCCGCGCTTGCCGCCGTCGTCCCGGGCGCGGCATCGGCGCAGTCCGACAGCCCGACACAAAGCCGGACGCCCATCCCCGTGCTGACCGATGCCGATCGCAAGGCCGCGGCGTTCGACTCCGGCGGGCATGTGGTCCACGACAAGGGAATCAATTACCAGTTCCTGTTCGACGAGCTGGAGTGGCAGGATGCCAAGGACGGAAGCGCCCTGAACTGGGACTTCACCGGCTGGGTGGGCGGCGACGTCGACCGGCTTTGGCTGCGCTCGGAAGGGGAGCGTACCAATGGCAAGCTGGAACATGCGGAAGCGCAGGCACTATGGGGCCATTCCATCACGCCCTGGTGGGATCTGGTCGGCGGTGTGCGCCAGGACTTCAAACCCGGGCCCTCGCAGACCTGGGCCGCCTTCGGCATCCAGGGCCAGGCGCTGTATAACTTCGAATCGGAGATCACCGGCTTTGTGGGCGACAGCGGCCAGACCTCGCTGCGCCTGAAAGGGGAGTACGACATACTCATCACCAACCGGCTGATCCTGCAGCCGATGGCCGAAATCAACTTCTACGGGAAAAACGACCCGGGCCGGCAAATGGGCGCCGGCCTGGGGAATTCAGAGGTGGGCTTGCGCCTGCGCTACGAGATCCGGCGCGAATTCGCCCCGTATATCGGGGTTACCTGGAATCGCTCGTACGGCAACACCGCGGATTTCGTGCGCGCCGACGGCGGCAGCCGCAACGAAACCCGGTTCCTGGCCGGCGTACGCATGTGGTTCTGACCGATGGTGGGGGGTCTACAGGCTAAGCTGTATCTCCATCGGTCCGCTGCCGCGTTCTGCCGCTTTCTTTCTTGTTTCATTCCTTATATTCAAATCCGAACCATGGCTATCGTTCGCAATACCTTCAGCGCCGTCGTGCTTATCGCGGGCCTCATCGCCGGCAATCCGGCCCAGGCGCATGCCAAGCTCGTTTCCAGCTCGCCGCAGGCGCAGGCGCAGGGCCCCGCGCCCAAGCAGATCGAGCTGCATTTCTCCGAATCGCTCGTGACCCAGTTCTCGGGCGCGAAGCTGATGATGACGGCGATGCCTGGCATGGGGGCACATGCCCCGATGGCCATGGGAGCGCGGGTCTCCGGCAGCGACGATCCCAAGGTGATGATCATCACGCCGGCGCAGCCCCTGCCGGCCGGGACCTATCGCGTGGAGTGGCGCGCGGTTTCCTCGGATACGCATCCTGTGACCGGAAGCTTCTCCTTCCAGGTGAAGTAGGTCGATGGAAGACGGCCTTAACGTCTTTCTTCGCTTCGCGCTGTACCTGGACCTGACCCTGCTCGCGGGCCTGCCGCTGATCTGCATGGTGGGTTTTCCCAGGGAATCCGGCCAGGTCGCGACGGCGATCGGACTGCGCGGGCTGCTGATGGCCGCGACGGGCGCTGGCCTGGGCCTGTCGCTGTGCCATATGGTGATGCTGGCGATGGTCATGAGCGGCGCTTCCAGCCTGGACGAATTGGGTCGCCATATCTTTTCCATGATGATTACCGCCACCGACCTCGGGATCGCCTGGGCCGTGCGCATGGTGTCGTTGATGCTCGTCGGCGTGCTGGCCGTGTTCGGTCGGCAGCGGCGGGCAGGATGGCTGACGCTCGCGGCCGCTCCCGGCCTGGTGTCGCTCGGGACCATCGCCTGGAGCGGCCACGGGGCGATGGACGAAGGCGGACGTCGGTATCTGCATTTCACGGCCGACATCGTGCATCTGATCGCCGCGGCCGCGTGGATCGGCGCGCTGGCGACGTTTGCCCTGCTGCTGCGCCCCGGTCAACCGGCGTCGCCCCTGCAACTGCGCAGGCTGCAAGCGGGACTATCGCGCTTTGCGTGGATCGGCACCGCCATCGTCCTTGCCCTGGTGGTGACCGGGGTGGCGAACTACCTTCTGATTGCGGGCCCGCGGGTTTCCGGCCTGATCTCGACGCAATACGGCCTGCTGTTGCTCGCGAAACTGGCCCTGTTCGCGCTCATGCTGGCGCTTGCCGCGGCAAACCGGTATCGCCTGACGCCGATGTTGGCGCGCACGCTGGGTGCCGGGCACCCGGCCGCGGCGCTGTCCGCGCTGCGCAGAAGCGTGGCGTTGGAAACCAGCGCGGCGCTCCTGATCCTGGCAGCCGTTGCCTGGCTCGGTACGCTGGACCCGTCCCAGGCCATGACGTCGCCATTGCCGTAGTCAGATCCGCGGCTGCGCGAGGGCAGCGGCGCTGTCCGGGTCGCCGGTCCGCGCCGGCGTGGACGGGCGAAGGCGCGATAGCGTGAAGCCGACGATGGTGCGGCCCGCTTCGGAGTGGGCGAAGACACGGCCGCCGTGCATCCGCGCGATGGCGCGCACGATGGCCAAGCCCAGGCCATGCCCTTCGGAGCGACCGGTACGCGCATCGTCCACCCGATAGAAGCGGTCGAAAATCCTGGGCAGGGCGTTTGGCGGGATGGCCTCGCCGGCGTTGACGACCCGGATCTCGACGTCCGTCAGCGATTCCATGCAGGTAATTTCCAGCGCTGTGTGCGCGGGTGACGCCTTGATCGCGTTGGCGATCAGGTTCGAGAGCGCGCGGCGCAGCAATCGCGGGTTGGCCCGCACCCGTGCATCGCCTGCCTGGCGCAAGGTCAGACCTGCCTCTTGCAGCGCGGCTTCATGATAGTCGGCGACATGGCGGATCTCGGCGGCGATCTGGACCTCCCTCAGGTCCCGGGCGAGTTCCCCGCCGTCCGCGCGCGCCAGGAACAGCATGTCGTTGATCAGGGCCTTCAGGCCCACCAGTTCCTCCAGATTGGATTCCAGGACTTCGCGTAGCTCATCATTGGAGCGGTCCGATGCCAGGACTATCTCGGTCCCGTTGATCAGGGTCGCCAATGGGGTACGAAGCTCGTGCGCCACATCGGCGTTGAAGCCCTCCAGTTGCCGATACGCCGCCTGCAATCGATCCAGGGTGCTGTTGAAGGCAATGGACAATTCGCGTAGCTCCCGGTCTATTCCCTGCACCGGCAACCTCAAGTCCAATTGTTCGGGCTGGACGCGCGCGGCCTGGTGGGAAAGCCGGTGTACCGGTGCCAGGCTGCGGCGAACCGCCCAGGCGCCCAGCAGGGCGGAGGCCCCGACCCAGAACACGCAGATCGCCGCGAGAACCGAGGCAAATCCATACAGGAAATCCGCGCTGGGCTGTGTATCGATGGCGACCGTGAGCAGGGCATCGGGGGCCGCCTGCGACCGCACCGGCACCTGCAACGCCCGCATCCGCGCTCCGGTCGCGGTTTCCAGAAGCACCTCGCGCCCGCGCGAGGGCTGTATCGATCGCGGAGGGACGTCGCCATACAGCACCCGGCCGTCCGTATCCATGAGCCAGACTTTCAGGTTGGGATGGCCAACCAGGATGTTGTCCAGGGTGCCTTTCAGCGTCCCCAGCTCTTCCGGCGTGCTCTGCATGCCGATCAAATGGTCGATCAGCTCCAGCTTGCCCGCGACCTCGGCCATTTCGCGGCGTTGCACCTCGTATTTCAGCGCAAGAAAAAGCGTGTATCCCGCGATGCTGGATACGCAGAGCGCGATGGCCGCCAGGAACAAGGTGAGGCGGCCGCTGATGGAAGTGACGCGGGGGGGCTTCATGCGTCGCCGTGCTTCAGTACATAGCCCTGGCCGCGCACCGTGTGAAGCAGCTTGACCTCGAACGGATCATCCAGTTTGGCGCGCAGGCGGCGCACGGCCACCTCGATGACGTTCGTGTCGCTGTCAAAGTGCATATCCCAGACCTGCTCGGCAAGCGTCGCGCGGGATACGACTTCGCCCTGGCGGCGCAGCATCAGCGACAGCAACACGTACTCCTTGGCGGTCAGATCCAGGCGCGTGCCGCCGCGCTGCGCCTTGCGCCGCAGGACGTCCAGCTCCAGGTCCGCCAGTTTCATCAACGTCGCTTCGTGGCTGCGGCCGCGTCGCAGCAATGCGTGCACCCGGGCCAGCAACTCCGAGAACGCGAAGGGCTTGACCAGGTAATCGTCCGCGCCGCCTTCCAGCCCCCTGACACGGTCCTCGACTTTGTCGCGGGCCGTCAGCATCAGCACCGGTGTGTTGCCCGCCTGGCGTACGTCGGCCAGGACTCCGAAACCGTCGAGCCCGGGCAGCATCACGTCCAGGATGATCAGGTCGTATCCGCCGGCGAGCGCCTCCCGGCGCCCGGCCAGCCCGTCACGAACGACCGTCACCTGGTAGTTCTGCTCGGACAGGCCTTTTCGAAGGTGATCCGCAAGCTTGTGTTCGTCTTCAATGATGAGTAGCCGCATGATGCGCCGGAACCGCAACGGAAATGATGGCCATTATCCCGCACCATCGCGCGGAATCCGTGTCCCGCATTCTTCGGCGCGGCGGCCGGTGGAATACCGGCCGCCGCTTTCCACAGGGCTAGAACCGCATGGCCAGCTTGAGCACCCCCGACTGCTGGCGGTTACCGCCGCCAAACTGCGCGTCGTAGCTGATGCCCGCCGTCGTATTGCGGGCGATTGTCATTTCGGCGCCAAGTCCCAGCACGGCGGCGTCTCGCGCGATGGGAACACCCGCCACAGAGAACGTCGTGCCGCCGTCGAATGCCAGCACCTGGGTGGGATTCACATCGCCCATCGCGTGGCGCCAGCCCAGCGAGGCGGTCAGGCGGCCCGGCGCGCGGCCGGACTCGAACTTCCAGGCGCCGCGCAGTCCCAGCGTGGTACTGGTCACGTCGTCGGTTTGTCCGTTGCCGCGCAGCGCGGCGGTACCGCCCGACTCCGTGAAGCCGCGCGTGCGCAACTGGTTCCACGCCACGCCCGCGAAGGGTTCGATGGAGTAGGCGTCGCCCAACGGCAGGTTGTAGCCGAGTTCGGTGAATACCTGCGTCGACGAGGCGTGATAAGAAGCGTCCAGCTGCTGATTCAGGCTTCCCACCGCCACATCGCGTTTCGTCTCGATGTCGTGCCAGGTGTAGGCCGCGCCAGCCGTAAAGCGGAAATCGCCGGGACCGGCGCGGAAGTTCTTCCCGCCGAATATCGTCGCCGTATAGCTGTCGATATTGGTCCGTGACGATACGTTGGCAATCGAGCTATGGCTGCCTGTGTAGCCGAGCGCACCGCCCAGTCGCCAGCCGCCGCCCACGGCGCCGTCGCCGCCGACGAATAGCCCGCCGTCCGATTGGCTTACGCGTGACGCGTTGCCGTCGCTGGCGAACGTGCGCCAGTTGCCGAACACTTGCGCCCACACCGGGTACGCGCCGCCTTGCGGAAGGGCATCGGGCGACGAAGCACCCAATTGGGCGGTCGGCCGTCCGGCAGTCGCCGGCGCGTCCAGGTTGCCGCGCAAGTGCGCCATCGGGAGCGTGCGAACGGTGTCGCCCAGGCTTTGCAGCACACTGGCGGTGCTGGCGTACGCTTCGCCGGAAAGCATGTTCAGGGCGGAACGCGCCTCGTCCGGCGACATGGTCAGGACCGCGGCCGCCACCTGGCTGGCGCCGGTGCCGCTCGCGCCGGAGTTGGCCAATGCGCCGCCGATCCCGGTCGACGTCGAGCCGTTCGCCGCCGTCGCGCCTGCGGGCGACGTGTTGGCACTTCCGGCGGCGGGCGCCTCGTTGTCCAGCGCTCCACCCACGTTGCCCTGGTTGCCCGTATTGCCGACGCTACCGATCGGCACGCCATTGCGCGACAGCGTCAGGTATGCGTTCCTGGCGTCGTAGGAAAGGGTGGGGGTCAGGAACGCGTAGGCGGTCGAGGCGCCGGTGAATCGGCCCTGTATGCCGCCGTCCGCAGTCAGGATGTTGTAGGTCGTGAGCGGGGCATAGTTGCCGTCGGGGCCGATGTGCGCCACGCTGCCGTCCAGGTAGGCGATGCCGGTGACGTGGATGTGGTCGCTCGCGCTGCTGGCCGGATCGGCATGGACGCGATAGACGGTGCCCTGGGCAAACGTAAGGTCGCCGTTGATGGTTAGCGTGCCGATGGGCGATGCGTCATTGCCCGGCGACAGCACGGCGGTGGGTTGCAGGGTGGTGCTGCCCAATTGGCCGACGCCCGCCAGCACGACTTCGGGGGCGATCAGCACGGGACCGTTCAACTTGCCATTGAGTTCCAGCGCGCCGTCGGCGATGAATATGGCACCCGTCAGGCCGCTGCTGTCGCCGTTCAGGATGATCGATCCCGGGCCGGTCTTGACGAAGCCGTTCGTGCCTTGCAGGGCGTTGTCGATGGTATCGACGAACTGGCCGGAGGCATAGGTGCCGTCGCCGACGACGATCGCCGGCGGGCTGCCGCCGCCGGATACCAAGGTAATGGGAGCGCCTTGCACGTGATAGCGGTCGGTGGCGAACTGAAGTCCCGAGGCACGGACCGGACCGGCGCCTCCATCCACGGTGACCACGCCGGGCGCGCCGGTGAAAATGGCGTAGCCGCCGTCGGGCAGGGGCCCGGTGGCATTGCTGGGGCTGTTCCAGTTTGCGCTTGTGGCGGTCCAGGTGCCGCTGCCGCCGCCCGCACGGGTGGCGGACGCCACGCCGTTGCCGTTCCACAGGTTGGTGGTGTTCGGGCCCAGGATAAGGTTGATCTGCTTGTCGCCGGTCAGCGTCTGGATGGTGGCGGCGGGTTGCGAGACCCCGGTTACCGGCCCCAACGACAGACCGCCGTTCAAGGTGCCGCCGTACGACAGGATCCGGTAATACCCGAACGTCGTTCCCGGCGTGTTGACCGATACATTCAATGTGGTGTTGGCAAGGGTGACGTTGTCCCGGACAGTGATGTTGTCGCCGGTGCCGGACTGCGTAATCGGCGGGCCCGCGAAGCCGGTCTCGAAGTCGAACACGGCGTTGTTCATCGATAGGTTGCCGTTGACGACGAGGTTGCCGTTGGAGACGCCGGTCGGCGTGCCGACGGGATACCCGGGCGCGACGCGGGCGTTGCCTGTCACGTTGAGGTCGCCGTTGATCGAACCGAAGCCCGAGACGGTGCCACTCGAGTTCGCATTCACCGTCCCATCGATCGCGACACCCGCTCCGCCACCATTGCCGCCGATGACGAGCGTGCCGCCGTTGACGTCGACTCCGCCGGGAAAGCTGGCCGAGTTGTCGAACACCCGCGTATCGCCGGACGAGACGGTCAGGTCGGCGGCCATCGCGCCGCCGCAGGAGTACGCGCTAAGTGCGATCGTCGCCTTCAGCCACTTCTTTGTGCCATACATCCATGGATCCTCCAGATATCGGCCAACAGTCGGCGTCCCGGCGTTGCTCGATGGCATGCGAGCGTTGCCTCCCGACCGATTGGCCTGCGTTAACGGATGAGCTCCGCAAAAAATCCGCAATGTATACCGCTTTATTCGCAGTACAAAGCATTTAGGCAGCGGATACCATCCAGTTAAAGGAAGATACTTAATTAGGGTGCATCTAAAGATGTATGAAATGGTCGTCGGATACCATCCGCTGCCGCTTCTGTTGCATCTCGATTCGCGAATGCGTGCGGAGGCCGATCGAGGGGTAGGGCGGCGGTCCGGCCCGTGCGGCGGCGAGGATGGGGTACGACTTACGAGCGCGGGGGTAGAGGGGCGGCGTTATGGAGGCCCTGCCACGGCGCCGGCGAGCGGCCGGTCAGGCTCGGCTCACTCTGGCCAGCCATGTAAGCACGTCAGCCAGATCATCGAATTCGTCCAGGCTGCGCGCGGGTATGCCGGAGTGGGAGGATGCCGCCATGGCCGCCAGAGCGCGGCCTGGTCCCAGTTCCAGGAAGGCGGTGGCGCCCGCCTCGACGCAGGCCTGCAGGCAGGCGTCCCAATGGATGGTCTGCTCGACCTGTTGGGAGAGCTTGACGATGCCGGCGTCCAGGTCGAGTACGGCGGCGCCATCGATGCCGCTGATCAGCCGGACGCCCGGCGCGAGCCGGGCCGCACGCGGCGCTGCCAGCAACCGGGTTGCGAACACACCGGCGGCGCCGGCCATGAAACGCGTGTGCGAGGCCACGGCGACGTCGATGCCGGCCACGTTGGCGGCGCCCGCGCGCGTGGCCTCGTCGGCGATCAGGCCCAGCGCCGCGCGTGTGCCGCCGATGACGTATGCGTCGCCGGGATTCACGATGGCGGGGGCGGCGTCGCGCCCCTCGCAAAGCCGCGCGATGCATGGGGCGGCAAGGCCGCGCACGAACAGCATACCCTGCAGGCCGGCGCCCGCCGTCTTCGCCGCCGCGCTCATTGCATCCGCGCGCGCGGCGGCAAGCGCCAGCGTGGTCTCGGGATTCCATACCCCCGCCACCCCCCACGCGGCCACTTCGCCCACGCTGTAGCCGGCCAGGCACAGGCGCCGCGGCAGGGCGTCGCGCAGCGCGGCGTGCGCGGCCAGTGCCTGTAGCGTGCACAGTACCTGGGCGGTGCGGTTCTCGAATAAATCGTGGGTGCCGTCGATCACGAGCGCGCGGGGATCGCGCCCCAGCAGCGTGGCGGCAAACGCGAACAGCGGCTGTGCCGCGGGCAGTGCCGCCGTCACGCGGAACATGCCCGCATGCTGCGTGCCCTGGCCGGAACACAGCAGCGCCAGCGTCATGGCAGGCCGTGCACGAAAAGACTCATGGCGAGCAGATCGGCCGAGCCGCCGGGACTCAGGTTGCGCGCCACGAAATCGCGGTGCGCGGCCTGCGCGGTCGCGCGCCAGTCCCGGTGCGCGATACCGCCCCGCTGCATGAAACGGCGCGCGGTGTCCTGCGCGTAGCGCAGCCCTTCGGCACCACCGCGATGCAGCAGATTGGTGTCGTCGACGGCCGCGATCAGCGCGAAGCAGGCATGCACGCGCATGGCCTCTTGATCGTCCGGCGCGATCAGCGCGGCTTCGCGCAAGGCGGGCACGCCGATCCGGTACACGCTGGGAAACCCCAGCGCCGCTTCGGCGCGCGCGCCGCCCGCCCCGTAGCGATGCGCGGCGACGACACCATGGCTGTCGGCCGGACGCGGTCCGGCGCCGATATCCGCCCCCCAACGGCGCGCGACCACCGCGCCCAGGCTTTCATCGCCGGTGCCGCGCACCGCGGCCGCCGCGCTCAGCAGGCCCATGCCGAAGATCGCGCCGCGATGCGTATTCACGCCGGCCGTAACGCTCATCATGGCGTGTTCCGCGCGTACGCCGATCCTGCGCAGGGTGGCCATGTCGGCGCCATGCGCCGCGGCCCGCGCCAATTCGGCGAAGTAGGGGCGCAATGCCTGCGCGCTGCGGCGAAACGTATGCACGTCCATGTCCGCGTGGCTGCCGCGGTCGACGTGGCTGACCAGGCCGGGCTTGGGCCAGGTCTGCACCTCCAGCCACAGGCACCGTTCAGCGTGCGCGGCGATATGCTGCGCGGGATCGAAGGGCCACCATGCGGGCAGGTGCGCGGCGGAGGGTAGGGGCAGGCATACGGCTTCCATTATTCAAGGTTCCAGCATGTGGGCGACCTGCGCGCGACTCGCCAGTGCGAGTCCGGCCGGTGTCTTCAGGATGACTTGCGAGGCGTCGCCGCGCAGTTCGCGCCAGTTGGCTGCCGTGCCATCCGCGAAGATGACCTCGCCGTCCACGCGCATGGGCGCGGCGGCATCGGTACGCGCCACCGCGTCCAACAGCGAGGCCAGGCGCGGGCCGCGCGGCGCGGACCATGCAAGGTCCAGGTCGGATTCATCGGTCACGTAGGATAGGCCGGTCAGATGTTGCCAGGCGAGGCTGCCGAACACTTGCACAAAGATTTCATGATCCGCCGCGATACGTACCAGGGTGTAAAGGTGCTGATGCCAGGCGGCCGGAGCCGTCGAAATCGCCTGTTCCAGCGCGGGCAATCCGGCGACGCGGGCGATGTCGCGCTCGCGCACCCGCAGCGCGATGCGTGCCTTGCCGGCGGAGGGAGGGAAGGGCAGGCCTACCGCGACGCCGTCGGTCTCGTGCGCGGACCGGCGCCGCGCGATCAGCGGCCAGCCGCGCGCCGCCCAGGTATGCGACAGCGCATGCCGCGCCAGCCATGCCTGATCGCGCAGCAGGGACGACCACGCCTGCGGATGCAGGTAGACCAGCGCGTGGCGCTGGCGCCAAGCCTCACGCGGCGGCGAGGGCGGCGTCATGGACACGCGCGGCAATATCGGCCGCTTTGGGTCGGCCGCCGCGTTCACGGCCGGCCTGGTCTCGGGTATCCGCGCTGGCGGCATCGTGCAGCGCCCGGATGACCTGGTCCGCCAGGCTCGCCGCGGGGTCCAGTACGGCGGCAATGGCGCCCGTGCGGGCCAGGTTATCCAGTCCAGGCGCGAACACCGGCGTGGCGCGCGCCTTCTCTTCAAGCACGGCCAGGGGCAGCTTGGTCACCCGCGCCATCGATGGCAGGTCCATCACCGCGGGATCCGCGCCCGGCAACGCCAGCAGCGTACGCGTGGCGAGCGCCGTGGCGATGAAGGCGCCTGCCGCCGTATGGCCATAGAGCAGGCCAACCGTATGATGGCCGCGCGCGTCGGCGTAGCACAGGCAGGTGGCCAGGTGCGCAAGGAATTGGCTCAGGCCCAGCATTTCGTCGCGCTTGCTCATGCGTTGGCTGTCGCTGTCGACCAGGACCAGAAGCGGGGCGGGCTGCTGTTGCCGCACGATGTCCAGCACGCGTTCGGCAAGCAGCAGCGCCTGGTCCACGCCGACGGCGGCACGGCCACTGACGCCGATGACCTGCGCACGGCCGGCCTGGCCCAGCTGGCCCGAACCGCTCAGCAGCGAGTCTTCCACGACGACGTCGTGCCCTCCGGGAAAAAGCGAGGATAGAACCTCATTCAGCAACATGGCGGGCCTCCTTCAATGCACCGGCGAGTTCGACGAATGCGTCATGCGGAATGTCGGGGATATCGACCCGCGGGTCCACGCCCAGCACCTGCCAGGCGTCGCGCGCATCCGCGCAGTTGCCCAGCTCGCGCAGCCGCGCGGCCAGCCGGGCGTGGGTGCGCGCGAGGTGGGCGAAATCCAGTTCCGGCGCTTGCGCGATAAGACGCAGGGCGGCGGCGCGGAAAGCGGGCACCGTATCGTCGGCATACGCGTCCACCGCGCCGAGCAGGTAGCGGTGCCGGCCGCCCATCGTGCGCCAGATCAACGGCCGGTCCGACGCGTCGAATTCCCCCGCGCCGCGATTGGTTTCGATGACTTCCGGACCCGAAACGCTCAGGCGCCCCTGTTCGGAGATGGCCAGTCCGGAACAGCAGCCCGCGATCAGGCTGCCGCCGCCATAGCAACCCGCGCGGCCGCCGATCAGGCCGATCACCGGCACGCCGGCCATGCGCGCATCCAGCAGCGCACGCATGATTTCCGCGATGGCCAGCTCGCCCGCATTGGCTTCCTGCAAGCGCACGCCACCCGTTTCGAACAGGATCAGCACGGGCGTCCTGCGCACCGCCGCCGCGCGCAGCAGGCCGGTCAGCTTGGCGCCATGCACTTCGCCGAAGGCGCCTCCCATGAACTTGCCTTCCTGGGCCGCGATCAGCACCGTATTGCCGTCCAGCTTGCCCGCGCCGACGACCATGCCGTCATCGAATTGCTCGGGCAGGTCGAACAAGGCCAGGTGAGGGCTGGTCTCGCGCGCCTGCGGTCCGACGAATTCCACGAAGCTGCCGTCATCCAGCAGGGCGTTCACGCGCTGGCGGGCCGATGCTTCGTACCAACTGGCGTCGCCGGCCAACGCCGGGCTCGCGGCGTTCGGATGTGCGATGTCGCTCATGGCTGGTCTCCCGCCATGGCGCGCAGCGCCTGCGCCAGTCTCAGGCTGACCATGTCGGGCCGCGCGCCGCCGTCGTTGATGGAAAAACGCAGTCCGCCGGCAGCGCCGCGGGCCGCGAAATCGGCTACCACGGCCTGCCACACGGCATCGAAGCCGGTGACCGGCGTGCGGACGTCGACCTCGCATTCATCTTGCGGCAGGACCCGCTCGACGAGCACTTCCAGGTTGCCGGAGGCGACCACGCCGACAATGGCGTTGTCGCGGGCCGCCGTGGCGGGCCGTTGGCCCGCATGCCGGAAATTCAAATGTTCCATTGTCTATCCTCACCAGTTCCTGAAGCGCGCGGGAGGCGCATATAAACCGCCGGACCAGCGCACCAGGTCTTTCACGGAACGGGCGGCCAGCATGTTGCGGTTGGCGTCCAGCGGATTGATGCCCAGGTCCTCGGGCCGCTGGATGATGCGCCTTTCGCGCAGCCGCTCGACCATGCGTTTGTCGCGCCCGCGGCCTACCGGGGTATAGCCGGCGACGCCGCGGATCGCATGTTCGCGTTCGTCGGCATCGCGGCACAGCAGGAGGTTGGCGATGCCTTCCTCCGTGACGATGTGGCTGACGTCATCGCCGTAGATCATGATCGGCGCCAGTTCCAGCGACAGTTTTTCGGCCAGCACGAGCGCATCCAGGTGCTCGACGAAAGTGGGCGCGTTTTTGTCGCCGAAAGTCTCGCCGATCTGCACGACCAGCTTGCGGCCGCGCCGCAACGCCGCGGGTGCATCCGGATCCGCTTCCTGGCCCGCCTGCAGCCATGGCGCGCTGGGATGCCGGCGGCCGCGTGCGTCGCTCCCCATATTGGGAGCGCCGCCGAAACCGGCGATGCGGTTTGCCGTCACGGTGGACGAATGGCCCTGCAGGTCGATCTGCAGCGTCGATCCAATGAACATGTCGCACGCGTACAGCCCGGCGGTCTGGCTGAACGCCCGGTTCGAACGCAGCGAGCCGTCCGGGCCGGTGAAGAAGATGTCGGGGCGGGCACGGAGGTAATCATCCATACCCACCTCCGAGCCGAAGCAGTGCACGCTTTCCACCCAGCCGGACTCGATCGCGGGGATCAGCGTCGGGTGCGGGTTCAGTGCCCATTGGGCGGCGACCTTGCCTTTCAGGCCCAGCCGCTCGCCGTACGTGGGCAGCAGCAACTCGATGGCGGCGGTGTTAAAGCCGATGCCGTGGTTCAGGCGCCTGACACCATAGGGCGCGTAGATGCCCTTGATCGCCAGCATCGCCGTCAGGATCTGGGTCTCGGTGATGGCGGCCGGGTCGCGCGTGAACAGCGGTTCGACGAAGAAGGGCTTGTCGCTCTGGATGATGAAGTCCACCCGGTCGCCGGGAATGTCCACGCGCGGGACCCGATCGAGGATTTCATTGACCTGGGCGATCACCACGCCGTTCTTGAAGGCGGTGGCCTCGACCACGACGGGCGTGTCCTCGGTATTGGGACCGGTGTACAGGTTGCCGTCGCGATCGGCGCTGACCGCCGCGATCAGCGCCACCTGCGGCGTCAGGTCCACGAAATAGCGCGCGAACAATTCCAGGTAGGTGTGCACGGCGCCCAGCTCGATCTTTCCGCCAAAGAGCAATTGCGCGATGCGCTGGGACTGCGGACCCGAATAGGCGTAGTCCAAACGTCTGGCGATACCCTTTTCGAATACGTCCAGGTGTTCCGGCAGCACAATGCCTGATTGCACCATGTGCAGGTCGCGCACCACGCTGGTGTCGACGGCCGCCAGCGCCTCGGCCAGCAGGTCCGCCTGCTTCTGGTTGTCGCCCTCCAGGCACACGCGGTCGCCGGGCCTGATCACCGCTTCCAGCAGCGCGGTGGCGTCCACCGCCTTTACGCGCTTGCCGTCGGCAAGGTGGGCGCCTGCCTGCACCCGCGACAATTTGCCGCTCCTGGCTTTATCCCAATCGGGCATCTCGATTTCTCCACAAACGCGGCCCCGCGAACGGGGGCCGTCATCGGCAAGTAAAATCTTAGGCCCGTAGGGCAGGGTGATTTATGAAGATATCAGCCGGGATTTAGCGGGTTTCATAATGCCGCTTAGCGTATGGCACCGGTTTCCCAGGATTTCGCAGCGCAAAGGCTTCCATGATGCGTCCGCTTTCGCCAGAACTATTGCGCAGTTTCGTTGCCGTCGTGCAGGCGGGCAGCTTCACGCTCGCGTCCGACCGGGTCAACCTTTCTCAGTCCACGGTCAGCCAACACGTACGGCGCCTGGAAGACATCGTGGGGTGCCCGCTGCTGGAACGCGATACCCGCAATCTGCGCATGACGCGCCAGGGCGAATCCCTGTTTCGCTACGCGCGCGACATCCTGGACCTGATGGAACAGGCCTTCAGCGCGGTCAGCGGGCCTGCGCTGAACGGCCGGGTAAGGCTGGGGATGTCCGAGGATTTCGCCTCGACGCGGCTGACCGAGGCGCTGGGCAGTTTCCAGCAACGCAACCCGGACGTGGAGCTGCACATCGCCACCGGCATGAGCGGCGACCTGTTCCGCGAACTGGACGAAGACCGCCACGACCTGGTGTTCGCCAAGCGCATCAGCGGCAGCCAGCGTGGGCAGATCGTGCGTACCGAACGACTGTATTGGTGCGTGGGACCGCAGTCGCCCATCACCGGAGGAGAGGCGATACTGCCGCTGGCCCTGCATCCGGAGCCCAGCGTGTCCCGCACGCGCGTCCTGGAAACCCTGAAGGCCATGGGGCGCGAATACCGGATCACCACCGTCAGCAGCAGCGTGGCCGTGCTGAAGGCCGCGGCCATGGCCGGCCTGGGCATCAGCGCGTTCGCCGACTATGTCGTACCGGACGGCCTGGTGCGATTGCAGCACGGCATGCCGGAACTGGGTTTCCTGGATTTCGTCATAGACCGGCCAGCGGCCGCATCGCACGCCGTCCTGGCCCTGGAAAGCACGCTCAAGGCGGCGGCGCTGGATCTGTAGGCCAGTTTGTCGGGATGGGCCGCGATGGCGCTCCGGAATTGGTCCGGGCGCAGGGGTGGCGCCCGGTCGCTGCGTGTATCAGCGCAGGCGCTTCCCGTTTTCATCGATCACGACTTCACCATCCTCTTTGGTGAACGGGCCTCGCTGAGGGTCTTCCAGAATGTCGAGGACAACTTCAGAGGGACGGCAAAGCCGGACACCCTTTCCCGTCACCACGAACGGTCGGTTGATCAGGATGGGGTGCGCGAGCATGGCGTCCAGCAGGGCGTCGTCGCCAAGGGCAGGGGAGTCAAGACCCAGCTCGAAGTAGGGCGTGCCTTTTTGTCGAATGGCATCCCGGACGGTCAGTCCGGCGAGAGTAATCAGGCTAACAAGGCCGGGGCGATCCGGAGGCGTTTTCAGATACTCGATGACTTGCGGCTCGACGCCGGAATTGCGAATCAGCGCGAGGGTGTTGCGAGACGTGCCGCAGTCGGGGTTATGGTAAATCGTAACGGTGCTCATGCCGGACTTCCTTGGGACGGTAATGTAGCGTTGCTTTCAATAAATGCCGCAACTTCCAGGGCGGTGGATTTGGCGGTGCGCATGATGCCGACCAGGGTCGCGGAGGCGAATCCGGTCCATTCTCCGTAGCCGACCAGCCACAACCCAGGGACAGCGGTGGATCTTGTGCCGTCGACCTCGACCTTACCGGTCGCATCGACAATTCCGAGTGTCTTCAGGTGCTTTAGCGCCGGGCGGAATCCGGTGCACCAAATAACCGCGTCGACGAGCGAGCGCTTGCCGTCCGGCCACACAACCCCTTCAGGATAGAAGCTGCGGAAGGGACGTACGGCGTGGAGAACATCGCGGTCCCGTGCTTCCTTGACCGGGGAAACCATGACGATGTCGCCCAGGCCCCCAGGCGGCTGATCAAGCCTTTGCCCTGATTGCAGCGCTTGCCATCGTGCGGTTGCGCGTTCGAACAGCACTCTGCCGTCGACATCGTCGGGCAAGAAGCTCGGCGCGGCCTCGGTGACCCAGGTGGTTTCGGCGACCGTCGATACCTCGGCAAGGATTTGTGCGCCAGAATTCCCGCCGCCGACCACGATGACGCGCTTGCCCGCGAATGGAGCCGGACTTCGATAGTGGGCGGAATGCAGCTGCTCGCCGCGATACACGCTCGCACCTTCGATGGAGGGAATGTACGGATTGCTCCAGGTGCCCGTGGCACTGACGACCGCTTGGGCAAACCAGGGCCCTCGATCCGTCTCGACGATGAAGCGCTTTCCATCGTGGTGCACCTGGTCAACAGTCACGGGGCGCTCGATGTGAAATCCATAGCGCTCTTCATATCGGGTCAAATAGTCCGTGACATCGATGCGGCTGGGATAACCGGGTTTTGCCGGCATGGGCCACCCGGGTAGAGAGCTCCACTGCGCGGGTGAAAACAGGCGCAGCGAATCCCAGCCATGCTGCCAGGCACCGCCGGGGCCAGGCCCCGCGTCCAGCAACACGAAGCTCAGCGACGTCCTTTTCAGAAAGTAGGCCACCGCGAGCGCGCTTTGTCCTGCGCCAATCAGCACCACATCGACGCGCCGGTGGGATGGTTCGCGGCTCATTCTTCGCCGTCGCTAACGGTAATGGACGCGCTTTGCGGCACGCCGCTGCAGCACTCGGCGGTCAAGTAATCCACCAGCCCGTACATCAGCTCAATGTTGGCGCGGTACCGCGAATATCGGCCTTCCTGGGCAACGGTGAGCAATCCCGCGTGGGTCAGCGCCTTCAAATGAAAGGAGAGATTCGTGGGCGGTATCGCGAGCTGATGCGCAATTTCGCCGGCGACGCATCCCATGGGAGCAGCTCGCACAAGCAGCCGGAAGATATCCAGCCGCACGCCGGAGGCCAGTGACTCGAAAACGGTAATGGCAGTGCTTTTCTCCATACAGCGATCATACAACTGTAGTTGTATTGTTCAAGTATTCGGCTTTCTCTGTCACGGCACCGGCCGAGACCGATTATCGGACTGATCTGAACCGCATAATGTATATTATGTAAAGTCGCATTATTGGCTGGGATCGACTCTCGGCTTCATACTCGCCATAGGCGGCCATCAGGACCTGGTCGCGGTACCGCCCTGCTGACCAGGCCGGCCAGCAGGCTGCGTGAGCCGGCAGCCGGGCGCCTGGCCGGCCCCCAGCCTTACTTCGACGCCGTGCAGTAGTTCGGATCCTTGAGCGTGACGGCGGCGACTTGGCCGTTGTCCAAGAGCTGGACATAGGGGCATTTCATGCGCTTGCCCTTGATCTCGACGGTCTCCATCTGCACTTTCTCGGAATACTCGTGGGATATGTCTCCATTGCGGGTATCGCGCAGGTAGACCTCCATATGCACACGTTCCCAGGATTCGGGCGGATCGGCGTCGCATTCAGACGGGTTGCGCGGCAGCAACCGGTCACCCGCGTTCCAGGTGACGTCAGGGTATTCGACGTGACCATCACGATAGGTCGGCATCACGTAGCAATAACGGATTTTGCCGTTGGTCCGCACAGGCTGGAAAAAGCTCTCGCCCTGCTCCACCTGGACCAGTTCCTTGCCCTTCCATTTCGCGATGGTTACGTAGTGATCGCAGCAACTGCCGCGTTGGAAATCCCACACCAGCTTGTTGGCGGTATCGAAGTTGGGCGACGTCATTTGTTCCATGGTGGCGCTGACGTCGTCGAACTTGCCCGTCGCGGGCTCGTAGATCCATGCGCTGGTGGGGATATTGGGACCGGCGGGCAGGAACTGGGCCAGCGTCAGATCCGGCCAGCCATCGAAATTGATGTCCGGTGTTTCCGGCACGAAGATGCGGCACGTGCCGACCGAATCGGTGGGCAGCGCCTGCACCAGCCTGCCGTCCTTGTACAAGCGGATCTGGGTCACATGCGGCACGTCGGTGGCGCAGGCGCCGCCAGGGTCGGGCATGCGGTCCGCGGCCAGGCGGATTTCATAAGGGAAGGCATGCGCCCCCGGCGCGGGGCCCAAGGTCACGGGCAGACTGCGCTTGCCATCGGGGCTGGCCCAGGTTCCCGTCCAGCCGGCGCCATTGGGGCGCATCTCCCAATGCCCGGTCACGGGCTTGTCCTTGCCGGCGGCGGTCTGGTCGTATTCCTGCATGCCCACGCCATTGGCTTGCCAACTGCCCTCGAGCCGCAACTTCAATATCTTGTTCGAATCGCAAGGCTCGTAGCAGTAGTTGCCGGACACGTGATCGGCGACACGCTTGAATTCGACGCGGATCTTGCGACTGGAGATCGTGCCCTGATAAGACGCCGACCAGGCAGGGAATTCGACAGCCGGCGATGTGGGCATGGTCGTCGTCGCGGCCGGAACGACGGGAGGAGCAGCAGCCGGCGCCGTAGTCGGACCCGTGGCCGAGGCCGGAGCCGGCACATGGGCGTGAGCTGCCGCGCCCTGCGCCTGTGCACGCGCGGCCGGCATTGCCAGCATGGCGGCGGCCAACAGCATCAGCCGGGCGCAACGGCCGGCGCGGCGTATCGAAGCTAAGTCCCGCCCGGAACGGCGGCGAAAAATCGGGCTGCTCATGGTGACTCTTATCTTTGCTTTGCGGTTGAGCATGGGGATATATCACGCCGCCTTTGATGAGAGTTCGACAAATTGTCAGCGTTGCTGCGGACCGCGCCCGCATGCAGGCTGCCGCGTCCGGTTCGTCGGCCAACACCGCGCTGCGGCGCAGTCGCTTTCTAGCTGCTGAACCCTTCTGGGAAACCGCGCCCGTATCTCGGCTGTCGAACTGCGCCGAAGCGGAACTATGGGCTCGCAACAGCCCGATTCGGCGCTTATTGAATGCAGACGCAGTTACATTTTCTTCGCTGATGAGGGTGCCCGTTCGGCAATCCCGGAAATAGAATTCACACTTTCGAGCTTCGCGAAACATTCCATGATCCGCCGTACCCTGTTCGCCTGTTCCGCCGCCCTGGGTTTCGTCCTGCTAAGCGGTTGCGTCTACCACCCGCCCGCCAACCAGATGGACCGCTACGCGAAAAGTATGGTCGGTCATAACCTGAACGAGGTCACCTCGCGGTTCGGCCCCGAGGATCACCAGGGCGGTTCGGCCACCTATCCCAACATCGGCACCCCACAAAACCCCCGCTACTCGCACGCCTGGAGCCGATACGGCTCTACCCAGCACCAGCGCTTCGTCCAGACCGGAACGGCGTCGACAGGCAGCACGCTGGTTGGGGTGCTTCCTGCCGGTGGCGGCCAAGGCCAGACCCCGATCTACCAGGAAAATACCGCGCCAACGGGTTATTACACCCAAGAAGGCGAAACCTGCATCATGACCTTCATCACCGACGCCCATAAGACCATCGTGTCCTCCTACCTGCAAGGCGGCTACTGCGACAAGCTGTTCCTCGGTGGCGATCGTTAGCGGCTGTCACGCTGCGCGTTCGGTCTCTTTCCGGGCGGAATCAGGACGCGCCGAATCTTTCGAGATACAGATCGCGGACCCAATCGATGAACACGCGCACGCGGGGAGAAATCTGCCGGTGGGACGGGTAAAGCGCGCAAATCGGCAGCGTCGGGCACGCCCATTCGGAGAGTATCTGCACCAAGCGCCCGGCCTTCAGATGCTCCTCCAGCCGGAAGCGCGGAACCTGGATAATGCCGCACCCGCTAAGCGCGGCGGTTGTATAGCATTCGGCTTCGCTTACCGAAAGCCAACCGCTCGCGGTGTACTCCCGCACTTGTCCATCGACAATGACAGAAAACGGATACTTATAGTCATTGCCTCGCGAGAAGAAACCGATGCCCTGATGCTGTTCCAGGTCGCGCGGATGCTCGGGAACCCCATGTTTCTCCAGGTAGGCCGGGCTGGCGCAAATGATTTCAGGCAATTCGGCGAGCTTGCGGACGACCAGGGAAGAATCGCGGGGCTGCCCCGCCCTGACGACACAGTCGATACCCTCCTTTACCAGGTCGACCAGGCGGTCGCCGCTACTCAGCTCAATATCGATGTTGGGATAGCGCTCCCTGAACTCCGCGATACGCGGAAGAATGACCATCGTGGCGTGCGCGCCGTGAACATCCAACCGTAGCGTGCCTTGCGGGTTGGTCAGGTAGGTCGCGACGGACGATTCGGCATCTTCCAGGTCGTCCAGAATCCGCTTGCATCGCTCATAGAACGCCTGGCCGTCCAACGTGGGCTTGACCTGGCGCGTGGTGCGATCCAACAGACGCACGCCCAGCCGGCTCTCAAGTTGCTTGATCGCGTGGGTCGCGGTGGCGCGCGGCATATTCAACATCTCGGCGGCTTGGGTGAAACTACCCAATTCCACAATCCGATTGAACAGTTGCAGAGAAGAAAGGCGGTCCATAGTGAATAGCTTTATAAGGCTAGACGCACAATCGGTCCACCTGGCATCTCTACATCGTGCGCACGGCGCCGGGATCGCCCCCGCCGGCAAAGACCTGGCTGCCGAAAAAGACCGAGACGCTTACGCAGTCAGGCTTTTGATCCGTTCGGCAGTAAAGGGCATATCGCGGAGCCGTTTCCCCGTCAAGGCATAAACCGCATTGGCGACCGCGGCGCCCGTCATGGGGACGCCGATTTCACCCGCCCCCGACGGATGGTGGCCACTCTCCACGATTCGCACGGAAATCTCCGGAATCTCGTGGATGCGCAGCGGCTCATAGTCGTAGAAATTGTTCTGTTGAATCTGCCCCCGGTCTACCGTTATGCGTTCTTTCAAGGCGCCCGAAAGGCCGAATATGATGCCTCCCTCGGTTTGCGCGACCAGATTGTCCGGGTGTATCGCGATGCCCGGGTCCACAGCCGCCCAGAAACGATGAACCCGGATCTGGCCGGATTGCTTGTCTATCGATAGCTCGGCGACGCCGGCGCCTATCGTCTCCTTGTAGCCGGCAAACGAAATGCCATGAGCCCGCCCCGCCGGCGCGTTGCCGAACCCGGACATTTCGACCACCGCGTCAAGGACCGCGCGGCCGCGCGGGCTTTTGGAGAGCAAGCGCCGCCGGAACGCGACGGGGTCGGTATTCGCCGCTTCAGCCAGCTCGTCGATGAAGCATTCGCGAGCGAAACAGTTCGGCCCCCAGCCTATTCCCCGCCATGCCGACACCCGGGTACGCCGTTCGAGAATGACATGATCGGACAGGAAGTCCGGGATGTCGTAATCGGCGCTTTCCGTTCCTTCCATAACCAGAATGTCCCGGCCCTTTGCCCCCGCCCACCGGGAAGGCGCGGCATATTCCAGGATGGACGGACTGGCGACCCGATGATGGAAGGTCGCCACGTTGCCGGCGGAATCCAACGTCGCTTCCAGCCGGTGCGCCGTTGCGGGACGAAGCCAGCCGTTCTTGACATCGTCTTCCCGGGTCCACATAAGCTTTACCGGCCGGCCCATGTGTTTGGACAAAATCAACGCATCATGCAGGTTGTCCCGGGCGAAGAAGGTCCGGCGCCCAAAAGCGCCGCCCATCTGCATCGCGTGGAAACGGATGCGATCAGGCGTAGTCTGCAACGCTTGCGCGGCCGCCGCGATCGAAAGCGATTGACTCTGCGTTCCCAGCCAGACTTCGGCCCCCTTGCCATCGCTGTCAACCGCGGCTATCGCGTTCAGGGGCTCCATCTGCGCGTGATACGTGTGCTCGGTCGTGAAGATGGCCTGGACACGTCTACGCCCAGGCGCGGCGAGGGCGGCGCTCGCATCTCCCCTGCCCGCCCAAGGCATCGCGCGGCGCGTTTTGTCGTTGACTGCCGTCACGGTAGCGGCCAGATCTTCGACGCTGTTCGCCGTCCGGAAGGGCGAGGACTCGGTCCACCGAACGTTCAGCAGCTCGCGGCCTTGCAGGGCGGTCTCCCAGTTATCGGCGATCACCGCAACCGAGCCGCGCAGCCGGATGACATCCCGCACACCGGCAAGGGCGCGCGTTTGCGCATCGTCCACCGCGACGGGGCTCTCCCCTTCCACCGGTGCGTGGAGTTGGGCGGCGTACACCATGCCCGGCAGCCGCACGTCCATGGAATAAACGGCTTCACCGCGGACTTTGCCCGGAATATCGCGGCGTCCGGGATTGGTGCCGATCAGTCGATAGGCGCCGCGCGCTTTCAGATCGGCATCCGTGACTGGGGGCACATCGCTCACGATGCGAGGGATTGCGGCGACTTCGCCGAAGGACAGGCGTCTTCCCGTAGGCGAATGAACCACCCTGCCCGGCTCGGTGGCTACCTCTCCGACAGGTACATCCCATGCCTGTGCGGCGGTATATATCAGGACACGCCGGGCATTGGCGCCGGCGCGTCGCATGATGTCGAAGTAGCCTTGGACCGAAGAACTGCCAGCCGTGAACAGTATCCCGCCGGTATTCGGATTGCCGTAAACGGACCCTGCGTCCTGGTCGACCTGCCGAACGATGACCCTGGTCCAATCAGCATCGAGCTCCTCGGCAAGAATCATGGGCAGCGATGTCATGACGCCTTGGCCCATTTCCGTGGAGGCAAATCGTAGGGTGACTTTGTCGTCCCTGCCGATGGTCACCCATGCATTGACGGCCAACGGTTCGGCGCCGGGAACGGACGCGGCGGCTCGTACGACCTGGACCGCGCCACCGGCCAGGACCGCGAAACCCAGGGCTCCGGTGGCGCCCAGGAAATTCCGGCGCGACATGCGGACAACGTTGTGCACGATTACTCTCCCTGCGCAACGCGCTGGATGGCCCGAACGATGCGGGGATATGTGCCGCAGCGGCACAGATTTGCCGCCATCGCATCGATGATCTCTTCGCGGGTAGGCCGCGGATTGCTTTGCAGAAGCGCCGCGGCGCGCATGATTTGCCCGGACTGGCAATACCCGCATTGCGGTACTTGCTCCGCAATCCAGGCGCGCTGAAGCGGGTGGTCGCCGTTGGCCGACAACCCTTCGATCGTCGTCACGGCGTGTCCCGTTGCGGCGTCCAACGGCGTTTGACATGCATAGACCGCTTCTCCGTCCAGGTGCACGGTGCATGCGCCGCACGCGCCGGCGCCGCAACCGAACTTGGTCCCTGTCAGGCCCATATGCTCGCGCACAACCCACAGAAGCGGCGTGTCCGGTTGCGCCGACACGTTGACGCTACGCCCGTTGATGATCACTAGAGCCATGATGTTTTTTCCCGTATGCGGTTAAGAGAACGCATGCTTCAACGCAACGTGCCCAGATAGTCCACAAGTGCCTCCCGTTCGGCCTGGTTGGGCACGTTGACCATCATGCTGGTGCCCGGTACGGCCTGGCGCGGATTCCGCAGATAGCGGTCCAGGGTTTCCTTGGTCCAGACCACATCCGAACCCTGCAAGGCTCCCGAGTAGCGCGCCCCCTCCATTGCCCCCGCGCGCCGGCCAAACACCCCAAACAGACTTGGGCCGATGGCGTTCCGGGCGGGCTCGATCGAATGGCAGGACGCGCAACGTTGCCGAAACAGCCGGTCTCCTCCGAGCGCCTGGGCGTTGCCGGCGGCGGGCCACGATAAAAGCGCCAGGGAAGCGAGGACGGCGGGAGCGCCAAGCCATCGTACGGACATGAGTGAATCATTTTTCAGGCAGATGTAAGGAGTCGCTAGGCTATCAGTTGAGCCGCAAAAGAAAATTATTGGTGCTTGCAAACACTGTTCAAGCGCTGTCAATAATCCCTGAGAGGGCTCGCAGTGTCTTGCAACGCGCGGCATCGCAATCCTGCGTCATCGCCTTGCGGGCGCCTATCCACTCGCTATGTGTCCAATGCGCGCGAAGACGATATATTCGCGGCGTCGACTTGCCCGCATGACGCGGGTAAACGATTGGCCACGCAAGGAATCCCCAATGTATCTGTCGCCCACCGATCTCGATTACTTCCTGGCAGTCGTCCGCCATGGGCATTTCGGCCGGGCCGCGTTGGAGCAAGGCGTTACCCAGCCCGCCATCACGAAAGCATTGAGGCGCCTGGAGAACACCGTCGGCGTCGCACTCTTCGAACGGGGCGCCCACGGCGCTCGCCTGACCAGCGAAGGCCACATCTTCCACGAGCATGCGCGGCGCGTCAGCCTGCAGCACGCCGAACTTGCCAAGCTCGCGGCGGACCTGCGGGCCAACCATAGCGGACTATTGCGGATCGGGCTGACCAACCCGGCGGGCGACAGCAATACCGTGCGTGCCCTTGCCGAATTGATCCGCAATCGCCCGGGCCTGCGCATCAAGCTGACGATAGGAAAGTCCGACTCGCTCAACGCAGCCGTGGAAGCGGGCGACCTGGATATGGCGGTCGTTCCCTGCCCTTTGGGAACCACATTCAGTTGCGAACAGGAAACGCTGGGACAGGATGCGGTCGTGGTCGCGGCTCGCGCCGGCCATCCGATCTTCCGCGCCACGCCCATTTCGCTCGCGGCCACCGGGGCCTATGCCTGGGTCATGCCGAGCCGGGATAGCGGCGCCCGGAAAGCCGTCGCGCAATTGTTCGAGGCAGCGGGCCTTGCCGAGCCCACGGTGGCCCTGGAGGCCGAGTATGTCTCGGAAACCGCTTTGGGCATGGTCGCCGCCACCGACCTGCTCGCAGTGGCGCCTTTGCTAAACCTCAGATCCTGGGCCGCCATGGTCATGACCGTCCCCCTGCCCGGCTTTCCGTTGACCCGCCGCCTGGTGCTGTTGAGCAGACGCGGCGGCCACTACTCCGCCCTGATGGCTTCGCTGCGCGACCAACTGCTGCTTGCCTACAAGGCGCCCGCCTAGCCCGGCCGCTTCGTGGGATTTACCCTAGTCATTCCTGGCGGGAATCGAATCCGGTACGCGCGGGAATGAAGGATTTCTCCTGTCCTCATATATTCCCGGGTATTCAGAGAGAAAACCACGGGGATCATCTTGGCGCCGCCGAATATCGTATTGATTGTGGCCGACAACCTCGGCTGGGGCGAGTTGGGATGCTATGGCGGCGGAGCCCTGCGCGGCGCGCCGACGCCACGCATCGACGCATTGGCCCGGCAAGGCCTGCTGTTGCAGAACTTCAATGTCGAAAGCGATTGCGTGCCGACCCGGTCCGCGCTGATGACGGGGCGTCATCCCATCCGGACAGGAAGTCTGCAGAGCGTGCCGCCCGGCCTTCCGCAAGGGCTGACGCGCTGGGAAATCACCCTGCCGGAAATGCTGAAGAAGCAGGGCTACGCCACCGCCCACTTTGGCAAATGGCATCTTGGCGATATACCTGGACGCTATCCGTCGGACCGCGGCTTCGATGAATGGTTTGGCATACCGCGCACCACCGACGAAAGCCAGTTCACCTCCACGGTCGGGTTCGATGCCGAGGTGGCGGACATCCCATACATCATGGCCGGCAAGGCCGGAAAGCCATCGGAAAAGATCAAGGTCTACGACCTGGAATCCCGCCGGGGCATCGACGCCGATCTGGTCGAGCGCGCCGTCGCGTTCATGAAGGACAAACACGACCGCCGCGAGCCTTTCTTCCTTTACCTTCCTCTGATCCATCTGCATTTCCCCACCCTTCCCCATCCCGACTTCGCGGGCAAATCGGGTAACGGCGACTTCGCCGATGCCATGATCGAAATGGATCACCGCGTCGGCCAGATTGTCGATGCGTTGGACGAACTGGGCGCCGCGGAAGACACGCTGTTCATTTTCTGCAGCGATAACGGCCCCGAGTTCCGGGCCCCCTATCGCGGTACCGCGGGGCCATGGCGGGGAACGTATCACACCGCCATGGAAGGCAGCCTGCGTGTGCCCTTCATCGCGCGCTGGCCCGGCAGGATCAGGCCCGGCCGGACCAGCAACGAGATCATGCACGTGACGGACATCTTCACCACCCTGGCGCGGGTGGCCGGCGCCGAGGTCCCGGCTGACCGCCCCATCGACGGTATCGATCAGTTGTCCTTCCTGACGAGCGGCGACGACCACCCCAGATCGGCCCGCGAGGGCTTCCCGTTCTACATCAAGCAGGAACTGCGTGCCGTCAAATGGCGGGACTGGAAACTCCATTTCTATTGGGAGCCCGAGGTGAACGAAGGCAAAGGCAAACTGGAGTCGCCTTACCTGTTCAACATCACCCGGGATCCCAAGGAAGAAACCGATGTGCTTGTTTTCAACACCTGGGTCATGGGACCAATTTTGAAACTCGTCAAGGCATTCAATGACAGCGTGAAGGCCTTTCCGAACACGCCGCCCGGGCAGGAGGACTGAGCCATGCGCCAACACCATTTTCCGAAAAACGCGAAGGCGACAGTGTCGAAGCTTTCCAGAATGCTGGCCAATGGCTGCCTCGCGGTGGCCATGGTCACGGCAGCGGCCGCGGCGCGAGCCGAGCCGGCGTGGCCTGACGAAAAGCCCATCACCTGGGTCGTCGGTTTCAGCGCCGGCGGATCGGTCGATGTCATTACTCGCGCGGTCGCCCAACAGGTCAGCGCCACGCTGAAGCAAAACGTCGTCGTCGAGAACAAAGCCGGCGCCGCGGGAGCGATCGCCCTTGCGTCGGTGGCCAGGGCCAAGCCTGACGGCTATACCTTGATCACGGTTCCCGGGCCCATCCTGCGCGAAGATGACGGGTTGGAGATCGGCGAAAAGCTCGTCGGGGTGGCTACCCTGGCCGAGGGCGCGGTGGTCATGGTCGGCGCCGCGAACGGGCCTGCCGATTTCAAGCAGCTCCGGGCCGCCATCGAGAAGACGCCCAACGCCTTCACCTATGCGAGCTCCGGGGTGGGCACGGGCCAACACATCGCCGGCGCGATGTTCAACCTGGCGCTGCAAGCGCAGATGGTGCATGTGCCCTACAAGGGCGGCAGCCAGGCCTTGGCCAATGTGATGGGCGGACAGGTCACCCTGGGATTCCTGGGCGTGTCCACGGTCCTCCCGCAGGTTCTGGACGGCAAGCTGATCGCATACGCGGTCACCTCACCCAATCGCGTCGCCAGCCTGCCTGACGTCCCGACGTTCGAGGAAGCGGGTATTGCCGGCTTCAATCTGACCCAGTGGTACGTCGCGGCGATGCCGGCCGGAACGCCGGAGGCCGTCATCCAGAAATTCAGGCGAGCGGTCGACGACGCACTGCGGACGCCGCAGATTCTGACGCTGCTCAAGGCGAGCGGACTGGATGCTCCCGGCAAGGAAGCCCAGGACCCCACCGCGTTCGCCCGTGCCAGCATCGAACAATCCCGCATGATCGCCAAAAAAGCGAACATCACCCTGCAGTAGCCCGGCATACCACGCGTACCAGCGCAACGACCGCGAAATCCGAACGGGGCGCTTGATGTCCCATGACGAAGATGACACCCTCCAGACGCCCCAATTTCATATTCATCCTGGCCGATGACCTGGGCTATGCCGATCTCGGCTGCACCGGGGCCCTGGACGAGCGCAACAGGCCGGCGGATATCTCGCCGAACCTGGACCGGCTCGCGGCCGGCGGCGTGCGCTTCACGCGTGGATACTCCAACTCCGCGGTGTGCTCCCCCACCCGTTTTGCTCTTATCACAGGCAGATGGCAATACCGGCTTCGCGGCGGCTCCGAAGAGCCCTTGCCGACGGTCATGCGTGACGACAAGGTTTTGGGGCTTGCGCCGGAACACCCGACGCTGCCTTCCCTATTGAGGACGGCGGGATACGACACCGCGTTGATAGGGAAATGGCATCTGGGCCCCCCACCCCATTTCGGCCCCACGAAATCCGGATACGACTATTTTTTCGGCTTCCATGCCGGGGGCTCCGATTACTTCGCGCATTGCGATCCGCGCGGCAGGCCGGACCTATGGGAAAACGACCAGGCGATCGAACGCCAGGGCTACCTTACCGATCTGTTGAGCCAGCGTGCCTGCGACTACATTGCGGCCGCCGACGATTCGCGGCCCTTCCTGATCAGCCTGCACTACAGCGCGCCGCACTGGCCCTGGCTGACCCGCGAGGACGCCGAAGAATCCCGGCGCATCGCCGGCATAGGCAAACACCTGGACGGCGGCTCGATACGCACGTACCAGCGCATGATCCACCACATGGACGAAGGCGTGGGCTGGATTATTTCCGCCCTGGAAAAGAAAGGCATCCTCGAAGATACCTTCATCGTTTTCACCAGCGACAACGGCGGGGAGCGCTTTTCCAACAACTGGCCCTTCGTGGGCCAGAAGATGGATCTGCTGGAGGGCGGCATACGGGTGCCGGTATTGGCGAGCTGGCCGAACGGCCTTCCCGGCGGCGTGCTCAGCAGCCTGCCGCACATGACCATGGACTGGACCGCGACCTTCCTGGATGCCGCCGGTGTCGAGGCGGCGCCAGGCTACCCAATGGACGGCATATCGCTGCTGCCCCTGCTGCGCGGCGGTACGTCCGTCGAGCGCGACCTTTGCTGGCGTATGAAACATCGCGACCAGCGTGCGCTGATCCGGGGGAATTGGAAGTATCTGCAGGTGGAAGGCATACCGTACCTTTTCGATCTGTCCAAGGATGAGCGGGAACGCGCCAACCTGCGCGACCGCGAACCCGGAAAACTGGCTGAATTGATGGAGGCTTGGCGCGTGTGGGACGCCAGCCTGCCGCCCATACCGGAGGACGCGCAAGCGCATCTGGTCTTCGACAAACGGCAGTTGCCGCAGGCGACGTTCTAGGCCTGGGTCGCCCCGCGTTCTTCCAGGGGCGCCGGCCGGCCACACGCCGCGTCCCGTAGCGGCAGCTACCGCAGCGGCAAGCCGCCATTCGCGAAGCGCTGTCGCATGTCATTCCGCGCGAGCAACTGAATTTCCCGCCGACCTGGCTTAGGCCGCCAACACCGTGCTTCCACCGATTGCGGGGACGGACCCGTCGCGCCACACTGCGTGAATGAACATCCGGCAACTCGTTTCGTTCGCGCGCGTGGCGCAGCTGGGCAGCTTCGCCGCCGCGGCCAAGGCCCTGCACGCGACGCAATCGACCATTTCGACGCGCATACGCGAGCTGGAAACCACCTGGGGCGTCGAGCTGTTCGACCGCTCGCACCACGGACTGCAATTGACGGCCAAGGGCGAGGAGATCCTTCCCTGGGCAAAGCAGATCATCGCCCTGTCCGAGCGCATCAGCTTCCATCTGGGCGAACCGGAGGCCATCGCCGGGCTATTGCGCATGGGTGTGGCCGGGCGCATTGCCCATACCTGGCTGCCGCGGCTGATCGCCGCCATCCGCGCGCGCTATCCGCGCGTCCGCTTCGAAATCCGGCTTGGCTTGACGGCCCCCTTGCTGCAAATGGTGCGATCCGGCGAGCTGGACATCGCCTTTGCCGGCGCGCCCATCACCGATCCCACGCTGGAATCGGTGTCGCTTGGCCATGACGAATTCGTATGGATGGCTTCGCCGGAACTGGAGCTGCCAGTCGAAAGCACGTTGACGCCCGCGGATCTGGCGCAGTATCCCATCGTCGGCCTGTCGCAGGCCTCGCCGCACTACCCCGCGATCGCGCAGTGGTTCGGCGCGGCGGGGGTGGAATACAACCCCTTGATCTCCTGTAGCGACATGGGGGTGGCGGCCAAGCTGATCGCGGCGGGCCTGGGCGTGGGGCTGCTTCACCGTGCCTCGCATCGGAACGAGGTGTTGGCCGGGCTGTTGACCGTGCTGGACACGTCGCCCGCCTTCCCACGACTGGAATTCGTCGCCGTGCACCAGCGCGGCAATACCAGCCCGCTGGTCACGGCCGTGGCGCTGCTCGCGGCCGAGGCCAGCGACTTCCCGCGGGAAGCGATGCCGCCGGCCTGAACAGCCCTGCCGGCATCAACGCGCGGCGGTCTTGATTCCCGCCTTCTGGATGACCTGCGCCCACTTGGCGCGCTCGCCCGTCATGAACTCGCCAAAGGCCGCCGGCGTCATGCTTTGCGGCTCGGTGCCGATGCCGATCAGCTTCTTCCGGATATCGTCGCGCGCCAGGATCTTGGCGGTTTCCTTGCTGAGCATATCGACGATGGCCTGCGGCGTGCCCGCGGGCGCCACCAGGCCATACCAGACCGTCACGTCGTATCCCGGCAGGCCCTGGGAAGCCACCGTCGGAATCTGGGGAACCATGGGAGACCCATGCGCGCCGGTCACGGCCAGGCCGCGCAACTGCCCGGACTTCACCATCGTCGCGGCGGTCGGCATATTGTCGAAGATCAGGTCCACGCGCCCCGCCACCACTTCGCTCACCGCTTGCGGTCCGCCCTTGAATGGCACATGGGTCATCTCGATGCCGGCCATGGATTCGAACAACTCGGCCGACATATGCGGCGACGACCCCGTGCCCGCGCTGCCGTAGAACAGCTTGTGCGTCTTGCCGTAGGCGATCAGCTCTTGCACATTCTTGACCGGCAGCGACGGATTGACCAGCAGGATGTTCTGGATTCCCGCCACCAGCGAGATCGGCACGAAGCTGCGCGCGGCGTCGTACGGCAGGTCGTCCTGCAGGGCGGGATTGACCGCCAGCGCCGAGCTGGACCCCATCAGCAGCGTGTAGCCGTCCGGCGCGCTGCGCGCCACGACGCCGGTACCCAGCGCGCTGCCGGCACCCGGGCGGTTCTCCACGACGACGGGCTGGCCCAGGTCCAGGGTCATCTGTTCGGCCAGCGTGCGCGCCAGCACGTCGGACGTGCCGCCCGGCGTGAACGGAACGATGATCTTGATGGGCCGCTCGGGATAGGCGCCGGCGTGCGCCGTTCCCGCCCATCCCAACGGAAGAATTAATGACAACGCCGCCAGCAGGCGCGTGCCGATGCCACGCATCGCGCAGGAAATGTCCATGGAATACCCCTTGTGTCGTTATCCGGAAGGCCGGTGTCCATGTCCCCTCGCCTTCGCCGCTGACGGCTCTATACAGCTTTTTATGGCGGTCCGCGCATCAACCGTGATATGAGCGGCGTCCTTCATCGCGCAGCCACAGCCGCAGCAAGTGCCGCTTGCGCTCCGGTTCGGGATAATCCACGAACCCCGTGCGGCGATGCCCGCAACGCCGATTGTCGACGATCTGGATCTGGCCGCGTTCGAAGAAGAACTCACGGTTCCAGCGTTCTTCGCGCATGATGGATTCCAGCGCGTCCAAGGCTTCGAAACCCAGCGGATCCAGCTCCTGCCCTGCCAGGTGATAGCCGCTGAGGGTCTGATGGCGCGACAGCTTGCAGTTCAGCCATTCTCCGTCATAAGTGAACAGCGGACGGCTCAGCACCATCGGATCGCCGGGATAGTGTTCGCGCTGGCGGTTCGCCAGGAACGGTTGGTACAGGCGCTCGATGAGTTCGATGGGATGCCGCTTCAGCATCTCGTTGTAGACCGAATAGAAACTGACGATGCTGTTGATGCCGCCCGCCATGGCCGGATGCAGGCAGAACAAGGCCACATAGTGCGGCGGGCATAGGTTGTAGTTGTTGTCGGTATGGAAGTTCTGATCCTTGCTGGTCGTGTCGCCGCGCACCGAGGTGCTGTAGGCACGGCCCTGGTCCTTCACGTCGTAGATCATCTTGCCGTCGAAACTCTGCGCCACCGGCCGGGCCACCATCTGCCCCAGCATCCAGTAGATGGCGCGGTTTTCCTCTAGCGAATACCGCTGCACCGGCACCTTGTCCAGGATCACGAAGCCGACGCCGTCCTGCAGGATTTCGCGGGCGCGGCGCATCATGGCCATGCAGCGCGGCATGTCGAAATCCGTGGGCGTCAGCAGCAGGGTGGGCAGCGGATTGCGGCGCAAAGACTCGACGAAGGCGTCGATTTCGGCCAGGCCATCGTCGCCGATATGGATGATGCCGTCATCCGGCGCCAGCGTGTCGCGCTCCCAGACGATGGGCCCATCGAGCGGCGTGTCGCGTATCGGCGGCCGGCCTGGCGCCGACGTGTCGAGTATGGTGACTTCCTCGCCTTCGGCAAGATCCCGTGTGCGTTCGACTTGCATTTCCATGAATGCGTTTCCCCTTGGTTGCGGTTCGTGGGGAAGTATAGGAACGCAGGCGTGGCGGCAAAAACGAATAATTCCGTCGCGGCGGCGACGGGAAATCCGATATCCGGGATTACCATAGGCCGCGGCGCGCGCAAGAAAAAGCCCGCACGGCGTCGCGCTCTCGCGGGCCGGCCCGGCCGCGCACGGAACGGACTACAAACGGACGACAGCGACCCTCGCAAATCATGGTGGACAGGACCCTAACCGTAAGGCGCGACAAGCTCGGGTGCGCTTTCGGTCGCAGACGCCATTGCGAGACGAGCATTGGCTGGCCCCCGGCGCCATCCATCGATGGCATCACTGATTACCCGCGAAATTCACCATTTCAATCATCCGCGGACCGCGATTAGTCTTCGTTGCAGCAGTACGCCGACAAGAATCGAGAAGCCCTTCAGGCTTCCATGCCGGAGACAACATGTCCGCGCCAAATCCTTCCACGTCCTCGCTGGATGCGCTGACGCTCAAGCGCACGGAAAGCACGCCCTGGGTCCAGCTGGCCCTGGGCATGATCGCGATGCTGGCGATCTCCAGTCCCCAGTACGTATGGGCCCTGTTCGTCCAACCCATGCAGGCGTCGCTCGGAGTGTCGCTTTCCGCGCTGCAGGTGACCTTCGCGCTTTTCAGCATCTGCCAGTGCGGCATCGGCCCTCTCCACGGCGAGCTGGCCGCCCGCGTGTCCTCGCGCACCTTCGTCATCATGGGCGGGGTGCTGGTGGGTCTTAGCTGGGTCAGTTCCGCCTACGTCACGTCGCTGCCTATGCTGTACCTCACCTATGGCGTCCTGTCCGGGATCGGTACGGGCTGGGTCTACGTCGCCGTAGTCGAACTGATGGTGCAGTGGTTTCCCCGGCGACGGGGCTTCGCCGTCGGCATGGTGGCCGGCTGCTACGGCCTGGGCGCCATCGTCACCACGTTTCCGATCGCCGGCAGCCTGCGCGACAGCGGCCTGCAGGACACGCTGGTCATGTTCGGGATCGTCCTGGCCGCCATCATCGTCCTGGCGGCGCTGGGTATGAAGCGTCTCGAATCGCCCGGGCGGCAGTATGCCGGCCACGGGCCCGTTGCGCCGGACACGGCTGCAACGGGCTACACACCCAGCCAGATGCTGCGTACCCCCCTGTTCTGGCTGATGTTCGCCATCATGGCGATGGTCGCGACCGGTGGTCTGATGGCGATTTCCCAGCTGGGGGCGCTGGCCTCCCATTTCGGCATCACGAACACGACGCTCGTGCTGGGCATGGCCGCCCTGCCCCTGGCCTTGACGCTGGATCGCGCCGCCAACGGATTGACCCGGCCGTTCTTCGGTTGGGTGTCGGACAGGATAGGCCGCGAACCGACCATGCTGCTGGCCTTCCTGCTGGAGGCCTTGTCCATATTCCTGCTGCTCAAGCTCGGAACCCATCCCGTCGCCTTCGTCGTGCTATCCGCCGTGGTCTTCTTCGGCTGGGGCGAGATCTATTCCCTGTTCCCCTCGCTGCAGGCCGATGTGTTCGGTACGCGCCACGCCGCGCGCAATTTCGGCTACCTGCTGATCGCGACCGCCGTCGGTTCGGTGCTGGGCGGTCCCATCGCCGCCCTGCTTTTCGAGAAAACCCGGTCGTGGGACATCGTGTTCCACTGCATCATCGCGCTTGACGTCGCGGCCGCGCTGCTGTCCATTCTGGTGCTGAAGCCGATGCGCGTGCGCTGGATGGCCGCCGCGCGACGCGCCGGACCTCCCCGAACCTGATACAAGCGCCGGACTACGGAGACATCCATGCAACACAGCGATCCCCTGCATCTGACCCGGACCGTCCTCGAACGCGTCGCCAATACACCCGACCCGCGTTTCCGGCTGTTGATGACGACCCTCGTCACCAAACTGCATGAGTTCATCCGAGAGGTCGACCTGACGCCCGAGGAGTGGATGGCGGCCATCGAGTTCCTGACGGCCACGGGCCAGACCTGTACCGACAAACGCCAGGAATTCATTCTTTTGTCCGATACCTTGGGGGCGTCCATGCAGGTCGTCATGTTGGCCCAGGCCCGGGCCTCGGCCTCGGTGCCCGAGGGAGTCGCCGCCACGCCTGCCACGGAGGCTACCGTCCAGGGCCCGTACTACTGGGAAGGCGCGCCCGAGCGCGAACTGGGCAGCAATATCGCCGAAGGCGTGCGCGGCGAGCCCGCGTATTACCACGGCCGGGTCACGGACACCGCCGGGCGGCCCCTGGCGGGTGTCCTGCTCGATATCTGGTCCGGCGACGGCGAAGGCGTCTACGACATGCAGGTCGCGGGCCAGAACGAAATGCTGGCGCGCGCGCGTTTGCGCACCGACGCGCAGGGCCGTTATGCCTTCTGGTCCATCCGGCCGAGCTACTACCCCATTCCCATGGATGGCCCGGTCGGCAGGATGGTCCAGGGTTTCGGCCAGCATCCCAACCGGCCCGGCCATATCCACTTCAAGGTGTCGGCGCCGGGCCACGTGGATATCACCACGCATATCTTCGTCGCCAATAGCCCGTACATCGAATCCGACGTCGTTTTCGGCGTGCGCGACAGCCTGATCGTCGAATTCCAGCCGCATGCCCCCGGCCGCGCGCCGGATGGCCGCGAGATGAAGGCGCCGTTCTGGACGGCGGAATACGACTTCCGGCTGGCGCCTGCCCGGGCATGACTGTTGCTGTTTCCCGCCATCGCATTGACCCTGTTTGGCGATGGCACGCATGGAAACTGCTTCGAAATCACCATTGGAATGCCTGCGTCCCGGCACGACCCCGGATCCTCTGGGGCGTTTCGGGACGTTGTGCGCCGCCGCCGGCCGCACCCGCGACGCCGTGGAAATCGGCTCGATATTCCAGGACATCGCCGGTGGCCTGACGCACACGGTACCGACACCCGGTAGCGGCCGCACATTGGCACGCTGGCGTGTCCTGGCCGACATCGCGGCCAGCAGCCTGCCGCTGGTCAAGCTGGTCGAGGGGCATCTGGATGCCGTCGCCATCCTGCATGAATTGAACCTGTGGAGCGAGGTTCAGCCGCGGGATATATGGGCTGTGTGGTGCGCCGAGCCGCCCGGCATGCGCGTGGCCGCGGTGATCGACGACACCGAGGTTCCATGCCGCGCGCGCGTGTCCGGAATCAAGCCTTGGTGTTCCGGAGCGGCCAGCGTGACACGCGCGCTGGTCAGCGTGTGGAACCCGCGCGGGCAGCCCTGCCTGGCGGCGGTCGACATGGATGCCCCCGGTGTACGGCTTGGCGAGGGTTGGCACGCGGTCGGCATGGGCCCCACGGCAAGCGTCGATGTAGAGTTCGATAACGTTCCGGCAGTCCTGATAGGCGAGCCGGGAGCCTATGTGCAGCGGCCCGGCTTCCTGCACGGCGCGGCCGGCGTCGCGGCCTGTTGGTATGGCGCCTGCGCCGCCATCGCCGAGGCGGTACGGCGGGGGGCGCGGCGCCGCCCGGACGACGCACACGCCCTCGCCCACTTGGGCGCCATCGATATCAAGCTCGCACAAGCCGCCTCGCAGATGCGTTCCTGCGCCGCCGCCATCGACGCCGATCCCGGCCAGCCTCATGCGCGCGCGGTGTGGCGGGCCCGGCTGGCGGTCGAGGATGCGGCGCAGGCTGTGCTGGAACGGGCGCCGCGCGCGCTGGGTCCCTCCCCCTTCTGCAAAGACCCTTCATTGGCCGGCCTGCTGGCCGACCTGCCGATCTACCTGCGCCAAAGCCATGGCGAGCGCGACCTGGCGGCACATGGCCGCGCATTGATCGAGGCCACGGAGACCGCGCCATGGACGCTCTGATCGACCGGGCCATTCGCGGCACCGGGACATCGGAAGCGCGTTGGCAAGCCTGGCTGGACCGCAATCCCCCGCGCCCCATCGATCCGCGCGGCCTGGCGCAGCCGTCCGGAACCTTGCACATCGTCGCCCCGCATCCGGACGATGAGATCCTGGGTTGCGGCGGGATCATGCGGGAGGCCTGGCGAGCCGGTGTGCCGCTGAGCATATGGGCCGTCACCGATGGAGAACGCAGCCATCCGGACTCCCGCACATGGCAACCCGCCCCGCTGGCTCGCGAGCGGATACGCGAAAGCGCCGCCGCATTGGCATTGATCGCGCCCGGCGCCAGCCGCCATCGGCTCGAAGTGGCCGACGGAAGCGTGGAGGCGTTCGAAAACGACATCGCGGACCGCCTGGCCGCCGCGATCAACCCGCGCGACACCGTGATCGCGCCGTGGCAATGGGATGGCCATCCCGATCACGAATCCGCGTCGCGTGCCGCCTTCCGCGCCGCGCGCGCGCAAGGCGCGCGTTTCCTGGAAGTGCCGATATGGGCCTGGCATTGGATGGATCCCGACACCGGCGCGTTTCCCACTGACCGCGCGCGCGCCGTCCGCCTGGGCGACGAGACACTCGCCCTGAAACGGCGCGCGGTGCAATGCTTTCGTACGCAGTTGGAGGCCGACTCGTCCACTGGCAAGCCGCCGGTGTTGACACCGACCATGCTGCAAAGGGTGGATCGCCGCTTCGAGGTGATATTCCAATGAACCGATTCGACACGCTGTACAGGCAGTGCGCCGATCCATGGCAGGTACGGGCATCCTGGTACGAACAGCGCAAGCGCGCCGTGCTGCTGGCCGCCCTGCCCCGGCAGCACTACGGCCGGATTCTGGAGCTGGGCTGCGGCAACGGCGAGATGACGCGCGGCCTGGCATCGCGATGCGACGCGCTTGTCGCCATCGACGGCTCGGAAACGGCGATCGCATTGTGCGCCCTTGCCCTGCGGCAGGAGGGTATAGCCCATGTACGCACGCATGTCGCGCAACTGCCGGACGAATGGCCGTTGCGACCAGACGAAAGCTGCGAGCTGGTCGTTGTATCGGAACTCGCCTACTACATCCCGGACGCCGGGTTGGCGGCTTTCCTTCAGCGATGCCACGACGCGCTCGCGCCTGGTGGCGAATGGGTCATGTGCCATTACACCAAGGATTTCGACGATCGCGAGCAGCCCACATCCGAGCTCCACGCCCGTGTCGACGACGTGGGCGAACTGACGCGCGTCATCGCCTACCGGGACGAACGCTTCCAACTCGATATTTGGCGAAAACCCAATAAGGAAACCGCATGATAGGCGTTTGCATACCCGCCCATAACGAGGAGGACACCGTGCAGGCTTGCCTGGCCTCCATCCGCAAGGCATGCATGCACCCGGGCTTGAAGGGTGAACGGGTGGTGGCCGTGCTGGTGCTGGACAGCTGCACGGATCGCACCGCCGAATACGCCGGCCCATCGCGGGTGGCGCAATTGCGCGTGGCCTGCCGCAACGTCGGCCAGGCGCGTGCGGTCGGCGCGGATTACCTGATCGCGGCGGGCGCCCGATGGCTGGCCTTCACGGATGCGGACACCACCGTATCGACGTCGTGGCTGGCGGATCAGTTGTCCCTTCAGGCCGCCGCGGTGTGCGGAACGGTCGGCGTGGCGGATTGGACGGGGCATGGCCGGCATGCGCACGAGGCCAAGTGGCATTTCCAATCGGCCTATCGCGATCGCGATGGGCACCGGCACATCCACGGCGCCAACCTGGGCATCGCCAGCGATGCCTACCTGCGCGCCGGCGGTTTCCGCGCGCTTGCATGCCACGAAGATCGTGACCTGGTCGAACGCCTGGAACGGGCCGGCGAGACCATCGCCTGGAGCGCCCTGCCGCGCGTATCCACCAGCGCCCGTCCCTATTCCCGCGTTGCCGAGGGCTTTGCCGCGGCGTTGCGGGAGGGCTGGGACAGCGACGAGAAGGCGGCGTGACGTCAACGGTCGCCCGGTCGCCGCGGACCTGAGCATCGGCCCTCTCCACACGCTTGACTTGTAGTAGTTGTGATCGCTACTATCAGTCAACGCCAAGGAGAGCATGCGCAACATGGGCCACGACACCTACATCGAGGAATTGCGTCAGCGGCGGGAGAAGGCATACGGCATGGGCGGCGAAGACCGCCTGGCAAAACGGCGGGCCCAGGGCGTACTCAATGCCCGGGAACGCCTGGATGTGCTGCTGGATCCCGACAGCTTTTTCGAGTCCGGCCTGCTGGCCACCTCTTTTCGCCCGGAAGCGCGCGACAAGACGCCGGCGGACGGCAAGATCGCCGGGTTCGGCGCCATTGATGGCCGTCCGGTGGCCGTGGTGTCGAATGACTTCACCGTGATGGGGGCCTCCAGCAGCGTCGTTAACGGCAAGAAGATCAAGCACGTGCGGCAGGTGGCCAACGATTCCGGCATGCCGCTGGTGATGCTGGGCGAGTCGGCGGGCGCCCGCATGCCCGACCGCATGGGCGCCGCCGGACGCGCCATCCTGGGCCAGGACCCGCTGGAATACCTGCGCGATCGCCGCACGCCCTGGGTGTCGGCGCTGCTGGGCAGTTGCTACGGGTCGTCCACCTGGTATGCCTGCCTGTCGGACTTCGTCGTCATGCGCAAAGGCGCCACCATGGCGGTGGCCAGCAGCCGTGTCACCGAACTGGCCATCAAGCAGGCCGTGGACGCGGAGGAACTGGGCGGCTGGAAGCTGCACACGGCCACGACCGGCATCGTCGACGTCGCGGTGGACAGCGACGAAGAGGCGCTGGACGCGGTCAAGCGCTTCCTCGCCTACCTGCCCAGCCACAACGGCGAAGCGCCGCCCGTGGCCCCCGTGCCCGCGGGATCGGACGACGCCATGGCGGATATCCTGGATGTCGTGCCGGATTCGCGCACCCAGACCTACGACAGCCGCGACGTCATCCGCCGCCTGCTCGATCGCGACAGCCTTTTCGAGCTTAAGCCGCGCTTCGGCAAGTCGATGGTGACCTGCCTGGGCCGCGTCGCCGGAAAGACCGTGGGCGTGCTGGCGAACAACCCCAAGTTCAAGGGCGGCGCCATCGACGTCGACGCCTGCGCCAAGGCCACGAGCTTCCTGGTGCTGTGCGACTCCTTCAACATCCCCATTGTTTTCCTGGTGGACCAGCCCGGTTTCCTGATCGGCCTGGACGGCGAAAAGCGGGGCGCGCCCGGCCGCATCATGAACTGGATGAACGCGCTGTCCCAGGTGACCGTGCCGCGCTTCGTGGTGACCCTGCGCAAGAACTACGGCCAGGCCTATCTGAACATGGGCGGCGGCCGCAACAGCGACGAGGCCGCGGCATGGCCTTGCGCGGACTACGGCTTCATGGACCCCGGCACGGCGGTCAATGTTCTGTATGGCCTGCGCTACGAGGACACGCCGGAGGAATTCAAGCGCCGGGTCGACGAGATCAACCAGGACAACGCGCCGTGGGCGCTGGCCGGGCTTTACGAAGCCAAGGACGTTATCGATCCCCGCGATACGCGCACCTATCTATCGCGCCTGCTGGAGATTTATACGCGCAAGCCTTCCCGCGGCGTCGGGGCCCATCGCCTGTCCAATTGGCCCACCAGCTACTGACCGCCAACGTCGCCCCGGAGGCCCCATGCCACCGTCATCCATCGCCGCCATCCTGGCACAGGCCCGCCGGGACGGACGCCCTGCCCTGGACGAGCCGCTGGCCAAGCGCGTGCTGGCCGAATACGGCCTGCACGTACCCCAATCGGCCGTCGTAAAAACCGGCGAGCACGTCCGGGCGGCGCTCGAACATCTTCAAGCGCCTTTGGCGCTTAAGCTGGTGTCGCCCGATGTCCTGCACAAATCCGATTTCGGCGGGGTCCGCCTGGGGTTGAGCCAGGCAAGCGAGATCCAGGTCTGCATGGACGACATGGCATCGCGCTGCGCGGCGGCCGGCTTCCGCCTGGACGGCTTCCTGCTGGAAGAAATGGCGCCGCCCGGCCACGAAATCGTGATCGGCGGGTTCCGCGACCCGTCCTTCGGCCAGATCATCATGCTCGGCCTGGGCGGGGTCTTCGTGGAGATCCTGCGCGACGTGGCCTTCCGCATCTGCCCGATCACGAACCTGGATGCGCAGGAGATGCTGGACGAGCTGCAAGGCGCGGCGCTGCTGCGCGGGGCCCGCGGAGGCGCGCGCGTACCCGATGCCGTGATCACCGACGCACTCCTGGCCATGGGCGGAGAGAACGGCCTGTTGACGCAGGCGGCCGACAGTATCGGCGAACTCGATATCAATCCCCTGATCGTCTCGGCGCATGGCGCGGTGGCGGTCGATGCACGCCTGATCCTTACCCCGGAGACGCAACCGTCGTGAGCGCCGACCTGCACCACGCCCCCCGGGATCTGTCGCGCGATGGATTCGGCGCCTTGTTCCGCCCCGCCACGATCGCCGTGGCAGGCGTATCGGCCAGGAGCGCTGGCCAGGGCAACAAGTTCATCCAGCGGCTGCGCGCGGCGGGATACGCGGGCGCGATTTATCCCATCCATCCCACGGAAACCCGGCTGGAGGGCCTGCCTGCCTACCCTTCCCTGGCGGATACCCCGGAACCCATCGACTACGCCTTCATCGCCATACCGGCCGAAGCCGTGCCGCCCCTGCTGGCATCGGCCCGGCATCGCGTGCGCTTCGCGCAGGTGATGTCCAGCGGCTTTGGCGAAGGCGGCCGCGGTGGCGCGCTGCGCGAGGCGCTCGCGCAAGCGGTACGCCAGGGCGGCATGCGCCTGCTGGGTCCCAACTGCATGGGCATCTATTCGCCGTCCGGCCGCGTCACCTTTACCGATGGCCGGATGGGGGATGCCGGCACGGTCGGCGTGCTCTCGCAAAGCGGCGGCCTGTCGATCGATATCGTTCGCAACGGGGAATACCGGGGCCTGCGCTTCAGCGGCGTCGTATCGCTGGGCAATTGCCTGGACGTGGACCCCGGCGACCTGCTGGAGTATTACATCGAGGATCCCGGTACGCGGGTCATCGGCGCCTATATCGAAGAGATCCGCGACGGGCGCCGGTTCTTCGACCTGTTGCGGCGTGCCCGGGCACGCAAGCCCGTCGTCCTGCTCAAGGGCGGCCGCACCGGACAAGGCCAGCGCGCCGCGGCCTCGCACACGGGGTCGCTGGCCAGCAACGACCAGGTGTGGCGCGCGCTGGCGTCGCAGACCGGCTCGATCCTGGTGGATACGATGGAGGACTTCATCGATGCCCTGGTCGCCCTGGAACACGAGGCGGATCTCTCCCCTTCATTCGATGGCCGCGTGGTGCTGTTCGGCAATGGCGGCGGCGCCAGCGTGCTTGCCGCGGATGCCTTCGGCCGCGCGGGCATAGACGTGCCCGAACTGCGGGCCGGCACGATCGCCGCCTTGCAGCGGCTGGGGATTCCGTCCGGCGCGGGCCTGGAAAATCCGCTGGACGTTCCCGCGAATATCCTGGATCGCGATCATGGCGCGCTGGCGCGTGGCATTCTGGCCGCGGTGGTGGAAACGGAACGGCCCGGCGCGGTGATCGCCCACCTGAACCTGCCGGTCATCCTGGGATACCGGCAAGGCGCGCTGATGGACGAACTGGTGCATGCGGTGATCGAGCTGAAAGCGGCCTTGCCCCAGGACGTCAGGCTGTTCCTGGTGCTGCGATCGCCGGGCCAGGCCGATCTGGAAACGCTGCGCCAGGCGTATGTCCACCAGGCCATGCGTGCCGGCATCCAGGTTTTTCTCGGTTTACCGGCGGCCGCGCGGGCATTGGCCGCGCTGCGCGACTACCGGCGCTTTCGCGACACGCGGCCGGCCTGACGCGCCGCCGCCAAAGGTAAACGAGCCCGCGGCACAAGCCTGGCCGCCCGGCCGTACGGCACTTTCAGGCTGAGGAGACAAGAGATGAAAAAAACCATTCTTGGATTGCTGGCCTGTCTTGGTGCATACACGCTGCAGGCCAGCGCGGCGCCGCCCGTGATCAACAAGGAAGTGCAGTTCATCGTGCCCGCCAGCGCGGGGGCGGCGCTGGATTCCGTCGCGCGCAAGCTGCAGGAAATGCTGCTGGCCAGGAAGCTGGTCACCGACATGATCGTGCTGAACCGGCCCGGCGCGTCCAGCCAGGTGGCCCTGAACGTACTGGACCAGCATCCCGGCGACCCGCACTACCTGATGACGCTGGCCACCTCGATCGTCAACAACCACTACCTGGGCAACATCAAGGTCTCGTACAAGGATTACACGCCCATCGCGATGCTGCTGGACGGTTATGTGGGCGTTCTGGTGCGCGCCGATTCGCCGTTCAAGACGGCGATGGACCTGGTATCCCATCTGAAGAAGAACCCGGGCGACCTGAATATCGCCATTGCCGCGACCCTGGGCAATGACGTGCATGTGGGCGTGGCCAAGCCCCTGATGCGCGCCGGTGTCGATATCTCGCGGCTGACCTTTGTGCCCTTCAAGTCTTCGGGCGAGTCCATCACCAATCTGATCGGCGGCAATGTCGATGTGGTCGGCGCCACCACGCCGACCATCATTCCGGCCCTGCAGACCGGCAAGGTACGCCTGCTGGTCATCGGGTCGCCCCAGCGGCTGCATGGGATATTGCGCGATACGCCGACCTGGAAGGAACTGGGCATCGATGTGGTGACATCGTCGCCGCAGGGCGTGATGGCGCCCAAGGGCCTGACGCCGGCCCAGGTCAAATTTTGGGAATCCGCCCTGAAACAGGTATCCGATACCCCTGAATGGCAGGAGTTCCTGGAACGGAACCAATGGGCGCCGCGCTACCTGGATGCCCGGGACACCGCCGATATGCTGGCCTCCGAAACGCAGAGCGTGCAGGAAGTCCTGAGCAAGCTGAAGGTGAAGAAGGCGCAGGGCGGCTGAGGCCGGTCATCACGCCTGCGGCGGCTGCCCGTTCGACGCGCTGAGGCCGCCGTCCACGGGCAGGTTGACGCCGGTCACGAAGACGGCGTCGTCGCTGGCCAGGAAG
Source organism: Bordetella genomosp. 11 (assembly GCF_002261215.1). Classification (NCBI taxonomy): domain Bacteria; kingdom Pseudomonadati; phylum Pseudomonadota; class Betaproteobacteria; order Burkholderiales; family Alcaligenaceae; genus Bordetella; species Bordetella genomosp. 11. Next base: position 1,530,868 of record NZ_NEVS01000004.1, on the reverse strand, counting down.
GCGATCACGGAGGCGACTTCCTCCGGCTCGGCGCCGCGGCCCAGCGGGATGCGTTCGGCGAATTTCTCCATCAAGGCATGGTTGGCATACATGTCCTTGGTCAGGTCGGTGCGGGTCAGGCTGGGACACACGGCATTCACCCGCACGCCATCGCGGCCATGATCCATGGCCAGTGCGCGCGTGAAGTTGGTCACCGCGCCTTTCGCGGCGTTGTAGAAGCTCATGCGCCAGTCTCCGCCGATGCCCGACACCGACGAGACGTTGACGATGCAGCCGCGTGACTTGATCAATTGCGGCATGGCGGCGCGGCAGCCATGGAAGACCCCGTCCAGGTCCGTCGCCATGACTACGCGCCAGTCTTCGGGAGACGCCTCGGTCACGGTGCCCTCCACGGCAGTGCCGGCGTTATTGACCATGACATCGAGCCGGCCGAAGCGCTTCACGGCGGCGCGAATCAGGTTTTCCACCTCGTCCAGGCGGGCAACGTCCGCCGTCTGGACCAGCACTTTGGATTCTTCCAGCCCGTCGGCGGCCTGTCGCAGTTTGGATTCCGTCCGTCCGGCCAGGACGACGCTCGCGCCCTCCTGCGCGAAACGGCGGGCGGTGGCCGCGCCGATGCCGGATCCCGCGCCGGTGACGACGACTACCTTTCCAGCGAATCGATTCATGATGCTCTCCTGTCGGGTTGGCTGACGGGACCTTGCCGCAAGCGGCATACCTCGCCGCCCAGGGCAGCGCGGGTAAACCACTAGCCCGAAAGACCTTCGATGCCCTTCCCAGGCCAGCCACCCGCTGCTATGGTATTTTGCATTCAAAATTCAAGATGCCAGGAGCGAGACCCCCGATGCTGCGACTCGACTTCCATCCCGCCGGCCGCCATTTCCTTCAAATCCCCGGCCCCAGCCCCGTGCCGGACCGGCTGCTGCGCGCCATGAGCTATCCCACCATCGACCACCGCGGGCCGGAGTTCGGCGCGCTGGGGCTGGAAGTCCTGCAAGGCATCCGCAAGATCTTCAAGACGCAGCACCCGGTGGTGATCTATCCGGCGTCCGGAACGGGCGCTTGGGAAGCCGCGCTCTCCAACACCATGAGCCCGGGCGATCGGGTCCTGATGTTCGAAACAGGCCACTTCGCCAGCCTTTGGAAGAAGATGGCCGATGGCCTGGGCCTGGATACGGAATTCCTGGGGCTGCCCGGCACGGAGGGATGGCGGCGCGGCGTGCAGCCGCAAATGATCGAGGATCGCCTGCGCGCCGATACCGGCCACCGGATCAAGGCCGTCTGCGTCGTCCATAACGAAACATCGACCGGGGTCACTTCCGACATCGCCGCCGTGCGGCGCGCCATCGACGCGGCCGGACACCCTGCCCTGCTGATGGTGGACACCATCTCCGGCCTGGCCTGCGCCGACTACCGCCACGACGAATGGGGTGTCGACGTGTCGATATCGGGTTCGCAAAAAGGCTTGATGCTGCCGCCCGGCATCAGCTTCAACGCCGTCTCGCCCAAGGCGATCGAACGCAGCCAGCAAGGCGGCCTGCCGCGCAGCTTCTGGCGCTGGTCGGAAATCCTCGAAAGCAACAAGACGGGCTACTGGCCGTATACCCCCAGCACGAATCTTCTGTACGCGCTGCGCGAAGCCCTGGAGATGATCCTCGCGGAAGGCCTGGATGCCGTGTTCGCGCGTCACCAGCGTCTGGCGGCGGCCTGCCGCGCGGCGGTCCGGGCCTGGGGCCTTGAGATCCAGTGCATCGAACCGGAACGCTACTCGCCGGTGCTGACCGGCGTCGTGATGCCGGCCGGCGTGGACGCCGACGCGGTGCGCCAACTGATCTACGAGCGTTTCGACATGTCGCTGGGCACCGGCCTGGGCAAGGTCAAGGGCCGCATGTTCCGCATCGGGCACCTGGGCGACTGCAACGACCTGACGCTGATGGCAACGCTGGCCGGCTGCGAGATGGGCCTGAAGCTCTCCGGCATCGCGCTGGCCGGCAGCGGCGTGCAGGCGGCCATGGACCTATTGCAGGACAGTTCGCAGGAACGCCGGGCCAAAGCAGCCTGACGCCGGCCGGGGCGATCGCCACCCAGAGGGCGACGCCGCGTGCGCGGCCAACCATCACGGAGGAGACCATGATGCAAAGAAGCAAAGCGCGTAGCGCGATAGCCCTGGCCATGGCAGCGCTGCTGCCGGCGGCCGCCTGGGCCTGGGAGCCGACCAAGCCGGTCGAGATCATCGTGCCGTTCAGTGCCGGCGGCGCGTCCGACCAGATGGCCCGCACCATCCAGGGCATCGTCGCCAAGCACAACCTGATGAAGCAGCCGCTGGTGGTCGTGAACAAGGCAGGCGCCTCCGGGGCCGAAGGGCTGATGGATACCAAGGCATCGGCCGGCGATCCCAATAAGCTGCTGGTGGCTTCTTCGGCCCTGTACACCGTGCCTTTGATCAGCAAGCTGCCGTTCAACTGGCGCGACCTGTCGCCGGTCGCGATGGTTGCGGTGGACGAGTTCGTCCTGTGGGTCAACGCCAAATCGCCATACCAGACGGTCGACCAGTTCATCGCCGCCGCCAAGGCGAACAAGCTGAAGATGGGCGGCACCAGCTCCAAGCGCGAAGACCAGATGATCACCGCCATGGTGGAACACGCCACCGGCGCCAAGTTCATCTACATCCCCTACAAGGGCGGCGGCGAGGCGGCCACGCAGCTGTCGGGCAACCATATCGACGCCAACGTCAACAACCCGGCCGAATCCGTGGCGCAATGGCGCGCCGGCGAACACCGGGCACTGTGCGTTTTCGCCGAGCAGCGGCTGTCCTACACCCAGAAGGTGACCGAGACGCAAAGCTGGGCGGATATCCCCACCTGCAAGGAAAAGGGGCTGGACGTCCACTACGAGATGCTGCGCATCTTCCTGTTGCCGGGCAAGGCCAGGCCGGACCAGGTGGCCTACTACGTCGACGTCTTCAAGAAGATCAGCGAGACGCCGGAGTGGAAGCAGTACCTGGAACGTTCCGCGCTGAAGCCCGAGCTGCTGACCGGAACCGCCCTGACCCAATACCTGGAGAAGGACGAAAGCATGCACAAGGACATCATCAAGTCCGCCGGCTTCTAGGCATTGCCGGGCGCATGGCGCGCCCGCGCGGCGCGCCCCAGAAGGAGCACGAACATGATGGAAGCGCAAGAGCAAGAGCGGCCCGCCAGCCGCGCGGTGGTCTCGTACATGGCCATGGAACTGGCCGTCGCCGGCCTGCTCGCGGCATTGGCGGTGACGGTGATCTGGAGCAACTACAGCATCGGCGCGGGCTGGGCGGACGACGGTCCGCAGGCAGGCTATTTCCCGATGCGGATCGGCATCATCATTCTCGTCGCGACCGCCGCCGTGGCGGTGCAGGCCCTGCGCAGGCACGACCTGCGCCCGTTCGTGCGCGTCGACGAGCTGCGCCAGGTGTGCGTGGTCCTGGTGCCGCTGGTGATCTACGTGGGCCTGATCCGTTTCCTGGGCATCTACGTCGCCTCCGCGCTCTTCGTCGCGGCCTTCATGCGCTGGGTGGGCAAGTATCCCTTATGGAAAGGACTGCCCCTGGCCGTGGCCATCATGGCGGTCCTGTTCTGGGTATTCGAAATGAAGTTCCTGGTGCCGCTGCCCAAGGGACCGCTTGAAAGCCTGCTCGGCTACTAGGCGCGGCCGCGCCCGGCCGCGCGCAGCGTCGCGCGCGACGGGAAAGCAATACAAAACGCGGCCGCTGGGCAGCGCCCGCTCGGAGGACATCATGCAAGAACTATCCGCGCTCTGGGACGGCTTCGGCGTCGTCCTGTCCTGGGGCAACGTCGGCCTGATGATGGTCGGCATCCTGCTGGGCATCGTGGTGGGCGTGCTGCCCGGGCTGGGCGGGCCCAATGGCGTGGCGATCCTGTTGCCCCTGACCTTCTCCATGCATCCCACGTCGGCCATCATCCTGCTGTCGTGCATCTACTGGGGTGCCTTGTTCGGCGGGGCGATCACATCCATCCTCTTCAACATCCCGGGCGAGGCCTGGTCGGTGGCCACCACCTTCGACGGCTATCCGATGGCGCAGCAGGGCCGCGCCGGACAGGCCCTGACGTCGGCCTTCACCGGGTCGTTCTTCGGGGCGCTGGTCGGCGTGCTGCTGATCACCTTCCTGGCGCCGGCGGTGGCGCGTTTCGCGCTGCGGTTCGGCCCGGCGGAATTCTTCGCGGTCTACCTGCTGACCTTCTGCAGCTTCATCGGCATGGGCCGGGAGTCCAAGCCCAAGATCATCATCGCCATGGGCATCGGCTTCGCGCTGGCCGCCGTCGGCATGGATACCGTGTCCGGGGACCTGCGCATGACTTTCGGCTCCTCGGAACTGCTGCGGGGCTTCGATTTCCTGGTGGCGGTCATCGGCCTGTTCGGCATCGGCGAAATCCTGCTGACCATGGAGGAAGGCATCGCCTTCAAGGGCAAGAAGGCCGCCATCGACCTGAAAGTCGTCTTCAAGACCTGGGCGGGGCTGCCGCGCTATTGGCTGGTGCTGCTGCGCTCCGCGGCCATCGGCTGCTGGCTGGGCGTCACGCCTGGCGGGGCCATCGCGGCGTCGTTCATGGGCTATGGCGTGGCGAAGAAGTTCGCCAAGGATCCGGACTCTTTCGGCCAGGGCAATGTCGAAGGCGTGCTCGCGCCGGAGACCGCCGCGCATGCCGCCGGCACCAGCGCCCTGCTGCCGATGCTGGCCCTGGGGATTCCCGGCTCGGCGACCGCGGCGGTGCTGCTGGGCGGGCTGATGATCTGGGGCCTGCAGCCCGGCCCGCTGCTTTTTTCCGAGCAGAAGGACTTCGTTTGGGGATTGATCGCCAGCATGTACCTGGGCAACCTGGCCGGCCTGTTCGTGGTGCTGTGCACCGTGCCGCTGTTCGCCGCCATCCTGCGCATCCCGTTTTCCATCGTGGCACCGATGATCCTGGTGGTATGCGCCATCGGCGCCTACACCGTGCATAACGCGGCTTTCGATATCTGGCTGATGCTGGTGTTCGGCGTGGTCGGCTATCTGTTCAAGAAACTGCAGTACCCGCTGGCACCGCTGGTGCTGGCCCTGGTGCTGGGCGACCGCGCCGAAGACGCCTTCCGGCAGACCATGCTGATATCGTCGGGCAGCCTGAGCGTGTTCTGGTCCAACGGCCTGGTGGGCAGCATCGTGTCCCTGGCGCTGGCCGCCCTTTTCTGGCCGCTGATATCGGCGGCATTCTCGCGCCTGCGCAGGCACCGCGACGCCCTTTCGCCACGCTATCCATGACCACCGCTCCCTCTCCCATCCTGCCGCAGCCCGTGCGCCTGGTGCCCTACGCCGCCGGCGCCGCCCCCGCGCTGGCCACGCGGCTGCGCAAGACCTTGCGCGGCGACGTGCTGTTCGACGGCGCCAGCCGCGGCCGCTACGCCACCGATGCGTCCATCTACCAGATCACACCCATCGGCATCGTCGTGCCGCGCGATCAGGCCGACCTGGCCGCCGCCCTGGACATTGCGCGCGACGAAGACATACCGGTGCTGGCGCGCGGCGCGGGCACCAGCCAGTGCGGCCAAACGGTGGCCGAGGCCTTGGTCGTCGACACCAGCAAATGGCTGAACCAGGTCGTGGACTTCGATCCGGACGCGCGCACCGTGACGGTCGAGCCCGGCATCGTTCTCGATCATCTGAATGCCTGGCTCAAGCCGCATGGCCTGTGGTTTCCGGTCGACGTATCGACCTCGGCGCAATGCACGCTGGGCGGCATGGCGGGCAACAACTCCTGCGGCTCGCGCTCGATCGAGTACGGCAACATGGTGCACAACGTGCTGTCCATCGATGCCCTCCTGGCCGACGGTACCGAGGGGAATTTCGGACCGGTGTCGCGGCTGGCCGCCGCGCCGCGCCTGCGCGGCATCCTCGAAGGCGTGCGGGCGATCGCGCTGCGCGAGCGCGAAGAGATCGCGGCGCGCACGCCCAAGGTGCTGCGCCGCGTGGCCGGCTACAACATCGATATCTTCGATTGCCAGAACCCGCGCGCCTATACCGACGATGGCGAGGCCAACCTCGCCCACCTGCTGGTGGGGTCGGAGGGCACGCTTGCCTTCACCCGGCGGCTGACCTTGAAGCTGTCGCCCTTGCCCGCCCACAAGGTGCTGGGGGTGGTGAACTTCCCCACCTTCTACCAGTCCATGGACGCCGCCCAGCATCTGGTCCGGCTGGGGCCGGTGGCCGTGGAGCTTGTCGACCGCACCATGATCGACCTGGCGATGGACAACCCCGCCTTCAGGCCGGTGATCGAACGCGCTTTGGTGGGACAACCCCAGGCCATCCTGCTGGTGGAGTTCGCCGGCGACGACAGGCAGGCGCTGGTGCGCAGCCTGCGGGACCTGACGGAGATGGTCGCCGACCTGGGCCTGCCGGGCGCGGTGGTCGAAATGACGGATGCCCAGGCGCAGAAGGCCTTGTGGGAGGTCCGCAAAGCGGGCCTGAACATCATGATGAGCATGAAGGGCGATGGCAAGCCCGTGTCCTTCATCGAGGATTGCGCGGTGCCCCTGGAGCATCTGGCGGAGTACACGCGCCAACTGACCGAAGTATTCCATCGCCACGGCACCGAAGGGACCTGGTATGCCCACGCCAGCGTCGGTACGCTGCACGTGCGCCCCATCCTGGACATGCGCCGCGACGGCGGCGCGCGCATGCGGGCCATCGCCGAAGAAGCCGCCGAACTGGTGCGCCGCTACAAGGGCGCCTATTCCGGCGAACACGGCGACGGCCTGTGCCGGGGGGAATGGGTCAGCTGGCAATACGGCCCCCGCATCAACCAGGCCTTTCGCGAGATCAAGGCCTTGTTCGATCCATCCAACCGCTTCAATCCGGACAAGATCGTCGACCCGCCGCGCATGGACGATCCGGCGAATTTTCGCTTCCCGCCTGCCTATCGGGTAAAGCCCTATGCGCCCGCGCTGGACTGGTCGGCCTGGGACGTCATGCGCGACCCCATGACCGGCCGCGAATCGCCGCCGGGCAGCGCCGGCGATCCCACGGCCGGTCTGGCCAAGGCCGTGGAGATGTGCAACAACAATGGCCATTGCCGCAAGTTCGACGCGGGCACCATGTGCCCCAGCTACCGGGTCACCAAGGACGAGCAGCATGTGACGCGCGGGCGCGCCAATACGCTGCGGCTGGCGATCAGCGGACAACTCGGCATGGAGGGCCTGGCCAGCATCGCGGTCAAGGAGGCGCTGGACCTGTGCGTTTCCTGCAAGGGATGCCGGCGCGAATGCCCCACCAGCGTCGACATGGCCAAGCTCAAGATCGAGGCGCGCCGGGCCTGGACGCAGGCGCATGGCCTGCGCCTGCGGGATCGCGCGATCGCCTTCCTGCCGCGCTATGCGCCGCTGGCCGCCCGCCTGGGCTGGCTGACACGTCTGATCGACCGCTCTCCCTCGCTGGCGCGGCGGGTCAAGCACGGCCTGGGCGTGGCGACGCAACGATCGCTGCCGCGCTTTGGCGCCTCTTTCCTGGCGGACGCCGCGCGCGATGGCCGGGGCGCTAACTCGGCTGCCACAGGTATCGCGCCCCACCCCGCCCCAGCGCACCCGGCGGCGGCGAATACGGCTTCGGGCGACACCGCCGCCACGCGCGAAGTGCTGCTGTTCGTCGACACGTTCAATAACTACCTGGAGGCGGCCAACGCGCGCGCGGCGCGCCAGGTACTGGAAGCAGCCGGCTATACCGTGCGCCTGAACGCGCGCCCCGGCGAGCGGCCCCTGTGTTGCGGCAGGACCTTCCTGGCCGCCGGGCTGGTGGACGAGGCCAAGGCCGAGGCGCGCCGGCTGATCGATGCGCTGTCGCCCTATGTCGCGCGGGGCGTGCCGATCGTGGGCCTGGAACCGTCATGCCTGCTCACGCTGCGCGACGAGTTCCTGAACTACGGCTACGGCGATGCCGCGCGGCGCCTGGCGGAATCGGCCTTCCTGTTCGAGGAATTCCTGGTGCGCGAGCATCAGGCCGGACGGCTATCGCTGCGGCTGCGCGCGCCGGCGCGGCGACACGCCCTGGTGCATGGACACTGCCACCAGAAAGCGTTCGATGCGGTTCAGCCTGTCAGGACCGTGCTGGGCTGGATTCCGGGATTGGAGGTTTCCGTCATCGAATCGTCCTGTTGCGGCATGGCGGGCAGCTTCGGCTACGAGGCCGAGCACTACGCCGCGTCCCAGGCCATGGCCGAAGCCGCGCTCTTGCCGGCGGTGCGGGCCGCGCCGCCGGACAGCTGGATCGTCGCCGATGGCACCAGCTGCCGGCACCAGATCCTGGATGGGACCGGGGTAGAATCCTTGCACGTCGCGCAGGTGCTGGCGGCCGCGCTCGATCCCGACCCGTTGCCTTCGGGACGGCAGGACGTGGCGGCCTGACCGATGATGGCGCGCGAGCCAGTCCATCCGGATCCGCCATGTACACAGACCAGGAAACTTCTCGGGCCACGCCGCTGCTTACACCGGTGGAAAGGGCGATTCTCCACGATTCGGTCACCGAACACCTGCGCAACTTCATCATCGAAGGCGTCCTGGCGCCGGGCATGAAACTGAACGAGCGCCAGCTGTGTGAAACCCTGGGAATTTCGCGCACGCCGTTGCGCGAGGCACTGAAGGTCCTGGCCGCCGAGGGCTTGATCGAGATTTCGCCGAACCGCGGTGCCGCCGTGGCGCGCATGTCGGAGGCGGAAATCCGCGAAGCCTTCGAGGTACTCAGCGGCCTGGAGGCCTTCTCCGGCGAACTGGCCTGCGAACGCATCACCGACGAGGAAGTCGCGCAGATCCGCGCCCTGCATGCCGCCATGCTGGAATGCCGCGCGCGCGGCGACCTTCCCGGCTACTACAGCCGCAACCAGCAGATCCACGATCGCATCAACCTGGCCGCCCGCAACCAGGTGCTGCGGCAGACCTATCTATCGGTGAACCGCCGGGTACAGGCCCTGCGCCTGCGCTCCAACCTGAAAGCGCCGAAATGGGCCAGCGCGATCGAGGACCACGAACAGATGCTGGTGGCGCTGCAGGAGCGCGATGGTCCCCGCCTGGCACGCATTCTGCGCCAGCATCTGCTGGACAAGCGCGACGCCATCCTGGAACTCGGCCTGCCGCACTAGGCCTTCGGGCATGGGACTTTTCCAGGATCGCGCTACGGGGCCTGGACGATGCCGCGCACGTTCGCGCGCCGGATCGCGGCCTGCACCTCTCCGTGCGCGAGCGCGTTCTTGACGAAATCCGTCACCCAATCCTGGGCGGCCGCGCGGCCGAACGGCACGCCGATCGCGAAATGCTCCACGCCCCAATGTCCGGGCAGCAAGCGCGACCCGGGCAGCTTATCGCTCATTTCGAACAGAATGGCATTATTGGTCGCGAACCCGTCGATCCGGTTGGCGCGCAGCATCTCTACGGCATGGGCCAGCGTATCCACCGGTACATAGACCGCGCGGGGATAGAGGGATTTCAACTCGGTGGCGCTGGAGCTGCCCGCGCTGACGCCGATCCTGACACCGGTCTTGTTCAGGTCGTCGAGTATCCTGAGCCTTGAATTCGCCAGCACCAGGACGCTCTTTTCGACGTCCATGACCGGAGGCGAAAAATCCATCTCGCGGGTCCGCCCGGGCGTCGCGTTCGTGAAAGTGAAATCGGCCTGCCCCATTGCCACCGCATGCAGGGCCTCTGCGTTGTTCGGATAAACCTTGGGATCGAAGGGAACGCCCAGTTGCTTCGCGAACGCCTCGCCCAACTGATAGCCCACGCCACGCGGCGGCTGCTTGGGATCCGGCTGGACGAAGGACGTCGGGCTGCCGCGATACACCGCGACGCGCAAACTGCCGCTGGGCGCCAGGACCTGTTTGATCAAGCCCGCTTTCTGGTTCTTCCAGGCGGCGTTGTAGGCCTCCTGGGTGGAGTCGAAGGAGGAGCAACCTTGCAGCGCGGCCAGGACCACCAGGGCCGCGACGGTCGCATAACGCCTTGTGAACACAGGGTTTCCTTTTTTTTGGAGCTCGACAGGGATGGCAATTTAGCATCCCTATAATTGTCCGGATCGCTCCGCCGGCCTTTTCCAGGAATACCCATGCCCCAGCCACTCCGAATCGATGTTGTCTCCGACGTTGCCTGCCCCTGGTGCGCGGTAGGCCTGTCCTCGCTCCAACGGGCGCTGGCGAACCTGGGCGCGGAGGTCGATGCGCGGATCTTCATGCACCCCTTCGAGCTGAATCCGGACATGGGCCCCGAAGGCGAAGCCATCGTGGACTACCTCGGCAAGAAGTACGGCCGCACGCCGGAGCAGATCGCCGAAACGCAGGCCCGCATCCGCGAACGCGGGGCCGAAGTGGGTTTCGCCTTCGGGCCGCGTACCCGCGTCCACAACACCTTCGATGCGCACCGGCTGCTGTACTGGGCGGGCACCGCGGGCGAACAGCTGCCCTTGAAAATGGCGCTGCTGAAGGCTTATCACGGCGATGGCAAGGATCCCAGCAAGCACGATGTGCTGGTCGAGGCGGCCGAATCGGTCGGGCTGGACGGCGCGCAAGCCCGCGATGTCCTGCGAAGCGGACAGTTCGCCGACGAAGTCCGCGCCGAGGAGCAGGAATACATGGCCATGGGCATCCACTCGGTACCGGCCATTATCTTCAACCGCGAATATCTGGTCAGCGGCGGACAGCCGGTGGCAGCGTTCGAGCAAGCCATACGCCAGGTGCTGGCGGGAATGCCTGGTTGAAGGCGCGCATCGCCATGGGCCCGCGCGCCGCGGCTCCGCTCATCGCGCGCCGCGTGCCTGATGGACGAAGACCATACTGGGACGAAGACCACACTGCGCGGATGCCGGTATGGTAAGGTCCTTCGGCATTGCCGTGCTTATCGCCGCTTGTCGATAAGCCGGTCTCCAACTTGCTGACATGAGGTTGAAGTGAAAGCCGCCATTGCCTTGTTCGCTTTCTCGACGCTTGCCCTGGCGTCCTGTGCCCAGGCGCCGCTTGCGCCGAAGAATTCCGCCATCGCCGCCGCCGTCGCCTCGCCCGACCGCCCGGCCGCGGACGTCGACCGCGATGCGGAACGCAAACCCGCGCAGCTGCTGGCCTTCGCGGGCATCAAGCCGGGCGACCGCGTGGCGGACCTGATCCCGGGCGGCGGCTATTTCACGCGCATCTTCAGCAATGCGGTCGGGCCGACCGGGCATGTATACGCCGTGGTGCCCGCCGAGTTCGTCAAACTATCGCCCAAAGCGCTGGGCGCCGCGCAGGCGATCCCCACCGCGACGGCTTTCACCAACGTTACCGTGGTGGACGGCTCGCTCGCCGCCCTCGCGATACCGGAACCGCTGGACGTCGCCTGGACCTCGGACAACTACCACGATGTGTACGGATTCGTGGGCGCCGCCGCCGCCGAGCAAATGGATGCGGCGGTATTCAAGGCCTTGAAGCCGGGTGGCGTTTTCATCGTCGTGGACCATGTCGCCAATGCGGGCACCAGCGACACCAGCTCGAACACGCTGCACCGTATCGACCCCGAAACCGTCAAACAGCAGGTACTGGCCGCCGGCTTCAAGCTGGAGGCCGAAAGCAGCGTGCTGCGCGATCCGCGGGACACCCACGATGTCGCGGTATTCGCGCCGGCGGTTCGCGGCCAGACCGATCAGTTCGTCTTCAAGTTCCGCAAGCCCGAATCCAGGTAAGCGACCGGCAATGCCGCGTCACTCGGCGCGCGCGACTTCCCGCACCACGCCCGCGTCCACCAATGCCTGGATCCGCGCGCTGTCATAGCCGAATTCGGCCAGGATGGCGCGCGTGTCTTCACCCAGGCGCGGCGCCGCGCGATGGTAGCGCGCCGGCGTGGCCGAGAACTTCACCGGCATGCCGACCGTGCGTATCGCGCCGGCCTGCGGATGGGTCTGTTCCACGACCATGTCGCGCGCCAGCGTTTGCGGGTGGGACAGCGCCTCGCCCACCGAATGCACCGGGCCGGCCGGCACGCCGGCGCGGTCCAGCTCGGCCAGCCACTCCTCGGCCGGCCGCTGCAGCAGGATGGCCGAGATCAGCCGGGTCAGTTCCTCGCGGTTCGCCATGCGGTCGCTGTTAAGCCGGAACCGCGGATCGTCCAGCCATTGCGGTTGGCCCAGCGTCTGGGCGATGCGCGTCCAGTTCTTTTCGTTGGCGCCGCCGATGATGATCCATGACGTGGCCGTGGGAAACGCCTGGTACGGCGCGGTCAGCACGTGCGCGGATCCGCTGGGGCCGGGCGATACGCCCGAACCGAAGTAGATGGCCGCATGCCAGTACAGCTGCTGCAGGCTGGCCTCCAGCAAGGAGGTTTCCACGCGTTGTCCCTGCCCCGTGCGCAGCTTGTGCTGATACGCGGCCAGGATGCCGAACGCCGCCAACAGGCCCGCGTTGATGTCCGCCACCGAGTTGCCCGTGCGCAAGGGCGGACCGCCGGGCTCTCCGGTGATGCTCATCAGGCCCGAGAATCCTTGCGCGATCAGGTCGAAGCCGCCTTTGTCCGCATACGGCCCGGTGCTGCCATAGCCGGATACGCTGCAATAGATCAGGCCCGGGTTCTCCTTGCGCAGTTCCTCGTAGCCCAGGCCGAGCTTTTCCATGGTGCCCTTGCGGAAGTTTTCCGTAATGACATCCGCGTCGCGCAGCAGCCGCATCAGCACGCCTTTGCCTTCGGGATGCTTCAGGTCCAGCGCGATCGCGCGCTTGTTGCGGTTGAGCATCAGGAACGGCATCGATACGCCGTTGACCTGGGGATCCCGGTACTGGCGCGCGTCATCGCCGCCTTCCAGCTTCTCCACCTTGATGACATCCGCGCCCAGGTCGGCCAGCATCATGCCGCACGTGGGCCCGGCCATGATCTGCGAGAGCTCGATCACGCGCATACCGGCGAGCGCGCCCTTGCCGGGCGCCGACGTGTTTCGTTCTTCCATCGTTGGTCCTTCCTTGATCCCGGGTCGCTGTCCCGGATAGAGAGCCTCAGCGGCCGTTGAACCGGGGCGGCTGCTTGGCCAGGAAGGCGCGATAGCCGGTCCGGAAATCCTCGGTATCGAAGCAATCGAACGCTTCGTCGCGCTCGGCGTCCGTCAGCTCGCCACCCTGGAGGATCCTGCGCACGAACTGCTTGTGCCAGCGGGCGACCAGCGGCGCGCCCGCCGCGATGCGCTGGGCCGTGGCCCATGCCTCGGCCGCGACCTGGTCGTCGGCGACCACGCGCGTCACCACGCCCAGGCGCAGCGCTTCCTGCGCATCGAAGATCGTGCCCTCCAGCAGCATCGCGAGCGCCGCGTCCGCACCCACCAGTCGCACCAGCGGCGTCAATTCCGAATACGACATCACCAGCCCGAGGTTCTTGATCGGTACGCCGAAGCGCGAGCTGGCCCCGCAGATGCGCACATTCGCCAGGCTGGCGATTTCCATGCCGCCCCCAACGCAGATGCCGTGGATCTGCGCGACCACGGGATGGCGGCATGCGCCGATGGATTCGATCGTGCGCCGCATGATGGCGCCATACTCGCGCGCCTGCTGCTTGTTGGAGCGCGAAGTCTCGAATTCCGAGATGTCGTTGCCGGGCGAGAAAGCCTTTTCGCCGGCGCCGCGCAGTATCACGCAGCGCACCTCGTCGTCGGCGGACAGGGCCTGGAAGGTGTCCCCCAGCAGGCGCCATGCGTCGACCGTCAAGGCGTTCAGTTTGGCGGGGCGGTTAAGCGTTACGGTGACGATCCCACCGTCGCGCTGGATCAGGATGGGGGATTCGGCCGATGCCGCGGATTCGGTCATGATGCGCTTCCTGTTTCGAACCGGTTCATTGTTTGGCCTGGGCCTTGGTCAAGCCCAGGCTGCTGGTCAGCCGGCCATACTTGGCCCATTCGCTGTCCACGTAGGCGCGGAAGGCCGCCGGCGTATCCGGGCCACCGCCCACGTCCATGCCCTGGTCGTTCAGCTTTGCCCGCACGGACGGATCCTTCAGCGTCTGGGCCAGGGCCTGGTCCAGCCGGTCGAGCACGGGTTTGGGCAGATTGCCCGGCGCGAGCACGGCATACCACTGCACCACATCCACGCCCTTGACGCCCGCTTCCGCCAGCGTGGGCACGTCGGGCAGGCGCGGACTGCGCTGCGAGCCGGTCACGGCCAGAGGCCGCAGTTTGCCTGCCTGCACCTGCCCGATAACGCCCGGCAGCGTGTCGAAGTTCAGGTCGACCTGCCCGCCCAGCAGGTCGGCGACCGCCTGGCCGCTGCCTTTGTAGGGCACGTGGATCATCTCCACTTTTTCGATCTGCGAGAAGCGCGCGGCGGTCAGATGCTGAGGGCTGCCCATGCCGGAAGACGCGTAGGTCAGGCTGCCCGGCTTCGCTCGCGCCGCCTTCACCAGATCCTGCACCGTCTTGAAGTCGTGCTTGGTCGGATTGATTGCCAGGACGTTGGGCACCGAGCCGATATAGCGGACCGGGGTGAAGTCCTTGATGGGGTCGAACGATGTGGGCAGGACATAGGGGGCTGCCACCGTGGATTGCATGTTGGCCAGCAGCAGCGTGTAGCCGTCCGGCGGCGCCTTGGCCACCATATCCGCGGCGATCAGGCCGGACGCGCCGGGCTTGTTTTCGATGATGATCTGCTGGTTCAGGATGGCGGACAGACGCTGGGCCACGATGCGGGCCGATACGTCGGTGCCGCCTCCTGGCACGAAGCCCACGTACAGGTGTATCGGCTTGTCCGGGTATTCCGCCGCGGCAGGGAATGCCTGTATCAACGTCAATGTGCTACCGAGCGCGGCAAGCGCTTTTTTCCACATGAGAGTCTCCTTTGGCATGGCGCCGCCCGTAACGGCTTGGTCTATGATTCGGGCTGACCTGGTATTTTTCTGGAATTTGATATTTGGTATACCAGACACCAGCCTACCGTCAAACCTGGCGCTTCACACCTATGGCAAACCCTGATTCCGTCCTGGCTGACCCGGCCATGCCATCCGAGGGACTGGCGATCCACCACCCCACCCTGCCCGCTGTCGTGGCGGACCGCCTCCGGCAACTGATCGTCAATGGGACCTTGCGGCCCGGCACGTGGCTGAACGAGCGGGACCTGTGCGATCTGCTGAAGGTGTCGCGCACGCCGTTGCGCGAGGCCTACCGCATCCTGGCGTCGGATGGCCTGCTCAGCATCCAGCCCAAGCGCGGCGCGATGGTGATCGAGTTATCGCGCGAGGACATCGAGAACACCTTCGACGTGCTGAGCGTGCTGGAAGGATTGGCCGTGCGGCAGGCCGCGCAGCGCGCCACCGATGCCGAGTTGGCGCACATCGGCCAACTGCACCGGCGCATGCTGCAGGGCTACGAGGCGCGGGACATCGCCACCTACTTCGAAGCCAGCATGGGGACCCACATCGCCATCAGCCGCGCCGCCCATAACCCGGCACTGGTCGCCAGCTACGATCGCCTGAACCTGCAGGTCCAGGCCCTGCGCTACAAATCCAACCTGGACCCCGACGAATGGGCCGCCGGCGTGGCCGACCACGAAGCCATCGTGCAGGCGCTGCTGGTCCGCGACGGCGAGCGCGCGGAACAACTGATGCGCGAGCACCTGTATAGCAAGAAGGCCTACAACCTGCGGTGATGCCAGGCGGTGCGCCGCCCCGCGCGCGGCGCGATGCCTGTATTCATGCGCCTTTACGAGGCGCGAGCCGACGTTGGCGGTTTTCCAGTGCACCCGCCGAGGCGGCCTTCAGCAGGCGCTGAAACGACGGGCATGCCGCGTGGCTTGGCGCGGGGCACACCGCGGCATGCCGCAGGCCCTCGATCATCGCCTTCAACTGCTTGACCATGCGCTCCAGTTCGTCGGCCTTGGCGGCAAGCATGGCGCGATCGATATTCGGTTCTCCTCCTGGCGTGAACATCGTGCGGATTTCGTCCAGCGAAAACCCGGCAGCCTGCCCGAGGGCGATCAGCGCCAACTGATCCAGTACCGCCGGTGAAAATTTGCGCCGGCCGCCCTTCTCCCCCAGTGCATGGATCAGGCCCTTGCGCTCGTAGTACCGCAGCGCCGACGCTGCCACGCCAGATCTTTTGGCGACCTCCGAAATATCCATCGCACCCCCCTTGACTTGAAGTTGACTTCAACTTCTAAGATGCCTTCATGACATCGGAAAGTCAATCTTTCACGGAGATCGCAATGCTTCCCTTAAAGCTCCTGGGACACATCGCCCTTATCGGGATCGGCGCCACGGCCATCATGGACGCCTGGCTGTGGCTTCTGGCGCGCCTGGGGGTATCTATCGCGAGCTTCGCCATGGTCGGCCGCTGGATCGGGCACCTGGCGCACGGCCAGTTCACGCATATCGCCATTGCCAAGGCAGCGCCTGTCCGGGCTGAGCTCGGCCTGGGCTGGCTCACGCACTACGTCGTCGGCATCGTCTACGCGGCGTTACTGGTTCTGCTTCAGGGCCAAACGTGGCTGCGGGAGCCGACGCTCCTGCCGCCGCTGGTCTTCGGAATGTTCAGCGTGGTGGTCCCGTGGTTCCTGATGCAGCCCGCGATGGGCGCGGGTGTCCTGGCCCTGAAGACCGCGACACCGCTGAAGAACTGCCTGCGCAACCTGGCCAACCATACGGTCTTCGGCATCGGCATGTACGCGGCGGCGATCGTCTTTGCGCCGGCTGCCGCCTGAATGCGCGACGAAGGCCGCATTCCCCGCAATACCCTCACTGCTATCGGAGCATCTCACATGAGCAACATCGCCATCATTTATCACAGTGCCCACGGTCATACCGAGCACATCGCCCACCATGTGCACGCCGGCGCGTCCGACATCGACGGCATCGTGCCGCACCTGGTCAAGGCGGAGGACATCGCCCTTACGCCGGACAGGCTGGTCGAGTACGACGGCTTCATCTTCGGCTCGCCGACGTACATGGGTGGCGTCTCGGGGCCGTTCAAGGTATTTATGGACGCCACCGGGCGCCTCTGGCGCACCCAGCAGCTCAAAGGCAGGCTCGCGGCGGGCTTTACCGTTTCATCGCTGCCTTCCGGGGACAAGCAATCGACCCTGCTGTCCATGTTCGTCTTCAGCATGCAGCACGGAATGCTCTGGGTCGGCAATCCCATCCTGCCCGAACAGCACAGCGGCGTACCGTACGACGAAGCGGCGAATCGGCTCGGCTCATGGTCGGGGCTGATGGCTCAGGCCGGACACGCGGCGCCTGCGGATGCTTTCGTATCCGGCGACATCAAGACCGCCAGGATGTTCGGCCGCCACTTCGCCGTCAGCCTGAGCCGCACGATGGCCATCGCCTGACGCGCCCACGGCGAAGAGCCCACGCAGGAGAGCCCCCATGCTTCCCAAGAAATTTGCCCCCGCCCTGTTCGCCCTGATTCTTTCGGGCCTGATGTCGTTGCTCGTGTCCGGCATTTCGACCTACCGGGCCGCCGGCTTCGCCGAGAGCTTCACCGCTTTGTGGATCGGCGCGTGGCTGACCGCCTGGCTGATCGCCTTTCCCGTGGTGCTGGGTGTCGCCCCCCTCGCGCGCCGCACGGTATCGCTGCTGGTCGGCGACCGATGACGGACGGCGGACAGTCAACCCAAGCCGGCTCACCCGCCTCTCGGCAGCGATCGTTCCCATTTCACGATCGCGTCGACCACCGCCTGGGGCGCCTCCGGTACCAGCGCATGGCCGGCTCCGGGTATGACCACCATGGTCACGCGCTCGCCGAACTCGTCCTTTACCTCGTTGCGCGTGGCGGCCGGCTTGAACGGATCGTCGCCTGCCTGGAGGTCCAGCATGGGTACCTTGCCGCCTGACCACCAGTCCGACTGCGGGGTCGCCTTGCCCGCCAGGCGCTGGCTTTCGTTGGCTTCCGGATACCAGCCGCGCAGCCAGACGCTGGCGTCGTGTCCTGGGGCGAAAAAGGCGAAACGCAGCGACTTCAGGCGTTCCGTGTCGGGCAGCGACAGGTCCGCGCTGCGGTCCACGTGTTCGCTCAAGCCCGGCGGATACTTCTTCGCCGCGGCGGCCACGATGACGACGCCGCGGACCAGTTCGGGATGGTCGACGCTCGTGGTGCGCGCCACCCAGTTGCCGAAGGCGTGCCCGACGACGACCGCCGGTTGTCCGGCCTGGTCGCGGATGACGGCCGCGATATCGTTGCCCAGGTCGTGCAGCGTAATGCCATTCATCGGTCCCGTGCTCGCGCCGATCCCGCGCGGCTGCGGACGCAGCACGCGATAGCCGTCCTTGGCGAGGCGGCCGGCAATGTCGTCGAAGTCTTCCGCGCCGCGGCCCCGTGACGGCAGCAGCACCAGCGGCCTGCCCTGCCCCTCCACGATCACATCGATCCGCACATCCGGAGCCGCCTGGACCATCACATGATGGCGGGCGGCGTCCGCGTCCGCCGCGCGGGCTATCGGGATATTCACGCAGGCGCACGCAGCCGCGAGCGCCAATGCCGCTATCGATATCTTCATTGCAGTCTCCGTGCTCGCAAGGTTGGCGGATCGAAGCGGGCTTAATGCGGGCGTGGCGCCTTGGGCTCGACGTTGCGGTCTATCCACGCCAGGATCAGGTCGGCGATCTGCAGGTTGTTCTTGTCCTGCATCATCATGTGCGAATTGCCGTGGATGCCGATCGCCGGCAGGCTCAGGAAGTCACCGTTGCCGCCGGCCGCCTTGAAGGCCGTAATGAAGTCCTGGCAGGCCTTGAAGCGCGGCGCCCAGCGGCTCGACTCCTGGATGTGGTCGCCGAAGACGACCAGGATGGGAATTCCGACCAGCGGTGCGGCTTCCGACACCTTAGGGCATTCGCCGGGCTCCACGGCGACGATACCCGCGACGCCCTGCTTGTCCAGCGCGGCGGTCTGGAACGGATAGATGCCCGATTGCGAGTGGCTCATCAGCACGGTGCCCTTGAGCTTGATCGCGAGTTTCGACAAATCAGGCACGGTCGGATTGGGCGTGGGCAAGGCGGCCAGCCAATCGGGGACCATCTGCTGCCACAGCATGGCCTGCGCCTGCACCGGAAACTGCGAGTCCTTGTACGCCTCCGGATACTTCGGCCCGAAACGGAATATGCTCCAGGCCGCCTCGTGGCCGGCGGCGAAGACGGCGGGCAACGAGTCGGGCGCCGCCTTGCCGAGATGAACGGCATTGATGGCCGAGATATCGGTTGCGGAACGGCCGCGTCCCGCCTGGTCGATGACGTAGGTCGAATAGCCCTTGCGCACGAAATACTGGCTCCAGCCCATTCTGCCGTCGGGCGTGGTTTCCCAGGTCTTGCCGGTCAGGCAGCAGCCATGAATCAGCGTGATGCCGTAGCGCCGCGCGTGCTCGGGGATCTGGTATTGCACGTACATCTGATCGACGGTGACCGTACCGTGCGGATCGTATTTGGGCGTCAGCGATAGCGTGTCGGATGCCACCTCGCGGCCGCCGACGAAGAAACTGCCCTCGTCGGCGAGGACCAGCGGCGCTCGATGGGATGTCGATCCGGTGCCGGTCGCGGCGGCGGCGGAAAATGCGGTAACGATGAACAGGCCGGCGGCCAGCCTGGCAAGTAACCGGTGCAGGGGCATTGCGTTTACTCCACGAAATCTGAATACACGAAGGGGACGCGCTGTCCGGCTGCTGACGGCCGGATCTGGTTCGCGAAAAGCCCCCGCGGACAAATTTCGCCCGGAGAAGTTAATGTGTCCCGCCAATTACCGCAAGAGATACCGGGCCCTGTGAAAGACCCGTTTGAATCCATTCGTATCGCGCGCGCCGCCGAGGCCGCGCGGCGGCCCCGGCACCCCGGGCTACTCGCCCACGTGCGAAGCAGCTTGCGCGTTCACGGCGGCGAACACCTCGCGATACTTCTCCTGCCCCTGCTCGACCGCGAAGCGCAGCGGATATACGCGCTTGACCAGGATTTCCTCGGCATCCGGCTGCGTGGCGATGATCTGCATGACCTCGTCGATGAAATCCCGCAGCGGCATGGCGTTGGGGTCGGTCGCCTGGTGGTCTCCCAGCAGCGTGGTCTGCACATAGGGAGGCGCCAGCTCCATGACCCGCACGCTCGTATCGCGCAACTGATAACGCAGCGATTCGCTGAACGAATGGATGGCCGCCTTGGTGGCGCTGTAGGTCGGCGTGGCGGCCAGCGGCAGGAAGGCCAGGCCGGACGACACGGTGATGACGGTTGCCTGCGGCTGCTTCTTCAGCGTCGGCAGCAAGGCCGCCGTCAAGCGCAACGGCGCGAGCAGGTTCGTCTGGATGGTCGCCTCGGCCACCGACAGGTCGATGTCGTTTGCCGTCCAGTTCTCGGGCTTCATGATGCCGGCGTTGTTGATGACGACGTTCAGGGCCGGGTGCTGCTTGACGATATCGGCGGCGAAGCGGGCGATGTCGCCGGCGTCGGCCACGTCCACCGTGGCGGTCGCGATGCCCGGATTGGCGGCCGCGACTTCGTCCAGGGGACCTTGACGGCGTCCCGCGATAATGACCCGATTGCCTGCCTGGTGCAGCGCGCGCGCCAGGCCCTGGCCGATACCGGTTCCGCCGCCAGTGATAAGGATGGTATTGCCCGTGGTTTGCATGATGACGCTTCCTTTTAAAAGAGTGCGAATGCAGAATACGTGCAATACTCTCCTTTGGGAAGTAGGCACCCCTAGGTTCACTACTTACCAATAGGATACTATCGGCAGGCTGCGTCGGGCGCCCCTGTGGCGCCCGATGGGCACACAGCCATCTTCACAAAGGCATCACCGCATATGAGCAAGCACACCGCCACCGCACGCGACAAGCCGCTGGTGTTCACGTCACCCGACGGTACGCAAGCCACCCCGGAAGTCGACCGCCTGGTCCTGGCCGTCATCGGCCGCGTCGCCGACAAATGGACCTTGCAGGTGCTGGAGGCCCTGGACCAGGGCGGCGTGCTGCGGTTCAGCCAGGTCGCCCAGGCTGTCGGCGACATCAGCCAGAAGATGCTGACGAAGACTTTGAGGAAGCTGGAGGAAGACGGCTTCGTGACGCGCAAGGTCTATCCGGAGGTACCGCCGCGGGTGGAATATGCCCTGACGGACCTGGGCGCGAGCCTGTGCGCGGCGCTCTGTTCGCTATGGCAATGGGCGGAAACGCACTACGACAAGCTGCGTTCGTTCAGGGCCGACGGATTGCCCGATACGCCCGCCTCCGACTAGAAGCGGCCCGCCGCGCCGACATCGTCGGCGCTGCACCGGGCCGCTGGGCTGGCGCGCAGTCCCTCGGGACTGCCACTACGCGCGCGGCTTGCTGGCGGGCTGCCGGCCCGCCGCCCGCAGTATCAGCGCCGCGATCGTGTCCGGATGCGAAATCAGCGACAGGTGGCTTGCCTTGACCTCTATCGTCGTGGCGCCCATGCGCTTGGCCATGAAACGTTCCAGATCCGGATTGATGGTGCGGTCCTGCGTGGACACGGCGTAGAAGCTGGGCTTGCTGCGCCAGGCCGCCTGCGTTGTCTTGCCGGCCAGCAGCGGTTTGCGAAACGGCTGCTGGACGGCATACAGCACCATGGCCTTGGCGCGCGGCAGGTCTCCGGCGAAGTCGCGCAGGAAGGCCTCCTGGCTGAGCCGCCCTTCATCGCCGTCGAACACGATTCCCGCACTGGCCGGCGGAGTGGGATACTTCGCCGCGAGCTGGGCGTAGTCCTCGTCCGCATCCGGGGCGCGTGCCGCCACGTATACCAGCGAAGAGACGTTGGGATGGACGCCGGTTTCCGTCACCAGCATGCCGGAGAACGAATGGCCGACCAGCACCGTCGGACCATCCTGCCGTGCCAGCACCCGCTGCACGGCATCGACGGCCTCGGGAAAGGTCGTCAATGGATTCTGGACGGCCGTTGCATTCATGCCGGCAGCCTGCAGCCGCGCGATTACCTCGGTCCAGCAGGAACCATCGGCGAACAGGCCATGGGCCAGGACGACATTCCTGGCTGTTGGCGGCGCTGCTTGCGCCGAGACCCGGAGCCCGGGAAGAATGGTGGCCGCGGCCGCGCCGGCCAACGCCGCGGAAAAGGTGCGCCGATTCATCGTCATGGGTGACCTCGTTGAGTGCTGACGCGCAAAGGATACGGTCAAACACGCGCGCAAGACGTCACATTTCCGTTATACGCCGCACGTACCAATCCGCTGGACGAGGCCGGACGCGGCCGCGCCCGGACACGACGCCGGGCATGCACCGGTCCAGTGCCTGAAAGGCCGTGAAAGGCCGTGAAGGGGGGCCCTGAAGAGGGCCCTGGGAGCGGACAGAAAGGCCGCCGATCACGCCGGCGCGCGATCCGGATACAGCAGCACCGGCCGATCGGTCAGCCTGATGAAAGCCTCGGCGACGCTGCCCAGCAGCAGGCGCTGGACCCCTTTGCGGCCATGCGTGCCCATCACCACCAGATCCGCGTCCAGCTCGCGCGCGACGCGGTCCAGTTGCTCGGCCACGGTGTTGCCGCCGCTGGTGTTGTGGACCAGGCGGGTCTGCACCGGCACCCCCTTGCTGGAGACGGTTTTCGCGGCTTCCTTCAGGATGTCGCCGGTCTGGACATCGATGGACTTGCGCATCTCGGCCGGATCGTAGACCAGCGAGGTGTAGTAGTCGCTGGGATATTCCACCACGGACACGGCATACAACGTCGCGCGTTCCTGCGCCGCCAACTGGACCGCCTTATCCAGCGCGGCCCGCGCGGCCTTGCTGCCGTCCAGGGCGATCATGATATTTCGGTACATGGCGATCTCCGTATTCACGGTGTCCCCATCATGCCCGCGCCCGCGGCGTGCCGGTCTGATCTGCGTCAAGCGGATTGCCGGCCGGCGATGCGAGCCGGCCGGCACGGTGCCCTGCCCGACCCTGGTGCCCGCCTAGGACGCCTGGTCCAGGCGGAGCATCGCCGCCACGGATTCCGATATCGCGTCGGGATCGCCGCCGGCCTGCACGGTGCGCCAGGAAGGCGCGCCGCGATTTTTCCGCATCTGCATCATCAGGACCTCGGCGTCCGCATCGGAAGGGTCATGCCGGCGCCGGTCGACCCGCGCAAGGCGCAGATCCAGCGCGGCCTCCAGCCAGAGCCCGTCGAACGGCACGCCGGCGCGCGCGGCCACCTGGCGCAGGCTTTCCCGGTCTTCGGGGCGCTCGAAGGCCGCGTCGGCAATGACCGCGTGGCCCCGCGCCAGGGTGTCGAGCGCCTGTCGCGCCAGGGTGGCGTAGACCTGTTCGGACACCGCGGGCCGATACGCTTCGGGCGGCAGGCGGGCATTGGCGGCCACGCCATACAGGCGTTTGCGGATGCGGTCGCTGGACAACACGCGGGCTCCTGGCGCCTGTCCGATCCGATGGGCGATTGCCGCCGCCAGGGTCGATTTGCCGGTGCCGCTCAATCCGCCTATCGCGATAAGACGGGCCGGGCGCGCTTGCAGAAGGCGCAGCGCCAGTTGCCCGTAATCCCGGGCTTCGCCGAGCAGGTCGCGGCGCCGGGGCGCGTGCGCGTCGCGGGCCTGCGCGGCGATGACGTGGCAGCGGATGGCCGAGCGCAGCGCAAGAAAGTACGGCATCAATGGCAGGCCATCGGTTTCGTCGCGCTCTTCCAGATAACGATTGAAGACGAAGTTGGCCCATTGCGGCTGTCCGCGGTAGCGCAGGTCCATCAGGAGAAACGCAAGGTCGTACAGGACATCGACGGTGGCCAGTGCCTCGTCGAATTCCAGGCAGTCGAACAGCACCGGCATGCCGTCGACCAGGCAGATATTGCGCAAGTGCAGATCGCCATGGCAATGGCGTATCCGGCCGGCGCGCCCCCGGGCATCCAGCAACGCGGCGCAGTCCTGCTGCCGAAGGCGAAACAGGCGGTTCAAGACCGTGCAGCCCGCGGGCACGGCACTACCCAGCGTCAGGAATGCCAGCTCGTTGATGTCCAGTACGCGCCGCATGATGGCCGATCCGCGCGCATGGCGGGCAACGGGCGCGTCCTGGTGAAAGGCGGCGATGGCATGCGCCAGCCGCGTCATCAAGGGTGCCGTCAGGGCGCCGCGCGTGGCCATCCGGTCGAATAGCGTCTCTTCATCGAAACGCGCCATTTCGACCACGGCATCGACGAGTTCGCCGGGGCCGTCGAACGCCAGCGAGCCGTCGGGCTGCCGTGTGATCCGCCGTACCGCCAGATACAGCATGGGCGCCGTGCGGCGGTTCAATTCCAGTTCGCGCCGGCACGCGGCCAGGCGCAGCGCGGGCGTGGAGAAATCCACATACGGATAGCGCACCGCGCGTTTCAGCTTGAAGGCCCGATGGGAGGTCAGGAAGATCACCGAGATATGGGTTTGCACGGTCGCGATCTCCGCCGTTTCCCCATGCGTTCGGGGGCACCCCAGGAAATCCATCGTCGCGGATTGCGTATCCGGCTCCATGCGTGCGCTCCTGTCGTAAGCCATCGTGTTTGCCGGATGGTGACGCGGCCGCGCGATCGCCTATTGATCCTGGTCAACGGGAGCTTGCCGGACATCGCCATACTAGGACGGGACGCTGCGTATCAGCGAGGACCAGAGGCCGAACACGATGAAATCCGCGCTCCGGACCGGTATGGCGAGCGTGCTTGCCTGCGCGGCATTGGCCTGGTCGGGCCAGGCCGCGGCCCAGGCCATCCCCACGCCCGACGATCTGGCCGATGCCTACCGCCGGACGGTGCGGCAGCAATTGCATCCGCCATCCGATGACATACGGTACTACGCCACGAGCGCCCTGCTGATGCTGGGCAGCGCCGGCATCACGCTGAACGAGCCGCAATATCTGGTCGTGGTCGACCGCAGCCCCAATGTGCAGGCCATCCTGGTGTACTGGCTGGGTGCGCCTTCCATGCAGCGCCTGATCGGCGCATCGCCGGTATCCACGGGCCGTATCGGCCAGTTCGATCACTTCCAGACGCCCACCGGGGTGTTCGATCACTCCGTGACGGACGGCGACTTCCGGGCCGAGGGTACCAAGAACGAATTCGGCATCCGCGGCTACGGCAGGAAGGGCATGCGCGTCTACGACTTCGGCTGGCAACAGGCACTGCGCGGCTGGGGACGCGGCGGCATGGGCACGATGCGCCTGCAAATGCATGCGACGGATCCGGACATCCTGGAATCCCGCCTGGGCCGCGTGCAATCCAAGGGCTGCGTGCGCATTCCCGCCAGCCTGAACGTCTTCCTGGACCGGTTCGGCGTGCTGGATGCGGACTACGAGGCCGAGGCCCGCGCCGGACGGCCCTTGTGGGTGCTGTCGCCCGACCGCACGCCCGTGGACGGCGCCGGCCGCTACCTGGTGATCGTCGACAGCGGCCGCACGGCGCGGCCGCCATGGTCGCCCGCCCCGCGCTAAGGCACGGACACGACAGGAGATCCGCATGGCATGGGAGTCCGCATCGGAGGACGAACTATGGAATGGCCCGGTGGCGCGCGCGCTGGCATCCCTGGAAACCGATGCCGATGGCCTCGCGGCGGCCCAGGCGGAAAAGCGGCTTGCCGAGCATGGTGCCAATCGCCTGCTGGAACGACCCCGGCGACGTCTCGTACTGGAGTTCCTCAAGCGGCTGCGCAATCCGCTGGTCCTGACCTTGCTCGCGTGCGCGGCGGCGGCGGCCCTGACGCGCGAGCAGGCCAGCTTTACCATCATCGTCGTGATCGTGCTGTTGTCGGTGCTGCTGGATTTTGTCCAGGAGCATCGCGCGCTGATGGCCGCCGATCGCCTGCGCGACCGCGTGGCGTTGCGCGTGACAGCCATGCGCGACAAAGCGCCCAAGGACATCCCGGCCGCCGACCTGGTCCCCGGCGATGTGATCCTTCTGGAAGCGGGCGACCTGGTACCGGCCGACGCCCGCCTGATCGCGTCCCGGGATCTGTACGTCAACGAGGCCCTGCTGACCGGCGAACCCTATCCCGCCGAGAAGCGCTCGGACGATGCGGCCGATGGCCAGCACGCCGAGCGACTGGCGCGCGCGGACGCCGTCTTCATGGGATGCTCGGTCATCAGCGGGACCGCCCGCGCGCTCGTCCTGGCCACGGGCCGCGCCACGCAACTGGGCGCCATCGCGGACGAAATGCGGCGCGAGCCGCCGCCCACCGCCTTCGCGGCCGGCATCCGCGATTTCGGCATGCTGGTCATCCGGCTGACGGTCCTGCTTGTCCTGTTCGTACTGCTGGTCAACCTGCTCTTCCACCGCCCGCTGGTGGAATCCTTTCTCTTCGCCCTGGCCCTGGCGGTGGGCCTGACGCCCGAGCTGCTGCCGATGATCGTCTCGGTCACGCTGGCGCGTGGCGCGATACGCATGGCCCGCGAGCAGGTCATCGTCAAGCGGATGTCGGCCATCCATGACCTGGGCAGCATGGATGTCTTTTGCAGCGACAAGACGGGAACGCTGACGCAGGCGCGCATCGAGCTGGCCGGGGAATTCGATATCCGCGGCGAAGACTGCCGGGATGTCCTGCGTTGGGCCTATCTGAACGCGAGCTTCGAGACCGGGTTGAAGAGCCCGCTGGACGACGCCCTGCTGGCAGCCGCGCCGGCGGACCTGACGCAATGGCGCAAGATCGACGAAGTGCCTTTCGATTTCGAAAGGCGCCGCGTTTCCATCCTGGCCGAACAGGACGGCCGGCGCTATCTCATCGTCAAAGGCGCGCCGGAGGATCTCCTGATGTTGTCCTCCGGCTACCGGATCGCCGGCAGCGACGGGTCTCATGCCTTCGACGAACAGGCGCGCGCCACGGCGGCGGATACGCTCAAGCGCCTGGGCGAGCAAGGCTATCGCGTCCTGGGCGTGGGATGGCGCGAGGTAAACCCGGATCGGGACCATGCCGGCATCGCCGACGAGACCGCGCTGACGTTCGCCGGCTTTGCCGCCTTTGTCGACCCGCCCAAGGAAACGGCGCGTCCGGCGCTGGATGCGTTGTCCCGGCTGGGAATATCCCTGAAGATCATCACAGGCGATAACGAATGGGTGACCCGGCATGTCTGCGTTGCGTTGGGCATCCGCATCCAGGGCGTGCTGAACGGGCCGGACCTGGAGAAGCTGACCGACGAAGCGCTGTCCGCGCGGCTTGCCCGAACGACCCTGTTCTGCAGGGTGAACCCCGCGCAGAAGGCGCGCATTATCCGCGTCCTGCGCAACCGCGGCCATGTCGTCGGCTATCTGGGCGACGGCATCAACGATGCCCCGTCGCTGCATGCCGCCGATGTCGGCCTGTCGGTCGACGGCGCGGCCGACGTCGCCAAGGAGGCCGCCGCGATGATCCTGCTGAAGCAGGACCTGAACGTGCTGGCCGAAGGGGTGCGCGAAGGACGCCGCACATTCGCCAACATCATGAAGTACGTCATGATGGGCACCAGCTCGAACTTCGGCAATATGTTCTCGATGGCCGGGGCCGTGCTGATCCTGCCCTTTCTGCCGATGCTGCCCGTGCAGGTCCTGCTCAACAACCTGCTGTACGACACCTCGGAGATCGCCATCCCGCTGGACCGGGTCGATGAAAAGATGATCGCCAGGCCGTATCGCTGGGATATCCGCCAGGTGCGCGATTTCATGCTCGTCCTCGGCCCCGTCAGCTCGATGTTCGATTTCCTGACCTTCGGCCTGCTGTTGTGGGGCTTTCGGGCCAGCCAGGGCCTGTTCCAGACGGCGTGGTTCGTGGAGTCGCTGATGACGCAGGTGCTGGTGATCTTCGTCATCCGTACGCGGGCCCGCCCGTGGTCCAGCCCGGCGCATCCGGCCCTGGCCGCCACCGCGCTGGGCGTCGTCGCCCTGGCGGTGGCATTGCCCTACACCGCGCTGGGGGCGTGGTTCGGCTTCGTCCCGCTACCCGTTCCCCTGCTGCTGGCGCTGGCCGGTATAACCGCCGCCTACCTGGCCGTGGCCGAGCAGGCGAAGCATTGGTACTTCTCGCGCCGTCGGGGCAGGCGGCCGCGCCGGCAACGCGCCGCCTCGCACATGGGATAAGCACCCGGACGAGCCGGCCGCCGCATGACGCGCGGCCGGCCGCCCATCAGGCTTCGCGCGCTCCCTGCAACTCCGGTACGTGGCCTGCCGAGCCGTATTCCGAGAGCTGGTCGGCGACCCGCTCCACGCCATCGACCGAAGCCACCGCGTCGACCAGCCTTTGCCGTTCCGCGGCCAGGATGTGGCCGGTCAACAGCACGTTGCCGCCGGCGACATTGACGTCCACCGCGCCCGGGGTGCTGACGACGCGGCCGATGGCCGCACGCACCCGCTCGTGGATCTTGCGGTCGCTGGCCGGAACGCTGGCGGAGGCGGCATGACGGAGCCGGACGGCCACACCCTGGAGCCGGTCGCCGGTCCAGCGCGCTTTGCGGCGCACGAAGCGCGAGGTGTCCCGGGCACGGCTGGCGGCCCGGTCCCGCAGCACGCTGCGACGGCCGCGCCCCATGTCGGGGTCGAGGTAATACATGGCCGCGGCACCCAGCGCCGCCGCGACAAGGGTATCGATGAGATGGTTCTTCATGGCGTCTCCCGCGAGGTCGCGTGAAATGGCGGCCGTGTGCCGCCCCGAGAGGCAGGCGCAGCAACCGCGATGCCCGCGCAGGCGCGGCGTGCGCGCGTCTACCCTCTTCCGGCTTTCAACGACCTGTCCCGCGTACGAGTGTTGTTTCCCGCGCAGCATGTGGTCTTATGAGAAAACGGCTCGCCCTGGCGCGAGCCGTTTTGTTTGTATCCTCCGACCTGGTTAGCGATCGATCAAAACAATACATCGGAGACAACAATGAAAACCCGTAGAGCTTTCCTGAAAACGGCAAGCGGCCTGGGCCTCGGCTTCTGTTCCTGCGGCCTGCTCGACGCCGCGCGCGCGCAAGGTGCCCAGCCCGCGCGGCACCTGCCCATCACGGTCGCCGGCAAACGCGTCCGTACCGTCGACACCCACTCGCATTGCTATTTCCAGGAAGCCATCGACCTGATGGGCGCCGAGGCCAGGCAGGTACTCCCGCCGGTCAAGGGCGTGCCGGAACACTTCATCGCGGCCAGCCACAAGGACGCCGTGCGGAAGCGCCTGGCGGCAATGGACGCGATGGGCATCGATATGGAAGTGCTGTCCATCAATCCCTTCTGGTATCGCAAGGACCGCGACACCTCGGCCGCCATCGTCAAGATCCATAACACGCGCCTGGCCGAGCTATGCGCCGCCTACCCCAAGCGATTCGCGGCGTTCGGCTCGCTGTCGCTGCAATACCCCGACCTGGCCGTGCAGGAGCTGGAGACCGCGATCGGGACGCAAGGGCTGCGCGGCGCGGCCATCGGCGGCAGCGTGAACGGCGACGAGTTCGCCGACCCGAAGTTTCATCCGGTGTGGGCCAAGGCCGAAGCGCTGGGCGCCGTCCTGTTCATACATCCGCAAAGCACGCCAGAGCTGGCCAAGCGCCTGAAGGGCAACGGCTGGCTGTCGAATGTGATCGGCAATCCGCTGGATACCACCATCGCGCTGCAGCACCTTATCTTCGAAGGCGTGCTGGACAAGTTCCCGCGCCTGAAAATCCTGGCCGCGCATGGCGGCGGCTATCTCGGGTCGTACGCCCCGCGCATGGACCACTCCTGTTTCGTATCGCCGCAGAACTGCAATCCGGATATCGTCCTGAAGAAAAAGCCGACGGAATACCTGCGCCAGTTGTACTTCGATAACCTGGTATTTACGCCGGAGGCGCTGCGCCACCTGGTAGCCCAGGTCGGCGCCAGCCAGGTCGTGCTGGGCACCGACCATCCGATACCCTGGGAGGAACATCCCGTGGATCAGGTGTTCGCCACCCAGTCGCTGAACGACGCGCAGCGCGTCGCCATCCTGGGCGGCAACGCGCAGCGCCTGCTGGGGCTGCACCTGTAGCGCGTATTGCCGTCACGCCGCGCGGCGCGCGGTCCGCCCGCCCCGCGCCATCGCCCTGCGCCGCAGCAATGCGGCGAATGCGCGGCTGGCCGGCGATTGCGGCCGCCCGTTGTTGAACAGCAATCCGGGCGTGCGCATGGGCGTGGGATTCTCCAGCGGAATGGTGCGCAGTGCCCGATGCAGGGCCGTGGCGCCCGCCACGGCGATGGTCCCTACCTGCATGCGCGCGGCCAGGCCCAGCATGGCGGCGACAGAATTCATTTCCGCGATGATGGCCGGTTCGGCGCCGGCCGCCGCGAAGCATTCGTCCAACAACCGGCGCGTCGAGAAACTGGCCGGCAACAGGACCAGCGGTTCCCTGTGCAGCTCTATCACGCGCAGTCGCCGGCGCGCCGCCAGGGGATGGTGCTGTCCCACCACCAGCACCAGTTCCTCGTTGAACCAGGGTTCGAACTGCAAGGCGCTGGGCGATTCCGGTCGATATGCCACGCCGAAATCCAGTTTGCCGGCGTCCAGTTGCAAGGCGATGGCATCGGCGGGCAGCTCTTCGATGATTACCCTGACCGCGGGGCTGTCCTGCAGGAAGCGCGCTACGCAATCCGGTATGAATTCCAGGTTGAAGGTATGGGTGGTACCGACACGCACCTCGCCGATCATCGAAGCGCTATCGCGCTTGAGCTCGCCCAGTCCCATGTCGACCTCTTTCAGGGCCCGCGACGCATAGGCCAGGAAGGACTCGCCGGCCGGCGTCATCACCACGCGCTTGCCGATCCGTTCGAACAGCGGCTGTCCCACTTCGTCTTCCAGTTGGCGGACCTGGTGCGACAAGGTCGATTGGGTCACGTGTACCCGTTCGGCCGCGCGGGTGAAGTTCAATGATCCCGCCAGCGCGATGAAGTACCGCAGGTGCCGAAGTTCCATCGTTGTCTCCGTTTCTTATCGATGGCATCAATGATAAATCGCGAAATTAATCATTTCCATCTTCAAGAAGCGCCCGGTAGTCTGCTCTCCGGTCAAGCACAGCGACAAGGAAACGCTTATGTCCAAGGTGTTGGACGGCATCACCGTCATCGAACAGGGAACCTTCATTACCGGCCCGGCGGCCGGGATGCTGCTGGGCGACCTGGGCGCGAACGTCATCAAGGTCGAACAACCCGGCACGGGCGACCCTTTCCGCGCCTTCAAGGGCGGCCTGTACAGCCCTCACTACCAGACCTACAACCGCAACAAGCGCAGCATCGAACTCAATATCAAGGATCCCGGCGACGCCGCCGTCTTCGACGACCTGATCCGCGGCGCCGACGTCTACATCCAGAACTTCCGCCCGGGCGCGGCCGAGCGCATGAACGCCGGCCAGGAGCGCCTGCGCGCGCTGAATCCCCGGTTGGTGTACTGCGCGATCAGTGGCTTCGGCCAGACCGGGCCGGCCGCGGGCCGGCCCGCGTACGACACGGTGGCTCAGGCCGCCAGCGGCTTCCTTAACCTGCTGGTCGATCCCGCCCATCCCCGCGTCGTGGGACCGGCCATCGCGGACGCGCTGACGGGCTTCTACGCGGCCTATGGCGTGCTGGGCGCTTTGGTCGAACGCGCCCGCACCGGCGTGGGACGCGTCGTGGAGGTCTCCATGCTGGAAGCCATGTGCCACTTCAACCTGGACGCCTTCACGCACTTCCTCTCGGAAGGCGAAATCATGGACCCCTATAGCCGGCCGCGCGTATCGCAGTCCTACGTACTGGCCTGCGCCGATGGCGGCAGGATCGCCCTGCACATGTCCTCGCCGGAAAAATTCTGGCGTGGCCTGGCCGATGCGATGGAACGGCCCGACATCCTCGCCGATCCGCGCTTCGCCACGCGCGAGGGCCGCATCGCGAACCAGGAGGCGCTGATCGATATCCTCGGCGCCGTTTTCGCCGGGCGCACGCGCGACGAATGGTGCCAACGGCTGGCCGAACGCGATGTTCCGCACGCGCCGGTGTACGACACCGCCGAAGCCCTGCGCGACCCGCAGGCCCGCCATCTGCAATTGGAAGTCGAAGCGATGCATCCGTCGCTGGGACCCTGGCGCACGGTGCGTTCGCCCGTCAGTTTCGATGGAGAGCTTCCCACCGAGGTCTCGCCGCCGCCGCTGCTGGGTGAACACAACGCGCAAATCCGCGCCGAGCTGGCCCAGGCCGGCGCGACGACCTCCTGCAAGGATCCATCATGAAAATCGGCAAGGCGACCATTCCCCATACCGCGATCTGCACCTCCGACGAGCACACCATCGTGGTGCGCGGCGAGGACTTGTGCAAGGACCTGATCGGCCGGATCTCGTTCACGGATTACTTCCATTTGCTGTTGACCGGACGGCGGCCCGACGCCGCCGCCTCCGCCGTGCTGGACGCGACGCTGGTGGCCATCGCCGAACACGGCTTCGTGCCCAGCGTGCAGGCCGCGCGCATGACCTACGCCGCCGCGCCCGACGCCATGCAGGGCGCGGTCGCCGCCGGCCTGCTGGGCTGCGGGTCGGTCATCCTGGGCGCCGCCGAAACGGCGGGAAAACTGTTCGTGGAAATCCGCGATACGGCGCCGGCGCACGCGGACGACATCGATGCGGCCGCGCTGGCGGTGCTCAAGCGATACGCGGCGCAAGGCACGCCGATCCCGGGCTACGGCCATCCCCTGCACAAGGACCGCGACCCGCGCGTCGCGCGATTGTTCGAGGTCGCGCGCGAATGCGGCGCCAGCCTGGCCTATGTGGATATCGCCGAAGCGGTCGAAAAGCAGATACCCGCCGTCCTGGGCAAGGCACTCAAGCTCAATGTATCGGCGGCGATTCCAGCGGTACTGCTGGGTGCCGGCTTCCCCGTGCAGGCGCTGCGCGGCGTGCCGCTGCTGGCCCGCACGGCGGGCCTGATCGCGCATCTCTACGAGGAATTCCACCAGCCCTCGGGCTTCGCGTTGTCGTACCAGGCCACGCGGGAACTGCGGTACGACGGCGCCGTGCCGGCCGGATATGGCGTATCCGCGGCCTGACACGCGCGCCATGCGCCCCAGGGATCCGGGGCACCTATTCATAAGAACGGAGACAAGCACATGAAGCGAAGCCATCACGCATCGGCGCACGGCGCGCCCAACCTGGCCAGGCGTGGCCTTGCCGCGCTGGCCGTGGCGGCCGGGATACTTACCCTGGCGCCGCCGCCGGCGCGCGCCGCCGATTATCCCGATCATCCCATCAAGATGATCGTGCCCTTCGGCGCCGGCACCACGACCGATACGGTGGCCCGCATCGTCGGCGATGCCATGGCCAAGTCGCTCGGCCAGCCGGTCATCATCGAAAACCGCTCGGGCGCGGGCGGCTCGATCGGAACGGAGTATGTCGCACGCGCCCCCGCCGACGGCTATACGCTGGTCATGGGCACGGTCGGCACCCACGCCATCAACAAGGCGCTGTTCCAGCGCCTGGGCTACGATCCGATCCGCGATTTCGCGCCCATCGCGATGATCGGCTCCACGCCGACCTTGCTGGTGGTCAGCGCGTCGTCACCCTACCGCAGCTTGAAGGACCTGGCCGCGGCGGCGGCCAAACCGCCCGGTATCAGTTTCGCGTCCGCCGGCACCGGCACCTCGGGCCACCTGGCTGGCGAGCTATTGAAATCGCGCCTGGGAGGCACGATGGTGCACGTGCCGTACAAGGAAGGCAGCCAGGCCCTGACCGACGTGATGTCCGGCCAGGTGCAATTCATGTTCTACCACCCGATCGCCGTGTTGCCTCACATCAAATCCGGCAAGCTGCGCGCCCTGGGAACGTCCGGCAACCAGCGCAGCGCCTCGGCCCCCGACGTGCCGACCATCGCCGAGCAGACGGGCAGCGATTTCGACCTGGTGGCGTGGTTCATGCTGTACGCGCCGGCCGCCACGTCGCCCGCCGTGCTGCAGAAGCTGCAGGCAGCGGCCAATGGCGCCCTTACCGATCCGGCGATCGCCGCCAAGCTGCAGGGCCAGGGGGTGGAGAAGAGCACGGTATCCACGTCCGGCCTGGATGCCTTCGCCCGTGCCGAAGTGGCGAAATGGTCCGGCCTGGTCAAGCAGTCCGGCGCCCAGGTGGACTGACGCCGCGCCGGCCGGTTCCAGCCTGGGTCAGCGGGGATCGAAAAGCGCCGCCAGGCGCTTTTCGCGAAACCGCGCGATGACGAAGTCGATGAAGATGCGCGTCTTGGGCGCCAGCAGCTTCTTGTTCGGGTAATAGATGGAAATCGGCCCCCATACGGCTGACCAGCCCGGCAGGACGCGGACAAGTTCGCCATTGGCCAGGCCTGGCGCGGCGTGGGGTGTAGGCAGCAGCGCGACGCCATAGCCCAGTTTCGCCGCGGCGGCCATGGCTTCCGGATCGTCCAGGATGACGCGGGTACGGCATTCGGCCGCGGCTTCCTGGCCGTTGGCATTGCGCAGCGTCCAGGTGCGCAGCCGGCCGGTGGACGCGGACCTGCGCGCGATGCCATCCAGATCCGCCAGGTCTTGGGGATGCCTGGGCATGCGGCGCCGCGTCATATACGAGGGCGAGGCCACCGCGATCACATGGGCGATGGCCAACTGGCGGGCCACGACGCCCTGCGTCAGCTCGATGCCGCCGCCGATGGCCGCGTCGTAGCCTTCGCGCACCAGGTCCACCGGACGGTTGTCGAAGTGCCAGTCCGGAACGATGGCCGGATAGCGCGCCAGGAAGTCGCCCAGCATCGGCAACAGGTATTCGCGGCCAAAGGACAGTGCCACGCTCAGGCGCAGCACGCCCGACGGTTCGCCGTCCTGCTGGGCGGCCTGGGCAATCGCATCCTGCAGGCCGGCGAACGGCCCTGCCGCGTCGGCAAGAAAACGTTCGCCGCCCTCGGTCAGCGCCAGCGTGCGCGTGCTGCGATGGAACAGCCGCAGGCCCAGGTTCGCCTCCAGCCGCGCGACATTCTTGCTGACGGCGGCGGGCGTCAATCCCAAACTGCGCGCGGCGGCGGAAAAGCTGCCCAGCTGCGCGCTGCGGATGAACGATTCCATCAGGTTCAGGGCTTCCATGAGTGCACCGATTCGATAGTTTTAGTTGAAAATCCATCAACCGATTATGGACTATCGATTCCACCGAAGAAAGGGAATACTGGCCACACTTTCCCAACCCGAGGTCCACGACCATGAACTCCTCCCTCTCCTCCGCCCGCTCCGACGACACTTCGCGCAATGCCCCGCTCGCCGGCAAGACCGCGTTCATCACCGGCGGTGCCCGCGGCATCGGCGCGTCCATCGTCCAACGGCTGGCACGCGATGGCGCCAACGTGGTCTTCACCTATCGCGGCTCTGCCGAGCAGGCCCGCTCGCTGGCGCAGACGATAGAAGCCGGCGGCGGCCGTGCGCTGGCGCTACAGGCCGACGGCGCGGACCCGCAAGCGGTGGCGCTGGCGGTGGATGCCGCCGCGCGTGAATTCGGTGGCATCGACATCCTGGTCAATAACGCCGGCGCCCTGCTGCTGGGGCCGATCGAGAGCTTTTCCCTGGAGGATTTCGACCGGACGCTCGATCTGAACGTGCGCGCGGTGTTCGTGGCGTCGAAGGCCGTGCTGCCCCATATGCCGGATGGCGGCCGCATCATCAATATCGGCAGCGTCAACGCCGACCGCATGCCCTTCCCCGGCGGTGCCGCGTATGCGATGAGCAAGGCGGCGCTGCAGGGGCTGGTGCGCGGGATGGCGCGCGACCTGGGCCCGCGCGCCATTACGGTCAACAATGTCCAGCCGGGACCGGTGAATACCGACATGAACCCGGAAAGCGGCGAGTTCGCCGACATGATGCACGGGATGATGGCGCTGCCGCGGCATGCGCATCCTGACGAAATCGCCGGCATGGTCGCCTATCTGGCGGGCCCCGACGCCGCCTTCGTCACCGGCACCAGCCTGACCATCGACGGCGGCTTCGGCGCCTGATCGCCATGCGCCCCGCCGGCGCGCACCGCATCGCCCCGGCGGGTATGCCAATTGCTCAAGGCCAAGGTTCATTCCCCTTCCTGAGCGAGGCTATCCATGGAATCCACCACTTCGTATCCGTCGGGTTCGCCGGCATCCCTGGGCAAGCGCGAGTCCTTCGGCTCCGCGGTTTCCTGGGGCGCCGTCCTGGCGGGCGCCTTCGTGGCGGCCGCCACCTACCTGATGCTGCTGCTGGCCGGGGCGGGCTTCGGGTTCGCCTCCATGTCGCCATGGGGCGATGACGGCGCATCGGCCAAGACCCTGGGGATAGGCCTCATCATCTGGCTGGTCGTCATCCAGATCATTTCCGCCGGCCTGGGCGGCTATATCGCCGGACGGATGCGCACCAAATGGGTCGACGTCCATTCCGACGAAGTCTATTTCCGCGATACCGCCCATGGCTTCCTGGTATGGGCGGTGGCCGCGGTGGTCAGCGCCTTCCTGTTGGGATCCGGCGTATCGTCCGCGGTCAGCGGCGCGGCCAAGGTGGGGGCTGGCGCAGTATCCGGCGCCGCCGGCGCGGCAACGGCGGCCGCGGCGGCCGGGGGTAACGGCGGCACGTCCGCCATGCAGGGACCGTCGGCGCAGTATTTCGTCGATAGCCTCTTCCGCTCGGATCGGCCCGATGCCACGCAAGGCGATGCCGCCAAGGCGGAGGTCGGCCGTATCGTCGCGGTCAGCCTGGCCCGGGGCTCCATCACCCCCGAAGACAAGGCCTACGTCGCGCGCGTCATCTCCACGCAGGCCGGCGTCGATCAGGCGACCGCCGAAAAACGCATCGACGATACGATCAACCGTGCCAAACAGGCGGCGGACGACGCGAAGCAAAAGGCCCGCGAAGCAGCGGACGCGGCACGCAAGGCAGCCGTCGCGTTTGCGTTGTGGGCCTTTATCTCGATGCTGATCGGTGCGTTCTCGTCCACCTATGCCGCCACGCGGGGTGGCCGCACACGCGACGCTGTGCTGTGATCCGCTCCGCAGGCCGCGCGATCCGCCGATTGCGCGGCCTGCGACGGGATCCGACGATGGACATCCCATGAAACATACGTGGATGCGAACGCGACGGACGGATACGCTTAATCGCGCGCCAGGCCCGTCGCCCCGCTAGAAGCGCGGATCGTACAGTTCCAGAATGCCCGGCAGCGGATTCATCAGGCTCAGGTACACATGCTCGGTGCCGGCGATAAAGGGATCGATGCCGAATTCGCTTACGGCCTTTCCGCGTGCCGCCGTCCCCATGCGCGCGATGTCGTGCGCGCCCGACTGCACGGATTTCAGCAGCGTCGAAATCGCCGTGGACGAACAAGGCGGCACGACCCAACCGTCTATGCCCGGAGTGATATTTTCCGGCAGCCCGCAATGGGATGTAACGATGACCGGCTTGCCGGTGGCCATCATTTCGCGGCACGCGAACGAAATCGTTTCGATTCGATGCGACAGCACGAAACCGATGTCGATGGCGGCCAGGAACGGGCGCACGTCATCCAGGTCGCCCGCATAGGTGAAGTGTTCCTGCATGCTCAGGGCCCGCACTTCGTCCAGGTCCTCCGCCGAGGGGCGCGCGCCCGCGACCGCCACGTGGAATCGCCGGCGCAAGGGGTGCGGCAGTTCCGCCACCGCCCTGACCATATACATCCAGCCCTTGTAGTCCGACGTACCCGCATTGCTACCCAGGACGATGCGGTCCGGCATGTCCGAGCCGAAGTACTTTTCCCGCAAGGCGGGCCGGGCCGCTTCCGCGGGCGGCGTGAACCGGCGCGTGTCGATGCCATTGAACACCCGCGTTACACCCCTGCGCGCATAAGGGCTGCGCGCCAGCCGGCGCTTCACATGCTCGCACACGGCAATGACATGGTCGGTCCCCGCCAACATGCGCAGCCACGCGCTGGTCCCGCGAATCCGATGGTCATTGTGCTTGGTCAGCACGATCTTCGGACGCCGTGGCAAGGTCAGCGAGGCCAGAAGCACCAGGCGATGGTCGGACGATCCATTGACATGCACGATGTCGTACTGCTGTTCCCGCAGCAGTCTATTCAATTGGCGCAGCGCGGCGGGAACCTGATGCAGGCTGCTGGGAAATTCCTGGGCGTGCGTCCGGACCCCGGGCATTTCGCGGCCCATGCGCTCCAGCGCGCTGCGCGCCGGTGCCGCGATGCTGACGGAATGACGCTGCGCCAGCGCGGCTGCCAGGCGGGCGATATAGGAGGTATGTCCACCTACGCCGCGCGCGCGGTGGAAATTTGTATATAGGATCTTCATCGTCATGGGCCCGTTGTTGCCGTTCGCGTGCGCGCGCTTCGACATTGCGGCCGATGCTAGCTGTTTCGGATGAAGATTATGTTAAGGGCGATGGGCCGGGCAGCCATGTCGTTGGGTGTCGTCCCGTTTCTTATGGTGTCGGCTGGCCGGACCCGATTACGCGACGCGGGCGAGGTGCCGCATCAGCGCCGCATCGAACGCGGCGGGGTTTTCGATATTGGGAAGATGCCCCGCGCCAGGGATCATTTCCAGCACCGCGCCGGGAATGCGCTGCGCCAGCGAGGCCATTTCCGCGGGCAGCACCCCGTCGTTGTCGCCGCAGATCAGCGTGACCGGCAGATCGACCTTGTCCAGCCCCG
Source organism: Bordetella genomosp. 11 (assembly GCF_002261215.1). Classification (NCBI taxonomy): domain Bacteria; kingdom Pseudomonadati; phylum Pseudomonadota; class Betaproteobacteria; order Burkholderiales; family Alcaligenaceae; genus Bordetella; species Bordetella genomosp. 11. Next base: position 1,492,394 of record NZ_NEVS01000004.1, on the reverse strand, counting down.
GCCGGAAATCGAAGTCCTGCAAGGCCCGGCCGGTACCGACAAAGCCTTCGACCGGCGTCTCGCAGATCATGCGGTGGATGGCGCGAGCCTGCCCGGATTCGCGGAATCCGGCACCGAACCAGCGGTCGATGGTCGGCGAGGCCAGCGCTTTCATGCCCTGCCCGCGCGCCATTTCGATGCGTTCGTCCCAGGGCGCGGCGAAGGCCTCGGGACTGTCCGCCCGTGCGTCGCAGATAACGGCGCTGAGAAGGCGCGTGGGATGACGGGTGGCCAGGTCGAAGGCGATCATGCCGCCCAGCGACAGGCCGACCAGATGCGCGTGTGCGATATCCAGCGCGTCGAGCAGCCCGATAACATCGTCGCCCAGCTGGCGCATGCGATATGGCGCGGGCGATACCACGCTGGCGCCGTGCCCCCGGGCGTCATACGCGATGGCGCGATAGCCGGCCTGGCTCAGGCGGTCGAGCTGCCCTTGCCACATGGCGTGCGTCGTCATGACGGAGTGGCTGAACAGGACACAGGGACCGGCGTCCGGCCCCTGTTCGACGACGGCGAAGGGCGCATCGCCTACGGTAAGTGTGCGGGTTCGTTGCATAGGAAAATGGGATTCAGTCATTGGGTGAAAACGCAGTCGGGACCAGTGCCACCGTGGTCTGGCTGCCCAGCAGCGGGCCGTCCGTCTCGCTGGCCGCCTTGGCGGCCTTCCATTCCGGATCCGCACCGAAGGCACGCAGCGCCGCATCGCGGGCCTCGGCCGACGGATAGCGCGTCAGATAGTAGAAATCGTCCGGCGCGCCCGGTTCGGTCCAGCAATGCACGACCTCGATGCCCAGCCGCTTGAAGATGGGCATGGTATGGGCTTCGAAGCGCTGTTTCAAGGCCTCGGCCTTGCCGGGTTGCGCGGTGTACTTCTTCAATTCGTAGATCATCGAGACATCCTTCCTTAAGAAAAATCAATCAGCGGGCCGGCGCGCCCTTACGGCCCCGTCGCCACGGGCAGCCCCGGCGTCGAGCCCCATTCCGTCCACGAGCCGTCATAGACGCTCGCGGATACCGCGCCCAGGCGCGCCAGCGCAAGACGGATCACGCATGCGGTCACGCCGGAGCCGCAGGTGCAGATGACGGGCCGGCGCGTATCGATCCCGGCCTGGTCGAAGACGGCGCGCAGGCCCGCAGCGTCCAGCAACGTACCATCGCCTGCGTCGAGCAGGCGCGTATACGGAAGATTACAACTCCCCGGAATATGGCCGCCACGCAGGCCCGGCCGGGGCTCGGGTTCGTCGCCGCGATAGCGGCCCGGGCTGCGCGCGTCCACAATCTGCACGCCCTGGCGCGTCGCCGCCAGCACGTCGGCTTGCGTGCGGGCATGCGCCCACGGCGCATCGGCGGCATAGGGGCAAGGCGCCAACACCACCTCCCCGCCCTCGACGGTACCGCCGTCGGCACGCCATTTCGGCAAGCCCCCGTCGAGAACCGCCACCTGGCCATGCCCGTAGGCCTTGAACAGCCACCAGGCGCGCGGCGAGGTATGCATGCCGGCGCGGTCATACACCACCACGGCGTCGTCCCTGCCTATCCCCAGGCCGCCGGCCACCGCGCCGAAGTGCGCTGCCGGCGCCAGGGTGTGGGGCAAGCCGCCCGCGGGATCGGCGGCGGCATCCAGGTCCAGGAACACCGCGCCCGGGATATGGCCCTGGAGATAGCCGTCCCTGGGCGACGGCACGGTGGCTGCCATCGACCAGGATGCATCGATGATGCGCAGCCCGGGCGTGCCCAGGTACTCGGCCAGCCAGCGCGTATCGACGATGTCCGGCATTCGGGTCGCGCTCATTGTTCGACCTTGATGCCCGTGCGCTCGACGAAGGTACGCCATTTCTCCGATTCCTTTTCCATGAAGGCCTTGAATTCGGCGGGTGTATTGCCGCCTGGCTCGGCACCGATGTTCATCATCTTCTCGCGCAGTACGGGGTCTTTCAGGCCGGCCGCCACGACCTTGTAGATCCTGTCGATGACGGCCGGAGGCGTGCCGGCGGGCGCCAGCAACGCGCTCCACCCCTGCACGTCGAATCCCGGCACGCCCGACTCGGCGATCGTCGGTATTTCCGGCGACTGCGGAAAGCGCTGCATGCTGGTCAGGGCAATGGGACGCAGCTTGCCGGATTTCATCCAGGCCAGCGCGTCCGAATAATTGGCGAACGTGATTTGTACCTCGCCGGCCGCCGCGGCGGTGACCGCCGGCGCGCCGCCGCGATAGCGCACATGGGAAATCTTCGCGCCCGTCATGTATTTGAAGATCTCGCCGCTGAACTGCGTCAGCCCGCCCGCATCGGAAAAGAAGATCTGCCCCGGCTTCTGCCCGGCCAATGCGATCAGCTCCCGCACCGTATGCACCGGCAGCGACGGGTTGGCCATCAGCACCAGCGGATTGGTGTTCAGCAGCGTGATCGGCGCGAAATCCTTGACGCCGTCGTAAGGCACCTTGTAGATGTATTGGTTCAGGGTCTGCGGCGCGGCCAGGCCGAGCAGCAGCGTGTAGCCGTCCGGTTCGGCCCGCGCCACGTATTCGGTGGCCAAACTGCCGCTGGCGCCGGGCTTGTTCTCCACGATGATGGATTGTCCCAATCCCTCCTGCAGTACCGGGCTGAGCATGCGCGCCAGGATATCGGCGATGCCGCCGGGCGCGAACGGCACGATGATACGTATCGGCTTGGCCGGCCAGTCGCCCGCGCGGGCCGCCGGCAGGCAGGCCGCCATCAGTACGCACGCCGCCATGGCGGTCATCCGCCTGACGATTCTGTTCATGATTGTCTCCCCCGGACCGTTCAGGTCCGTTGTGTATCGTTATTGCCGGCCGGCGGCGCGGCTAGATGGGAAATACCAGCAGCGTGTCGATCCTGCGTGAATCCACCACGGCGCGTCTTTCCTGGAAACGCAGCCCCGCGTCGTCGCGGCGGATGACATCCAGGTATTTGCCCGTCGCGAAGAGCTCGGCGCGGCCGTCGTACATCGTGCGGTAAACGACGAAATTGCTGCGCACGGTCAGCAGGCCGTCGTCTTCCTGCAGGATGGTGGGCTGTCCGTTGACGTGGCAGTACACATGGCTTTCGAAGATATTGGCGATCTTCAGTGCCTTCACGCGATCCAGCAGCATGCCGCGTCCTTCGCAGTAGACGATGCCCACCGGGTAATTGTTGGCTTCGTTCTCCCGGGTGGTGACCTGGTAAATGCCATCGTCCACGAAAAAGTCGACCCAGTCGTCGACTCGCCCATCGTCCAGCGCATCGGCATAGCGCGTAAGCAGCGCGGCGACATCCGCGTGCGCCGCATGCCGGGAAGCGGCGGTACTTTCCTGTGCCAGGGCCGTCATTGCGCCGCCTCCGCGAATCCCATGATGTGTCGATACCCGTGCCAGAATCCGCGCACCGCGGCCTCGGTTGCCCGCGACGACTCGTTGGATTCGGCCACTCGTCCGCCCATTTCGATGAAGGCCGCGCGATCCGGGCTTCCGTGCGTACCGCGCTGCACGAACGAGTTGATGCAACCGTCCTCCAGCGCCACCAGGCCCGCCGCGCCCGTCAGGTTGGCCTGCATGATGCGCATTTTCTCCTGCTCCGGCGTATCGTCCTCGTGCCCCAGGAATATCCAGAACAGCTCGGTTTTGTCGACGCCGCGCGGCACGAAGAAGCGCACCGCCAGAGAGTTCAGCGTCAGCTGTATCACCAGCGTCGGGAAGACCGTCTGGATGCTGTGGGTGATGTTGTCGTCATAGGCATCCCAGGCCTGCAGCAGCGCCGGGCCGGCCAATTCGGAATCGTATTGCGCGGAATGCACCTTGGATTCCTGGTATTCCGCGGCGGGCGCCAGCGTGGCGCGCTTGGAATAGCTGATGTGGTGCCACTTCTTTTCCGACAGGATGATCCCGCCATCCATGTCCAGGCGATTCACGCGAAACGTCGTGTAGAACGTATGCAGCAGCGTCGCGTGGTAGGAGTCGCGCACGTTCTCCGCATACAGCTTCCAGTTGTTGTGGATCACCTGGCTATGCTTGCCCAACACCTTCAGCGGCTTATCCATGTTGCGCGCCAGGAAGGCGGATATCTTTTCGCCCAGGAATTGCCGCAGCGGTTCGGTGTCTTCCGAATGCGTGCCGAAGACGATGCCGCCGAAGCGCTCGATGCGCAGCGGCTCCAGCCGATGGCAGCCGGGATCGAAGTCCTCCGGCATGCCGCCCTTGCCACGCACGCCATTGCGAAAGGCCACGGTCTTCAACCGTCCATCCAGGCCGTAGTTCCACGCGTGGTAGACACAGGTCAGAGAATGCCGGTTGTCGTGGTCCTTCAGGCAGACCAGCGCCCCTTTGTGCGCGCAGCGGTTGATCATCGCATGCACCCGCCCTTCTTCGTCGCGGGTCACGATGATGGGCGTATCGCCGACCCAGGTCGTGCGGATGTCCCCCTTGGCGGGGATTTCCGCCTCCAGGCACAGGTAGTGCCATACCGGCCCGCGGAAGATCTTTTGCTGCTCCATGGCATAGATCTCCGGATCCGAGAATACCTGGAAGGGTACGCGCGTCACGCCGCCCTCCGGCCAGGACAACGCGGGGCGCTGGGCCGCCGCGGCTTCAGGTGCATCCATGTCTTCGTCTCCGTTTACGTATGGTGTGGACGCAAGCGTAAAGATCCGGGGTAGATTTCTCAATGACATGATCGTTATATTCAATATCTCGATTGGAGATAACGCTCGATGAACCTGGACGTCCATCTGCTGCGGGTATTCCTCGCCATTCACGAAACGCGCAGCGTCGGCCGATCGGCGCAAATGCTGGACATGAGCCAGCCCGGCCTGAGCACGGCACTACGGCGGCTGCGCGGACTGCTGGGCGATCCGCTATTCGTCAAGACCTACAACGGCATGGAGCCCACCAGCCGCGCCCGCGAGCTGGTCGCGCCCATACGCGGCATCGTGCAGGCGGTGGACAACGAACTGTTCGCCGTGCCGCAGTTCGATCCGGCGACCTCCACCCGCGAATTCCGTTTGGGCCTGACCGACATCGGCGAAGGTATCTACCTGCCCTTCGCCGTCCAGGCACTGGAAAGAAGCGCACCATCGATTTCGCTGCGGTCGATGTACCTGCCGCCGCGCGAACTGGAGGAAGCCATGGCAGCCGGCGACGTGGACCTGGCCTGCGGCTACTTCCCCGACATCACCAGCAGCCAGTTCCTGCATCGGCGCATCGGACTGCATTCCTTCGCGTGCATCATGCGCGCGAACCACCCCATACGGGATCGCGCGTTGACGATGGATCAGTACTTAAGCCTGAATCACGTCGAAGTAGAGGCGCCGGGGCGTAGCCTTGAGGTGTTCGAGAATTTCCTGCGCAAGAAGAAGCTGCGGCGCAAGGTGGTCCTGCGCACGCCGCACTTCATGAGCATCCCGGTCATTGTCGGCAGCACTGACGTCGTGGCGACGGTCCCGCAGGCCCTGGCGGACTTCTTCGCGTCCATGAAGGAATTGCGCCAGGTGGGGCTGCCGTTCCGGCCGCCCACGTTCCAGGTCAACATGTATTGGCATCGCAGCCAGACCAACGACCCGGGCAACCAGTGGTTGCGGCAGGTGATCACGGCGCAGTTGGAAACCTTGAAGGCACGCGCCTATCACCGCAATGGCAGGCCCGCGTCGGCCGTGTGAAGCCTCTGCCTGTCGCGGGACGGAGGGCCGGGTACCCAGACCGCCATCCGGCGCATCGCTTGATCGGCGCGAGAAGACGGGCCATACTTATGCACTTTGGAAATAAGCTTATTTCTAAACGAAATTAGGGGCCGCCATGATCCTCCGCCAGTTCTTCGACGCCGCGTCCTCGACATACACCTACCTGATCGCCTCGGGCATGGGCGGCGAGGCCCTGATCATCGACCCGGTGAAGGAACATTGCCAGCACTATGCGGTGCTGCTGCGCGAACTCGACGTGCGCCTGCTGCATGCCGTGGATACCCATACGCACGCCGACCACATCACGGCGCTCGGCGACCTGCGCGACGCGACCGGCTGCATGACGGTGATGGGCGAGCACACCCGGGCGGACTGCGTGTCGCGCCGCGTCGTCGAAGGGGAAATCCTGCGCGTGGGCGACATCGCGCTGCAAGGCATCTATACCCCGGGCCACACGGACGAATCCTTCAGCTTCGTGCTGAATCCCGGACGGCCGCATGCCGTATTCACCGGCGACGTGCTGCTCATCCGCGGCACCGGGCGCACCGATTTCCAGGGGGGCGACCCGCATCGTTCCTGGGACTCCATCGTCAACAAGCTGTTTCGCCTGCCTGAGGAAACCCTCGTGTATCCGGCGCATGACTACCGGGGCTGCACCGCCTCCTCCATCGGCGAGGAGAAGCGCTTCAACCCGCGCCTGGCCGGCAAGTCGGAAGCCGAGTACGTCGCCATCATGAATGGGCTGAACCTGCCGGCCCCGAAGATGATGGATATCGCGATTCCCGCCAATCTGGCCTGTGGCCACGCCTAGCCCCGCCGCGCCGGCCCGGCGGCACAAGGCTGCCGCCGGCTGCAACGGCTAGTTCTTTTCCGGCACGATGCGCATGATCAGTTCCACGCGCCGGTTGGCCGCCCTGCCCGCCGCGGTGTCGTTGCTTTCCAGCGGCTTGGTGTCCGCGTAGCCGACGGCGCGCAGGCGCTGCGGGTCGACCCCGTCATGCACCAGTTCGCGCAGCACCGAGGTCGCGCGGCTGCTCGACAGGTCCCAGTTGGACGCGAACTGCCGCGTCAGGATCGGGACGTTATCGCTGTGCCCCTCTACCGACACGGGGAATTTGCTGCGGTTGATCACGTCGGCCAGTTTCTTGATCAGCGGCACGCCTTCCTTGCTGATGGTGGCCTGGCCGGAGGTGAACAGCAGCTCGTTGCTGATGCGGAAGCTGATCGTCTGGCGGTTGACCTGCACGTCGACCGATTTGCCCAGGTCGGCCAGTCCCAGTTCGGCCGCCGTCGGCATTTTGACCGGCGCGGCCGGCTTTTCCAGCGGTTCGGTGGGCGCCGTCACGGTGGGTTCGGGCGGCGGGGGCTCCGGCAGGCGCGACCATTCCTCGGGGATTTTCGGCAGATCGGCCGCCCACGGTTCGACCGGGCCCGGCGGCAGCTTGGCCAGGCTGACCCCGGAAGCGACCTCAGGCGGCTTCGCCCCGGGGCCGGAGCCGATGCGCGTCAGCGCCAGCATGACCACGAACAGCGCCAACAGCAGCGTGATCAGGTCCAGGTAGGTCATCAGCCAGTTATCCGGTTCCTTGTCCAGGGTTTCCGGCACGTGCCAGCGCTCGTAGCGATTGCGGCGCAGGGTCTTGCTGCGCGCACGCTGTTGGCGCTCTTCCTCGGCCTTGCGCTGTATGGCGACGTCTATCCAGGACGCCCGCGAAGGAGTCGAACTCATGGCCGCGGCGAGCTCGTCCGGTTGCGCAGGGAGGCGGCATCGCCCAATCCCTGGCCGGCCAGGCTGGGCGCGGCACGCGAGGCCGCCGCTGGCGCGGGTGCGGCCTTGGGCGCCTTGCCCTTCTTGCGAGGCGGCTGCTCGCGGATTTCATCCTCGAAGCTCTCCATGAAGGAATTGAGCGTCTCGCGCACCATCGCCGGGCCGCGGCGCTCGCACATCATCGAGATGCCCTGCAGCACCATGTTCATCAGCACCAGCCGTTGCTCGGTACGGCGCTCCAGCTTGATGGCGATGGGCTTGCAGACCAGGTTGGCCAGCAGGATGCCGTAGAACGTGGCGATCAGGGCGATGCCCATTTGCTTGCCGATGACGTCCATGCCTTGCGAACCCAGCACGGTCATCAGGTTGACCAGCCCGATCAGCGTGGCCAGCATGCCGAAGGCCGGCGCGAAGCTGGCCATGGTGCGGAACATCTGGGCCTCGGCCTGCTCGCGGGCGCGCATGCGGGCGATGCGCCATTGCAGCAACTCGACGATCTGCTCTTCCGGCGTGTTGTCGATGATCAACTGGACGCCCGTGCGCAGAAAGGGATTGGTGACTTTCTGCAGTTCGCGTTCGACGTTGTGGACGTTGGCGCTGGCCCAGCTATGCGCCAGCGCGACCAGCTCGTCGATGTCGCGCTGGGTGTCCAGTTTTTCGTTGCGGAATACGCGCCGCAACAAGGGCACGATGCGGCGGACCTCGGTCATCGGATAGCCGATGAAGACCGCCGCCGCCGTCCCGCCCAGCACGATCCCCAAGCCGGGAAGGTTGACGAAGGCAATGGCGTCCGGCGACGAGGAAAAGATGGCGGTCGCCAGGGTCGCGATGGCGACGGCGATACCGATCAGGGTTGAAGCGTTCATTGTGGGGCCCAGGGAAGCCAGCCGGTCCAGGCCATCGGGCCTGCCGGATCCCGCACAGCTGACGGGACGGGATCCATTCTAGTGAGTGGACCGCGCGGGTAACGGTCGTAAAAAGGGGCGAAAAACCCCCGAAACCTGGCGGTTGAGGCCCGCCCAGGCGCGGATACGGGCCGTGGGGTTGGGCGATGGTGGCCAGGCGATGCCGCCACGGCGTGCCGGCCACGGCCGGGATTCCCGCGCCGGCGATGCAGGCCGCAAGTATGCGAAGGCCTATTCAGGCACGCCGAAATTCCTATTAAATATCATATTAATCAATATGTTATTTAAGATATATAAAGTAAAATCTTGGGTTCGGGCACGCGTAAGAATACGAATCGCGCGAACGGCGGCGGCCTCGGCCAATACCACCGGTAGCACTAGATTACGCCCGCGGGCGGGTCGGAAGAATCAGAATAAATCACCACTCTCCGCTCAAGGATGAAGCAATGGCTCAGCCTGATATCGATTCTCAGGTGGCAAGCGACGCACCCCTGCCCAAGGGCCTGACCCTGCAGAGCCTGGCACTGGCTGCCCCGAAAGGGCAAACCGCGTATAGCAACTCGATGGGTTATTACACCGGGTATGACGTCGGCGCCGACTTTCTCAGGCTGCCGAACACCTATTTTGAAAACCAGAATCAAGGTCTCTGGTGCTGGATCGCCGTCGCGTCCACGCTGGGTAACTTTTATGCCCAGGGATACCGGTATTCCCAGGCCTATCTGTACAACCGCATCATGAATACCTCGTGCAATGTGGCGCCTGGCACCGCCGCCCCTTATAGCACCTGCAATATGCCGGGCGACGCGACGGTCTCCATGATCAATGTAGGCATCTATTCCCAAACGGCGATCGACAGTCCCGGCCTGACCCCACTGCTGGGAGAGCTATACGAAGGCAGGCCATTCGTCGTCGTCCTGGAGATGCAGGTGCGGCCATCGGGAGACTGGTACCTGCACTGCGTCGTTATAGACGCTGCCTTTGTCCTTAACGGTTATAGCTACTGGAATGTTTGCGATCCTATCGAAGGGGTGAACCTCGTCCGGGTGAGCGTTTTTCCGCAAGGTTATCCGGGACGATGGGGAAACAGCGCGTGGTATCTGACCATGTTTTCCAAGCAGCCTGCATCGTGATGGCACCAACGTCCCGAAGGATTTTTCGATGAACTTCGTCTTTCCCATGCCCCCCGCCGGGGCGGCTGAATGCGTTACTACGTTCATTCAGAACGCTCTGGACGTACAGGTGTTCGAGCGGCTTCCCCGGCTCTTTCACGTCGATCTGGCCCTGGCCCGCATTTCACCTGCATTCCGGACCTATCGCCTGGATAAGGAAGTGTTGCAAGGCACCGAGACGGTCAGTGAAGCCCGGTTCATTGCCTGGCAGTATCTGCTTTTTTCGGCGAATTCGCCCATCACCGATCTGGGCGTGCTCGAAGAGGACGGGAAACTGGTCGTCTCTCATATGAGAGGCGATAGCACACTGGCCCAATCCGCGGTACAGGCGATGCGCCTGGCGGAAGCCGACGAAACGACGGACTCACAAGTGTATGAATTCAGGATGCTGCGCGTCCCATGCGTTCGTTTCGTCGGCGCATGGCTGCATCGCGAGGACGACGACATCGTGATTCCCATCGGACACACCTCGACACCCGGCCTTGCGGTCCACAAGTTCTATAGCGGCAAGGAGACGCTGGACTTATTGAAGGCCGAGCATGCCGCCGTCCTGCCGGCGGCTTTCGCTCATTCTTAACCGCGCCGCTCACCGTCCGGGTGGACGGACTACGTTGGACAACGCTTCGCCCCGGGCCAGTCTATCGATATTCGCCGCGATCAAGCCATATCGGCGCCACGGCAGGTCCACGGTCCAGGCCGAGGTATGCGGGGTGGCGATGACATTGGGCAGATCGAGGAAAGGCAAGGACGCCGGTTCGACGTCATCGTCGGCGCCCTTGGGATAGCGGTACCAGACGTCGAGGATGGCGCCGGCAATCACCTTGTCGCGCAACGCTTCGTACAGGTCCCGTTCGCGGGCGATTTCGGCGCGCGATACGTTGATCAATACGGCGTCGCGGCGCATGCGCGCCAGCGTGCCTGCGTGGAACATGCCGCGCGTATCTTCGGTCAAGGGACAGCAGATGACGACGAACTCCGCCGCCGGCAACGCCTCGCCCAGCTCGTGGGGCGCAAACACCCTGTCCACCAGGCCGGCGGGCGGCTGCGCGTAGCCGTCCACCGCCAGTACCCGCATACCGAAGGCGCGCGCCCGTGTCGCGATGGCGCGGCCGATGCGGCCCAGGCCGATCAGCAGCAGCGTCTTGCCGTAAAGTTCCGCGTGGGGCGGCCGGCTTCGGTACAGGTCGGACCAGCTGCGCGGTGTGAAGCGCGCGGCCAGGTCGCGCAGGCGGATCTGCCACTCCAGCATGGCCAGCGTCACGTATTCGGCGATCGGTATTTCGTGCTCGAACACATTGCAGACCGTCGCGCCGGGCGGCACGCTGGACATGTCGATGCCATCCAGGCCGGCGCCGGGCACATGCAACAGGCGGAAGGCAGGCGTGGCGCCCGGTGGCCGGCTGAAGCGCAGGGACACCACCACGTCATGCGGGCCGATTCGGCCATCGTGATCCGCCGCATGCGCGGCCTCGCGTGGCAGCGGCACGATGGCAGCGCCACACGTCAGGCGCGAAGCCAGTTTTTCGGCGTGCGTGGCGGCCTCGCCGACCAGGAATATATTCACTGCAGGAACCCCGTGGAAATCCATGGCACGGCGGCGATCACCAGCACGCCGATGAAAAGCGCCAGCATGTAGCCCGCGATGGCCCGCATCCCGGCATCGGGCGACGCCCGTCCGATGGCGGACGCCACGTAGTAGCCGACGCCGAACGGCGGCGCGAACAGCCCTATTCCCATGGAAAGGATGACGACCATCGCGTAATGCACCTCGTTGACGCCCGCCTGCTGGGCAATGGGAAATAGCAGCGGCCCGAAGAGGACGATGGCCGGCACGCCCTCCAGCACGCTGCCCAGCACGACGAAAAGCGCGATCGAGACGGCGAGAAAGCCCAGTTTTCCGCCGGGCAGTCCCGTCATCAGCGCGGCCAGGTCGGTGGAAAAGCCCGATCGCGTCAGGCACCACGCCATCGCGGTAGCCGTACCGATGATCAACAGGATAGCGCCGGACAACGCCGCGGTTTCCACCAATATGGGAACCAGCCGCGACCAGTCGCAGCCACGTTGCACGAGCAAAGCGATGAGCAGCGCATAGACGATGCCGATGGTGGAAACCTCCGTGGCCGTCGCCACGCCGTCGACCACCGCGAAGCGGATCAGGAACGGCAGCACCAGGGCCGGCAAGGCCGCCTGCAGCGACCGCAGGACGGCTGGACCGCCAGGCCAGGCCGCGCCGGCCAGGTCTTCCTTGCGATACCGCCGCCATACCACCAAGCACAGGGCGACCGCCAGCAAGGCGCCCGGCAGCAGGCCGCCGGTGAACAGCGCGGCGATGGACACGCCCGTCACGGAGCCGATGGTGATCAGCACGATACTCGGCGGGATGGTTTCGGTCTGTGCCGCGGTGGCGGCCAGCAATGCGACCAGGTCGCCCTCCTTGGCGCCACGTTTCTTCATTTCGGGAAACAGCGCGGGCGCGACGGCCGCCATGTCGGCGGCCTTGGCGCCGGATATGCCGGAAACCAGATACATCGCGCCTATCAGTACGTAAGCCAGCCCGCCCCGCTTGTGCCCGATCAGATTGGCAAGAAAACCCACCATGCGCCGGGCCATGCCCGTCATTTCGATCAGCAGCCCCAGGAAAATGAACAGCGGCACGGCCAGCAGGACCAGATGCGACATGCCTTCGTCCATGCGGCCGACCATGGTGACCAGCGGAACCCGCGTAGTCAGTGCAAGATAACCGAAGGTGGCCAGCCCGAATGCGAAGGCGATCGGCACGCCGGCAAATACCGTCAGGACCACCACGCCGAGGAAGAAAATCAGCAGGTTCAGTTTGCCCAGATCCGCGAATAGCGGCTGCCCCGTGCGGAATGCCAGCGCGATAAGCGCGACCGTGGCCAGCGCGGCCAGCGCCACCCGGCGGTTGGCGGCATGCGCCAGCCGCAAGGCGCTCGCCGCGAACATCAGGGCGACGCCCACCGGTAGCGCGGCAGCGCGCCAGCTTCCGGATAGCTCCAGCGCCGGCGTGGTGAAAGCCCCCTGCTTCCCGGCGAAATGAATGGCCGGCAGCAGAACCAGCACCAGGAACAACAGCGCCGCGCCGGCGGCCACCGCATCCAGATAGGCGCGGGTTTGCGGCCCGCATTTCGAAACCAGCGCGGTCATGCGCATGTGTTCGCCACGGTGCACGGCCACGGCCGCGCCCAGCGCCGATAGCCACAGGAACAGGATGGACGATGCCTCGTCGGTCCAGGTGATCGGCATATGCAAGGCGTAGCGCGCGACGATGCCGGTGAACAGGATGACGACTTCCGCAACGACCAGCAAGGCCGCCGGATATTCGACCAGCCAGCGCCACGCGCCGTCGGCCAGCGCCAGCGTCGCGCTGCGCCGCGGCACCGGGCCCGTGGCGGCATGCGCGGGCTTGGACGCATCGACACGCACGTCCGCATGCGTGCCCATGCGCGCCTTGGTCCGTGCGGCCCAGGGCGCGGTGCTCATGACAGCTTCCCGACCGCGGATTCCAACACCGCCCACGCCTGCGCGCCGAACTTGGACTGCCAGTCGGTATAGAAGCCGGCCTTGCGCAAGGCGTCGCGGAACGGCGCCGGATCGGCGTGGTTGACCTTCAGGCCGCGCTGCGCCAGGCTGGCGCCCAGCGAGTCGTTCAACTGGGCGATGTCGGCGCGCTGCTGCGGCGCGAGGTCGTTGAAGCCTTTGCTGACGATGGCCTGCAGGTCCGGCGGCAGTCCCTCCCATGCATCCCCGTTGATGACGATCCACGACCCATCCCAGATATGGTTGGTCAGGGAGCAGTATTTCTGCACCTCGTAGAACTTGGCGGTATCGGTAACCACCAGCGGGTTCTCCTGCCCTTCCACCACGCCGGTCTGCAAAGCGGTATAGACCTCGGCCAGATTGATGCTGGTGGGCGCCGCGCCCAGGGCCTTGAACAGCGAGATATACAAGGGACTGACCGGTACCCGGATCTTCAGGTTGGCAAGATCCTGGGGCTGCGCGATCGGGCGGCTGCTGGTGGTGATTTCGCGAAAACCGTTGTCCCAGATGCGGTCGACGGCATGCAGGCCCTTCTTGGCGAAGGCATCGCGCACGAAGGCGCCCAGCTTGCCGTCCATGGCGCTCCAGACCGACGGGTAGTCCGCGAAGATGAATCCCAGGCCGCTGATGGCGGCATGCGGCACCAGCGTGGACATGATGATGCCGCCCGTGGTGAACATCTCGATGCCGCCCGAATAGACCTGCGACAGCAGATCGTTGTCGCCGCCCAGTTGGCTGTTGGGGAACACGTTGATGTCCACCTGCCCCTTGCTTTGCTGCTTGATCCACGCGGCCGCTTCCACGGCGCGCTTGTGAATGGGATGGCTCGGCGGAAAGCCATGGCCGAACTTCCAGGAGAACGCCGCGGCGGCACGCGCCGCGGGCAAGGCGGCGCCCAGCGCGACGGCGCCTGCGGCCTGGATCAAATGTCTGCGGGTAATGTTCATCATGTCTCCAATACTGCGGCCATATCGGCTTCTATTAGGTGCTCCCGGGGTTCCGGGGCGTCAGGCTCGCCGCCGCGCCATCAGGCGGGACGTTCGCCGTCCCAGGCGGCATCCAGTATGCGCCGCACCGCCTCGACGGTGACCGGGCCGGGGTTGTAGCCCTCGTCGGTCTCCACGGTGATGCGGGCGGCGGTATCCAGCGCGGCGCGGTCCAGCCCGCTATCGGCCAGGCCCATCCGGATATCCAGCGAGCGTGCCAGGTCATGCAGGCCCGCGCCCAGGCTGGGCGCCCCGATGGCATCGGCAACGCGCCGCAGCAGCAGCGCGGCATAGGCGTTGTTGTAGTCCGCGACATAGGGCAGGACCAGCGTGTGCGACAGGCCATGGGCGATGTTGAAGCTGCCGCCCAGGACATGCGCCAGGCCGTGCTGCAGCGCGAAACCGCCGGTCAGGGCGACACCGCCCAGGTACGCGCCATACAGCAGTTCGGCGCGCGCCTGGACGTCGCCCGGCCGGGCAATGACACGAGGGGCCGCGCCTGCGATGACGCGCGCGCCTTCCACCGCCGCCAGTACCGTGACGGGGTCGACGGTGGGCACGTAGACGGCGTCGACGCAGTGCGCCAGCGCATTCATGGCACTGGCGGCACTGACGTCGGCCGGCAGGCCCAACGTGAGCAGTGGATCGTAGATCACGGTCGACGCCAGCATATTCAGGCTGGTGTGCATGCGCTTGACACCGTCGATGGTGATGCCGCAGAAGCCGGTCACCTCCGATCCCGAATAGGTCGTGGGGATGGCCACGATAGGCAGCGCGAGCTCCAGGGAAATGCCCTTGCCCAGGCCCACGGCTGCCCCACCGCCGACGCTGACGATGCAGTCGGCGCCCGCGTCGCGGGCGGCCTGCCTGCCACGGCGCGCCAGCTCGATCGGCACCTGCGAAATGGCTTCGGGCCACAGGCCGGCACAGCGATCGCCCAGCAAGGCCGCGACGCGCTCGCCCAGTCCGCTGCGACCGGGAGTGGTCACGACCAGCGCGCGCCGGGCATCCAGCCGCGCGACTTCGTCGGCGACGTTTTCGACGCCGCCTTCGGCGAAGACCACGCGGGAGGGAGTGGCGTTGTAGACGCCGCCAGGAGTTGCGAATTTCATGCTCTGTCCAGTTTTACGAGGATTCGGGGCGCTGCCTACCACTCCACGATGGTGCCGTCGTCCAGCACGGCGCCCGTGGCGTGCATGACCTCCTGCCTGAAGGGATGCTTGGCCGCTTCCGCTTCGTCGATCTCCACGCCCAGGCCCGGCGCGGTCGGTACCTCCCAGTAGCTGCCGACCCGCTTGAGCGGGGTGCGCACGACATCGTCGTACCAGGGGACGGCGCCGCTCATTTCCTCCTGGATCAGGAAGTTGGGCGTGGAGACGTCGTAATGCAGCGCCGCCACCCCGGCGATCGGGCCGTTCGGGTTGTGCGGCGCGATGCCGATCAGCTCCGCTTCGGCGACGGCGGCGATACGTTTGCCTTCGAGCAGGCCGCCGGTGTGGTTCAGGTCCGGCTGGGCCACGTGCACGGCCTTGCCGGTCAGTACGGGCATGAATTCGTTCAGGCCGACCAGGCGTTCGCCAGAGGCGATGGGACACGGGGCCCGTAGCGCGATTTCACGCAGCGCCGCGGTGTCGCCAGGCTGCACGGGTTCCTCGCAGAACATGGGTCGGTACGGGGCGAGTTCCTGGATAAACCCAAGGGACGCGGCGATGGAGCCGGGACGTCCATGGAAGTCGACCATAATGTCGACGCCGTCGCCTACGGCGTTGCGCACGGTTTCCATCAGTTTGCCGACGTGCTTTTGCGCGGCGATGGAAGATACGTGATTTCCATAGGGAATGAATACGACTTTGAGGGCGTCGTAGCCTTTCTCGACGACCTGCAGGGCACTATCGCGCAGTTTGCCGTGGTCGAAGGTTTCGTAGACGGATTTCATGTCGCCCAGGCCGAGGTGGGTGTAAAGCCGCACTTTGTCGCGCACGCGGCCACCGAGGAGGCGCCAGACAGGTACATTGAGGCTTTTGGCGTAGATGTCCCATAGGGCATGCTCGATGCCGCTGATGGCGGTGACGCCGATGATGCCAAGCTTGTAGTAGCTATGCTTGTGCATGGCGCGCAGGCATTGTTCGATGTCGCGCGGATCGCGGCCGATCAAGAGGGGTTCGAGGTCTTCGACCGTGCCGGTGACGGCGCGGGTTTTCCAGTTCAAACTGGCTTCGCCCCAGCCGTAGAGGCCGTCCTGGTCGGTCTGGACCTTGACGAAGATCCAGTTGCGCATTTCGGCGTTGACGACGATGGTGCGCACGCTGACGATTTTGATGGGCGGCCCGGATTCGGGCGCGGCGGCCTGCAAGGGCGTCATCGCTTATGTCTCCTGCGTTATGGGTGTAATGCTGGAGACGATAGGATTTGACGTCGAAAAGCTCCAATTCTTTTTTTGACTCTACTGAGTAGTTTTTCTTATCAGTGGGTGGTGGCTTGGGATGCGTGCCGGGGGTGGGGTTTGTTGTTGGGCCTCTTTGCTGCTGGCCTTTTTTTCTTGAGCCGTCCGGCGGGGGTGGTGCGTGCCGGCGCCGGCCCGATCGGGCGGTCCGGGGCCGCCGCCCCGGACTGCGACATCGCTCGTCTCGTTCGGCGGCCGTTCACTGCAAGTTTTCTTCCGGATGGCACCCGCGGCACGCCTGCCTTCGACTTCCGCTCGTCCGCCCTCAACGGGCCGGCGCCGGCACGCACCACCCCCGCCGGACTCCGGTGTCTTACAGGCACGGTTGCTGGGGCGGATTGGGTTCTTGCGCTACGTGGGTTGGGTTTCCGACCGATGGAAGATTTTTGATGCCCGTCGCTTCGCGGCCGCCCAGCGCGGCCACGAAGCGCCTACGTGGTGGGTGGATGCCACGGGTGTTGTTTGCAGGGACTTGCTGAACCGGACTTCGCATACCACCGGCTCTACTCATGCGGCGCCCTCTCCGCACCGGGATGCCCATGGCATGCAACCGGCGCGTAGCCGATCCGGGGCCGCGCTGGGCGGCTCCGGATCGGCGGGCATCACAAGGCCTTCCATCGGTCGGAAACCCAACCCACGTAGCGCAAGAACCCCACCCGTCCCAGCGGCGGCGATTGAGAGACAGTGCAGTCCGGCGGGGGAGATGGCTGTCGGCGACGGCCCGTTGAGGGCGGACGAGCGGATGTCGAAGGCAGGCGTGCCGCGGACGCCGCTCAGAAGAAAACCTGCAGTGAACGGCCGCCGAACGAGACGAGCGATGTCGCAGTCCGGGGCGGCGGCCCCGGACCGCCCGATCGGGCCGGCGCCGACAGCCATCTCCCCCGCCGGACGGGAAAAGAACTCCCCTGGCCGGATAACATCAACCCGGAAACCTACCGCACCTGCCGCCCCACCCGCTGCGCAATCTCCAGGAACACTTTCATCGCAGGCGAAACGTCGCCGGCATCGTACGCCACGCCCAGCGAGAGATAAGGCATCACACCGGACAGCTTGCGAAACACCACGCCGGGACGCGCCAGCATCTGGTGTTCCGATGCGATAAAACCGATACCGAAATCCGCCGCGGCCATGGCGATGATGGACTGTGCCGGCGTGGTTTCCAGGATGACCTTGGGACTGAATCCCTCCCCCTGGCACAGGCTGATGATATGGTCGTACAGCTGCGGCCCGATGGTGCGGGGAAAGATGATGAATTGCTCATTGGCCAGATCCCGCAACGCCAGCCGCCTGCGCCGGGCCAGCGGGTTGCGGTCCGACAGCACGATGTTGAATGCCGTGGTCGCGATGGTCTGGCAGGACAGCGCCGCGTCTTCCAGTGGCGGATGCACCAGGCCCAGCTGTATGGTGCGGTTGCGCAATGCCTGCTCCTGTTCGGCCGTCGTCATGTCGTGCACGACCATGCCCACGTCCGGCAGGCGGCGATTGAACTCGCGTACGATTTCGGGGAACACGATGTACAGGGCCGGGGCAGTGACGCCGATCGTCAACTGGCCGATTTCGCCCTTCTCGGTGCGGCGGGCCACGTCGACCGCCACATCCATCGTGCGCAGGATCTTGCGGACCTCATCGAGAAAAACTTCGCCCGCGCGCGTCAGCGATACGTGGCGTTTGCTGCGGTACACCAATTGGACCTGAAGCTGCTCCTCCAGCGCGCGCAATTGCTGGCTGAGTGCCGGCTGGGTCATGTGGCAGCGCACCGCTGCGCGATGGAAATGCAGCTCCTCGGCCAGGGCCAGAAAGCATTCGAGGCGGCGGCGGTCCATGACGGGCTCCGTTGACGGTGCCGCGATGATAGCAATTGGACCGGCGCTTCAGAACTGGAAGTAAATGAACTCGGTCCTGCCGAACACGCCGAACAGCAGGATGTAGTACGCCAGGCCGACGCCGGCCACAGTGTTCAGCGGCCCCGTGCGGGCCAGCCTGGACAGGCGTTCCGGCCGATAAGCCAGATGGAAATCGATGGCGAACAACAGGACCAGCGACATGACCAGGGCCAGGCTCTGGAAGGCCGATAGCCCCAGCGTATTGAAGGTGCCATACGAAAAGGCCCCAAAGGTACCCAGCCGGCCGAAAATCCGCAGCGCGTCGTGCAGCGAACCGGCGCGAAAGAATATCCACCCCGCCAGTACCAGCAGCAGCGTCCAGGCCCGAGCCAGTGCCGGCGTCAGTCCGGGCAGCGCTTGAGCCAGGCGCTGTTTCAGCGGCCTATCGCGGAACCAGCGCTCCACCACCAGCCCGAGGCCATGCAACGCCCCCCAGATGACGAAGGTCCATGCCGCCCCGTGCCAGATGCCGCTGACCACGAAGACGACAACGACATTGCGCGCCGCGACCCGGTCGCCGCCCCGGCTGCCGCCCAGCGGCATATACAGGTAGTCGCGGAACCACGAGGACAGCGAGATATGCCAGCGCCGCCAGAAGTCCGTCAGGGTC
Organism: Bordetella genomosp. 11; assembly: GCF_002261215.1. Taxonomy (NCBI): domain Bacteria; kingdom Pseudomonadati; phylum Pseudomonadota; class Betaproteobacteria; order Burkholderiales; family Alcaligenaceae; genus Bordetella; species Bordetella genomosp. 11. The sequence continues at coordinate 1,473,363 of NZ_NEVS01000004.1, read as the reverse complement.
GATGAAAAATACGGCTGCCTGAAGTTCACCATCAGCTCGCAATCCATGATGCGGGCGGCCCCCCGGGCGATATCCGAGTAGCCGGAGAAATCGCAGTAGATCTGCACCGCGAACAGCACCGCGGCCAACGCGTGGTATCCGCCCGTGTAAGCGTCGGGATCCCCGTACACACCCGCCACGAAGGGCGAAATGACGTCGGCGATGCACATCTTTTTGAACAGGCCGTAGCCGATCAGCCAGCCGCCGCTGACCAGGTTGTCGTAGCGAAAAAAATGCGTGCGCCGGAACTGCGGCAGCATGTGCGCGCCACGCTCGATGGGCCCGGCCACCAGCTGGGGAAAGAACGACACATACTGCGCATACGTGATGAAGTTCTTTTCCGCCGGGATGCGGCGGTTGTAGACATCCAGGGTGTAGCCGACGGACTGGAAGGTGTAGAAGGAGATCCCCACCGGCAGGATAAGCCCCAGGGCATAGGACGGAATCTCGATGCCGAAGAATCCGGTGACGCCCACGATATTCGAGATCAGGAAATCCAGGTATTTGACCGTGCCCAGGATGCCGAGATTGATGGCCAGCGCCGCGATCATGGCCAGCCGGCGGATGCTCTGGCTGCGCGCCCGCTCCATCGCGAGGGCCGTCGTGAAATCGACGACGGTGGTAAAGGCTAGCAGGATGGCGAAGGAAGGACGCCATCCCATGTAGAACAGGTAGCTTGCCGCCAGCAGCACCAGCGGCTGTCGCCGCGCCGGCACCGAGAAGTACACCGCCAGGAAGACGATGAAGAAGGCAAAGAATTCGAAGGAATTGAATAGCATCAGTGCAGCACCCCGGATTCGGCGACCAGGCGCGCCAGGTCGCGGGTATAGGACGTGGCGCCAACGGGGTTCAGGTGCACGGCGTCGGAGTAATCCCTGGGGGGATACACCCAATAGTCCGGTCCGATGATGCGCATGCCGGGATGGCCGGCAACCACCGCGTCGCGGGAGGCATCCGCCGCCGGCGCGGCCGCCTGGGCGTGTTCCCGCATATTGCCGGGAACAAGGATCACGTTAAACCCATATTGCCTGGAGAGTCGGGCCAGTTCGTCGAGCACGAAGGATTTGCCCGGTATGGCGCGCGGGATGAACTCACCGGGCCGATCCGTGGCGATGGCGTAGTCGTCGGGCAGTTCCCCGCTGGGGAAAAAGCTTTGTCCGCTGATGAAATACCACCCGCGCTGCGCCAGCATCTTGTCCCGCTCGTGCCGGCCTTCCTCGTAGCGCTGGCGAAACCGGAAATGGCTGGTGGCCACGAATACCGTCAGGTCGCGCGGCAGATCGCGGAACGGGACCAAGGTATAAAGGATGGTCTCGTCGTCGCGCAGGTGATCCAGCAGCGTCGGCTTGGGTTTGTCGTCCCACGGGATGGTCAGGAACACGTGCGTCGGCACATTGCCCGCCGCCAGCGTTGCCTGCAGGATGGGCAGGATGCGGGCGTCGCCGGGCAGGCCCAGGTTGTATGAGCGCACTCCCGTCTGGAAATGGGCGTCGAATTCCTCCGGCCGGAATCCCGCCAGGGTCTTGCTGTTGCCGAATACCAGGATGCGCCAGCGATCCCCAGAAGAGAACAGGCGGGCCTTCGCAAGCGACTGGAACTTGGCTTCCAGCACGATATCGGCGCCAGGCCGGATCAGGGGAAAAGCCAGGTAGCACCAGTCCAGCACCACCCAGACGGTCGCCGCCATAAGAAGAAACCGTGCCACCGAGCGGACGCGTACGTTCGCGGGCCTGCCGGCTGCCACGCCTGCCGTCGAACCGCCGATGGCCCGCAGGGACTCTATGTTTTCTTCTTGCATGATGCGCGCGCTTCCTCTCGCGACACCGGTCGATGCCGCCGGGCCGACGCGGCGGCCATGCCGTATCGGGATGCTGAGAGGCGGATCCAGCCAGAGTGGCTTTACATTTTGTCAGGACTGCATTTCGGCAGCATCCTGGCACGGCGCCCCTCATCCTTTCCATCGGTCATTGGCACTAGACAGTTCCCTGGCTTTTTCGCGGCACAGGCGCACGAAGCTGTCCGCCGCCGCATTGGGCGATCGCATCTTCAGCGTGGTGGCACAGATCCGCCTCCGCGGACGGCTGCGGGCCCCGAACGGTACCCGCACCAGCCCTTTCATGTTGAACGACGCGGTGGTCGACCGTGGGAACACGCCGTATCCCAATCCGGCGCCGATCAAACCTATCATGGTGGCCACATTCTCGACCTCGTACGCGGGCACGAAGGAGTGGCCGCGCTTGAGGTATTCCTTGTCGATGATGTGGCGCACACCGCTGCCGCCCTTCTTCGCGACCTGGGAATGCGCGATAAGGTCTTCCCAAGTGACCGAACGTCTTGCCGCCAGGGCATGGCGCCGGGCGCATAGCACGACGAGGTCGTCCGTCATCACGTCGCGCTGGAGCAGGTCGTCGGCATCGTCCCGGCGCGGTGTGAAAGCGAGATCCACGGCGCGGGCGCGCACCAGGGCGATGGCCTCGTCGGAAAGCACATCGTAAAGGCGCAACTCGACTTCCGGGTGCGCCGCGGCGAATGCGCCGATGATATCCGGCAGGAAGCTGGCCGCCAGGGACGGCGCCATTGCCAGCGACAGCGTGCCGCGTTCGCCGGTCGCGTAGCGGCGGATATGGCTCAGGCCGTGCTCGACGCTATCCACGAGGCCGCGCGCGATCCCGACGAATTCCGTGCCGACCGGCGTCAGCGCCACCGTGCGCGTATCGCGGTCGAACAGACGGGCACCTATCGTCTCTTCCAGCCGGCGAATATTCGCGCTGAGCGCGGGCTGGGACAGATGCACGCGCGCGGCCGCCTTGCTGAAGCTCAATGTGCTCGTGACCGCCAGGAATGCATCCAACTGCTTGAGCGTGACACTCATAATTTAAATGAATAGGTATATAGAAAAATAAATATTCCCGAATCAAAACGACTTTACTACAGTGTCCTTCCACGACGCATTCCAGGAGACAGGCATGAGCGCCCAAGCACAACCCTCGCGCATGGATGGCACGATATCCGTGGTTCCCACAGGAGCAGCCCTGGGCGCCGACATCGTCGGCTACGACATGCGCCAGCCTCCCACCGAAGAACAGCTCGCCGTCATAGAGCAGGCCTGGGCCGACCATCTCGTCCTGCGCTTTCGCGGCAACCCCGGCCTGACGGGCGAGCAGTTGATCAGGTTCTCGAGCGCGCTAGGTCCGTTGGACAAGCGTCCCGTCAAGGGCTCGCTGCGCGGCGGCACCAACGACTTGCCGTTGGAGATCAATGTGATTTCCAACATCGTCGTCGACGGCAAGCCCATCGGCGGACTCGGTGCGGGCGAGGCCGAGTGGCATTCCGACATGACCTACAAGGATGTGCCGCCCAAGGCAAGCTGCCTGTACTCGCTCGAGATCCCGCCCTCCGGCGGCGGCACCAGTTTCGTCAATATGTACAAGGCCTACGATGACCTGCCTCCGGAGCTCAAGCGCCGCGTGGAGGGTTTGCGCTGCGTGCACGACGCCAGCATCAACAGCACGGGCGAACTTCGTGAAGGCTACGTGGCGGTGAACGACCCACGGCAGACGATCGGCGCCATCCATTCCGTGGTGAAGGTGCATCCGGTTACCGGACGAAAATGCCTTTTCCTGGGACGCCGGCGTAATGCCTATCTGGTGGGACTGCCGCTGGAAGAAAGCGAAGCCCTGCTGGATACGCTGTGGGCGCATGCCACACGTCCGGAAGCCAGATGGACGCAGGTATGGCAGGTGGGCGATGCCATCCTCTGGGACAACCGCTGCACCATGCACCAGCGCGATGCCTTCGACAGCGCGAGCCGTCGCCTGATGTACCGCACACAGATCGGCGAACGCCTGGCGGCGTAATACCGCCATGCCGTATCGGCAAAGGCCGGCGCACCCCACAGAGGGCGCCCGGGACACGGCTGGCGCACAGCGGCCGGAACAACGGAGGAGACGATATGGAACGGCACGGAACATGGGCACCGCCCGCGCGCCCCGCGCATGGAGCCGCGCGCCTGCTGGCGCGTGCCGCGCTGGGCGTGTGCATGCTCGGCCTTGCGGCGACGGCGCGGGCGGCCGAAGAGTACCCCCAGCATACGATCAACATGATCGTGCCCTTCGCGCCGGGCGGCCCGACCGACGTCTTCGCCCGCGTGCTTGCCGATAAGCTCGGACGCGAACTCGGACAGTCCGTCGTGGTGCTCAATCGCGGCGGTGCCGCCGGCAATATCGGCGTGGCCCAGGCGGCGCGCGAGACGCCTGACGGCTATACCATCCTCTTTGGCACCGCATCCATCGCGGTGGCCCCGGCGGTCTACAAGAAACTGGCCTATGACGCCCTGAAGGATCTGCAGCCGGTCGCGTTGGTCGGATCCTGTCCGGCGCTGGTACTGGTAGCCCCCGGCGGGCCGCCAACCATCGAGCAACTGGTTGCCACCTTGAAGGCGGCGCCAGGCAAGTACAGCTATGCCACGTCCGGCTACGCCAGCGCCACGCACCTGGTCACCGAGTTCTTCAATCGCAAGGCCGGCGTGGACGCCTTCGTGGTGCCGTATACCGGCTCCGGACCCGCGCACCAGAATATGATCGCCAAGCGCCATCTCTACACCTTCGAAACGGCCAGCTCGGCGATGTCGCTGGTACGCAATGGCTCCTTGAAGGCCATCGGCATCGCGGCGAATCACCGGTCGCCGGAGCTGCCGGACGTACCCACCATCGCCGAGGCGGGTATTCCGGGCGTGGATGCGTCCACCTGGAACATGGTGTTCGTGCCGGCGCAGACGCCAATGCCTATCGTCGACAGGCTCAACAAGGCCATCAATGCCGCCTTGTCCGACAAGGCGACAGCGGACAAACTGAAGAGCCTGGTCATTGAAGTCACGGCCGATTCCACCCCGGCTTCGTCATCGGCATACCTGCGAAGCGAAATCGATCGCTGGGCCGGCATCGTGCGCGACTCCGGCATCAAGGCGATGGAGTAGCTCGCGATGAAAGTCGAATACGTCGCGGTGCGGCAAGTGGCATTTCCGCTGACCGTGCCCTATAAGCTGTCCACGGGCGATAAAACGGTCTTCGACCCCTATCTCGTGGAAATCGTCGCGGACGGCGAAGTCGGCTGGGGCGAATGCATGGTGTCGGTGGGGTACACCACGGAATCGCGCGCGGATTCCTGGCAGGCCTTGCGCGATATGGCGGCCGTAATGCCGGGACTGTCGACGGCCCGGGCGCGCAGTGTGGTGGACGGCTACGCCCGGCGCCTGCCCGGCGTCTGCAGCGCCATGTATGGCGCGCTGGACATGTTATCGGGCCACGCGCTGCTGGACATGGCGCGGGATACCCATGTCCCGCTGCTGGCGCCTTGCCAGCAGGCCACCGAGCAAGGCCTGCGCGACGAGATCGCGCGGTTGACCGAGGAAGGCTTCCGCACCCTGAAGGTGAAGGTAGGTTTCGACTGGCGCCAGGATCTGGAGCGCGTACAGCGCATCCAACGCGTGGCGGCCGGCAGGGCAACCTTGCGCCTGGATGCGAATCGCGGATACACCGAGGCGGACGGCATCTCGTTTGCCAGCAGGCTGGACCCCGCGGGCATAGAACTCTTCGAACAGCCTTGCGCCTCCACCGATTGGCGAGCCAACGCCGCGGTCGCGGCGCGGTCCGCCGTGCCCATCATGCTGGATGAATCGATCTACGGCATGGAGGACATCGACAGGGCCTCGACCATCGGCAACGTCGGCTTCGTCAAGCTCAAACTAAAGAAGGTCGGGCAACTGGACGATCTGGCCGCGGCCCTGGCACGGATCCGCGCCTTGGGCATGTCGCCAGTGCTGGGAGACGGCGTATCGCTGGAAATCGCCTGCTGGATGGAGGCCTGCGTCGCCGTTTCCTCCATCGACAATGCGGGTGAAATGAACGGCTTCCTGAAGGCGCGCGACCGGCTGCTGGAGAACCCCTTGCCTTTCGCGCGAGGCGGCATCTGCCTGCCGGCCGGATACCGGCCCGTCGTCGACCGCGCCGCCCTGCGCGATCACACGGTACTGCGGGAAACGTTCAACGCGTGAGCGCGGTAACTTCCTTGTCATCCGTCTGTCATAGCATCGCCTTCATCCAACAGGGAGCTGGACGTGGACGCGATCGACAATGAACTGGTGCGGCGGATACACCGCGACCTGGCCGACCATTACGACGAAGAACTCGAACTGGAGCTGGAAGACCGCACTTTCGAGGAACTGCAGGGCGATCCGGCCCATATGCCGTCGGACGAGGAAAGAGCCTGGCGCCGCACCTACTTCCGCGAACTTTTTCGGTTGCAGGGCGAATTGGTCAAGCTGCAGAACTGGGTCGTGGCCACCGGCCACAAGGTGGTTATCCTGTTCGAGGGCCGCGATGCCGCGGGCAAGGGCGGCGTGATCAAGCGCATTACCCAGCGCTTGAATCCGCGCGTTGCCCGGGTGGCCGCATTGCCCGCTCCCAACGACCGCGAACGCACGCAATGGTATTTCCAGCGCTACGTATCGCACCTGCCGGCCGCGGGCGAGATCGTGCTGTTCGACCGCAGCTGGTACAACCGCGCCGGCGTCGAGCATGTCATGGGCTTTTGCAGCGATGACCAGTACGAAGAATTCTTCCGCACGGTGCCGGAGTTCGAAAAGATGCTGGTACGCTCCGGCATCCAGTTGATCAAGTACTGGTTCTCGATCACCGACGAAGAACAGCACCTGCGCTTCCTGGGCCGCATCAACGACCCGCTGAAGCAATGGAAGCTCAGCCCCATGGACCTGGAGTCGCGGCGGCGCTGGGAAGCCTACACCCGCGCGAAGGAAACCATGCTGGAGCGCACCCATATTCCGGAAGCCCCGTGGTGGGTGGTGCAGGCCGTGGACAAGAAGCGCGCGCGCCTGAACTGCATCAGCCATCTGCTATCGCAAATGCAATACCACGAGATCGAACGGCCCGGCATCGTGTTGCCCCCGCGCGAACGCCATGCCGACTATGTGCGCCATCCGGTACCGGCCACGATGATGGTGCCGGAGGTTTATTAGGGCGCCGGCCGCGGGCCCCTCCCCGCGATTCAGAAAAGCTTGAGCTTGCGCAAAAGCAGCAGCATCCCCAAACCGAGCAGCCCCATCAGGCTCAGGACCCACCAGAAGGCGCCCGGCGCCTGCAAGCCGGGAACGTCGGCCATGTTCATGCCGAAGATCCCGGACAGCAGTGTCCCGGGCATCAACAAGGCGGTCAGGACGGACAGCACCATCAGGTTGCGGTTCATCTGTTCGGCCATCTGCGACGCGATTTCCTCCTGCAGCAGCTTGGCGCGTTCATACAGCGCGTCAATGGTACCGGCCAGGCCGTGCAGCGCATCGATGACCTGCGCCACTCGATCCCGCGCGTCGCTGTCGGCCCAGTCGTGGCCCAGCGTGCACAGCCGCCCCAGTATGTTGCGTTCCGGATTGATATGGCGCCGGAACTCGGCCAGCTGGCGTCGTACGGCGCTCAAGGCGCTGCGGTCGGCCTGCTGCCGGTCGGACAGGACCGATGCCTCGATATCGTCGACTTCGTCGGTCAGGGCTTCGAGCTTCTCCAGGAAGCCCTCGTGCAGGCACTGCAGCAGGCCGGCCAGCAGGTCCAGCGTACAGCCGTAGTCGGTGCCCTCCTCGATCAGGCGGCGCAATCTGTCGGTGGATCGCAGGGCGCGCGTGCGCACCGTAATCAGCCGCGTGCCATCCAGGAAGAAATGCAGGACGCCCTTTTCCTCATCCTGTCCGTCGGCTTCCATCTTCAGGTCCACCAGCAGGCCGTAGACGCCGTCGTCCGAGATGTGCAAGCGAGGCCGGTCGTCGCGGCCGGCCAGGAACCGGCGTGCGGCTTCCGGAATGTCCCGGGCATGTTCCAGCCATTCGTGGATACGGCTGTCGGCAGTCTTCAGGTGCATCCAGGTGAACTGGCCGGGACCGGCGGGCGAACCGCCCAGGATGTCGGGCCAGTTCAGGCGCAGGGGTAGCCCGCCGCCGAAGCGGAACGCGCAGATCAGCCCGCCGGGGCCGGCGGCCAGTGTCAACAGCCGATTGCGGCTGGCCGGCGGATCTGTCCGGGTGGTGATATCCATGGCGTGACAGCGATACATGAGGGATGGACGACGGACGGTATCGTCCGCGCCGCGTGGCCTGGACGGCCATGCAGGCGCCCATCAATACCCGCGGCTCATGACGCCGATGTGACAAATCGCGAAAACCCCGTGTGCCGTCAGTGCACCGTCAGCTGCTCCCCGGTACCCTCGTCGCCGGACGGTGCGCGGGTCCAGGACCCGCCGCTCGTGACGACTTACAACAACAAGGAGACAGCGTGATGAGATCCGCTTCGCAATGGAGCATTGCCGTTCGCGGCGCGATGGCTGCCCTGGTCCTGGGGCTCGTGGCGGGAACGGCCCCGGCGCTGGCCGCGGAACCGGCGCAGCCCGGGCCCTTGACGATACAGTCGCAAGGCAGTTTCTTCGTCGGCGGCCGGGACGTGCATTCGGATACCTTGTCTACCGCGCCCGGGCGCGGGGCCGACGGCACGATCACCGTGGACCAGATGTACGTCAGCTACCAGATACCGCTGCATCCCCGCCGCTACCCCATCACGCTGATTCATGGTTGCTGCCTGACGGGCAAGTCATGGGAGACAACGCCCGATGGCCGCATGGGCTGGCAGGAATACTTCGTCCGCAAGGGTTATTCGACCTACACGATAGACCAGGTCTCGCGCGGGCGGTCCGCCTTCGACCCGTCCGCGATCAATCGCGTAAAGATGGGCCAGTCCGCGCCGGACACCCTGCCTGCGATCTTCGCCGCCGGGCACGAGGAAGCATGGACGGTGTTCCGTTTCGGCCCGGAATATCCCAAGCCTTATGCGAACCTGCAGTTTCCCCTGCAGGCCCAGGCGGAATTGTGGAAACAACTGGTCCCGGACTGGTTTGCCGCGCTGCCCAGCCCTAATCCCACCGTGCCGAATCTTTCGCGCCTGGCGCAGCGGCTGCACGGCACGATCCTGATGAGCCATTCCCAGGGAGGCGTCTATCCGTTCCAGACCGCGGCACTGAACACCAGCGGCATCGCCGGTATCGTGGCGATCGAACCGACGGTATGCCCGGCACCCACCGGCGACCTGAGTCCCTACACCAGGATGCCCATTCTGGTTGTCTACGGCGATAACGTCGAAATCGCCCCACGCTGGGCGCCGCGCCTGCAGAAATGCCGGGCGTTCATCGACGCCGTGGCGAAGGCGGGAGGCAATGCCAGGCTCGTCGAACTGCCCCAGGTGGGCTTTCATGGCAACTCGCATATGCTGATGCAGGACCGCAACAGCCTGCAGGTCGCCGACTGGCTGCTCGACTGGATCGACCGCAACATCGAAAAGACGTCCTAGGGCTGCGCCGGGCGCCGGTCCGACGCATGCCCGTCGCGCCCGATACACCGATGAAGGGAGACATGGCAATGCAACGACGTCATTTGCTGGGATTGCTGGCCGCCGCGCCATGGATGGCCGCGGCACGCGCGGCGGACGGGCCGATGCCGGTGGCGGTGAACCAGACCACCATCGAAAGCGGGCCTTTGTTGATCGGCAATCCCAAGGGACTGCGGGTGGTGCGCCTGCCGAATGGCCGGGCGGCGTCCGCGCAATTGGTTGCCGGCCAGGTCGATGCGGCGACCGGCAGCGAAACCCAGGCCACGCTTAGCGCGGTGCTGCAACCGCAATTGCGCATTATCCTGACGCTGGCAGAATGCCACTATCGCATGGTGGGCCGCCGCAGCGCCGGTATAGGGCGCATCGCCGACCTGCGCGGCAAACGCGTCGCGTACACACCGGCCACCTCATCGGAATATTTCCTGCGCGTCATGCTGCGTTCGGCCGGTTTGGACCTGGCCGACGTCACGCCGGTCAGACTGGAACCGGAGGCCATGCCGCCCGCGCTGGCGAACCGGCAAGCGGACGCCATGGCGATGTGGGAGCCGCACCCGCAGAACGCCATCGATCTGCTGGGCGAGGACGCCATCGTGATGGTCGATCCCGCCAAGCCGCCGCACGCCTATTTCGAACGGTTCAACCTGAACACCACCACGACGGTGCTCGACGACCCCCGCCGCCGTGGCGCGCTGGTGCGCGCGGTGCGGACCGTCGCCGAGGTCTCGCACGAACTTACGGCGAATCCGCGCAAGCACTGGCCCGCGCTGTCGCGTGCCGTGAACGCCCCGGTGGAGGTCATCGCCAAGGCATGGCCGCAGTTCCGCTTTCCGGCACGGCTGGACACCGAATCCCTGTTGACCGTGCTGACCGACATGGAACCCTGGGCCGCGAGCGTACAAAAGCGCGAAGCCCGGCCGCGCGCCGTGCTGGCCGGCATGATGGATCCCAGCGTGGCGCGAGAAGCGGGTCGATAACGCCTTAGGCCATCCGATGCGATCCGGGCCGCCTGGCCCGGCCCCGCGCCCGCGCCAGGCGCGGCCGCACCGCCCGGCAGGCCGACCGACGCGGCGCGGTCGGCTACTTAATCATGAAAAGCGCAGCGGTAGCCCCTGCGCATCGCGCCATGCGGCACCGCATGGATGTGCATCAACGCATGGCGCCCGCGCCCGCACCGGGCCGCCGCGGTCCGGCCTTCCCGGTTGTTTCGCCAGCTTTCGCGCTGTGTAATCGGCGCCGGCGCGACCGTCTCGTTCCGCGCGGACCGCGTCCACCCATGCTGTCGTCGTCAATTTCTGGATACGCCGAGGTACATCATGCGCAGCGCTTTGCATCGCCCTATCGCCCTTGCGATCGTTCTGTCGGCCCCCCTGGCCGCCCATGCCCAAACCGCCACGACCGACGGGTCAGCCACCGCCGTCGCCGCCGTCGCGGTCGAACAGGTCTACATCGCGAATACGACGAACCAGGAAATCGTATTCTTCGTGGAATCCGAGAACACCCAGCGCACGGAGTACCACCTGGCGCCCGGCGCGGCCGGTACGGTGCACGGCGAACCGGGCGATAAGTGGCTGAACATCGAGATGCAGGGCGGCGCCAATGGCAACGGCGCCCAGGCCCGGGACAGCAGCAGCGCAATGAGCCGATAACGCCGGGCCGCGGCGCCACCAGGGCGGATGAGGCTTGCGCGCGACAGCGCCCCAGATTCCGCGATGCCGGGCAAGCATGCCGTGCTATACAGACGCACCGCATTTCCCTCGCTCCGCATCATGTCCGCATCGATCGAAGTCTTCCTACTGTTCCTGCGCCTGGGGCTCACCTCTTTCGGCGGCCCGGTCGCGCACCTGGGCTACTTTCGGCACGAGTTCGTCGAACGACGCAAATGGCTGGACGAACATACCTATTCGGACATCGTCGCGCTCAGCCAATTCCTGCCCGGTCCGGCCAGCAGCAAAGTGGGCATGACCATCGGTTTGATGCGGGCCGGCTGGAGCGGCATGCTGGCCGCATGGGTGGCATTCACGCTGCCGTCGGCGCTGCTGCTGATACTTTTCGGCGTGGGGCTGGCCCGGTATAGTGGGCTCGCCGACTCCGGCATCGTGCATGGACTGAAGATCGTGGCCGTCGCCATCGTGGCGCAGGCGGTGTGGGGCATGGCCAGGTCGCTCTGTCCGGATAGGCCCCGGGCCATGCTGGCCATCGCGGCCACGCTGCTCACGCTGGTGCTGCCCACGGCGTTCAGCCAGATCGGGGCCATCGTGGCCTGCGGCCTGGTGGGCGCGACGCTGCTGAAAGTGCCGCCGCGGGTGCTGCCGTCGACGATGACGCTGCACGTCAGCCGCCGCGCGGGCCTGGTCGCGATCGTGCTGTTCTTTACGCTGCTGATCGCCCTGCCCCTGCTGGCGCCGATGTCGGATCGGACCTGGCTGGCACAGTTCGCCGGCTTCTATCGGTCCGGCGCGCTGGTCTTCGGCGGCGGCCATGTGGTGTTGCCACTGCTGCAATCCACCGCCGTCGGCAACGGCATGGTGTCCAACGCCGACTTCCTGGCCGGCTACGGCGCCGCGCAAGCCGTCCCGGGGCCGCTGTTCACCTTCGCTGCCTTCCTGGGGGCCGTCTCCAGCGGGCCGTTGTCCGGCTGGACTGGCGGCCTGGTCATGCTGGCGGCGATCTTCCTGCCCGCCGCGCTGCTGGTGATCGCGCCGCTGCCGTTCTGGAATCTCTTGCGGACCCGGCCCGGGGTGCAGAACGCGGTGGCGGGCATCAACGCCGGGGTGGTGGGCATACTGCTGTCCGCCCTGTACAACCCGGTATGGACCAGCGCCATCGGCACGCCCCTGGATTTCGGCCTGGCCCTGCTGTGCTTTTCGCTGCTGGTCGTCATGCGTTGGCCACCCCTGCTGATCGTCGCCATCGCGGCGGCCGGTGGCTGGCTGCTCGCCGCCATAGCCTGAGTCCCGTTTCAGCCGGCCCGCAGCTCCAGGCCGTTGCCTTCGGGGTCGCTCAGGTAAATGGACGTCGCGCGCCCCGACGCGCCGTAGCGTTCCGCGATTTCGCCGACCTCGACGCCATGGGCTTGCAGCTCCTGCCGCAGGGCCTGCACATCGAAGTCTGCCACCCGCAGGCATAGGTGGTCCATGTTGCCTGCCGTGCCCGTGGGTGCCTCGCCGCCGCGCCGGCCCAGCGTGCCCGCGACATCCACCAGGTCGATCAGCGAAGCGCCCGCGCGCAGGTGTACGAGGCCCAGGTCGTCCTGCCGGTGCGCGACCTGGCAACCCAGGACCTCCTGGTAGAACGCGATCATCCGGTCCATGTGCTTCACGCGCAGCACGACGTGATCGATGCCGGTTACTTGCATGCGCTTCTCCGCCTTTTTTCGGTACGAGCCGGGATTGTAAAAGTCGCGGCGCGCCAGCGGCCTATTCCGCGCATGCCGCCGATGCGGGCAGGACCACGCGCGGGGCGATCGGTGCGGATGCCTGGCGAATACGGGGCGATGGCGGCCCCGTATCGCGGCGGCGGACCTGTCGAAGCGTTGTGCCAAGCTGGGAAAGCGCTGGAACCGAGGCCATCCAATTCCTGAGAAAGTACTTTAAGTGTGCTGCATCCTGGCTGTCTACTCTTGAGAAAGTACTTTAAGTACAGCCGGTGGGCGCGCCCACACTTAAGACTTCACTTGAGGTTGGATAATTCATATTTTCATTTTATTTTCAATGAATTATGGACAATTATTAAAGTGAAATATCGATAAGGAAGGAACGGCAACCGCATTCGGCTGTCCGCAAAACTAGCTTCTACTGCGCCGTCACGGGCAATGGACCGCTGGACTTGCTGACCACCGGGGGCACCCATCTGCCGTTCAGCGCCTCGGCCTTGGGCGCATACAGCCGCATGGTCAGGTTGAACGCGCCCTTGGGAGCCGGCAGCCAGTTCGCCTCCCTGTCCTTGCCCGGGCTCTCGTTCTGGAAGTAAAGCTCCAGCGAGCCGTCGGCACCGTACTTGAACGGCATCCAGCTACTGACCGCGAATCGGTTCAGGCCGTTCGGCACCTGGAAGCCGTCCGCGTCGTAGAGCGTGATGGACCAGAAAGCGTAGGCGGGCGGCAGCTCGGCTGGGGCGAAGCGGATCACATACTTGTTGGCGCCATCCAGGGGGTGGCCTTCGCCGTCGGCGATGTTCAACGGATAAATCGCATCTTCCACCAGATTGGCGCCCAGTCCCTGTTGGGCAATGATGGCGCGTTTCAGGTAGTAGTCGCCATACACGCCCATCGTGGTCGTGTTCATCAGCCAGCCATTGCTGACGGGCGCCAGGTTCGACAGCTTCCACTGCATAAGCTGATGGGCGGGTTCCGGCGCCCCGGCCATGGCTTTGCGCGCCACCGGGTCCAGCGCGTCGAGATCCAGGCTTTTGCCGGCGTCGATGCCCAGCCGTTTCATCCTGGCCACGATGGGCTGGTCCGTCAGGTGCGGCGGATGCAGCTTCAGCAGTTCCGCCGCGTAGGCGAAGAATTTTTCGCCCGGCATCGCGTCGACCTGCACCTTGGGCGGCGTCTTCATATCGATGGCGGGATCGACCTTGCCGACGATGGTGCCGCCGTTGCCTCCCCATTGCGACAGCGGTGTGATCCGATAGCCGGCCTGGATCTTGTGAACCGCGTCGTAGTCCGCAGGGCCATCCGTCTTGGTACGGCCTATCACCAGGACGTACGGCGTGGGGGCATCGATCCTGGAAGTGCCCGGCGGCAGCTTGTACTCGTCGAACCGGTCGCGCAGATCCGGCCGCCAGTTCGCCTGGGCGACCAGGAAATGGCCGGCCTGGGTCCCCGTGGTGCGCCAGCCTGGCGAGGCGAACACGTCGGTCCACATATCCAGCATGGGCAGCAGGTAGTAGCGCCCGCCGGTATCCGGAACGGACACGACCACCGGCTCGCGCGTAAGGTCCAGGAAGGCCGATGAATACAAGGTATCGAAGTTCGGCCGCACGACCAGCTTCAGGTCGGCGGGCGGGAACTCCGGCCAATTCGAGATCACATTGGGGGGCGCGAAACCCGGCTTCTCGCCCGCCGACGCCACATTGGTCGACTGCCTGCGCGTGACATCCATCGTGACGATCGGATAGAAATACACGTAGGCGTCCAGGGCAATGGCCCGCGCTTCTTCTTCGGATAGTTTCTCGGCCCGCGCCGCCGTCGATAGCGCCGTCCAGGCGAGCGCCATGAGTAGTAAAGCCCATGCCCACGCGGGGCGCGCGTGTCGTCCCCGTACCACGCTATGCAATCGCATGGCATCCTCCCGGTTGAAAACAACCTCGGTTGCGGCAACCATCGGCGGGCAGGCATCTGCCGTCTTGCCCGCTGTTCGGATACGCGTGCGGTGGCACCGTCAGGCTCATCCCCGGATCGGGATATGCGCCCCGCAGGCGTGATAGACAGCGCTGCTGAGGATATGCCGGGTCCCCGGGGCGGACAATACGCAAACAGTCGCAGTCCGTGCGCAGGCACCGGCGCGGCGACGCGGCCGCCCCGGCGCCCGTCCAACGGGGATGGGGATGAATGGCGCAGCCCTGGGCCCGGTGGCAGGGCCGCCCCGGCTTCAGGGATGATCGAGCGGGCTGGGCCGGGCCTGGGTGCGCAGCTTGTAGATCCACACCGGATACCGCACCTGCATGCGGCCGTCGTTGAAGCCCGGCGTCAGATTCAATTGGGAAGCCGGGATCCACAGGTAGCCGTCACGGTCGATCCACAGCGCGTCCGCCCATACCAGCCGGTCGTCCTGGATCAGCGTGGAGATCTTGCCCTGCGGCGTAATGCGCAATATGCGGCGCTTGTCGGTATCGGTCGTGTACAGGTTGCCTTGGGCATCGATCGCCGTGCCGCCCGTGCTGGGCGTGTCGGCCCAGGCCAGCTCGACATGGGACGCGATTTCCTTCTCGGAGACGGCCGGATCGTTCAGCCAGCGCGTGGCCACCCGGGCCATCGGGCCGGAAGCAGGCTGGAAGTACAGCCACTGCCCGTCAGGCGAAACCTCCAGCTGGTCGGCGTGCACGCGCACGGGCTGGCCCTTGGGGTCGAGCACCGCGCGGCCGTCGGCACGCAGGGGGCGCATGGCCGTGGTGGCATTGTTGTTGTCCAGCACGCGCCGTGTGGCGCCCGTCCGCAGATCGAGCACGATCAATCCCGGCGCCCCGGCATCCGTCAGGTAGGCATGGTTGCCATTGAAGCGGACGTCGTCGACATAGCTGTACGGATGCACGGCCGCCGCAAGATCGTAGGTCTGCAGCAGTTGCCGGGTCTGCGGATCGAAGCGGAACAGGCGCGCCCCGCCCTTCACCGCCGGCTGGCCCATGCCGGGCGCCCCGGCATCGACGATCCACAACTTGCCGTCAGGCCCCACGCGCAGCGCGTTCACATGGACATACCCCGAGCCCACGGTGCCCGGGGCCCAGGTCTGCGGACCGTTCCAGCTGGCATCGGGAAAGGGATAGGGGCGGCCCTGGGCGTCGAGTTCGGCGACTTGCATGCCGGCGCTATCCGCCTGCGGATAGCTGACGAACACGCGTCCCTCGGGCGTCACCGTCACGCCATTCCAGACGCGCTGGCCCTGGAACATGGGCACCAGCGATTCATTGCTTTCCTGTCGTGTCGCGCATCCCTGGATGACGGCGATCGCCAGGCAGGCCGCCACGATGCGGGCCAGACTGTTCAAGGACTTTGCCAACGTCATTCGAATTCTCCTTAAACGGCGCGGGCGCGGCGCGCCCCCCGGATTGGACTCATCGGCACAAAGCCTCGGCGCGCGGTGGCGCGGGCCGTGCCGGCCATTGCCGTAGCAAATGACGGGCCTTTTGGAGGAGATGATGTAACAGAACGTTATGGACGGGACGGTTTCGCCGCGATAGGCCCTGGGCCCAGGGCCTTCAGCCGGGGACGAAGGCTAGCGGGAAGCGCCCCGCGGTGCCTTGCGGGTGGCAGCGCCGCGCGCCCCATCCTTGTCGGCCACCAGATCGACGCGCGTGGCCTGTTCCATCCAGGACAGCGCATCGACATAGGATAGGAAGCGATGCAGGTATTCGGGAGAGACCTCTCGCATCAGCGACAGCGTGCGATGCACGAGCAGGCTGGAATTCAGCGGGCCCGCGTTTTCCGGCACGCGCTCTTCAGAGTGCTTCAACTGCCGCCTGGCGCTGTAGCGCGACCAGGTATCGCGAAAGTAATCGAGCAGAGGCAGTTCCGGATATACCGCTGCGCCCTGCCCCCCGTCCGCGTCACCCGCCGCGCGGTCATCCGTGCGCGCTTCGCGCTTGCGCATGGCGATATAGCCTGTCAATTCGGCCAGCGGGCCGGCCCCGTGGCATGCCGCGGCCGGCGCGGCCGCACCGCCGGCGTCGCCGGGTTCGTCCCCGGCGGGCATCCGTCTCGCCTCCAGTTCCTTCCGGTAGGCCTGCAGGAGCTTTTCCAGTTTCTCGTCCAGCACGCGGCGCGCATGTCCATGCCGCACGGCCGCGCACCGCGCCATCGCTTCGATGAAACGGAAGCGAACCGGATCCAGGCGATCGGCGCCCTGCTCGCGCCATGCGGCCAGCAGCGCGGCGGGATCGCGGACGCTCGCGTCGCGGTGAGAGTCGTCCGTCACTGCCCGACCTTGCCCTCGGGGACCCGCGCGGCCTCGGACTGGCCGTGGTCCGCCTGTTTCTGCCCCGATAACCGGGGAACCGGCGCGATTTCGACACGCCGGTTTTTCGCGCGGCCCTCGGCATCGTCGTTCGACGCCACGGGCTGCTCCGCGCCGAAGGCCGCCGCAAAGACAGATCCGGGGTCGACGCCTTCGTCGATCAAGGCGCGCGTCACCGTCAAGGCCCGCTGGGCCGACAGGTCCCAGTTATCGGCGAAGCCGCGCGTGTTCCCACGCACCTGCTGGTTGTCGGTGAAGCCGCTGACCATCAGGATTTCGTCGCGGGTACGCAGGTAATCCGACAAGGGCTGCGCCAGGCTTTTCAGCACCTCGAGTCCCTCGGGCTGCAGTTGATTGGAGTTCAAGGCGAAAAGCACGCTGCCGCTGATACCGATGCGGCCGTTGACCAGCGTGACCCTGCCCGCGGCCAGCGGCACGGCCAATGCCTGTTCCAGTGTCTGGCGGCGTTGCGTTTCGGCCTGGCGCTGCTTGACCTCTTCGTCCAGCTTGGCCGAAAGCTGCATTTGCAGTCCGATCACGCCCACCAGTATCAGGACAAAAGCGCCCAGCGCCGCCGACATCAGGTCGCCGAAGACCGCCCAGGTCGGGACCGTGGGCTCGATGCCGCCGTCGATTTCTTCGCTCATGCCGCTTCGCTACCCGCTGCCGCCCGCTGCGCGGCAAGCTGTTGCAGGTCTTCGAGGATTTGCTTTTGCGACATCACGCTAAGGTCGATCGCTTCGCGGGCCTGCGCCACGTAGTAGGCCAATTGCTCGTCGCTGCGCGAGAGGGATTTTTCCAGCGCGCCTTCGATGCGCTGCAAATGCGCCATCAGCTTCTCGTTCGATTCGCCGAATGCCTGCACGGCCGCGCCGAAGGCTTCGCCCAGGCTGGCGACCTCTACCACACTGCCGGAAACCTGGCCGGCCGCGTCGGCCAGCTTGGCGGTTTCGGCTTCCAGCGTATCGGTGAACTGGCCGCCGACGCGGGCGAGCAGGTCCGCGGAGGTCGACACCAGCGCGTCCACGGCCTCCCGCTGTTCCGTGGATGCGCGGTTCACGGCATCCAGCAATGTGCCCAGCGTATCCAGCAAGCGGCCGCGTTCTTCCAGCATGGCGTTGTCGCGCACCATGCTGTCGGACAGCTTCTGGCGCAGTTCCGCCACGACATCCGCCGCGGCCTTCGGTGCTTCGGACGCGGCCTGCACCAGGCGCTCGATCTCGGCGATGGTGTCGCGGGCCCGGGCCTGCGTCTGCTCCGTAATGTCCAGTGCAATGCGGGACAGGGTCTCGCAGATCTCCTGCTGGCGGGCGGCGGTCTGCTCGCCCGTTTCGCGCCACTGCGCGTGCAGGCCGCCGGCGATGGCGTCGAGCTTGGCCGTCCAGGCGTCCAGCCGTTGCTGGTCGCGCGATTCGAGTGCCGCCTGCTGCCGGGTCTGCGCGTCTTCGACGGCCTGCAACAGCGCGCCCGAATGTTGCTGGACGTTATCCAGCAAGGAGGACGAATGCTGCTCCAGTCCTTGCCGCAAGGCCGAGGCATGGGCTTCTATCCGGTCCGCCAGGGAGGACAAATGCCCCTCTGCCTTCTCCATCAGCGAGGCGGAATGGGTGTCGGCCCGGCCCAGCAGGGACAGCGAATGGCCTTCGACCTTGTCCAGCACGGCGGAGGAATGTCCTTCCACTTTTTCCAGCAGCGCGGCAGAGTGCCGTTCGAAGGCGGCCGCGACCGCCGCGAGCGCCTGCTGATTGTCCCGCGCCAGCTGGCCGTTGGCATGCTCCTGACGGGACATCGCGTCGGTCCATGCCGCGCTCATGCCCGCGGTCGCGCCGTCCAGTTTGGCGGCCACGCCGTCGATCAGGCCGGCCGACCGTTGTTCGAAGGTATCGGCAAAGCGCTGCAAGGTGGTCCGCAGGTCGCCCGCCAGCGCATCGTTCGCCTGGCCGTGCCGCGCCAGCGTCTCGCGCCACAGCTCGCTTACCGTGGCAGCCGCCGTTTCGAATCGCGCCGACATCCCTTCCAGTTGCCGCTGGACGGCGTCGGCGATGGCATCGCGCTGCTGCGATGCCGCCTGCGTGATGGCATCGTGCTGCCGCCGGGTGGCCTCGGTGATGGCCTCGTGTTGCCGGTCCGTCGCGCGGGTAAGGGCATCGTGCTGGCGTTCGACCGCCTGCGTCACGGTCTCGTGCTGTTGTTGCACGGCGAGCGCGACCGCATCGCGCCAGGCGGCGGTTTCCCGCGCCATGCCGGCCATTGTGGCCTCTATCACCGGCTGCAAGGCCGTGGCGGCCAGCCGGGCGCTTTCGGCGGCGCTGTCCTTCAGCGTCTGCTGCACGGCCGCCGCCAGCCCCGTATAGGCGGCCTCGGTTTTATCGTGGAAGGCCTGCTGGCCGGAGCCCAGCCGTTCGTTCAGGGCGTCCTGGCCGGATGCCAGCCGCTGGTCCAGGGCGGCCTGCCCGGCGGCCAGCCGTTCGCTCAGCGCGGCGTGCTGGCGTTCCATCGCGGCCATGCCGGCGGCCAGATTGTCGTTCAGGGCCTGGTTGCGCTGCTCCATGCCCGCCATCATGGCTTGCAGGCGGTCGACCAGCAGCGGCAAGGTTTCGGCCTGCCGCTGCATCAGGCGGAAGGTTTCCTCCCGCTGATGGGCCAGCGTGTGGCCGCGCAGCGTGGTGGCGATGCGGGTGTCCAACTGCTGGGCCGCCAGTATCCGCTCGCGGCGGCACAAGGCCGACAGCAGCCCCAGCATGGCCGACGTGGCCACGCCGGCAACCGAGGTGCCGAAGGCGAAGCCCAGGCCCTGGACCGGTGCCGCCAGAGAGGCCCGGATGGCTTGCAGATCCGTGGCGCTCGCCAGGGCGTTGCCGGTGCCGCGCAGCGTGGCCACCATGCCCAGGAAGGTGCCCAGCATGCCCAGGAGCACCAGCAGGCCCACCAGATAAGGCGTCATCGACGGCCCCGGCAGTGCCACGCGCTCGCCCTCGATGCGCAGGCGCACCGGCCCCCGCAAGGCGGGATGCAGTTGATCGAGCCAGCCCGCCAGTCCCGCCGGCGCGTCGGACAGCCTGCCCAGCGCGTCGGCCAGCGAAGACGTCGCCTGCTGGTAGCGGCGCAGTTCCCACGTACCTGCCAGGTAGGTCACGCCGATCAGCGCCGTGACCGCAAGCGCCAGAGGGTTCGACCCGACATAGCCCGCGCCGATCCAGCCGATGACGGCCAGCCCGACGAGAAAAGCAGCGATATAAAGAATTCTGGTCATGACATCCCGGGTTTAGCTGGCGCGGAGCGCCGCGAGCAGGCCTTCGACAGGCTGAAAACGAATATCCAGTTCGGCGAGCAGTACGCCGCGCATATCCTGGCGAAAGACATCCAGCCAGGCGCCAGGCTTGGCGACCGCCGCCTGGCCGTTGGACTCCGCCTCGGCCAGGGCGGCCGCCTCGGCGCGGCGCAGGCGGTGGAAATGGGTTTCGAGCAGCCCTGGCACGGCCGCCAGTGCGTTGTGCTCGCGCGCGCCCAGCGCCTGTTCCATGATCGCGTCGACGGCGGCCAGTTGCGTCATGGCCGGCGTCCTGCCGGCCATCGCGGTGCGCAGCCGGGCGCGCAGGCCGGCGATGCCGGTTTCCATGGTCTGCTGCAGTGAAAGATAGCGTTGGCGATAAATGGCATAGTCGACGGGGGCCCTGGCTGGCGAGGCCGGCGCCAGGGCCCGGTTGCGCGGGTGGCTGTCCGCCCCCTTGGGCGCGCGGTTTTTTTCGGTAATGGCGTTGGCCAGCGCGGTCCGCACGCGGGCACACTCCTGCTCTTCGGCGCTATCGGTTTCGCCCGCCGCTTCGCCGGCCGCGGGTGGGTTGCTGTTCAGCACGGTGGACAGCGCGATCGCGTCCGTCCAGCCCAGCCAAAGGCTGAGCCGGTCCGCCAGGGACTGCCTGGGTTCCGAAACGTCGATATCCGTCAGGCGGGTAAGCAGGCGGACCAGGTTCGGTCCGCTCAGGCCGGTGCGCCGGGGGGCTGGATCCATAGCGCCGAATCAAAATCCGCCAGTTTACACGGCGCCTAAACGCCGGGGACAGGCACCCGTCTCTTCACCCCGGGGTGCCCGGGTGGCGGCACGGCTTTCCGCCGAAGCGGTATTAAATACATCGTAGTACGATATAATAACAGCGGACCGGCGACCGGTCCGTGCGCTGCCGTCGCCGTCGCGATACGTGCCCCCTTTTTCTCCTTATTACGCGCCGCCCCAGGCGCCGGACGCGCGCTTGCCCCCTTCCCGTCGAACTCCTGGAATCAACGTGCACGAAGCTAAATCCATGGGCGATTTCGCCGCCAGCGCCCGTCTGCTGCGCATCGCGGCGATCGCAGCGGTCATCGGCATGCTCAGTACGCTGACCGCGTACTGTTTGCTGCGGCTGATCGCTTTCTTCACCAACCTGTTTTTCTTCCAGACGGTATCGCTGCAGGCCCGATCGCCCGCCGACAATACCCTCGGGCTGTGGGTCGTCGTCATTCCGGCGGCCGGCGGCCTGATCATCGGCCTGATCGCCCGCTACGGCACGGAAAAGATCCGCGGCCACGGTATCCCGGAGGCCATCGAAGCCATCCTGTTCGGCAAGAGCAGGATGTCGCCCAAGGTCGCCGTCCTCAAGCCACTGTCGTCGGCGATCGCCATCGGCAGCGGCGGCCCCTTCGGCGCCGAAGGCCCCATCATCATGACCGGCGGCGCCATCGGTTCGCTGATCGCCCAGTACTTTCACCTGACCGGCGCCGAACGCAAGACCTTGCTGGTGGCGGGCGCCACCGCCGGCATGACGGCCGTGTTCGGCACGCCCATCGCGGCGGTCATGCTGGCCGTGGAGCTGCTGCTGTTCGAACTGCGGCCCCGCAGCCTGCTGCCGGTTGCCATCGCCTGCGCGGTGGCGGGCTTCTGCCGTCCCCTGGTGATGGAGGGCGGCGCGCTGTTCCCGCTGCAGACGGAGGTACTCGGCCCGGTCGGGCTGATCGCCTGCGCCATCGCCGGCGTGGTCACGGGTGCCTTGTCCTGGGGGCTGTCCACGTCGCTGTACAAGATGGAAGACCTGTTCCTGAAGCTGCCCTTTCACTGGATGTGGTGGCCGGCGCTGGGCGGCCTGGCGATCGGCATCGGCGGCTATTTCCAGCCGCGGGCGCTGGGGGTGGGCTACGACGTCATCGGCGACCTGCTGCACAACAATCTCGCCGTCGGCGTGGTCGTCGGCCTGATCCTGGTCAAGGCGGCGATCTGGGTGATCTCCCTGGCTTCCGGAACCTCGGGTGGGGTACTTGCCCCCTTGCTGATGATGGGCGCCGCGGTGGGCGCGGTGGCCGGCCCGTACATGCCGGGCGGCCAACCCGCCTTGTGGCCGATGATTTTCATGGCCGCGACGCTGGGCGGGATGATGCGCGCGCCCATCATGTCGGTACTGTTCGCCTTCGAGTTGACGCACGACATCAATGCCCTGTTGCCCTTGCTGACGGCCTCGGCCTGCGCATACGGGTTCACGGTGCTGGTGATGCGCCGCTCCATCCTGACGGAGAAAATCGCCCGGCGCGGCTATCACATCTACCGCGAATACGGCATCGATCCGCTGGAGCGCCACTTCGTGCACGAGGTCATGACGCGCGACCCGCGCACCGTCGACGCCGATACGCGGCTGCGCGACGCGCTGGAGACCTCCTTCGGCGCGCAACAGACGCATCGTGCATACCCCGTCGTGCGCGATGGCGCGCTGGTCGGGATGATCGAACGCGATACGCTGCTGCAAGGCCTGGCCAATCCGCAGGCCCACCGCATGGCCGACCTGTTCGGCGCGAATGTGCCCATCATGGCCCTGCCGGGCGAAACCTGCCGTACCGTCGCCAACCGCCTGGCGGTGCATGGGCTGGAACGCGTGCCGGTCGTGACGGACGCCCAGTCGCGGCGCCTGGTGGGCGTGATCAGCCGCAGCGATCTGGTCAAGCCGTCGCTGGCATTCTCCGAAGAGGAAGAACGCTACGAAACCTTCCGCCGCACGCCCCTGCACCGGCTGCGGCAACGGTTCGCGAAGGCACACCGCGCATAGGAACAGGCCGCCCCACTCAAGGCGAAGCCGCGGCACGCGGCGGTGCCGCCGTAGCGCCGACGACCGTCATGCCCTCCGCGGTCATGACCCAACCCCCACCCATCGCCTTGTACAGCTGCACCATCGAGGCGAACACGGCGCCCTGCGTCTGCGCCTGCGTCAATTGCGCATTGAACAGGCTGCGCTCGGCGTCCAGCACCTCGATATAGCTCGTGTACCCGCCCTCGTAGCGTAAGCGGGCCAGCCGCGCGTAGCGCCCCAGCGCTTCCACCTGGCGGCCCTGCACGACCAGGGCCTCGCGCGTTTTGCGCAAGCCGATGAGCGAGTCGGATACCTCCTGGAAAGCGACCTGGATGGCTTTCTCGTACTCGAGGAGGATCTGCTGGTGCTGCGCCTCGGCCTGGCGCACCTGGCCGCCGATCGCGCCGGCGGTGAAGATGGGTACGGTAACGGCACCGGCGAACGACCACACTCGCGATGCGCCGGTGAACAGGTTGGAGAATTGGCCGCTGGCCGTGCCGAAAGCCCCGGTCAGCGAAATGGACGGGAAATACAGCGCCCGGGCCGCGCCGATCAGCGCGTTGGCCGCGATCAGGTTCTGCTCCGCCTGCCGCAGGTCGGGCCGCCGCGTCAGCAGTTCCGACGGCAGGCCGGCGGGGATCTCCGGCAGCGCCAGCTGGTCCAGGACGCGATCGCGCGGCACGGCTTCGGGATTGCGGCCCAGCAGAATGGAGAGCGCGTCTTCCTGCTGCGCGATCTGCAGTTCCAGCTGCGGGATGGTCGCCAACGCGGCCTGGTATTCGGATTGGCTCTGCGCCAGCTCCATCTCCGACACTTCTCCGTAGCTGTAGCGCAGCGTGAAAATGCGCACCGACTCGGCGCGGCTGGCCGCCGTCGCATGGGCGATGTCCAGTTGCCGGTCCAGCGACACCAGATTGATATAGGACGACGCCACCGACGCCACCAGCGCCAGGATGGTCGCGCGCCGCCCTTCCTCCGTGGCCAGCAGCATGGCGCGCGCGGCCTCGGTCTGCCGGCGCAGCCGGCCGAAGACATCGAGCTCCCAGGACGCCGATAGCGTGGCCGAATACTGGTTGAATACCGGCCCGGTGTTCTCCGGCAGATTGGCCGAGCCGATGGGCAGCCGTTGCCTTCCGGCCTGCGCGTCCGCGCCCAATTGCGGGAACAGCTGCGCGCGCGTGGTTTGCAATTGCCCCAGATATTGCTCGATACGCGCCGCCGCGATTTTCACGTCCTTGTTCTGCGCCAACGCGGTGGCGATCAGGGCATCCAGCGCGGGATCCCGGAACTGCTGCCACCACAGGGTGTCCACGACCTGGCGGGCTTCGCCGTCGGCGAAGCGGAATGCCTGCGGCGTATCGACCTCCGGCCGCTTATAGTCCGGCCCCACCAGGCAGCCGCTCAGCAGGATGCACGTCACCAGCGAGGCGGCCGACGCGCGCATATCATTCCTCCTCCCGCTGCGCGGACGGCCGCAGCCCGGCACTGGCCGCGCCATGCGCGCCGGGAACCGGCGAGCCTCCGGAAGGCATGGGCGGGGAACCCTGCGGCGCCGGCGGCTCGGGTGCCTTGCTATCGTCGCTCTTGCGTTCCGAGAATTTCTCCAGGACGTAGAAGAACATGGGAATAAAGAAGACGGCGATGGCCGTCGCGCCCAGCATCCCGCCGATCACGCCGGTCCCGATCGAATGCCGGCTGTTGGCGGCGGCCCCGGTGGCGAGCGCCAGCGGCACGCAGCCCAGGATGAAGGCCAGGGACGTCATGACGATGGGACGCAGGCGTTCGTTGGCCGCCCTGACCGCGGCATCGAACACCGATGCGCCGGATTGGCGGTTCAATACGGCAAACTCGAAGATCAGGATTGCGTTCTTCGCCGCCAGTGCCACCAGCATGGTCAGGCCGATCTGGAAATACACATCGTTTTCCAGTCCGCGCAACAGCGTCGCCGCCAGCGCGCCGAACAGCGCGAACGGCACGGTCATCAGCACGCCCAGAGGCAGGCTCCATTTTTCGTACTGGGCCGCCAGGATCAGAAACACCATGACCAGGCCGAAGGCGAAGACCAGGACCGAGGTATTGCCCGCCTTCCTGGCCTCATAGGCTTCGCCGCTCCATCCCAGCGTGTAGCCGGATGGCAGCACCTGCGCGCCCGTTTCCTCCAGCGCCTGCATCACCTGCCCGCTGCTGAAGCCGGGTGCGGCATTGACGGTCACCTTGATGGCCGGAAAATTATTGAAGCGTGTCACCAGGTCCGGACCGGTGACGTAGCGCGTCCTTACCATCGAGCTGAGCGGCACCATATCGCCGGCCTTGCTGCGCACATAGATCTGCGACAGGTCCTCCGGCCGCAGGCGGTACGACGCATCTGCCTGGAGGATCACCTGCCAGAGCCGGCTGGACCGGTTGAACTGCGATACATACAGGGAGCCGAACATGGTCTGCATCGCGCTATAGACCTCCTCGACCGGGATGCCCAGTGTTTCGGATTTGTCGCGATCGACGTCGACCAGCAACTGCTGGGACGACGCATTGAAGGTGGAGGTCACGCGCGCCAGTTCCGGCCGCGCCTGCGCCTTGGCGATGTATTCCTGCACTATCGCGGCCATCTGGGCGATGGTGGCATCGCCCTGGCTCTGTATCCAGACTTCCGTGCCGCCGGTGGTGCCCAAGCCCGGGATCGAGGGCGGGTTCACGGGCAGCACGATGCCTTCCTGCACGCGCGACAGGGTTTCGTAGGCACGCAGCAATACGGCCCTGGCATTCTGCGTACGGATATTCTCCGACGAGTAGCGTTCGTCGAAGCTCTTGAAACCGATGAAGAATGTCGCGGCATTGTTCTTGTTCTGGCTATCCAGCAGGCTATAGCCGTCCACCATCGCCACGCTGCCCACGGCGGGTTGATCGAGAAAGTAATCCGTGACCCGCCGCGACACGGCCCCCGTGCGATCCAGGCTGGCCGCGTCGGGCATGATCACCTGGCCCAGCAGATAACCCTGGTCCTCCGGCGGCAGGAAAGAGGTCGGCAGGATGCGCATCATGACGACGGCCAGCGCCACCAGCCCGGCGAACACGATCAGCCCCACCGCCAGGCGCTTGATCATCCACTTCACGGCGTTGGTATAGCCCTCCGTCATCCGGCTGAAAAACCGCTCGAACCAGCGGAAAAACCCTTTCTTCTCGTGATGTCCCGGGCGCAGCAGCAGGGCGGCCAGCGCCGGCGAAAGCGTCAGGGCCACCACGCCGGAGATAATCACCGAGATCGCGATGGTGATGGCGAACTGTTTGTACATCTGGCCGGTGATGCCGCCGATGAATGCCACCGGGATGAACACCGCGCAGAGCACCAGCACGATGGCCACCACCGGCCCGGCGACTTCGTCCATGGCGCGTTTGGCGGCCGCTTTCGGGTCCAGCTTGTGCTCCGTCATATTGCGTTCGACGTTCTCGATGACCACGATGGCATCGTCCACGACGATACCGATCGCCAGCACCATGCCGAACAGCGTCAGCATATTGATGGAGAAATCCAGCGCCAGCATGCCGACACAGGTACCGACGATGGATACCGGCACCGCGACGATCGGGATCAGGGTCGCGCGCAGGCTCTGCAGGAATACGAACACCACGACCACCACCAGCACCAGTGCCTCGAAAAAGGTCTTGATGACATCCTTGATGGACGCGCGCGTGAACTCGGTGGTGTCCATCGCGATGCTGTATTCCAGGCCCTCCGGGAAGCTGCTCTTCAATTGGGCCAGCGTCGCGCGGACTTGCTTCGAAACATCCAGGGCATTGGCCCCCGGCTGCTGATACACCGCCATCAGGGTCGCGGGCTTGCCCTGGTAGCTGCTGCGGATCGAATAATCCTTCTGGCCCAGCTCCGCGCGGCCGATATCCTTGAGCCGCACGATCGCGGCACCGCTACTGGCCGCGCGGATGATGATGTTTTCGAACTCCGTCGGGTCCGTCAGGCGCCCACGCGTCGTCACCGCGAAGGATTGTTCGACCGGACCGGCGGTGGGCGACTGCCCGATGCGTCCCACCGCGAATTGTTCGTTCTGGTTCGTCACCGCCTTTTGCACGTCTGCGGCAGTCACTTTCAATTGCGCCATGCGGTCCGGCTTGAGCCAGATCCGCATGGCGTAGTCGGGCGTGCCGAAGATGGCCGACTGGTTGGCGCCCGAAATGCGCTTGATGGCATCCAGCACATAGATGTTGGTGTAGTTGGCGATATAGGTCGCGTCGTAGCGCTGATCGGGCGAATAGATCGCGAGCACCATCATGAAGGCGGAGGACTTCTTCTGCACCTGCACGCCCTGGGCCTGCACCGACTGCGGCAATTGCGGCAGGGCCAGGTTCACGCGGTTCTGGACATCGACCTGCGCCAATTCGGGATTGGTACCGATCTCGAAAAACACGTTGACGGTAAGGTTCCCCGTGGAGGAACTGGAGGAATTCATGTAGATCGAGTTGTCGGCGCCATTGACCTGCTGCTCGATGGGCGCGGCGACGTTATTGGCCACCACGTCGGCGCTGGCCCCCGGATAGGTGGCGCTGATGGTGATCTGCGGCGGCGTGATATCGGGATACTGGGCAACCGGCAACACCAGCATGGCGACCGCGCCCGCGATGGTGATGACGATGGAAATCACCGACGCGAATATCGGACGGTCTATGCAGAAGTGCGAAATATTCATTTCGCCCCCGGACCGGCATTCTTGCCGCTGCCTGCTGCCGTCGCCGCTGCGCCTTCCCCCTGCCCCTTCGTCCCGGCGCTGTCCGCGCCCCCCTGGCCGGCACCGCCGGCCGTGATTTTCAGCGGCGCATCGGGCGTGACGCGGATCGCGCCATCGACCACGATCTGCTCGCCCGGCTGCAGGCCTTCGGTGATGAACCAGTCATCCCCATGCCACGTGCCGACCTCCACCACCCGTTCGCGCGCCTTGCCGTCCTTGCCCACCACCCAGACGAAATGGCTCTTGGATCCCTGCAACACGGCCCGCTGCGGGACCAGAATGGCATTGGGACGGACCGCGCCGGACACGCGCGCCCGCACGAACTGGCCCGGGCGCAGCACGCCGTCCGGATTGGCGAACGAAGCGCGGACCAGGAAAGTTCCCGTCTGCGTGCTGAAGGCCGGATTGGCGAAGTCGATATGGCCGACCTGGGGGTACACGGACCCATCGGCCTGGATGATGGACACGTCGAACTGGCTGCGGGGCGGAAAGCGCAGCCGTCCCTTGTCGATCTGGTCGCGGTAAGACAGCAGCTCGTTCTCGGAAATGCTGAAGTTCACCCACATGGGGTCGACCTGGTAGACATAGGTCAGCAGGCTCTGCGAGGTCGCGGTGACATAGCTGCCGTCCTGCTGCCGCGCGAAACTGGATAGGCCGTTCAGCGGCGATTTGATGGTCGTGTAGCTCAGGTTCAGCTCGGCCGTCTGCACCTGCCCCTGCGCCGCGATGACGGCGGCGGCGGCCTCCTGCTCGTTGCCCACCGCATCGTCCAGATCCTTCTTGCTGATCGCATTCTGCGCGACCAGCGGACGCACCCGCGCCAGGTTTGCGCGCGTCACCGTCCAGCGGGCCTGCTGCTGGGCGAGCTGTCCCTTGGCCGTCTGCAGCGCGGCCTGGAAAGGCTTGGGATCCATCAGGAACAGCGTCTGGCCTTCGCGCACCAGATCCCCTTCCACGTAGACGCGCTTGTCCAGGAAGCCATCCACGCGCGCGCGGATTTCCACCTCGCGCGAGCTTTGCGTCTGGGCGGTGAACTCGAAATCGACGGGGGTATCGCGCTGCGCCACGGTCAGCACGGTCACGGCGACAGGTTCGCGCGTGGGCGCTTCGGGCGCCTTCTGGCATGCACTGGCCAAGGCCAGCAGCAACAACGATGTCGCGGAGATGCGCCTGTGCATGCGAACCTCGTCGAAGAGGCACTACGTACGCTGGACCGGTCCCCGGCCTCGCGGCCCGCGGGAAAGGAGCTTGCATCGCAGCATCAGGATACGCCGACTTGCACGACGGTTGCGCACCCGGCCGATCCGTACATCAAACGGTGGTGGCCCGACGGCTGAACGCGTGTCCTGGCCGCGGTGACGGCGCCACGGCCAGGGCGCGCGCGCCCTGGCCTGACGGCGCGCGGCGGCAAAGCCCTATCCGGCCGCCTTGGGCAACGTGGCGTTCGAACACACCCAAAGGATCCGCGCGTCTTCGTCGCCTGCCACGCAGGCGTGACCCATGGTGCTGTCGAAATAGCAGGAATCGCCTTCACCCAGCTCCATCGGTTGATAATGCTCGGTGTGCACGGTGACCTTGCCGTGCAGGACGTAGATGAACTCTTCGCCGGCGTGGTGCAGCATCGCCGGGAATGCCTTCAGCGTGCGAGCCTTGATGGTTGCCAGCAAGGGCACGAACTGTTTGTGCGCCAGTTCGGCGCACAGCACTTCGTAATCGTATTGCGCGGTGGCGTGTATCACCCCCTGCCCGCGCCGCGTCACGCTGCGGCGCGCTGTCGGGGCCGCCAGGGGTTCGTCGTTGAACAGTTCGCCCACCTGTATGTCCAGCCCTTGCGCCAGGGCGGCAATTTTTTCGTAGGTGG
The DNA here is from genome assembly GCF_002261215.1 of Bordetella genomosp. 11. Lineage (NCBI taxonomy): Bacteria > Pseudomonadati > Pseudomonadota > Betaproteobacteria > Burkholderiales > Alcaligenaceae > Bordetella > Bordetella genomosp. 11. Next base: position 1,443,531 of record NZ_NEVS01000004.1, on the reverse strand, counting down.
GCGACAGCCGGCCCTTTTCGATCTTGGACAAGGTGGACACGGAAATCCCGCAGCGCGCGCTGAGCTGCTGGAGGGTCAACTGGGCCTCTCGCCGCAGCCGGCGCAGCTTGCGCGACAGCAGGTTTTCCCCCATGGCGGGATCGTTTCCCGGCGTAGTAAGACCCGACGTGCCGCCAGGCGCGTCGGAATGCGTTCCGGCTTCCCTGGGCGCACGTTTCACCGCTCTATCCATAAAGGCTTCCGTACGACCGCGTCGTCCTCGTTTGCGCGCGGACGGGGACGCACGGCGGGTGAAAGGGAAAAGGGTGCCGCAATTCTAGCAAACGCCCATTTACTGCCTGATCCGACAACATCGGGATAATTATTATGAAATTGTCTTACTATTCATGTTTTTATCGGATACGATAATTTATCGCCATTCCGAAGCCCATGGGCCCGTTTTCCCCGAGGATAGCTTGCAGATATTCGACAGCGCCACGACCGCATCCCGCCTGCCCTTTGACCGGCTGATCCCCGCCCTGGAACGGATGTTCGTCCAAGGCTGCACGGTACCGCGCCGCCACAACCACATCCTGCGCGAAGGCGACGGCACGAAGGACAGCCTGCTTATCATGCCGGCCTGGCAGGACGGCTATCTGGGGATCAAGCATGTCACCATCTTTCCGGGCAACGGCGCGCAAGGGCTGCCCGGCCTGCATTCCACCTATACGCTGTACGACGCCGCCAACGGTGTACCCCTGGCCCTGATCGACGGCGACCAGATCACCGTGCGGCGCACGGCCGCGGCATCCGCCCTGGCGGCGTCCTTCCTGGCGCGGCAGGATGCCCATCGCCTGCTTGTCGTGGGCGCGGGGAACGTGGCCACGGCCCTCGCACCGGCCTACGCGGCCGTGCGCGATATCCGGCAGGTGTACGTCTGGGACCGCCATCCCGAAAAGGCGCGTGCCCTGGCCGACAGGCTGACGGCCGACGGATTCGACGCGGACGTCGCAATGGACCTGGACGCGGCGGTCCGTGAGGCGGACATCGTCACGTGCGCCACGCTCGCGCAACAGCCGCTGGTGCGGCGCGCGTGCCTGCGGGCCGGCACCCACGTCGACCTGATCGGCAGCTTCCAGCCTTTCATGCGCGAGTCCGACGACGCGACCTTCGCCGATACGTCCGTATTCGTCGACACCGAGGAAGCCCTGGACAAGGCGGGCGACCTGCTGTCGCCCATCGCCGCCGGCGTCTTCAGCCGCGACCGCGTGCTGGCCACGCTGGAGGCGCTGTGCCGGCGCCAGCATCCCGGGCGCCGCACGCCGGAGGAAATCACCGTCTACAAGGCCGTGGGCGCGGCCTCGGAAGACCTGGCCGCCGCGATGCTGGTGTACGCCGGCAGTTGATGCAAGGCCGGGTGTGCCGGGATGCCGCCTCGCGGCTTCGGCAGACGGTTTCAGTCGTACCAGTAAAGACGTAGAGGATTCGCCACCAGTATGCTTTCCAGCACGGTGGCGTCATCCGTATACGAAGGCAACAGGTCCACCAGCGTGCCGTCGTTCGGCACCTCGCGCACATTCGGATGCGGCCAATCCGTGCCCCACACGACGCGTCCGGGCGCGGCATCCAGGATACGCCGCACGAACGGCACGGCATCGGCATACGGTTGCGCCTGCCGGGACAGCCGCGCCGATATGCGCTCCGGCCCGCTGATCTTCACCCAGGCACGTTCATGCCCGAGCACATCCAGCAGGCTGGCCAACGCCGGCTGGTCCAGGCCGTCTTCCACCATGGTGCGCCCCATATGGTCGATGACGAACGGCACCGGCAGCGATTCCAGGAAGCCGCGTATCGCCGGCAGATAAGCGGCGGTGACGTGGACCTGGATATGCCATCCCAGCGGCGCGATGCGCGCCGCCATCGCCCTTACCTCCGCCGGGTCCGCCGACTTGCCCAGGTGCGGCATGAAGTTGTAGCGGACACCGCGCACGCCGCCCGCATGCAGCCGTCGCAGTTCATCGGTGGACACATCGGGCGCCACCAGCGCCACGCCGCGATACCGATCCGGCGCGCGCGAGATGGCGTCCAGCATCGCCCGGTTGTCGGTCCCGTGCACGGTCGCCTGCACGATGACCGCGCGCTCCACCCCCAGCAGGCGATGCAATGCCTGCAGCCGCTCGATGGGCGCCTCCGGCGGGTCATAGGCGCGATCGGCCGCATAGGGAAAGCGGGCCACCGGTCCGTACACGTGCACATGGGCATCGCAACTGCCGGCCGGCAAGGTGTACGCCGGCTTGCCGGGATGGGAATGCGGGGGTGGCACGGTTTTCATGTCGCCTCATCTTTTTCTGTTAAGCGCGGGATGCGGGCGAGTATGCGGGCAAGCGCCATCGGCATGGTTGCCTTGTGTCGCCGCGTCCGTTCTATTCCGTTTATGCGCCGACCGGCGTGGCGACGCCGTCTTCCGCCATCGCCGCCGCCAGGCGGGATATCTCGTCCAGCAGCTCGCGCGCGCCGGGCGACAGCTGCGCGCCGGTGCGCGTGGTGACGCCGATTTCGCGTCGCATGCCGTCCAGGGGAAAATCCAGCGTGACCAGCCCGCCCGCCTCGAACTCGTAGTGCAGCTGATGTACCGAGAGGGCTGTCAGCATGTCGGAATGCAGTAAAAGGCCGCGCAGCAGCGCCAGGTCCGCGGTCTCCACGGAAGGCACCAGCAGCGGCTGCCCCCGGCGGCGAAAAAAATCGTTGAGCTGGTCGCGCAGCGGGGTGGAAGCGCGCGACAGCACCCAGGGGTAGCGGGCGAGATCGTCGAAGCCGACCGGCCGCCCCGCCAGCGGATGGCCCGCGCGGGCGATCAGCACGATATCCTCGTGCAACAGCAGGCGGGTGCTTAGCGAAGCATCGTGCAGCGGCCGGAGCGCGCCCAGGATGAAGTCGACCTCGGCGCTCAACAGCCGGGCGCACAAGTCCCCATACGGGCTTTCCAGCGTGCGGATGCGCAGCCTGGGATGGCGTGCCAGCACGTTGGCGATGGCGGCCGGCAGCACGATGGTGCGGATCATCGGCAGCGCGCCGACGGTCACCACACCCTCCAGGGCGCCGTTCAAGGCGGCCATATCCGCCTGAATATTGCGCAGCTCCGCCAATACGCGCTTGAAGCGGACGACCCAGCGCTCGCCGACCGGCGTGGGTACCATGCCGCGCGCCGTGCGCTGGAACAGCCGCTGCGCCAGGTTCTTTTCGAGCTTGGCGAGCGACGCGCTGATGGCGGGCTGCGTCAGTCCGCAGGCATGCGCCACGGTGGACATGTGATGCACATCGGCGAGCAGGGCCGCGCTGGTCAGCCGCCGCGTATGGAACAGCGCCGCGGTCGCCGCGACGCCGCTTGCCCCGCCCTGCCCGCGCCGCAGCGCCAGGGCTTCGTCGCGCACGGCGTCCAGTTCCGCTTCGATACGCCGGGCACGCTCCAACACGGCCTCACCCGCGGCCGTCAACAGCATGCCGGTAGCCTTGCGCTCGAACAGCGCCACCCCAAGGCTGTGCTCCAGGTTGCCCACTGCGCGGGTAACCGCCGAAGAGGCCCGGAACAGCGCTTCGGCGGAGCGGCGCACGCCGCCGGCCTGGGCCACCGAGGTGAAAACGTGCAGATGATGCAGGCTTAGCCCGCCGTCGGCGCCATTGGGGTATTCCATGCTGTGCCGCACCACCGAAATAAAAATATTAGAACGGCGATCGTCGTACAAGGCAACCCGTCCGTCCACCATGCAGCCGATACTCGACGCAAATAGAAAGCGAGGTCGGAGACTACATGGATGCCCGGAAAAACCAAAGGCAGCGGTCGATCCCCTGCATACTGATGCGTGGCGGCACATCGCGCGGGCCATTCTTCAAGGCATCCGACCTGCCCGCCGATGTCGCCGCGCGCGACGCGGTGCTGCTGGCCGCGATGGGGTCGCCGGATAAGCGCCAGATCGACGGCCTGGGTGGCGCCCATCCCCTGACGAGCAAGGTAGGCATCGTCTCGCCTAGCGCCACGCCGGGAGTGGACGTCGATTTCCTCTTCGCCCAGGTGTCGGTGGCCGAACCCACGGTCGATACGACGCCCAATTGCGGCAACATGCTGGCAGCCGTCGTCCCCTTCGCGCTCGAAACCGGCATGCTGCAACCGCAGGGCGCCACCAGTACGTTCCGCGTGCTGACGGTCAATACCGGCATGCAATGCGACATCACGGTGCAAACGCCGCAGGGCCATGTCGCCTACGACGGCGACGCGCGCATCGACGGCGTGCCCGGCACGGCAGCGCCGATCTCGATCAATTTCCTCGACACCGCCGGCTCGGTATGCGACGGCCTGCTGCCTACCGGCCGCGCGCTGGACGTGGTGGAGCTCGACGGCCTGGGACGCCTGGAGATCACCTGCATCGACAACGGCATGCCCATGGTGCTGATGCGCGCCGCCGACCTGGGCCGCAGCGGATATGAAACCGTGGCCGAACTGAACGCCGACGAGGAATTGAAGCAGCGCCTGGAAGCGTTGCGCCTGAAGGCGGCCGCGCTGATGGGCCTGGGCGATGTGTCGCGCAAGCCCTTTCCGAAGATGTGCCTGCTGGCCCCGCCACGCGACGGCGGCAGCGTCTGCACGCGCTGTTTCATTCCGCACGTCTGCCATGAGGCCATAGGCGTACTGGCCGCGGTGACGGTGGCGACGGCCTGCGTCATGGACGACTCGGTGGCCGCCGGGATCGCGCGCACGCCGGCCGGCCAGGACAGGACTGTGTCGGTGGAACACCCCACCGGCGAATTCAGCGTCCAGCTCTCGCTGGATCCGGCCGATCCGCACAAGGTGGCGCGAGCGGCCCTGCTGCGTACCGCGCGCCTGCTGATGCGCGGTGAGGTGGAAGTCCCCGCCGCCGCCTGGCCCCCGTCCGCCTGAGCGGAAAGCGCGCCCGCGCAGGACACCGGGCCAAGCCGCGGCAGCGCGGACGAAAGGAACGGGGACGTCGAAGAACGCCCCGTCAATAAAGACATAAAGGAGACTCCATGACGATGACCCGACGCGCATTCGCGCTGGGCGGCGCCAGCCTGCTGGCCGCCGCGCTCACGCCGGCCGCCCGGGCGGCCAGCTTCCCGGACCGCCCCCTGCACCTGATCGTCCCCTTCGCGCCTGGCGGCAATGTCGATACGACGGCACGCGTGGTCAGCGCCGGGCTGACCCAGGCCCTGGGCGTGTCGGCGGTGGTCGAGAACAAACCCGGCGCCGGCGGCAGCATCGGCGCCGAGATGGTGGTGCGCGCGACACCGGACGGCTACACCCTGCTGGTGGCCTCCAATGGCCCGATGACGGTCAATCCCTTCGTGCAATTGCATCTGCCCTACGATCCGCTGCGCGACCTGGCGCCCGTGGGCATGGTGGGCTACGTTCCGCATGTGCTGGTCGTCACGCCCGGCCTGCCCGTCCATACCCTGGCCGAACTGTTCGCGCTTTCCAGAAAACGGCGCATCAACACCGGCACGTCTGGCGTGGGCAGCGCGACCCATCTGACCCTGATGCGGCTGAACGCCGCGGCCGGCGCGAACCTGGCCCACGTTCCGTATCGCGGCGGCGGCGCCCTGATCCCGGACCTGGTAGGCGGTACCCTGGACGCCACGATGACGGAGCTCTCCACCGCCCTGCCTCTGCACCGCGCCGGCAAAGTGCGCATTCTGGCGGTCGCGGCGACACAGCGGTCCGCGATCGCGCCGGATATCCCGACGATGATCGAATCCGGGGTCAAGGACTTCACCGCCTCCAGCTACGTCGGATTGCTGGCGCCGGCCAAAACGCCCACGGACACGCGGGAGCGGCTGCAGGGCGCGCTGGCGGCCAGCCTGGACATGCCCGCCGTGGCCGGCAAACTGCGCGATTCGGGCATGGAAGAAGCCACCGCATCGCAAAGGACCTCCGCCGGCTTCGCCGAATTCCTGCGCGCCGAATACGAGCGGTCCAGGGCGGCCGCCCAGCTCGCCGGCATCAAGCCCGAATAGCGCGGCCATGCCACGCCGCATTCCCGGGAGAGCACCCCAGTGAAGACGCTGAAGAAGCTATACGTGCAGGTCCTCATCGCCATCGCGTTGGCGATCCTGTTCGGCCTGCTGGACCCACAGGGCGCGGTCCGGATGCGGCCGCTGGGCGAGGGCTTCATCGCCTTGCTGAAGATGATGCTCGGGCCCATCATTTTCTGCACCGTGGTGCACGGTATCGGGCACATCAAGGACTTCCGCAAGCTGGGCCGGCTGGGGATCAAGACGCTGGTCTACTTCGAGGTGGTCAGCACCATCGCCATGCTGGTGGGCTTCACGGTGGTGAACATCCTGCGTCCCGGCGACGGCCTGCATGCGGCGGCGCTGGACGCGTCCGCGGGGCATGCCGCCGGCGTGATCAAGGCCGCCTCGGCCGACTTCACGCTGACGCACTTCCTGCTGTCCATCATCCCGCGCACGCTCGTCTCCGCTTTCGTCAGCGGCGATATCCTGCCGGTCCTCTTCGTCTCGCTGCTGGCGGGCACGGCGCTCAGCCTGACCGCCAAACCCGACTGGATCGCGCTGAAACTGATCGGCGAAGCGCAGACGGTCGTGTTCAAGATGCTGGGGTTCGTCATGCGCCTGTCGCCTTTGGGCGCCTTCGGTGCCATGGCCTCGGCCGTGGGCAGCTACGGCGGCACCACCCTGCTCTATCTCGTGCGCTACATCCTTACCTACTACGCCAGCGCGCTGATCTTCGTCTTCCTGGTCCTGGGACTGGTGGCGGCGCTGGCCGGATTGTCGATCTTCCGCATCCTGGCGCTGATCAAGGACGAAGCCGTCATCGCCATGGGCACGGCCGCCAGCGAAGCCGCCTTTCCCAGGCTGGTCTCCAAGCTCAGCCAGGCCGGCTGCGACGAGGCGGTCGTCGGCTTCGTGCTGCCGGCGGGCTATAGCTTCAATATCGACGGCGCCTGCCTTTACATGGCCTGCGGCATCGGCTTCATCGCCCAGGCCACCGACACGCCCTTGCCGCTGTCGCAGCAATTGGCCCTGCTCGCCGTCATGCTGGTCACGTCCAAGGGCGGCGCCGGCGCGGCCGGGGGCGCACTGGTCAAGCTGACCGCCACGCTGCAGTCCACGCGCGTCCTGCCCCTGAGCGGTGTCGGCCTGCTATTCGGTATCGACCGCATCCTGGCCATCGCCACGTCCACCACGAACGTCATCGGCAACAGCGTCGCCGTCCTGGTGCTGTCCAAGTGGGAAGGCATGTTCGATCGCGAGAAGTTCGACGCCTGCCTGCGCGGCCCATCGACGCGCGAGCCTGGCGACGCGCCGCATCCCGGCGTGCCGCGGCGCGATCTCGCCTGATCTTCGGATTATTACTCACCGGATACGCGGCGCCGCGATCCCTCACGACACATCGGAGCAAACCGCATGCAAGAACCCATCCGCAACGCCCCGCCCGCCGTGGCCATCGTCGGCTTCGGCGAAGTCGGCCCCATCTTCGCCAAGGCCCTGTCGGCGCAAGCGTGCCGCGTCGCCATCTACGACATCAAGCTGGAAACGCCGGCAACTCGCGCGCAGATCGCCGACCGCGCGGAAAACAGCGGTGCCCGCGCGGCGGCTTCCCTGGCCGACTGCCTGGCGGACGCCGAGCTGGTGTTTTCGGCCGTGACCGCCAGCCAGGCCGGCGCCGTCGCGGCAAGCGCCGCTCCGTTGATGAAGCCGGGCCAGGCTTTCATCGACCTGAATTCCGTTTCGCCCACGGTCAAGCAACAGAACAGCGCGCTGATCCAGGGCCATGGAGCGGACTACGTCGAATCCGCGGTCATGGCCCCCGTTCCCCCGCAAGGGGTCCGGGTGCCCATGCTATTGGGCGGACCGGCGGCGCGTGCCATTTCCGCACGGCTCAACGCATTGGGCATGCGCACCGAAGCCGTGGCGGACGACATCGGCCTGGCCTCCGCCATCAAGCTGTGCCGCAGCATCATGATCAAGGGCATGGAGGCCATGTGCGTGCAGTCCATGCTGGCCGCGCGCCACTTCGGCGTGGACGACCGCGTATTGGCGTCGATGGCCGCCAGTTTTCCCAGCGTCGGCTGGGATGACGGCTACGAAGCGTACCTGATCGGCCGCGTGACCGAACACGGGCAGCGCCGCTCGGAAGAAATGCGCGAGGCGGCCGCCATGCTGACGGAAATCGGGATGAATCCGGAGCTGGCCACTGCCATCGCCGATATCCAGGAAGCGCTCGCCCGCAAAGGCGCGTCCCTGCACGCGGAGCTGGATGCCAAGGGACGATTGCCACGCTGGCGCGAATTGCTGGCAGGATCGGACGCCGGCTGACGGCGTTTCGGGCCCTGCCGACGGCGCCATGTCAAACAAAAACCCGCGGAGCACGACGCTCCGCGGGTTTTTGTTGAACAGCCCGATGCGGCATCCGTCCGGATGCTGCCCGTGCGCAACGCTCAGGAACCGGCTCCCGTCGATCCACTGGTGTTGAATTGACGCACGGTGCCGTTGCTGTTGAAGAAAATATTCAGGTCGCGGTTGGGCTTCTTGGTTTGCGACTGCACCGCCGCGTTGCCCAGCGATCCCAGCCCGGGAATATATTGCGCGGCATCGGTCAGATAGTTCCTGCCGTTGATTTGTTCTTCGGAATAGGCCCAATAATCCGCGCCGTTGGCCTCTTCGTTCTTATACCTCGGCTGGCCGAACATCTGCGCCACGTCTGCCTTGGTCGTCTGGTTCGAGACCAGATGTTGCCTGAGGTAGGACATACTCATCTTATCCTCGCCGCCGCCATTCATATTGGCGCAGGCGGTCAGGGAGCAAAGCAGCACAGCGGCCGTCAATCCGCGAAAAGACATGTGGACTCCTGAAGGGGGGTTCATCTGTGTCGAAAACGGAGAGCACCTTACTGAATCTGACGTGACAACTCAAGTAACAATTCGCACACCATTGCACTTATCAAAATCGAGCGCCAACACCGCGGCAGATGCACAGCCGATGGCGCCAGCAAGCGCGGACTCTCCATGATGCGCGCATCGCCGATGCGGGCGGATAATGGCCTGGCCGCATCCATTCGACGATGACGGCGCGCGCCGATCGCCTGCGGGCGGCTGGTGCGCCAGACACAAGAACGACTTCGAGGAGACACACATGGACATCGTGAGACGCCGCCTTAACGCGGCAGCCCTGGGCCTTGCCGGCATCGCCGTTGCGCCCAGGATCGCCCACGCGGAAGATAAATGGCCGTCCAAACCGATCCGCATCATCGTCCCTTTCGCCGCGGGCGGTGCCAATGACCTGCTGGGCCGCGCCGCGGCCGAAGGCATCGCGCAATACCTCAAGGCCAATGTCATCGTCGAAAACAAACCCGGCGCCGGCGCGGTGATCGGCACGGACTACGTGGCGCGCGCGGACAACGACGGCTATACCTTCCTGATCAGCGGCGCGGGCGTGATTTCCAACAGCATGATCCGCAAGGTCCAGTACAAGGACAGCGACCTGGTACCCGTCGCCATGATCGGCCTGGCGCCGTCCGTGGTGATCGCCCCGGCGAACTCGCCTTACACCAACCTGAAGGACTTCGTCGACGCCTCGAAGAAAAGTCCGGGCGGCCTGCATTTTTCCACCGCCGGCACGGGCAGCACCCCGCATTTCGTGGAGGGCATCCTGACCACCGACTATGGCGCCAAGCTGGACCTCGTGCCGTACAAGAGCGGATCCGAATCGGTATCCGCCGTCATCGGCGGGCAGGTCGACGCGACGTCCGAGGCCAGCATCGTCGTGCTGCCGATGGTCCGCGCCGGCAAGCTCAAGGCACTGGCCTGCACCTGGTCCGAACGCATCAAGGCCTATCCCGAACTCTCCACGGCTGCCGAACAAGGCTTCCCGAAGATCAAGATCGCCCATTGGGCCGGCGTGCACGCGCCCAGGGGCACCCCGGATGCCATCCTGGACAAGATCGCCGCCGGCGTGGACCACGCGATGAAAGATCCCGCCAATGTCCAGCGCCTGACCGAACTGGGGATCGAACCCGTGGGGGGCACGCGTGCCGACTTCGTCAAGTTCTGCGAAGAGGAACGGGCCCGCCTGGGCGCCGTGGTCAAGGCGACAGGAATGCGACAGGATTCCTGATCGCCGCTCCTTCGGGATCGCCGGGCACCCTCGCGCGGCGACGCCCGACCCCTCGCACAAGGGGTTTTGCCCCTCTGCGGTGCGCGGGATGACCAGCCCTTCTTCACCGCGGGACCGGCTGCGCTCCGGGGCGTGTAAAAGCCGTGCAATGGGTTAAATTACGACTCCCACCAATAACTACTATTAACCATAACTACAAAAAAAGAAGATTTACCAGGAGCACTTTCATGGATATTTCCCGTCGCCGCTTCAATACGGCCGCATTCGGCATGGCCACCGTGGCCATCGCACCCAAGATCGCTTTCGCGGATGACAAATGGCCTTCCAAGCCCATCCGCATCATCGTTCCGTTCGCGCCCGGCGGCGCCAATGACCTGCTGGGCCGCGCCGCGGCCGAAGGCATCGCCAAGAACCTGAACGCCAATGTCGTCGTCGAGAACAAGCCTGGCGCCGGCGCGGTCATCGGCACGGACTACGTGGCGCGCGCGGACAATGACGGCTATACCTTCCTGATCAGCGCGGCCGGCGTTATCTCCAACAGCATGATCCGCAAAGTCCAGTACAAGGACAGCGACCTGGTACCCGTGGCCATGGTGGGCCTGGCTCCGTCGGTCGTCGTGGCGCCCGCCAGCTCGCCGTATTCGTCGCTGAAGGACTTCGTCGAGGCTTCCAAGAAAGACCACGGCCTGCACTTCGCCACCGCCGGCACCGGCAGCACGCCGCACTTCGTGGAAGGCATCCTGACGACCACCTACGGCGCGAAGCTCGATCTGATTCCGTACAAGAGCGGCTCCGAATCCGTGTCCGCCGTCGTCGGCAACCAGGTCGATGCCACGTCCGAGGCCAGCATCGTCGTCCTGCCCATGATCCGTGCCGGCAAGCTCAAGGCCCTGGCCTGCACCTGGTCCGAACGCATCAAGGCCTATCCGGAGCTCTCCACCGCGGCCGAACAAGGCTTTCCGGAAATCAAGATCGCCCACTGGGCCGGCGTGCACGCGCCCAAGGGCACGCCCGACGCGATCCTGGACAAGGTCGCCGGCGCCGTGGACGCGGCCATGAAGGACCCGGCCAACGTCAAGCGCCTGACCGATCTGGGCATCGAGCCCGTCGGCGGCACGCGCGCCGACTTCATCAAGTTCTGCGATGAAGAACGCGCCCGCCTCGGCGCCGTCGTCAAGGCCACCGGCATGCGCCAGGACTGACACGCCGCAGATACGGCAAGCGCTACGGAAAATCCCAGGCCTTCAGCCTGGGATTTTTTCTTGCCCCTTGCGCAAGGCTGCCCACCCCTGGCAAGCCGGGCGGCCGCTCAGTCGATCCTGATATTCACCGCCTTCACAATGCCCGCCCACTTCTTCAGCTCGCCATCGATGAAGGCACCCAGTTGCGCCGGCGTGCTGGTCTGCGGCATCGCCCCCTCTGCCTGGAAGCGCTTGCGCAGTTCCGGCGAGGCCATGGCTTGCGCGAGCGCCGCATTCAGTCTGTCGACGGCCGCTTCAGGGGTGCCCCTGGGCGCCAGCAGCGCGTTCCAGGTATTGATTTCGTACCCCTGGAATCCCGGCGTTTCGGCGACGGTTGGCACGTCCGGCAACTGGTCCGAACGCGCCTTCGTGGTGACGGCCAGCGCGCGCAGCGTACCGGCCTTGACCTGCGGCAGCGCCGCCGGCAGCGTGGCGAAGCTGAATTGCGTCTCGCCCGTCATGACGGACGTGTTGGCCAGCGCGCCGCCGCGATACGGCACATGAACGATATTGACGTGCGCCGCCTGCGCGAACATCGCGCCGGCCAGGTGCACGGGGGATCCATTGCCGCTGGATGCATAGTTCATTTCCCCGCCCCTGGCCTTGCACAGGGCGGCCAGCTCGGCCACATTGCGAGCCGGCAGCTTCGGGTTGGCGATCAGCACCAGGGGAATGGCCGCCACCATGCCCACGGGTGCGAAGCCGCCTTTCGGGTCATAGCCCAGCTTGTCCTTGTACAGCGCGGGGTTGATGCCGTGGCTCGCCACCGTCGCCATGAACAGGGTATAGCCATCCGGCGCTGCCTGCTGCACATAGGCGGCGGCGATGTTGCCCGCCGCGCCGGGCTTGTTCTCGATGATGATGGATTGGTTCAGGATCTTGCCCAGCTGTTCGCCCAGCGCGCGGGCCAGGATGTCCGTGGTGCCGCCGGCTGCGTAGCCGATGACGATCTTGATGGGCTGCTCCGGATACGCGGCGCGGGCGGCGGGCAAGCCCGCCAGAACGCCCGCCGCCACCAGCGCGGCCGCCAGGGTTTTCTTCATGCTGTGTCTCCTCGTTGTCATCGTTTTTTTGCTCGCGACAGGCGTGCGAGGTCCTGCGGGGCGACAGCCCCCGCATAGTCATCGTGGTTGAATCAAGCCGCCGCCGGGCCGCCGGGCGATGCCGGCGCGCGGCGGGTACTCAGGTGCCCGTAAACACCGGCGGACGCTTTTCCGCGAAGGCCTTGCGTCCTTCGCGATAATCGTTGCTCTCGAAGCAATCCAGCACCAGCCGCGTCATCGCGTCCATGTCGACTTCAGGGCCGATCCGTTGCAGTTGGCGGATCATCTTCTTGCCCGCCTTCAAGGTCAGCGGCGCGTTCGCGGAAATCGCCTGGACATAGTCCTCTACGGTGGCGTCCAGCGCATCGGCCGGTACCACTTTGTGCAGCAGCCCGCGCTCGGCGGCCTCGGCCGCATTGAATCGCTTCGCGGTCAGGAAGATCTCCAGTGCACGGGCCGCTCCGACCGCCGTCACCAGATTGCGGATGGCCGTCATGCGATAGCCCAGTCCGAGTTTGCCGGCCGGAATCGCGAACGAGCTGTCGTCCGACGCGATGCGCAGGTCGCAGCACAGGGCGATGTTCAGCCCGCCGCCGATGCAATAGCCCTTGATGCGCGCGAGCGTGGGCTTGTCATAGTCGTACAGCGCCAACTGCGCGGCCTCGGCCACTTTCTCGTACGCCAATACCGCCTGCTCTCCCGAGCGCATATTGTCGAACTGCGAGATGTTGGCGCCGCTGACAAAGGCGCGGTCGCCGGCGCCAGTCACCACTACCACGCGTATCGCCGGGTCTTCGTTCAGCGCCGCCAGGGCGACTGGAATCGCTTCCCACATCGCGACCGACACCGCGTTATGCCGGCCGGCATCGTTGAAGGTGATCCAGCCCGCGCCGCCGCGCTTCTCTACGATGATGTTGTCGGTAATGCGATCGCGCAGGATACGTTCGGTGCTCATTGCTGCTTTCCCTTGAGCAGCGCCTGGCGGCGCTGCATGCCGTTGATCAAGTGCAGGCGCATGGCCTGGCGGGCCGCCTCGCTGTCGCGCGCCGCGATCGCGTCGAAGATGCGGTGATGTTCGCGTTCGATCTGCGCCACGCGGTCCGTCCCGGTGCTGCCGTAGCGCAGCGTGCGCACGGCGTCGCCGATGGCATGGCCGAAATGCGCGAGCAGTCGCACGAAATACGGGTTATTGGTGGCCCGGCCCACGGCCATGTGGAAGTCCAGCGCCGTATCGGCGCCTTCGCGCCAATCGTCGCTGGAAGCATCCGCGATGATGAGCGCGGCGCGCAGGTGTTCCAGCTGCGCCTCCGTGCGCTGTTCGGCCGCCAGCGCCGCCGCGCCCGCTTCGATCTCCACCCGCAGCTGGTAGACCTGTTCCAGCGCATCCTCGCGCAGCAGGTCCTGCGGCAGGATCTCGAAGTTGCGCTGGCCCGTTTCCGACGTCACGAAGCTGCCGACGCCCCGGCGGGTCTCGATATAGCCGGACAGCTTGAGCCGCGCGATGGCCTCGCGCACGACGTTGCGGCTCACGCCGAACGACTGTGCCAGCTCCAGCTCGGTGGGCAGGCGCTGGCCGGGCTCGAAAGCCTGGCTCAGGATCTTCTGCCGGATCTGCTGGGCGATTTCGTCGGGCAGGTTGTCCGGGCGGGCCAGGCTGCCGAAGATCGCGTCGGAGGGAGTTTCGCTGCGGACCATAAGGGTGTTTGCCGGGTTGTGCGTCGAAGGCGCGATGGTGTCATATCGCGCCGGCCGCGCGCAAACGGGCGCGCCGCGCCTCGTCCATGCCCAGCCACGCCAGGATTTCGTCGGACTGCGCGCCGGTTTCCGGCGCCGCCCGCAGTTCCGGCGGCTCGGTGCCGCCGAAAATCACCGGCTGGCCCATGATGGCGATGTCGCCCTTGGTCGCATGACGCACCTGCCGCACCATGTTCAGGTGCCGGACCTGCTCGTTTTCGAAGGTTCCGTCCATCGACAGGATGGGGCCGCAGGGCACGCCGGCGGCATTCAGGCGGTCTATCCACTCCGCGCTGCTACGGGTGCGTGTGCGGGCGATGATTTCGCGATTCAGGTCCGCCCGGTTCTCCACGCGCGATCCAGCCTCGATGAAGCGCGGATCGTGCACCAGCGCCGGCAGTTCCAGCACTTCGCACAAGCGGGTGAACATTCCCGAGCCCATGGCGGCGATATTGATGTAGCCGTCCGCCGTCGGATAGACCCCCGTCGGCGCGCTGGTCGGATGGTCGTTGCCGGACTGCGCCGGCACTTCGCCATCGATCAGCCAGCGCGTCGCCTGGAAATCCATCATCCAGACCTGCGACTGCAACAGCGAGGTCTGCACCCAGCGCCCCACCCCGCTCTCCTCGCGCGCCAGCAACGCGATCAGGATACCGATCGCGGCGAACAGGCCGGCGCTCAGATCGGCGATCGGAATGCCCGCGCGCATGGGGCCGCGCTCGGCTTCGCCCGTGACCGACATCAGGCCGCCCAGGCCCTGCGCGATCTGGTCCAGGCCCGGCCGGTCCGCGTAAGGCCCATCCTGGCCGAAGCCCGAAATACTGGCATAGACCAGGCGCGGATTCACCGCGCGCAGGGACTCATAGTCGATCCCCAGCTTGGCCTTCACGGACGGGCGGTAGTTTTCGACCAGCACGTCGGCGCGCTTGACTAGCTCCATGAACACCGCCTTGCCTTCGGGGTGCTTCAGGTTCAGTGTCAGGCTGCGTTTGTTGCGATGGGTATTCTGGTAATCGCTGAACTTGGCCGCGCCCCCCGGCTTGTCGTCCTTGACCTCGCTGGGCTCTTCGATCTTGATCACGTCCGCGCCCCAATCGGCGAACTGGCGCACGGCGGCGGGGCCGGACCGTACCCGGGACAGATCCAGCACCACGAAGCGTTTCAAAGGGGCAAAAGCCAAGGGATGTCTCCTGTCGTGTTGTGCAAGCGTACCCATCGCCAGGCGCCACGCGCGGCGGATCGCTTCGGTCCAGGTATGCGCTACCCGGCCTTGTGTAGGATGTTGGACATCCTATCTATGCAGCCCCAAAGCAGCCATGGAGGAAAACCCTCATGTCGGTGGTACCGCGCGAAGCGCCGGGCGACGGTGCACCGCCGCGAGCCATGAGAAAAACTAAGGAAACATCCATGGACGCCGGATACGCGGAAATCGCAGAATGAAGGCGTCACGCTGCCCGCGCGCATCCTGCAAGGCGCGCGGCCGGCTATCTCCATGGTTCATTTCGCGCTGGCATCCGGCGTGAATCGCTAGCCCGGAAAGGGATGAGAACGGCGTCGGCTCCGGCCGGCTGCCACGTTTCCGGCGGACATCGTTCTGGAGGTTAGCCATGAAGACCTTGACCGTGGCCGGCGCCCTGCTGGCCCTGGCACTGGCGGGTTGTGCCATGCCGGATTCCGGCTCCCGCAGCAGCATGTCGCGAACGGAAAGCCGCGCCGCGGCGGACCCCGCGAATTACCACGCGAATGATTTCGGGGACCTGGATAACCAGCCCTTCGACGGTCGGTATTCGGCCAGTTGGTAAGTCGGAACCGCGCGCGAACCGGCCCGTCATGGCATACCTGCCGCACCAACGGGCCGGCCGGCGACCGCAATGCCCCTTCGTGGATTGCCCCGCGATTTATTCGATTCCGATATGGAAAGCCGCGAAAATATATATTTGACGCGGCCGGGTGCCAATCGCAACATAGTTCCCCCCAGGATGGCCGGCGCGCTCGCGCCCTTCCCGGAGGAGATACTTCCACAAGATGCAACCTGGCCGTGCCGGCAGCCGCGCGGCCTTACCGGATGAGTTGGCATGATCATCGATTGTCACGGACACTTCACCACCGCCCCCGCCGCGCTGGAAACCTGGCGCAAGCGCCAGATCGCTTCCTTCAACGATGGCACACCCGCGCCCCAGGCCTCGGAACTCCGCATCGGCGACGACGAACTGCGCGAAGCCATCGAGTCCAACCAGCTGCGCATCATGAAAGAGCGCGGCCATGACATCACGGTGTTCAGTCCGCGAGCCAGTTTCATGGCGCATCACATCGGCGACTTCCAGGTCTCGTCCACCTGGGCGGCCATCTGCAACGAGATGTGCTTCCGCGTCGCCTCGCTGTTTCCCGACCATTTCGTGCCCGCGGCCATGCTGCCCCAAAGCCCTGGCGTGGATGTGGCCACCTGCCTGCCCGAACTGAAACGCTGCGTGGAGGAATACGGCAACGTCGCGGTCAACCTGAACCCCGACCCTTCCGGCGGTCACTGGACCAGCCCGCCCTTGAGCGACCGCTACTGGTATCCGCTATACGAAAAGCTGGTCGAATACGATGTGCCGGCCATGGTGCACGTCAGCCAGAGCTGCAACGCCTGCTTCCACACCACCGGTGCGCATTACCTGAACGCCGACACCACCGCTTTCATGCAATGCCTGGATTCGGATCTGTTCAGGGACTTTCCCACGCTGAAGCTCGTCATTCCGCACGGCGGCGGCGCGGTCCCCTACCACTGGGGCCGCTTCCGCGGCCTGGCGCAGGCGTTGAAGAAACCCCTGCTGCAGGATCATCTGCTGAACAACATCTTCTTCGACACCTGCGTGTATCACCAGCCGGGCATAGACCTGCTGACGCGCGTCATCCCCGTCGACAACATCCTGTTCGCCAGCGAAATGATAGGCGCCGTGCGCGGCATCGATCCCGAGACCGGACATTACTTCGACGACACGCGCCGTTACGTCGTCGCGGCCGACATCACGCCGGAAGCGCGTTTCAAGATTTTCGAAGGCAATGCGAGACGCGTCTATCCGCGGCTGGACGCGCAGCTGAAGGCGCGCGGACACTGACCGGGCGGCCGGCTGCGCGGGGTATCGCGCCCGCGGGAACGGGCATATTGGCTTTCAACGCGTGACGGCACGCATCGCCCGATTGGGTTACGCTTGCCGGTTCACTTTCTGACAAGGAGATACCCATGGCTCAAGCCACCGCACGCCACATCCTGGTTCCGACGGAACAGCAATGCAAAGAACTGAAGACCGCCATCGAAGGCGGCGCGGATTTCGCCCAGGTCGCGCGCGAACATTCCCAGTGCCCTTCCGGCCGCGACGGCGGCAACCTGGGCACTTTCGGCCCCGGCCAGATGGTGCGTGAATTCGATGAAGTCGTATTCAGCGCCCCGGTCAAAGTCGTACAGGGTCCTGTAAAGACCCAATTCGGCTATCACCTGGTCGAAGTCACCGACCGCAGCTGAGCACGCGCGGCGACAGCTTACCGACCGCGGTCCAGCCATGGTCGGTCGAAGCTGGCGCCTCGTCCACGCGATTGCCGGACGGACTTGCCGGCTGGCAATCGCGCATGCGTTGCCCCCCTGCTCCCCGCGGATCGGCAGGCGCGCCGGCGCCGCGCATACCGCGCGGTAGAATTCCCGCCAGGCACCGACGCCCTATCGGCAACGGTCACGAGCGGGAGGGACACGCATGGTCGCCAAGAATACAGTCTGTCTTTGGTACGACGGCACCGCACTGGAAGCCGCGCAGTTCTACGCGCGCACGTTCCCGGATAGCGAAGTCCGCGCCGTCCATCACGCCCCCGGCGATTATCCTTCCGGCAAGCAGGGCAACGTCCTGACGGTGGAGTTCACCGTGGCGGGCATTCCCTGCCTGGGCTTGAACGGCGGCCCCATGTTCAAGCACACCGAGGCGTTCTCGTTCCAGATCGCGACCGATGACCAGGCCGAAACCGACCGGCTGTGGAACGCGATCGTCGAAAACGGCGGCCAGGAAAGCGCGTGCGGTTGGTGCAAGGACAAATGGGGCGTGTCGTGGCAGATCACGCCGCGCGCCCTTACCGCAGCGGTCACCGATCCCGACCCCGCCGCGGCCAAGCGCGCTTTCGACGCCATGATGCAGATGCGGAAAATCGACATCGCGAAGATCGAAGCGGCACGGCGGGGTTGAACGCGCCCGGGACGGCGACGCGCGGGGTATCGGCGTGCGCGGCGTTGACGCTTTGCCGCCGCGCCCGAAGCAAACGCGCGCCGCTGCTAGCGGACCACCTCTACCTGCAGCGCGTCCATCAGGACCGAAATAAAGTCACCGGCACGGTATTGGAAGCGGATCCGCAGCGTATCGCCGGCTTCGACGCGTACCGGCGTCCGCAGCGGAAATGACATGTAGCGGTTGAGCCAATCGATCGTCGATCCACGCTCCATCACCATCGCGAGTATGTTTTTGGTGATAAAGCGCAGCGAAGTGACCATACCGCTCCGCTCGATCGCCACCGTGCCCTCCCAGGCGATGTCCAGGGTATTGTCCAGCGTGAAATCGAGCACGCTATAGACCGCGGGAGCACCCAATTCGAAGGTACCCGGTTCATTTCCCGACAGCTCCTCCACCTGGATGATGGGTGCCTGGAAACCCTCGAAATCATAGGCCTTTTGCAAGGGCTGCACGGCCATCACCACCGCGGTCGGCACCAGGATCGGCAGGTCCGGTCCGAAGCGCTCGCGGTAGCGCCGCTTGAACGATTCCATCATCTCGACCTGCTTTTCCCTGAGCATGGCGACGTGCACCATCTCGCAGATCATGACATCGACAGGCTCCGGTGGCAGGTAGTCGAATGCATCGGCATGGACGACTTCGACCTTATCGCCGTTCGGATTCATGTCCAGGAAGCGGTTCGCCTCGGTCACCAGCTCGCGGTTGAACTCCACGCACCATACCTTGTCCGCCTTGGCAGCGGCGAACCAGGAGAGAACGCCGGTGCCCCCGCCCAATTCCAGTACCTTCGCGCCCGGCCTGACGACATGGTCGATGGCGGCCTTGAAGTTTTTCATCCGGTTCGCATCCATCAGCATGACGTGATGGTATTGAAGGGGAATGAACTGGCCCAGGTACTTGCTATGCTCGTCTTGCTCGGTGACCATCGACATTTCTTTCCACGCCTTTCGATTCAGGTGTCCAGGGAAACGCGGCACGCGTACGTCCCGGGTGCGGGCAGCACACCCGGTAGTTCGCCCAAGAGCACGGATCGGTTACGGCGACATGGAAATTTCTTTTTTCCGCGCTGGGTGACTACGCCCTGAACAGCGACGATTCGGACGTCAGGCTGTCTTCGATGAAGCGAATCAGCGCGTGCGCGGCGTCGTGGTCGGCGCCGGCTTCGCCGAATATCGCGATCCGGCAATCCGGAAGAAGGGGCAGGTTCTGCCCTATGTCCCGCAGGCCGGGATTGCGGCGCAGCGAAGACTGTCCAAGAATGGCCACGCCGGCACCGGCGGCAATGGCTGACTCGACGCCCAATAGACTGGTACAGGCATAAACCACCTCGCTGGTCCGTCCGATGCCCGCGAGCGCGTCGATGGCCATACGCCGATACGTGCATTGCGCCGGCAATGCCACGAGCTGCACCGGGCCGTCCTCGCTCCATTCGAAATCCTGCGCCGCCACCCACCTCAAGGGTTCGGTCCATAGCACCCTCCCGGCCGTATCGTCGTCGCCCTCGCGGTTCGCGACCACCAGATCGAGCGCGCCCGCGCGCATCTCTTTCAGGAGATCGGCCGACAGCCCGACCTGCACTTCGAGACGGACTTTGGGATGCGTCCGGCGGAAACGGGTCAGTACGCGCGGCAGATGGTCGGGCACGAAGAGCTCGCCGATGCCCAGGCGGATGGCGCCCGCCGCCTCGGCAGCGCGCAAGTGGGCGATCGCCGCATCGCTATCGCGTACGAGCCGGCGGGCATGGCCAAGCAGCAACTCGCCAGCCGGGGTCAGCGTCGTACGATGGGCGTTGCGCAGAAACAGAGGCTTGCCGAGCGCTTCTTCGAGCTTGCGTATCTTCAGGCTGACGGCCGACTGGGTGCGGCCGACGCTGCCCGCCGCCGCGGTGAAGCTGCCCTGGTCCGCTATGGCGAGGAAAGCCCGAAGACTGTCGAGTTCCAGCTGAGTCGTTGCCATGTCGGGCTCCTGCGTTGCGAGGCGCCAGTCTATCATTTACAGATCGAATGCTAACAATAAGAATTAGTCGTTTTGCCAATGCAAAGCCAGGCCGTATCGTCTCCTCTTTTGGCAAGAAAGGCAGGATCCGATGCGCGCCCATGTAATAACCGAATTCGGCAAGGCAGGCCGGTTGCATGACGATGTTCCGCTCCCGCGGCCGGGCCAGGGGGAGCTCCTTATTGCCGTGCAGGCATCGGGCGTCAACCCGGCCGACCTGAAGATCGCCGCGGGCCTGATGGGTCCGGCGGCACCCAGCCTGCCGGCCATCCTGGGCATGGACTTCGCGGGCATCGTGACCGAGGTCGGTCCGGGTGTGCGCGATTTCGCGGTCGGCGATGCCGTATACGGTTGCGCCGGCGGCGTCAAAGGACGGCCCGGCACGCTGGCCGAATTCGTCGCCGTCGACGCGCGACTCGTCGCGCCCAAACCCGCCCGGCTGTCCATGCGGGAGGCAGCCGCCCTTCCCCTGGTGTCCATCACTGCCTGGGAAGGACTGATCGACCGCGCCGCCTTGAATGTCGACGAAACCGTACTTGTCCACGGCGCGGCCGGCGGCGTCGGTCATGTCGCGATCCAGATCGCCAAGGCATTCGGCGCGAAGGTGTACGCGACAGCCTCCACACCCGCCAAGCTGGCCGTCGCACAGCGCCTGGGCGCGGAGCCGATTCCCTATCGCGATATGCCCGTGGAAGATTATGTCGCGCGCCATACGGGCGGCGCGGGCTTCGATGTGGTGTTCGATACGGTCGGCGGTGCTGTGCTCGAACAGTCCGCCTTGGCAACCCGGCTGTACGGGCGTCTGGTGAGCTGCGCCGCGTGGGAGCCCCACGATCTTGTTCCCATCCTGGGGCGCAGCCTGGATCTGATCGGCATTTTCATGTTGCTGCCCATGCTGACGGGCCAGGGTTTGGCGCACCATGGCGACATCCTGCGCGAGGTGGCCACGCTCGTGGATGCGGGCACGCTCGCGCCCCTGCTCGATCCGGTCCGGTTCTCCCTGGAAAACGCCGAGGCGGCCCACGCGCACCTGCACAGCGGACGCGCCATGGGCAAAGTCGTGATCGATATCGCGGACTGATCGGGCACGCCGCGGGAAGACCCGGCCGGCGATCGGCGCTTTCAATCGATCTTGATGTGCCGTTCCCGCGCGATGCGGGTATAGCGCTCGCGTTCGCTCGCAAGAAAGGCGGTGAACTGCGCCGGCGTCCCGCCCACCGGTTCGACGCCCTGCTTGAGCAGGAGCTCGCGCGTGTCGGGTTGCTTCAATACGGCGGCGATATCCGCCGCCATCCTGTCCACGACTGCCTTGGGCGTGCCGGCAGGCACGTACACACCCATCCAGTTCGTGAATCGATATCCCTTGAACCCCGGCAGTTCCGCCATCGCCGGCACATCGGGCATGGCTTCGGAGCGCTTGTCGCTGGTCACCGCCAGGACGCGCAGTTGTCCGCTCTTTTCATACGGGACGGTGGGCGGCATGCCGACGATGCCGATGGGAATGTGATTGCCCAGCAGGTCGGCGACCGCGGGTGCCGCGCCCTTGTAGGGCACATGCTGGATCGATGTCCCGGCCACCAGGTTGATCGATTCGCCGGCGAAGTTCATGGAGCTGCCATTGCCCGGCGTCCCGTAGGACATGGGCGTGCCGCTGCTTTTTGCCTGCGCCAGCAGCTCCTGCATGGTCTTCGCCTTGACGGAGGGGTTCACCGCGACGACCAGCGGCGTTTCGCCCGCCAGCGTCACCGGCTCCAGGTCGCGCTGGGGGTCGTACGGCATTTTCTGTCCGGCGATCGCGCCGACCAGGACTTCGGCGGGCGAGGCCACGAGCATCGTGTATCCATCGGGCGCGCTCTTTACCACCGCATCGGCGCCGATCAGGCCCGACGCGCCGGCGCGATTCTCCACGACGAAGCTTTGCCCAGACTTCTTCGACAATTGCTGCGCCAGCACCCGTGTGACGAAGTCCAGGCCGCCGCCGGCCGGATAGGCGACGATGACCCGTACGGGACGGCTGGGCCAGGAGTCCGCGGCCTGGACGGCCGCCGAGGCCAGCAGGCAGGGCAACACGGTGGCAAACAGCCGGAGCCTGCGCGCAGGGCTTGCCACATGGGCGATCCATTTCATGACTTGTCTCCTTATCTTCGTTATTGGCCGGCCTTGACTGCGCAAGGTCCGTCGTGCCCATTCGCCGTCCGATCGTGCGTGCCCGGCTGTTCCATGCGGGTCGCCGGGATCGCCGGCCCGATCGCCGATTTCTTTTCTGCCGCTTGCGTTCCGCGGTTCCCTCTACTGGAAGTCCGCCGCCGTCCCCGGCGCCGGCGTGAACCCCAGATCGCCGCGCGCGATCACCGCTTCGCGGCCGCCATTGGCGGCCAGCAGTTCCGCCTGGCGCGCCTTGGCGCGGCGGTCCACCTCCTGCGGATCGCACAGCGCGTACAGCCGTTGCCGGCATTCCTCCAGCACGCCGGCATGGCTCGGCTCGCCGGCCAGGTCGACGGTTTCGTCCGGATCGCTTTCCAGGTCGAACAGCTGCGCCGGATACAGCGCGTAATGCACATACTTGTAGCGTCCGTGCCGGATCGCGAACGCGCCCGAGGTCGAGCCCATGCCGTGGTATTCGGACAATACGGTGCGCTCCGGCTGCGCGCCGGCCGCGATATCCCGCAGGTCCACGCCCGGATGGGTATCCCGCACCGCGTCGAAATCGACGCCCACGCCGTTGACGATAGTCGGATAGCAGTCGACATGGCTGACGGGCGTATCGACCACCTTGCCCGCCGGCACGTGGGAACCGCGCATGATCAGCGGCACCCCCGCGATCTCGTCATACATGGTGGACTTGCCCCACAGCCCGCGCGCGCCCAGGTTGTCGCCATGATCGCTGGTGTAGATCACGCGGGTGCTGCCGGCCAGCCCGCTCTCGTTCAAGGCGCGCAACACCTTGCCGATGTTCTCGTCCAGGAAGGACACCAGCCCGAAGTACCCTGCCAGCGCGCGCTTCACATCCTGCGCGGATTCGAAGTAGTCGTCGTAGCAAAAGCTGTTGGCGTAGTCGTTCAGGTAGGGATGCCGGGGCCGCTGCTCGCGTGCGTACAGCTTGGGCATGGGCAGGTCCTGCTCCCAATAGCGGTAGTAGTGCTCGGGCGGCGCGGTCAGCGGGAAGTGCGGGGCGACGAAGGAAACGAACAGCACCCAGGGCTTTTCGCGCTGGCGTGTGCCCTGCTCGCGCAACCAGACCTGGGCGCGCGAACAGATTTCCCTGTCGTAGAACGTATAGGGCGTTTCCCCCGGCCCGGCCATGGCCGCCATTTTCTTGGCCCCGCCGCGGCGCGGCAGATCGTCCCGGATCAGGCCCATCAGGTCACCCTTGCCTTCCAGGATGTGCATGGGTATTTGTTCCTCGGTAAAACCGTGGTCTTCCCCGGGCTTGCGGAAATGCAGCTTGCCGATGGACACGACGTCATGGCCGCGTTCGCGCAGGACATGGTGCCAGCTGGGAACACTGCCGTCGTAGGCGTCGGCATTGTCCCAGAAGCCGATCTGGTGGATGTATTTGCCGCAGGCAAAACCGGCCCGGGCGGGAATGCAGACCGGGCTGGTCGTGTACGCCCCGGTGAAGCGCGTGCCCGAGGCCGCCAGGGCATCCAGGTTCGGCGTCTGCACGATGGGATGGCCGGAACATCCCATTACCTTGGGATTGTGTTCATCGGACATAATGACAAGCAAATTCTCCGGACCCATATTCCTCTCCACCGTTAGCGCTAAATTACTCTATTACTATATAGTATTAAAGCAATGGAACAAGATCAAGCCTCGATCGGCGCGGATTTGCAACGCCGGCTGGACCACTATGTGCGCCCCGGGATTCCCAAGTACATGGCGATGCGGGATGCGATCGCGCATGCCGTCGCCGATGGCTCATGGCTGCCCGGCCTGCGCCTGCCCACCGAACTGGAATGGGCGGCCACTCTGCCCCTGAGCATCGGCACGATCCAGCGGGCGCTGCGCATGCTGGTGGACGAAGGCATCATCGTGCGCCAGCAGGGCAACGGCACCTTCGTGGCGGGCCAGCCGGACGAATCCATGCATGCGCCGCTGCACTGCCGCTTCATCGACGACAGCGGCACGGGCTATCTGCCGGTCTATCCGAAGATCATGGATCGCTACGACGCGCAGGCGGCCGGCCCCTGGGCCGATCATCTTCGCTGCGCGCGCTCGCTATGCATCGAACGCGTCCTGGCGATCGGCGACGAGTTCTCGGTGTTTTCCCGCTTCTATGCGGACCCCCAGCGCCTCTCCGCCTTCCACAACCTGCCCTTGAAGAAGCTGGCCAACGAAAACTTCAAGGAGTTGATCATGCGCGAAACCGCGCAGGCGATCGGCCGCATGGACCAATACCTGTCGACCCGAAAGTTCGACGCGGCGATCTGCAAGGCCATCGGCGTGCGCGCGGGCACGACGGGACAGCGATTGGATATCCGGGCCTTTGTCGGCAAGGGCAGCCCGGTGTATTACCAGGAGCTTTTCATTCCGCCCAATGAACGGGTATTGCACCTGGCCCGTGACGGACGGGATCGGGGATTGGCTGAAGGCTAGGACCTGCCGGCGCCCGGCTGCGCCGGTCTCAGCGCGGTATCTGCTCCTGGCGCTGCAGCACGGTCGTATAGCTGAAGCGATCCGCCGGATGCAGGCTGACGGCGACCTCGAACAGCTTGTCCGATTGGTCGTAGTACTGGCGCACGAATTCCAGGGCATGGGCCCCGGACTCCGTCCCGAATGTCTGGGCGAGCGCCGGCGGCACGCCCACCGCGCGCACGGTCTGGCGGATCTCTTTGACGACGCGTCCGGTCGCCCGGCAGATCAGGTCGCACACCAGGGCCTGCTCGTCGTTTTCCATCGCATGGCGGATGCGCGTACCCATTTCCTGCGGCACGTAAAGATGGGACCACGCCAGCGGGTAATCGGGCGAAAGCGGATTGGAGCGCGAGGTCTGGATGTGCGTCCAGCGTGTACCCGGCGGCAGGCCCAGACGGGCGCCCAGGGCCATGTCGACGACGATGCCGCGCACGCTATGGACGACGCGGCGGGTGTCCGCGCCATACTGGACGAGTTCCTCTACCGTGGAAATGGTCGGGCCGTATTCGGTCTGGCGCGGCGTCGCGGCCTCGACACGAGTGCCCGCCCGCTTGCGCCGCGAAATCAGACCCAGGGTCTGGATGCGATCCAGCGCCATGCGCACCGTCCCGCGGCTGACCCCGTATTTGCTGGCGAGATCGATTTCCGAGGGCAAGCTGCCGCCCACGGGATAGACACCGCTGGCGATGTCCTTGATCAGCGTCCTGGTCAGTTCAGCGTAGCGCGGCTCCATCCGACGGTGCGGCCTTTTGATGCGTTTTCGACGCCGCATTGTATATCGCGAACTTGTGCACCGTGCCTCCGTGCGCGTCCAGCGCGACGGTCACGGGCATGTCGCGCACCTGGAATTCGTAGATGGCTTCCATGCCCAGGTCGGCGAAAGCCACCACGCGCGCCGAGCGCACGGCTTGCGACACCAGGTACGCCGCCCCGCCCACGGCGATCAGATAGGCGCCGCCCGCCTGCGCGATGGCCGCGGCGGCCTGCGCGCCGCGTTCCGCCTTGCCTATCGTCAGCAGCAGGCCCGTGCGCGACATCAGGGCCGGCATGAACTTGTCCATGCGGTTGGAGGTGGTAGGCCCGGCCGGTCCGACCGCCTCGCCCGCCACCGGGTCGACCGGCCCGACGTAATAGATGGCGCGGCCGCGCAGGTCCACCGGCAGCGGCTCGCCGCGTTCCAGCATATCGAGCAGCCGCTTGTGCGCGGCGTCGCGCGCGGTAAAGAGCGTACCGGACAGCAGCAGGGTTTCGCCGGCACGCCATTGCGCCACATCGTCCCGCGAAAGGGTATCGAGATCGACGCGGCGCCCCGCTTCCAGCGGCAGGGCATCCGGCAGCCCGTCCCACAGGGCGGGATCGGGAGGCTCCAGTCGCGCCGGGCCGGAGCCGTCCAGCTCGAACGAGACGAAGCGCGTCGCCGCGCAGTTCGGCACCATCGCCACGGCTTGCAGGGCCGCGTGCGTGGGGGCCTCGGCGACCTTGACGTCCAGCACGGTAAGGTCGCCGCCCAGTCCCTGCGCGCCGATACCCAGCGCATTGATGCGTTCGTAGAGTTCCAGCCGCAGGGCTTCGCCCGCCGTCCGGGCACCCCTGGCACGCAGCTCGTCGATGTCGACCGGCGCGAACAGCGCGCGCTTGGCGATGAACATCGCCTGTTCCGGCGTGCCGCCGACCCCGATGCCCAGCGTGCCGGGCGGACACCAGCCCGCGCCCATGCCGGGCAGTTGCGCGATCACCCAATCGGCGACCGAATCGCTGGGATTCAGCATGGTGTAGCGGGCCTTGACGTCACCGCCGCCGCCCTTGGCCGCCACCGTCAGGCGCAAGCCATCGCCTTCGACCAGCTCCACGTGCAGCACCGCCGGCGTGTTGTCGCGCGTATTCGTGCGCGCGCCCAGGGGGTCGCGGATCACGGAAGCGCGCAACGGGTTGTCCGGCAGGCCATAGGCGCGGGCGACGGCCCGGTCGGCAAGTGCCTGCAAAGAGGGCGTCGGCGTCCCCGGTTCGCCCCGCACGCGAACGTCCATGCCCAGTTGCGCGTAGACGTGGACCACGCCCGTATCCTGGCATATCGGCCGGTGGGCCCGCGCGCTGAGCCGGCTGTTGATCAGCAGCTGCAGCATGGCGTTGCGGGCGGCGGGCCGGGTCTCCGCGTCATGCGCCCGACGCAGGGCCATGACGAAATCGGCCGGATGGTAGTAGCTGACGAACTGCAATGCGTCGGCAATGCTGCTGACGATGTCTTCGGCGTGGATGTCGCGCATGGGAAAACGTGGCCTGAAGGAGGCGGCCGGCGGCCGCCGGACTGCGCTATTGCTTGGGAATGTGCGCCTGCTCGATGACGCCGGTCCAGCGCTTGACCTCTTCGGCGGTGAAGGACTGCAGCGCCGCGGGCGCGTATTGGGCGGGATCCAGCAACTGGATGCCCTGATCGCTCATCTTGCCCGTGAAATCCTTGTCCTTCAAGGCCTGCTGCCATGCGGCATACAAGGTGTCGATGGCCTGGCGCGGCGTGCCCTTGGGCGCATACAGTCCGTACCACGTGGACGCCTGGAAGCCGGGTACCGCGCTTTCCGCCACAGTGGGGACATTGGGAAACTGCGCCATGCGCGAGGTCGACGTCAGGGCCAGGGCGCGCACCTTGTCGCCCCGCGTCTGCGGCAGCGCGGTATTGGTCTGGTCGAACATGGCATCGACCTGGCCGCCCATCAGGTCGTTCATGGCGGGGCCGGCTCCCTTGTACGCGATAGGCGTAATCTCGATGCCCGCCTGGGCGGCGAACATGGCGGCCACCAAGTGCGACGTCGAGCCGACGCCGGCGTTGCCGAAGTTCAGTTTGCCCGGATTCGCGCGTGCATAGGCAACCAGCGACTTCACGTCCTTCTGCGGCGAGCCCGCGCCCACCAGCAACACCAGGGGGGTATCCGGAAAGCGGAAGACCGCCTCGAAATCCTTGACCGGGTCGTATTGCAGGCGCTGGTACAGCGACGGCGCCGCCGCCATATAACCGACGTGGCCGACCAGGAAGGTGTAGCCGTCCGGCGTGGACTTGGCGGCCTTGGCCGCGCCTATCGTGCCGCCGGCCCCCGCCACGTTTTCGATCAGGATGGTCTGCTTGAGCTCCTGTCCCACACGATTGGCGATATTGCGCGCCATGGCGTCGGTGGGGCCGCCGGCGGCGAACGGCACGATCCAGGTAATCGCGTGGGACGGATAGTCCGCGGCGGCGGCGTTGCCGGCCATACCCGCGGCCAGCGCCAGTGTGGCCGCGACAAGGCGAATCTTCATTGCTCCTCCGTGTACTTATATGTACATATCAAATTTAATGTATATACATATTATCCAAGGCCTCGCGGCGCTGTCAACGACGGACGCATCGGCCGTGGGCGTGTCCCGCGGGGAAGCGCCATGCGCGCCTGACGGCAGCGGGCGCCTGCCGCCCTCCCCCGATATGGGTGGGCGGCGGCAAATGGCGGTGAAGCGCCTGGCGGCGAGGCGCTAATTGCTCCTGGCGGCCGGCGCGGCGGGCCCGCGATCCGGCGCCCGACCGCGCAGCAGCGATTCCGGATGCGCCTGCAGATAATCCGACAGCGCGCGCAGCGAGCGCGCCGTGCGTCCGAGTTCCTGCACGGCGCGTTCGGTATTCGAAGCCAGGCCGGTTTCGGAAGACAGCATGGTGCTGAGTGCCGACAGCGACTGCGCCGCTTCGCGCAGCGCCGCCTGGGCCTGCGGCGCGACCTGCTTGTCCAGCCGGGTCATCAGGCGCGCGGCGCTGGACAGCGCGGCACGCACGTCCGCGCCGATCTGGTCGAACGGAACCTTCTCCAGCTTGGAGGCGATGCTGACCAATTGCTGCTGCAACTGGTCCAGATTGTTGGGCACCGTCGGAATCCTGGCGGGGATCGACA
This sequence comes from Bordetella genomosp. 11, assembly GCF_002261215.1. Taxonomy (NCBI): domain Bacteria; kingdom Pseudomonadati; phylum Pseudomonadota; class Betaproteobacteria; order Burkholderiales; family Alcaligenaceae; genus Bordetella; species Bordetella genomosp. 11. Next base: position 1,414,594 of record NZ_NEVS01000004.1, on the reverse strand, counting down.
TCTGGAATGTCGCGGGTTCCGCGTTCGGGAACACGTCCAGCGCGACATACAACTGGCCGGTCAGGAAGTTGCCCGTGCGCAGCTGCGCGCGCATCCCGTTGCGTATCAGGCTGTCCATCAGGATACCCGAGGGGCGCTGCGCGTCGGGTCCCATGTAGTCCTGTCGTATGACCTTGGCAATGCTCCCCAGGCGATCGGGATAGATCGTGCCGCTGATCAAGGCATAGAAGCGGTTGCGTTCCCTGTCCAGGTCCATGTCTATCGCATCGACCTGTCCCAGCGCGATGCCATTGAAATCGATCGGCGCCCCCACGCTCAGCCCACGCACGGACTGGTCGAACCGCATCTGCACTTTCAAGGCCAGGCTATCCGGCTTGGCGCGCGCGGACTGCTCGCTATCGTAGATGCGGAAATCCGCGTCGGCGGCAGCGACCGTGCGTGGGCCCTCGCCGATATCCTCGAACGCCAGGCCGCCCAGGGCAAGGGAGAGCAGCGATTGCGTGCGTACCTTCAGGCCATCCGCGCTCAAGGTAAAGTCGAAACCGCTGGCGTTCCAGAAGCGGGTGGCATCGGTCACGAAGCGGTCGTTGGGCGCGTCCACGAAGATTTGTATGTTCACGTCCTGGCCGTCGTCGCTCAGGTGATAACCGATGACCTGCCCGACGGGAATGCGGCGGTAGTAAACCGGAGACCCGATGTCCAGCGAACCCAGGTTGCCCGCGCGCAGGCGAAAGCGCTTGCCGGGACGATCCTGCAGGACCTCGGGCGGCAGCTCCAGGCCGGCAAATTCGGTCTTCGGACGCCGGTTATCGACCCGGCGCGGCGCGTCCACGCCGATATAGGATCCCGACAGCAGCGTGCCCAGGCCGGATACTCCGCTCAAGCCCAGGCGCGGCCGTACGACCCAGAAGATAGTGCCTTCCTGCGCGAGCGACGTGGCGTCCTTCGCCAGTTTCGCCGTGGTAATGACGTGCGAGCGGTCGTCGCTCAGCCGGATACTTTCTATCTGGCCGACGATCACGTCCTTGTAGCGGATCTGGGTCTTGCCCGCCTCCAGCCCTTCCGCGGTCTGGAACGTGATGGTGATGGTGGGCCCGGCCTCCAGCCAGGTACGCAGTACCAGGGCCCCGCCCGCGAGCGCGGCGACGATAGGGACGAGCCATATCCAGGAAATTCGCCGCTTCCTGCGTGTAATGGAAGCGTCGTGGATATCGGAGTCCTCGGAGGTGTCGGGGTCCGCCATTTTCCATCCCCCCGGCGCGCGCCAGCGCGCGCCATGGTGGCGGGCGCGGCCGCCGCGTGGCCGCCGCGCTCGACGATGTACGGGTTGCTACCCTCGCGAACGTGCGACCCTGCTATCGCGCCGCGACGTACTTCACGATCTCCTGGGCCGCGCCGGTGGTCCAGGTATCGATCAAGGCCTCCACGTTCTGCAGGCGGACGCCAGTTTCGCCCTCCGTGCCGGATTCCGTGATCTCCTTGCCCGCCCCGCCGCGCACGGCCGCGTACAACGTCTCGTTGGTCATGCTGTCGGTGATCGATGTTTCGATGGCGATGGTCGCGTCCTGCGGCCGCCCTCCTTCGATCGCCGCCTTGGCCCCGGTCACCAGCAAGGCTACGGGGATGTACTGGTAAAACGCCAGCGGCTGGTTCTCGCTGCCCACGGCGGTCACGGCGACACGGACCCGCGCGACGCCCGGGCCCGGCTTCTCCACCAGACGGACTTGCTGCCCGAGCTTCTGGCGCAGCGAGGTATCGGCATAGGTGCGGATCTGGTCCAGCGTCGCCATGGAGACTTTTTCCGTGGGCTGGGGCTCCGGGTAATACACCACGGGCTCGAGCAGGAGCGCGTTGTAGTTGGCGGGCGTGAACCTGGGATTCAGGTAAGAAAGGCGACGGCCGCCGTCGGGCGCCTCGGTCTGATGCATTTTCGAATATTCGTTGCCCAGGAAGCCGGATTCTTTCGGCGGGGCCGACGTACAGCCGACCATCGCCATCATTGCTACGCCGATACCCACTGCTTTGAACGTACCCATGATCACACCCCCTGCCATGTTGCCCAAGTGTTGAACGACTGGAACAGCAGCGCTTGATTGCGGCCCGCCATATCGGCAGGACAAATCATGAGATGCCGCGATAGCACGCACCGTAGCGTATGATGCCGCCGCCGCTATTTCCTGGCCTCGTCCATGCTTAGCGCATACAGGGCGATCCGCTGGATACTTGTCCACGTATTCTTTCCGTATGCCGCCGGACTTCACTAGCGCGATCCCAACGGTTTCCGCTAAAAAACAAGCTCGATCGGGCTACGCCGTTTCTCCCGCGCACGGCTGATTTCCTGGCGGCTCGGCGCTTCCGCTCAAGGTGGTTTGAGATGCATTACCGTCATCCGCGTATCGGCTTTGCCTTCGACATGCCGGACGACTGGGACCTCGACAGCGCGCGCATGTCCGATGAAGGCGTCACCGTCGTCCTGGGGCTGGGCGATACGCGTCTGCTGCTACAGGTCGGCCGGTCGCAGGGCAACGCATCGGCCCGGCTCCATTTGATGAAAATGCACCTGAAGTCGCTGCGTGCCAGCCACATCGGGCCCTGCCAGGCGCCGCGCTTCGGCCCGTCGCGCGACATCGTGGCGCTCAGCTTCTTCATCGCGGGGGACCAGCAACGCTGGATCTCCGTCAGCCAGGACGGCTACGACTATACGATCAGCCATACGGACGAATGGCAGGACGTCGCGGCCGCGGTGGACAGGCTGTGCGCCTCCTTCGTATTTCCCGCGCCCGCGCAGATCGCCAAGGCCTTGTCCCGGTCCGCACCGGGCCGCATGCCGGATCCCGCCGCCTTCGGCGCGACAGCCGCCTACCGCCACAAGCCCCCGGGCGAAGGCAGCGCGGGGGCCGTGGGCGGCGACGGACCTCCCCAGCCCCTATCGCTGTCGCCGGCGCGATTGTGGCAGCGTGTCAGCGAGCGGCTGCGCCGCTCGCGTGTGGCGCGGACTCAGGGATAACCGCAATGCGCCGGTACCGCCAAAACGACGGCGCGCGAACCGTTCGATGTTATAAGGTACGGGCCTGCCGCCGGTGCCCGAACGCGGCGATCCACCGCCGGCACCGGCCCGGACAAGGCCCAAGAAAGTCCTGATCGCTGACACCGCTTGTGATCGGGCGTCTCCGCGATCGGCACATATAACATCACGGAGACAAACACATGAAGCCTCTTTCGTCGATAGCGGCCGCATTGCTGGGCCTTGCCTTCAGCGCCGGCGCCGCGCAAGCGCAATCCCCGGCGGCGAACTATCCCGACCATCCCATCAAGCTCGTCGTCGGCTATGCGCCCGGCGGCGGCAACGACGTCGCGGCGCGGCTGATCGCGAAGGAATTGACGCCGATCCTGCACCAGACCATCGTGGTGGAAAACCGCCCCGGTGCCGGCACCAACATCGCTGCATCGTATGTCGCGCGGTCGGCGCCGGACGGGTATACCCTGTCCCTGTCTTCGACCGCGCTGGCCGTGAACGTCACGCTGTATCCCAAGCTGGACTACGACGCCGTCAAGGACTTCGAACCCATCGCGATCTTCGCCGAAGCCCCCAACCTGTTGATCGTCAATCCCAAGCTGCCCGTCAATTCCGTGGCGGACCTTGTCGCCTACGGCAAGAAGCACCCTGGCAAGCTGAATTTTTCCTCCGCGGGCAGCGGCAGCACCCAGCACCTTGCGGGCGAACTGTTCAAGACGAAGGCCGGCATCACCGCGACCCACGTTCCGTACAAGGGATCGGCGCCGTCGCTGACCGCCGTGATCAGCGGCGAATCCGATTTCACCTTCGTCAACATTCCCAGCAGCAAGCAGCTCATCGAAAGCGGCCAGGTGAAGGCGCTGGCCATCACCAGCGCCAAGCGCTTCCCCGCCGTGCCCGATATCCCGACCATGGCCGAAGCCGGCATCCCCGGCATGGAGGTGGCCACCTGGTATTCCATCCTGGCGCCGGCCGGTACCCCGCGTCCCATCATCGACAAGTTGAACAAGGCAGTGAACCAGGCCGTAGCGAATCCGGGGTTCCGCAAGCAACTGGAGGACCTCGGGACCGCGCCGATGACGGAATCGCCGGAATACTTCCAGAAATTCCTGGCCGATGAAATCGTACGCTGGCGCCAGATCGTTCAGCAGTCCCACGCAACGGTGAACTGAGCATCGCGAGGGGCCGCCGGGCCACGGCGGCCCGGCCAACGCGGGCGGTTGCGGGCATCATCCCGGTCTGCCGGGATGGTGGCGCATGCGACGCCCCGCGGCGCCGCCGGGCACCCATGCCCTGCGCCGTGCCGACGGCCCACGCAGCGTGTGCCGGGCCGCTACCGCTACCGCTACCGCTTCCGCTTCCGCGGAAGGCTACTTGGTCTTGGTGTTACCGCCCAAGCCGCCCAGACCGGCGGGGGCGGCGCCGGATTGCGAGGTGGCCCCGCTGCCGGACGACGGCGGTGCATTGTCCCCGGATTTGTTGCAGGCGGTCAGGGCGACAGCCATCATCAGGGCTGCAATGGTGGTCTTCATCGTGAATCTCCTTGCGTAAGCCGCTTGCGGGCGGCGTGCTGGACTGCCCGCAAGCTACATGCCCTTTGCTTACATTTCGCTGTGACCGCCCCCTTCCCGTCGGTTAGATGTCCCGGCCGGGCGATCCGCGTCGGTTAGGTGTCCCGGCCGGGCGATCCGCGTCGGTTAGGTGTCCCGGCCGGACAATGCGGCGAGGTCGATGGTCAACGTCGGGCGAAAGCCCTCTTGCTCGCCTTTCGATTCATAGCCCAGCGGGTTCGAAACGATGCGGCAACCATCCTGGACGTAGTCCACGGCATGGTGCAGATGGCCGTGCAGCCACAGGTCGGCCCTGGGAATGAGCTCGTCCAGGCTGTTGCAGAAGCCCGCCGTGCCGGGCGTCAAGCCATAGCGGGGATCGGCGCTGGAGAGGGTCGGCGCGAAATGCGTGATCGCGACGGTCGGGCCGTCGAAAGGCGTCGCCAGAGCCGCGTCCAGCCACGCCTGGCAGGCCAGGCCCTGCTCGCGCAGCTCCTCCGCCAGGAACGGACTGCCGCCGCGCGTGGTGCTCGCCTTTTCCAGATAGAAATTCGCGGCGCGGAACGCCTTGCCGCGCTTGTTCAAGACTTGGGTCAACGTATCGCCGGGCTTGACCATGGCGTCGAAATCGCTCCACAGCGTGGTGCCGACCATGCGCACGCCGTCGATCACCAGCGTTTCGCGTTCCAGCCATTGGATGCCCAGCCTGTCGCACAAGGCGCGCAGCCTTTCGTGGGCGGCGTCGAAATCCTGCGCGTCGTATTCATGGTTGCCGGGCAGGTAAACCACCGGAACCGGCCAGCGATCGCGCGGCGAAAACCGCGCCAGGCCGAAATCGTCGCCGGCGATGCGCGAGCCTTGCTGGTATGAACCGATGTCGCCCGCCAGGATCAACAGATCCGCGTCGGGGGCGGGCGTCGGCGTGAAGTCGGCGTTCGTTTCGAGGTGCAGGTCGGATAGCAGTTGGATCTTCATGCGGTTAGGGTACCGCATGCCGATGACGCCCCGCCCGCGGCCCTGGCGATGTTCACGCGCGCCGCAACGCGGGGATCCGGAAGCCGCCATGCATGCGCAGCGTCAGGGTCGCCAGCAGGACCAGATTCACGATATTCGCCGCCACGCCCAGCATGAACGCCGGATCGTAGCTGCCGTACCGGTCGTACAGAAAGCCGGCCACCCACCCGCCCGCGGCCATGCCCGAACCGGTCATCAGCAGCATCGACGGCACGCGCCAATAGGCCTCGTGCGGCGGGAAGATCTCGCGCATGGCCAGCACATAGGCGGGGATCAGGGCGCTGAATCCCAGCCCATAGGCGATCGATACGGCAAACAGCCCGAATTGCTGCTGCACGTACAGATACCCCGACACGGCGATCATCTGCATGAAAGAGCTGATCAGCGCCGTGCGCACACCGCCTATCCGATCCGAAACCAGCCCCCAGGCCTGCCGGCTCATGAAGGCCACCGCCAGCAGCGCGGAAAGCATGGCCGCGCCGACCGTGGCCGGCAATCCCCGATCGCTGCATAGCGCGACCAGATGGCCTTGAGGCATCGCCATCGGCACGCAGCACAGGAAGCCGGCGGCCGCGAGCATGACGAACACCGTGTTCGGGCGCATGCCCGCCACTTTGCCCGGACGCGCCACCGCCGCCGTGGTGGGGGGCGACGCCGCGGCCGGCGGCGGCCGCAGGAATACCAGGGCCAGGGTCGTCACCAGCGCCGCCTGGATCAGGCCGTAGCCCAGCATGGTGGTCCGCCATCCGAATCTGTCGATGACGGCTTCGAAGATCACCGGCCATACGACGCCCGCGATGTAGTTGCCGCTGGACAGCAGCGCGAGCGCCGAGCCGCGCCGCCGCAGGAACCAATGGCTGATATACACGTACAGCGGCGCATTCAGGCCGGCCAGGCCCAGCAGGCCGATAAATACGCCGTGCCCGACGTACAGCGCCCAGGGTTCCCCCACGGTGGAAATGGCCAGCCCGGTGCATACCGACAGCGCGCCGCCGATGACCGTCCAGCGTATGCCGAAACGATGGGCCACCCGGCCCATCAGCACGCCGCCGACCGCCGCGCCCAGCCACGCCAGCGAACCGCCCAGCGCCGGCACGGAACGGGCGCCGCCCATATCGGCGGCGATGGTCTTCAAGCCGACGATCGCGATCAAGGGGCCGCCGAAGGACATCCCCAGACAGACCAGCGCCATGGTCGCGACGATCCAGGACCGGCGCGAATCCAGCATATCGGCGGTACCGGCGCGACCGTCCGGCCGCGGCCAACCTTCTTCCCGGGTTTGGGACTGTGGGCGTCCCTGCTGTTTTGTCTCCATGGGCGCGACTATAACAATGCCATCCGCGGTAAGGGCCAATACCCAGGCCATCGCAAGGGGCCGGGCCCGGAAATTGCTGCTGCGCGCGCGCCGGCCTGGATGGGCAGACGAGCCCGATCGCCTGGCCTGGCGGCGCGGGCGCGGTGATATCCTAACCGGCCGCCCGATACCCAACAGCCTCGCGTAGTGCTTAGCAACGGAGCAAACAGGTGCCGCAGCAAGACACCCTACCCTCGACGCAGCTGGACCTGGACCGTTGCGCGCAAGAGCCGATACGAATTCCCGGCGCGATCCAACCCTACGCGGCGCTATTGTTGCTCGCGCCCGATACGCTGGAGATCATCACCCGCAGCGCCAACACTCAGGCGATGCTGGGCATCGCCTGCGAGACGGGGCAACGCCTGCCGCAGGTGGTCGGACGCGCGCCGGCCATGGAGGAACTGCTCCGCGCCCTGCGCGCCTGGCGCGACGTCGAAGACGGCGTGCTGTCGGCCACCGTGCACATCGGCGATCGCCAGTTGCACGTCTCGGGCGCGCGTACCGGCCAAGGGCTGCTGGTCGAGCTGGAACCCGACAGCGCCGAACAGGGCGTCACCCTGGATGCCCTTTATCCCCGGCTGCGCATGCTGCTGGACGATATCCAGCCCGCCGGCCAGCCGGAACCCATCCTGCAGCGGGCCGTCGTGGAAGTGCGCCGGCTGACGGGCTTCGACCGCGTGCTGGCCTACCGGTTCGACAGCGATGGTCATGGAACGGTGGTCGCCGAGGACGGCACGGGCGCCCTGCCTTCCTATCTGGGCCATCGCTTTCCGGCCTCGGACATTCCACCGCAGGCACGCGCCCTGTACTGCCAGAACCGCGTCCGGCTGATACCGGACGCCAACTACCAGCCTGTGCCCCTGGAACCGCCACTGATAGGCGCCGGACACGAATCCGTGGACTTGACGGCGGCCAACTGGCGCAGCGTGTCTCCGATCCACCTGGAATACATGCGCAACATGGGCACCGGCTCGTCGATGTCCGTGTCGGTCGTCATCGACGGCCATTTGTGGGGATTGATCTCCTGCCACAGTGCCGGCCCGCACCTGGTCGGACCGCAGGTTCGCGCGGCCTGCGAATTCCTTGGCCGCATCGTCGCCCATCACATCGGCGCGCACGAACGTATTTCAGAACATTCCCACCGCATCGAACTGAAGAAGATAGAAATCGAACTGGTGGAATTGCTGTCCCGCGCCGATACCCTGACCGACGGCTATGCGCAGCGCTCGCCAGCCTGGACCCGCCTGCTGGACGCCCACGGCGCGGCCCTGGTGTGGCAGGACGAAGTGCACACCATGGGCAACACCCCTTCGAAAGCGCAGATCCGCAAGATCGCCGAATGGCTGCACGGCAACAACGTGGAACAGGCCTATCACACGGATCGCCTGCCATTGGTGTGGCCCGAGGCCGCGCCGTTCGCCGAGGTCGCCAGCGGCCTGGCGGCCGCGTCGATTTCCGGGTTGCACACGGCCTACCTGATGTGGTTCCGGCCAGAGGTGATACGGACGGTGCAGTGGCGTGGCGACCCCCGCAAATCCGTCGACCCGGTATCGGGCCGGCTGCACCCGCGCAAGTCGTTCGAGCTGTGGCAGGAAGAACTGCGCGGGCGCTCGATGCCATGGCGCCAGTCCGAAGTGGACGCACTGGCCGATTTCCGTACGGTGGTGGTCAACCTGATCCTGAAACGCGCGGAAGAACGCGCCGAGCTCAGCGAACAGCTGCAGCGCAGCAATGTCGAACTGGAATCGTTTTCCTATTCGGTGTCGCACGATTTGCGCGCCCCCTTCCGCCACATCGCCGGATTCGCGGAACTTCTCAAGCAGCGCGAATCCGACCTGGACCCGACCTCCACGCGGTATATCGAGAACATCATGCGGGCGGCGGTGATGGCCGGCCGGCTGGTGGACGATCTTTTGCGTTTTTCGCACCTTGGGCGCGCCGCGCTGACGGTCTCCGAACTGGATTCGAACAAGCTGGTCGCGGAAGTACGCCAGGCGGTCGAACTGACGTTGCCGCACCGGAAAGTGCAGTGGCGCGTCGACGATCTCCCGCGCGCGTGGGGCGACGCGCAATACGTGCGGCAGGTCTGGTACAACCTGCTTGAAAATGCGGTCAAGTATTCCGGCAGCCGCCCCGAATCCATCGTCACGGTCACTGGGCAAAATTGCGGTACATTCACTCTGTTCAGCGTAGGCGACAACGGCGTGGGTTTCGATATGGCCTACGCGGGAAAACTGTTTGGCGTTTTCCAGCGGTTGCACAGACTGGAAGACTTCGATGGCACCGGCATCGGCCTGGCCCTGTGCAAGCGCATCGTTGAAAAACACGGCGGCTGGATCAAGGGTGAAGGCATCGTCGACCAAGGCGCGAAGTTCTCTTTCGCGCTGCCCAATCAATGAGTGTGTAGTGCAGTGACAGGTATGAAAGATCTACGGCCTATTCTGCTGGTAGAAGACAATCCGAACGATATCGAGCTGACGCTGACCGCGCTCAGGCAGTGCAACATCGCCAACGAGGTCGTCGTGCTGCGCGATGGGGCGGAAGCCCTGGACTACGTGTATCGCCGCGGCGCCCATGCGGCCCGGCCGCTGGGCGAACCCTCGGTCATCCTGCTGGACCTGAAGTTGCCGAAGGTGGACGGACTGGAAGTCCTCGAACGCATCAAGTCGGATAACGACCACAAGCAGATTCCCGTCGTGATGCTGACCTCCTCCAAGGAAGAAAAGGATCTGGTGCGCAGCTATCAGTCCGGCGTCAATTCCTTCGTGGTCAAGCCCGTCGAATTCTCGGCCTTCTTCGAGGCGATTCGCAATCTGGGCATGTTCTGGGCCATCGTGAACCAGCCCCCTCCGCCACGCCGCCGCGACGGCAAGCCCGCAAACAGCCGGGAACTGCCTTGATCCTGCTGCTGGAGGACAACGCCCTGGACGCCGAATTGATGATGCATCAATTGGCGGACGCGCTCCCCGACATTCCGGCGCGCTGTGTGCATGACAAACGCTCTTACGCCAGTGCTTTGGACGATGGCGATATCTGCCTGGTCATCTCGGATTTTTCCCTGCCCGATATCGATGGCTGGGAAGCCTTGTCCATGGCCATGCAGAAGCTGCCTGAGGTGCCGTTCATCTTCGTTTCCGGCGTTATCGGCGAAGACCTGGCCGTCAAGGCCCTGAAGAACGGCGCCACCGACTATGTGCTGAAGCAGCGCCTCGATCGCCTGGGCGGGGCTGCCCGGCGGGCGCTGTCGGAAGCGGAAGACCGCCACGAGCGGCGCCGCGTCGAGAAAGCCCTGCGCGACAGCGAAGCCCGCTTTCGCGCCTTGTCCGACTCCGCTCCCGCGCTGATTTGGGAAACCGACGTCGATGGCAGGGTGATCTTCGTCAATCGCCACTACGAATTCATGTTCGGCATCTCCTGCGACGAAATGCTGGGCCAGGGATGGCACCGTATCGTCTATGGAGAGGACCTGCCCGTACTGATGGCCGCCTTCGATAACGCGGTGGCCAGGCAGCAGGCGCTGCAGATCGAAATCCGCGTGATCGACGCACAGCAACGCCTGCGCTGGCTCGACTGCCGTGGCGTGCCGCGCTTTGACGAGACCGGCCGCTTCCAGGGGCTGAGCGGCACCAATGTGGACGTCACCGATGCCAAGCTGGCCCGCGACGAACTCGAAGGCATCGTGCAGTCGCGTACCGCCGAGCTGCTGCGTACCAACGAGCGCCTGCTGCAGGAGATGCGCCAGCGCGCCGACGCCGACGCGGCGCGGGAACAGGCCGAGGAACAACTGCGGCAATCCCAGAAGATGGAAGCCTTCGGCCAGTTGACCGGCGGCGTTGCCCACGATTTCAACAACTTCCTGACTGTCATCCTTGGCAACCTGGAAACCCTGGAACGCCAATTGGCGGGTGGCGTGCGTGCAATGGACATCCGGCGCGTCGAAACCGCCCTCAGCCACGCCAAGCAGGGGGCGCAGCGCGCCGCCGCGCTGACCCAGCGCCTGCTCGCCTTCGCCCGCCGCCAGCCCCTGCAGCCGCGCAGCGTCAACGTCAACGATCTCATCGCCGCGACGGCGGAGATGCTGACCCGCATGCTGGGCGAACAGGTGGATCTGCGCAATGACCTTCAGGCGGACATCTGGCCCGCGCACATCGATCCGCACATGCTGGAAAGCGCCCTGCTGAATCTGGCGGTGAACTCGCGCGATGCCATGCCGGACGGCGGGGAAATCGTCATCCAGACCCGCAACACGGTGCTGGACGAACGGACCGCGCAGGTGGATGCGGCACCGGGCGACTACGTGCGCATCAGCATCTCGGATACCGGTGTCGGCATCCCGGAAGACGTCATAGAAAAGGTGTTCGAGCCCTTCTTCACCACCAAGGACATCGGCGTGGGCACCGGCCTGGGATTGAGCCAGGTCTACGGCTTCGTCAAGCAGTCGGGCGGCTACGTGGGCATAGACAGTACCCTCGGCAAGGGCACGGCCGTCCATATCTACCTGCCCCGCCAGACCGCGACCCAGGTCACCAGCCACGAGAGGACGCATGACACCGGCTCGCCCGTGGCGGCGCGCGGCGAAAGCATTCTTGTGGTGGAGGACGACGAGGCCGTGCGCGCGCATTCGGCCGCGGCGCTGCTGGAGCTCGGGTATGCCGTCCACGAAGCGGGCGACGCGGCGACCGCGCTGCAATGCCTGCGCGAACGCGACGATATCGCACTGTTGTTCACCGACGTGGGCCTGCCCAGGGGAATGAACGGGCGCGATCTCGCGGAAGCGGCGCGCGCGGCCAGGCCGGGGCTGCGGGTGCTATACACATCCGCGTACGCGGAAGGCCGCCTCAGCCACGATGGCCGGCTGCCGCCAGGGGTCGCCCTGCTTCCCAAGCCCTTCACTTTCCCCGAACTCGCGCAACGTGTGCGCGAAATCCTGGACGATCCCGTAGACGGAGGTGGCGCGAAGGATGCGTCGATCGCGACGGATGTCCCGATCGCGACGGCCCCGGAGACGGCGGGCGATGCCTCCCTTGCCATGGCGGCAGACTCCCTCGCGGCAACCGCGGTCGATTCTTCCACGGCAACCGCCGTCGACGCCGCGACCGGCGAAGCGCGGGTACTGATCGTCGAGGACGACGACCTGGTCCGCGAGTTGACCGCGGATGCGCTGACCGAATATGGCTACCGGGTGGCCGAGGCCGGGACCGCCGCCCAGGCGCTGGCGGTCATGGATGGCGATGCATCGGCCGTCTGCGTGGCGATCGTGGATCTCGGCCTGCCGGATATGCCGGGACAAGAGCTGATATTGCGCCTGGCGCAGCGCCACCCTCACCTGCCCATCATCGTGGCGAGCGGCTATGGCCAGGTCGAGCTGCCCGGCGACATGCCGGAGCAAGCGCGCGTGTCCTTCATGCAGAAGCCATACGAACTGGACCGGCTGTTTTCCCTGCTGAAAGAGATGGGCGTCGCGCCCTGAGCCACTGCCTACTGGCCCTGCCGCTGCAACCAATCGGCCAGCGTGTCGAAAGCATCGCAGGCGCCAGCCACGGCTTCGTCGATTTCCTGCTGGCTGCGCACTTCATCGCGCAGGAAAGCCGTGAAGGCCTTCCACAGCGCGCCCAGTTCAGGGCCGTAGCCTTCCATGTAATGGAACGGCCGGTCGGGCCAGGCCTGCTGCAGGCGCTTGGCCATCATGCGACCGCCCAATTGCGACCCTTCGATGACATACATCACGCCTAAAGCGTAGGCGCGGGATCGGTCGATATCCGGGAGTTGGCCGCAAACCGGCACCGGCGGCACAACCACGCCGAGGCCGCGTGCCGCTTCGAAATCCTGCTCGATACGGGCGGACTTCCGCTGGCGCAGTTCGGGCTGCAGCGAGGACGGCCATTCGCGCGCCCACAATGCGGTCTCGACAGGCTCCAGCCAGCCCCGCAGCGCGGCAAGATACGCCAGATAGTCCGCGTAGCCGGCATCCGCGGAGCCGATACGCAAGGAGCTGTCCAGGCGTTCGTGGCGCGATTGCGTGGCGAGGCGTAAGGAAGCGTGAACGTCCATGGAAGAAACACCCGGGCTAAGCATCTGTGACATCCCGGCCATGATACCGGACGCGGGAGAACGCCCTGGAAGGCGGATTGACTGATATTGGCATATGCAAGTAAATTCACTGACACATCGCGCATGTGCTGGCGCCGCCATCCGGACGGCCCGCAACCATCGCGGGAGATCCGCATGAAGATACTTGTTGTCGGCGCCGGGGCTATCGGCGGTTATTACGGCGCGCGCCTGCTGCAGGCGGGCGCCGATGTGACGTTCCTGGTGCGGCCGCGCCGCGCCACGCTGCTGCGGGAAACCGGCTTGCGCGTAAAGAGCAGCCTTGGCGATTACGCGGGCCCGGTTCGCACCGTGACCCGCGATGCCGTACGGCCGGACTACGACCTGGTGTTGCTCAGCTGCAAGACCTATGACCTGGATGCGGCCATCGCCGATATCGCGCCCGCCATGCGCGGTCCGGCGGTTCTTCTGCCCTTCCTGAACGGCATGTCGGTCTATGACGCGCTCGACGGCCACTATGGACGCGACCGCGTGCTGGGCGGCGTGGCCTACATCGCCACCATGCTGGAGCCGGACGGCGCAATACGGCATTTCGGCAGCAACGATGTGGTGCAGGTCGGCGCCCGCTCGCCCTTTGCCCGGGCCATCGCCGAGGACTTTCACGCGCTGATCTCGCGCTCGCCCGGCAACCGCGCGATCGCGGCCGACATCGACCAGGCCTTGTGGAACAAATGGGTCATGCTGGCTTCCGGCGCCTTGATGAACTGCCTGATGCGCGGCACGCTGGCCGATATCCTGGCCACTCGCGACGGCCGCGCGCTGATGCGGCAGGCCATGGAAGAATGCAGCGCCGTGGCAGCCGCCGAAGGCCACCCGCTGGGGGATGAGGAGACGCAGCGCCTGTCCGCCCGCCTGCTGGACGAGACGTCGACGTGGGCGGCATCGATGATGCGCGATATCGGCCAGGACATGCCCAGGCTCGAAGCGGACGCCATCGTCGGCGACATGATCGTGCGCGCCGAACGCCATGGCCTGGCGGTGCCGCTGATCCGTGCGTCGTACTGCAATCTGCAGGTATACGAGCGCCAGCATGCCGTTGGCGAAGGCGCAACGGCGGCTGCCCGCTGACCCGCGGCCGGACGTGCGCCCCGGGTTGGCGCCCGAACATGCAAGGCGATGCGCCGCGTCCGATGCGACAATGCCGGCATGGCTACGCTTATCTGGTTCCGCACCGATTTACGCACACAGGATAATCCGGCACTTTCCGCCGCCCTCTCCGAGGGCGCGGCGTTCGCGCTGTTCATGCCCGCGCCCGGACAATGGCGGCGCCACGGCGACGCGCCGATCAAGATCGACTTCTGGTCGCGCAACCTGGCCGCGCTGGCGACGGGACTGGCCGCGCTGAACGTCCCGCTGAAATTCGCCGCCGTCCAGGATTGGTCGGAAGCGCCCGCGGCCCTGGCCGACTTTTGCCGCCGCCACGATATCCGTTCCGTGCACACCAACGCCGAATGGGGCCTGAACGAGCGCCGCCGGGACCAGGCCGTCGCGGCGCGCCTGGCCGGGGACGGCATCGCGTGGACGCAGCACCATGGCGCCACCCTGCTGCCGCCCGGCACCATCCTGACCGGCAAAGGCGAATGCTACAAAGTCTTCACGCCCTATGCCCGTGTATGCCGGGAACGGCTGGCGAGCGCGCCGCCCCGGCCCGCGCCGGCGCCGCGCGCGCAGGCCGCCATGCCCGCGCCGGCGGATGCCTTGCCCGACGCGCGCGCCATGCTGGGCGATGCCCCGCCGCCCACCGACGACCAACGCGCCTTATGGCCCGCCGGCGAGGATGCCGCGCAACGCCGGCTGGACGCCTTTATCGACGCATCGCTCGACGACTATCAGGACAAGCGCGACGTGCCGGGCGTGGACGGGACCAGCCGCCTGTCGCCCTATCTGGCGGCCGGGGTGATCTCGCCCGGCGCCTGCCTGCGCGCGGCCCTGGCGGCGAACCAGGGCGAAATCGATAGCGGCCGCGCGGGCGCGCGCACCTGGATCACGGAGCTGCTCTGGCGCGAGTTCTATCTGCACCTGCTGGCGGCCCACCCCGCGCTGTCGATGCATCGCCCCATGCGGGCGGAGACCGATGCGGTCCCCTGGCGCGAGGCGCAACAGGACCTGCGTGCCTGGTACGAGGGGCGCACGGGTTTCCCCATCATCGACGCGGCGATGCGCCAGTTGGCCGCCATCGGATGGATGCATAACCGCCTGCGCATGATGACCGCCATGTTCCTCAGCAAGAACCTGCTTCTGGACTGGCGCAAAGGGGAAGCGTGGTTCATGTCCCGCCTGATCGACGGCGACCTGGCGTCGAACAATGGCGGCTGGCAATGGAGCGCGTCCACGGGGACCGATGCCGTTCCCTACTTTCGCGTATTCAATCCGGAAACGCAGTCGGCCAAGTTCGATCCGGACGGACGCTTCCTGCGCCGTTGGCTGCCCGAACTGGCGGAGCTGGATAACCGCTCCATACACGCGCCGTCCGATGCGCAGCGCCAGGCTTGCGGCTATCCGCCCCGTATCGTCGATCTGCGCGAAAGCCGCCTGCGGGCGATCGAGGCCTATGCCGGCGTGTCGCGCGGCGTCACGACCCGGTAGATGACGGCTTGGCCCGGCGCGGCCGTCCCGGCTTGCCCTGCACCGGAATGCCCAGGCGCGCGGCGCGGCGGCGCAAGTTGGCGCGGTCCACGCCCAGTTCGCGGGCGGCGGCGCTCCAGTTGTTGCCGTGGCGGGCCAGGCAGGACTCGATCGTGGCTTGCTCCACGGCTTGCAGGGTCTGCTGCAATGGCAAGGCATCGGCGCCGGGGGCCTGACGCGCCAGGATGGCCGGCAGCGAATTCCCTAGCGTGGCGGACAGGGCCGCGGGCAGGCCTGCGCGCGGCGCGTCAGGCTGCTCGATATCCATATCGTCCGGCGTAACGGTCAGGATGCGCGGCCGTTCCGCATGCCGGCCCAGCGCCTTCAACACGCCGCGGCTGATCACGTGTTCCAGTTCGCGCACATTGCCCGGCCAGCCATAGTGCTGCAGGACGGCGTGCGCCTCAGGCTGCAGGCGCACCGCGCCCAACCCCAGGCGGGCGCGGTTCTCTTCGAGGAAGGCCCCGGCCAGCAGCAATACATCGCGGCCGCGTTCGCGCAGCGGCGGCACGCGCAGCGGGTAGACGCTGAGCCGGTGATAGAAATCCGCGCGCATGCGGCGGGCACGTACTTCCTCGGCCAGGTCGCGGTTGGTGGCGGCGATCAGGCGTACATCGACCTGGTGCTCGCGATCGGAACCGACGCGCTGCAACTGGCCGCTCTGCAACACCCGGAGCAGCTTGGCTTGCGCACTGAGCGGCAATTCCCCGACCTCGTCCAGGAACAGCGTGCCGCCGTGCGCCAGCTCGAACTTGCCGCGCCGGTCCTGGACGGCGCCCGAGAATGCGCCGCGGACATGGCCGAAGAGTTCGCTTTCGATGAGGTTGTCCGGCAAGGCGGCGCAATTGACGCTGATCATCGGTTTGCCCGCCCTGGGCGAGCCCGCGTGCAAGGCCTGCGCGACCAATTCCTTGCCCACCCCCGTCTCGCCGGTGATCAGCACCGTAAGCTCGCTGGCGGCGACCATCTCGACGTCCTTCGTCAAGCGGCGAAAAGCGCTGCTTTGGCCGGTCAGGCGACGCGATGGCTCGGCGGCCGCCAGGCGGTAGCTTTCCGCCCGTCGCCGTTCGTCCTCGGCGGTGACGGCCAGTTGCTCGATACGGGCCGCCACGGTGACGGTAGCCGCGGCCAGGCCGGCGAAGACATCCAGCACACCCAGGTCTTCCTCGGAAAACCGCCCTGCCTGCAATGCGTCCAGGGTCAGCAGGCCCCACTTGCGCTGACCGACCGCGATGACGCATCCCATGCAATCGTGTACGTGCAGCTCGCCGCCCTCCGCCACCAGTCCATCGTACGGATCCGGAAGGCCGCTATCCGGCGGAAAACGCATGGCACCGTCCGCCTCCAGCAAGGCCCGCAGGCGGGGATGCTGGTCCAGGCGGAACCGACGGCCCATCGCGTCGGGGCTAAGGCCCTCCATGGCCAGGGGAATCAGGGCGTCGCCCTCCAGACGCAGCAGGCCGATCGCATCGCAAGGCAGCAAGGCGCGCAGCGCGTCCAGCAGCCGGCGATAGCGCTCTGCCGGCGCGAGCTCTCGCGCCAGATCGGCCACCAGGGGAGTGATGGCGCCAAGCAGGGGATGTTGGGTGCGGGCGGGCATGGAAGGCGCGTGGGCGAAGATAAGCCGGTCGAAGGAGAAGACCGGTGCCGCCAGCATAACGCATCCGCCGGAAATTCCGGGTTTAGATGACTCGTATTGACATTTATAGAGTCAATAAAACTCTTTTATTTAATGCTTATTCCTGGCTGGACGACAGGCGGCCGGGCGGGCTGGATTGGCATGGATGTTGCATTGCATAAAACAGACTCGCGCCCGCGAGCCACAGACCCCGTAATTTCGTGGAAGCCATGAAACGAGGGGCCAATAAAGGAGTTCCACTGCCATGCTCGATTCGAACCAGCTCGCCATTATCCGTGCCACCGTGCCCCTGCTCGAAACGGGCGGCGAGGCACTGACCACGCACTTCTACAAGATCATGCTGGACGAATATCCGGAAGTACGGCCGCTATTCAACCAGGCGCACCAGGCCAGCGGCGCGCAGCCGCGAGCCCTGGCCAATGGCGTGCTGATGTACGCGCGCAATATCGATCGCCTCCAGGCCCTGGCGCCGCTGGCGACGCAGATCGTCAACAAGCACGTGTCCTTGCAGGTCCTGCCCGAGCACTATCCCATCGTGGGGACGTGCCTGCTGCGGGCCATCCGCGAAGTATTGGGCGCGGCCATTGCCACGGACGAAGTCATCGCCGCATGGGCGGCCGCCTATCGCCAACTGGCCGACATGCTGATCCAGGCCGAGGCGGCCGCGTATGACGCGCGCGAACAGGAAGCGGGCGGCTGGCGCGGCGCGCGGCCCTTCATCGTGACCCGCAAGGCCGCCGAGAGCGCCGAAATCACGTCGTTCTACCTGCGTCCGGCCGATGGCGGCGCCCTGCTCGCCTATCGTCCGGGCCAGTATCTGGGCCTGCGGCTGGACGTCGACGGCCAGGAGATCCGCCGCAATTACTCGCTGTCGCGCGCGCCCGACGGCAGCCAATACCGCATCAGCGTCAAGCGGGAGCCGGGCGGCGTCGCCTCGAACTTCCTGCACGACCGGATCGCAGAAGGCGATACCCTGGATGTATTTCCGCCCGCGGGAGACTTCGTGCTGCGCGAAGGCGACCGGCCGCTGGCGCTGATCAGCGCCGGCGTGGGAGTGACACCCGTGCTCGCCATGCTGGAAGATGCCTTGCGCGACGGCGAGCGGCCCGTGCACTTCATCCATTACGCGCGCAACGGCGACGTCCATGCCTTTGGCGACTACGTCGACCAGCTGGCCGCGCGCTATCCGCGCCTGCGTCATTACGTCTGCTACGAAGACGCCGAGGGCGCGGCACGCCGGCCCGACGCCGTGGGCCGGGCCCACGCGGAACAGCTGCGCCAGTGGCTACCCTTCCCCGCCGACCTGGACGCGTACTTCGTCGGCCCCCGGCCTTTCATGTCCTTCATGAAGAAAACGCTGGCGGCGCTGGGCGTGCCGGAATCGCAAAGCCGCTACGAATTTTTCGGTCCGGCCGGCGCGCTGTAGAACGCGCCGCGTCACCGCCCGGCGCGCGGGCCCTCGATGGCCCGCGGCAGCGGACGGGCGGCACGGATCAGCGTTTCGACGCGGTTTTGCGCGGTGCCCGTGCGGCGCGCCCCGTAGCCTTGCCGCGCATGCCCGCCGATGCGCCGGCATGCCACAGCCGAAGCAGCGTGCGGCTCTGCTCGCGCACCGTCTCCTTGACCAGCTCCGCGCGCGCGGAGTCGATTTCCTGCCATCCCAGCAGCGAGAGCGCGCCCCGCTTGGCCGTGTGGAATATCAATAATTGTCCGTGCAATGAGAAGACGCGCACCATGGTCCTGGGGTCGTCGACGGAGGTGCCGGCAATGCGCGCCACCAGTGCCATGCAGATGTCGTTCAGCGGCTTGCGCAAGCGCTCCTGCAGGATGTCGGTGGCGATCGGCGGTTCGTGGCCGGCCTGCTCGCGCGCGAAGAACAGCCGCTGGTCCGGGCCGCACGACGCGCGGAACATGCGATCGGCGATGCAGTCCTGGATACGGATGAAAGCGTCGATCAGCGCTTCGGTGTCCGACCCATCCGCCAGGACGGCGCGAGCCTGCTCCAGCGCCGGCTCGAAAGCGGCGCGCGCGCTATCGGCGATATGTTCGGCGCAGGCGCGATACAGCCCTTCCTTGCTTTCGAAGTAGTACTGCAACGCCGGGGCGTTGACGCCGGCATGCGCGGCGATGTCTCGCGTCGAGGCGCCGCCGAAACCCGACTCGCCGAAGCGTTCTATGGCCGCCTCGATGATGCGCAGGCGGGTTTCGTCGCCCCTTGCATAACCGCTGCCGGCGGGGCGCCGGACGCGCTTTGTGTCGTTCATGCCTGTCTCCCGGAGCGAGATCCGCGGTACGTCGTCCGCCGCACGTCATCTGTTCGTCAGGGAAAAATATAACACTTGATAAATTTCTTCCGCGCGATAAAAATATTCCACTTGTTCAAAATTCAACGCGCCCCATGCCCGTATCCGCAGGATCGCCAGATTCCCCGACCGCCCCGGCCGGCACACCAACCGCCGGCACCGCACCTGTCGGCACCGCACCCGCCGTGAGCGCGCCCGCGCCGCGGCCGCGCTCACGCAGCCGGCGCACCATCCTGCTGGGGGCCGGCGCGCTTGCCATCGCCGCCGCTCTTGCCTGGGGCGCCCACTGGTGGCTGGTGGGACGCTATATCGAAAGCACCGACGACGCCTACCTGCAGGCCGACAGCGTGACCATCGCGCCCAAGGTCAGCGGCTATGTGACGCAGGTCTATGTCGCCGACAACCAGGCCGTCCGGGCGGGCGACCCGCTGGTGCGGCTGGATGACCGCCAATACCGTGCGGCCCAGGACCAGGCACGGGCCACGGTCGATGCGCGCCAGGCCGACATCGAGCGCGCCCAGGCGGAAATCCGCCAGCAGAATGCCAATGTGACGCAGGCCGAGGCACAGGAACGCGTGGCGCGGTTGAACGCCAGCCACGCCGAAGACGAAGTGCGCCGCTACAGGCCGCTGGCCGCCACCGGAGCGGAAACCAGCGAACGGCTTTCGAGCCTGAGCAACCAGCGCGACCAGGCGCGCGCGACGCTGGCGGCCAACGAGGCCGCCGTCCAGGCGGCGCGGGCGCAGATCGCCGTCAGCGAGGCACAGATCGCCCAGGCGCGCGCGCAGCTGGAAGCGGCCCAGGCCAGCGCGCGCCAGGCCGACCTGGATCTGCGGGATACGGTGGTGCGCGCCACGCTGTCCGGCAATGTGGGCGACCGTACCGTGCGCGTGGGCCAGTATGTGCAACCGGGCACGCGCATGATGACGGTGGTGCCCGTCCAGGACATCTACCTGGAAGCGAATTTCAAGGAAACGCAGATCGGCCGCATGCGTCCGGGCCAGCCGGTGACGCTGCACATCGATGCCCTGCCCGGCCGGGATCTGGCCGGGGTGGTGGACAGCTTCTCCCCCGGCACGGGCGCCCAGTTTGCCCTGTTGCCGCCGGAGAACGCGACCGGCAATTTCACCAAGATCGTGCAGCGCGTGCCGGTGCGGATCCGCGTGGTCGCGGATGCGGACACGCGCGGGCTGCTGGTGCCGGGGCTGTCGGTAACCGCCGACGTCGATACGCGCAATGCCGGGCCGACGTCCAGCCAGGTGGCGGCTCGCCATGGCTGAAGCGCCCTCCGCTGCGGCCACGCCGGCGCACTCGCCCGCCGCCGAACCGCGCGCCAGCGCGGCCGATTGGATCGCGGTCGCCGGCGGGGCGCTGGGCGCGCTCATGGCGACGCTGGATATTTCCATCACGAACTCCGCCCTGCCGCAGATCCAGGGCTCCATCGGCGCGACCGGTACCGAAGGAACCTGGATCTCGACCGGCTATCTGATGTCGGAGATCGTCATGATCCCGCTGGCGGCCTGGCTGACGCGCGTCTTCGGGCTGCGCAACTTCCTGCTGGGCAATGCCCTGCTGTTCGCCCTGTTTTCCGTGATGTGCGGTCTTTCGCACAGCCTGCCGCAAATGATCGCCGGCCGTATCGGCCAGGGGTTTACCGGCGGCGCGATGATCCCCACCGCGCAGACCATCATCCGCACGCGACTGCCGCGCGCCCAGATGCCCATCGGCATGACGATGTTCGGCCTGATCGTGCTGCTCGGGCCGTTGCTGGGGCCCGTGGTCGGCGGCTGGCTGGCCGAGAACGTCAGCTGGACCTGGTGCTTCCTGGTCAACCTGCCGGTTTGCGCGGCGCTGGTGGCCCTGCTGTTGGGAGGCCTGCCGGCGGAACCGCCACGCTGGCCTGAATTCCGCAAGGCGGACTGGCTGGGCATCGTCGGCCTGGCCATCGGCCTGAGCAGCCTGACGGTGGTGCTGGAGGAAGGCCAGCGCGAGCGCTGGTTCGATTCCACGATGATCGTCACGCTGACCTTCGTGACACTGGCCGGCTTCGTGTTGATCGCCGTGTCGCAATTGACCGCGTCCAGGCCCATCCTGCGCCTGAGCCTGCTGCGCAATCCGCGCTACGCCAGCGTCATTCTCATTGTCGTGGCCGTGGGCGCCGGCCTGTATGGGGTTTCCTACCTGGTGCCGCAGTTCCTCAGCCTGATCGCCGGCTACAACGCCCAGCAATCCGGCGCGGTGATGCTGGTGGCGGGGCTGCCCTCCTTCCTGATGATGCCGCTCTTGCCGCGGCTGCTGGGCAAAGTGGACTTCCGCATCCTGGTAATCGGCGGCCTGCTGATGTTCGCGGGCAGTTGCCTGTTGGACGTCGGCTTGACGGCGCAAAGCGTGGGGCATGACTTCTACGGTTCGCAGTTCCTGCGCGGGATCGGCCAGATACTGGCGATGATGCCGCTGAACCAGGCATCGATGGCCGCCGTATCGCGCGAGGAATCCGGCGATGCGGCGGGCCTGTACAACATGGCGCGCAACCTCGGCGGCTCGGTCGGACTGTCGCTGATCGGCATCGTGATCGACCGGCGCAATACCTTCCACGACCATATGCTGCGCGAATCCCTGACGGCCAATTCGGTACTGGGCCAGGATCGTATCGCCGCGAATACGGCCAACTGGTTCTCGCAGACCGGCGACATGGCGTATGCGCACATGCGGGCGCTCGGCCAATTGGCCGCGCAGATCCAGCAGCAGGCCGCCGTGATGACCTATTCCGAGACCTTTTACCTGCTGGCGCTGGCCCTGCTCGCCTGCGTGCCGCTGGCACTGCTGCTGCGCACGCCGCGCGGTACCGGTACGCCCGGCGCCGGCCATTGAATGCCTATGTCACTGCGCAACCCCATGCCTTCCATCCCGCTTACGGCGAGCGACTTGCCCGCGAGCCCGACGATACGTTCCGCGGGCCGCGGCCGCCCGGTGCGCGCCGCGGCGATCGTCCTGGCCGGCGGCCTGGCGCTGTCGGCCTGCACGGTGGGCCCGGACTATCGCGGCGCCCCCGATGCCGCGCCGAATGCGGCAAGGCAAGCGGACTTCGTGCGCACGCCGCGCGACGCCGTCACCATCGGGCACGCGATCAGCAAGTGGTGGCTGGCGCTGAACGACCCTCAACTGGACACCCTGATCGACCAGGCGCTGGCGCACAACCCCGACGTGCATGCCGCGCAGGCGCGGCTGCGTGCGTCCCGTGCGCAATTGCAGCAAACCACGGCCAATGGCATGCCGACCGTGGATGCCCTGGGCGCCGCGGTACGCACGCGCTCGCCCGATCTATCGGCCTTGAGCCAGGGCAGCCAGGACGGCGGCAGCGGCTCCGGCGGTTCGTCGGGCCGAGGCCCCGTGCAGTTCTACACCGCGGGCTTCGACGCCTCGTGGGAACTGGACCTGTTCGGCGGCACGCGGCGCGCCGTGGAGGCCGCGTCCGCCGAGGCCGACGCGGTACAGGCGGACCTCGCGGACACGCAGGTGTCGTTGGCGGCCGAGGTGGCGCAAGCCTACGTCAGCCTGCGCGACGAACAGCAAAGGCTGGGCCTGGCCCAGCGCTCGGCCGAGTTGCAGCAGCGCATGCTGGACCTGACCGAACAACGCCGCGCGCGTGGGACGGCGGCCGACGTGGACATCGACCGGCTATCCACGCAGGTCTCGACGACACGCGCGACGCTGGTGCCGCTGGAAGCGCAGATCGATGAATCGCTGGACAGGCTGGCGGTACTGACGGGCCGCGAACCCGGCGCGCTGGACCAGGCGCTGGGCGCCCATGCCCCATTGCCCGCGCTTCCAGGGCAAGTCACGATCAGCGACCCCGCTGCGATGCTGCGGCAACGCCCCGATATCCGCGCCGCGGAACGCCGGCTGGCATCGGCCAATGCCCAGATCGGCGAGCACACGGCGGATCTTTTTCCCAAGGTCACGCTGTTCGGCGACATCAGTTTCAGCGCCTCCTCGCCGGGCCACCTGACCCGCAAGGAGAACTTCAGCTGGCTGGGCGTGCCCTATCTGCAGTGGAACATCCTGGATTTCGGGCGGACGCGCGGCGCCATCGACGCGGCCGAAGCGACGCGCGACGAGGCACGGGCGAAGTACGCGCACACGGTGCTGGCCGCCTTGCAGGATGCCAATACGGCCCTGTCCCGCTACGGCCATCAGCGCGAGCACCTGGTGCGGCTGCGCCAGGTGCGGGACTATGCCGAGCGCTCCGCCGAGCTGACCCGGCAGCGCTACAGCGCGGGCGTCGCCACGCTGATCGATCTGCTCGACACCCAACGCAGCGAATTCGCCGCGCAGCAGGATGTGGTGGCGGCCCAGGCGGAGCTGCTGCAGGACTTCGTGTCGCTGCAAAAGAGCCTGGGCTTGGGGTGGCAGGCCGGTTGATCCCTACCAGGCACGCGGCTCGACGCGTGCCAGGACGATGCCCGCGAAAGCGAAGATGCCGCCTTTCCTCTACGATGCCCATGCTGGCGGGACAAAGACGCCGCCCCCGCCGCTGAGGATGAGGATGGCCGATGGATGCCATGATGAATGCCATTCGGGAAAAGCATGGATAGTCTGGAAGTACGACCGAAGCTGGATGCGATAAGACCGCCCACCGCCATCGCGCGGCGGCACCCGCGCCAGGATGCGGCGCGAACCCCCTGGCGCACGATGCACTGCCGCCTGGCCACGGCTGGCGCGGCGATCGGCGCGCTTCTGATACTGGCCGGCTGTGCGACCAAGCGGCCGGAACCGGCGCCACGCGATCCCGACCGCATACGCGCGGACGTCGTGCGGCGCCTGCCGGCCGGCGTCGGCGATGCGGCGGGCTGGGCACGCGACATCCAGGTCGCCGTCACCGCCCAGGACATCCCGGCCACGCCCGCCAATCTATGCGCGGTCATCGCGATCATCGGGCAGGAATCCAGCTTTCGCGCCGATCCCGCCGTGCCCGGGCTGCCGAAGGTGGCGCGCGACGAAATCAACCGCCGCGCGGCCTCCATGCACGTGCCCGGCATACTGGTCGATGCGGCCCTGGGCATCAAGTCGCCCAACGGCAAAACCTACAGCCAGCGGCTGGACGGCGTGCGCACCGAGCGCGACCTCAGCGACATGTACGAGGACTTCATCGGCATGGTGCCGATGGGACGCCAGCTGTTCGGTGGGCTGAATCCCGTCCACACCGCCGGCCCCATGCAGGTCAGCATCGATTTCGCCGAGGCGCACGCGGGCGGGTATCCGTATTCCGTGCAGCAGGGGATACGCAAGGAAGTCTTCAGCCGCCGGGGCGGCATTTATTTCGGCACGCTGCACTTGCTGGGCTATCCGGCGCATTACGACGCCCTGCTATACCGCTTCGCGGACTACAACGCCGGCTGGTATGCCAGCCGCAATGCCGCTTTCCAGAACGCGGTCAGCCGCGCCACGGGCATTCCCCTGGCGCTGGACGGCGACGTGCTGCGGGAAAATTCCATCGAGCCCGGCGAAACCGAGCGTGCGCTGCGCGCGCTGCGTTCGCGCCTGGACATGAGCGACGACGCGATCCGGCGCGACCTGCGCGCCGGCGACCGCCTCGATTTCGAGGATACCCTGCTCTATCGGCGCGTCTTCGATATCGCTGACAAGGCAGCCGGCGCCAGGCTGCCGCGGGCCGTGCTGCCGCGCATTACCCTGCAAAGCCCGAAGATCACCCGCAAGCTCACCACCGCCTGGTTCGCCGAACGGGTCAACACGCGGTGGAAGCAATGCATGGAGCGCGATGGTTGAAAGGAACCTCGCATAGATTCGCGAGTTACCAGGCCCTAGGCGCGGCGTGCGGTATTCAGCGCCACGGCGGCCTTGATCAGCGCCTCCAGGGCCTTTTCGTCGATGCCATCGCCTTCGTGGAAATCGATGGCGCGCCGGGTATTGCCGTCCAGGCTTGAATTGAACAGACCCGCGGGATCGGCCAGGGCGGCGCCCTTGGCGAAAGTCATCTTCACGGCATTCTTGTAGGTCTCGCCGGTGCAGATAATGCCGTTGTGCGACCACACCGGCACGCCTCTCCACTTCCACTCTTCCACCACGTCGGGATCGGCCTGCTTGATCAGGGCACGGATGCGCGCGAGCATCGCGCCGCGCCAGTCGCCAAGTTCCTCGATCCTCGCGTCGATAAGGCGTGAGGGAGCGTCCTGCCTGCCACCTGTCTTCATGAGCGGTTCCCTGGATTTCATGGATGCATGGCCTTCGGAGGGTTTGCGCATGCGCGGATGACTCAAGCTGCCGTCTTGGGCGGCCAGCTGGGGGGCTCGATGCCGAATTGCTTCGCATACTCGGCATTCAACCGCTGCCAGCCGCCGAACTTCAAGGCATCCGGGCCGACCAGGCGGCCGATCGGCCGACCGGCAAGAAACCGGTCCAAGACGTCCAGGCAGATGTGCCAACCCGCGGCGCCCATCGAAATGAAACCACGGTCGATGTTGTGCCACAGGGTAAGCCGGGTGCCGCCGCCAGCCAGCGGTTCCAGTTCCCAGCGCATATCGTTGCCGCCCCAGCTGTATTGCAGAACCTTCGGCGCTTCGGCGCGCTTTACCTGCGTTTCGGTAATGTGCGGCGCGGGTGTGCCGACGGTGGAAAGCTGGGCCGTACCCATGGCGCCCAGGCTGCGGTCGCTATCGAAGGGCGCCCATGCGCGCAGGTGTTCCGGCTCCGTGATTGCCCTCCAGACTTTGTCCGGGGGATGGCGCAGGTCGCGGACAACGACGAGCGTCCACTTTTCCCCATCCTTATGGATTTCCGCACCGCCGGCGGGACCGGGCTCATAGGATTCACGGCTGCTCATGACTTTTCCTTTGGCAAAGGGGCTATTCAATAGGTCTCGCGCCGCGCGGGCGCCTGCCCGCGGCCTGCGATGGCATCTATTCCATCCTGTCCAGGTGCTGTTCCAAGGCATCCAGTTGCCGGGACCAGTAGCGCCGGAACGGTGCGAGCCATGCGTCCAGTTCCATCAGGGGCTCCGGCCGCAATCGATACAGCCGCCGCTGTGCCTCGATGCGCGATTCCACGAACCCGGCGTCGCGCAGCACGCGCAAGTGCTTGGAGACGGAGGGCTGCGACAAGTGAAGCTCGCGCTCGATGTCGCCGACGGAGCGTTCCGAGGACAACAGCAGACCGAGGATGGCGCGCCGATTGGGCTCGGCGACGATAGAGAAAGTGGATTCCATGGCAGATATATAACCCATTGCTTATATTACCGTCAAGGAATATTGTGAACACATGCGGCCGGACGCGCAGTGCCCGGATAACGCCGGAACACCCCGCCCGGACGTCCAGCGCGGCCTCTTGCATCGCCCGCAAATGCACGAAACCCAGCGTGTATCATGGCTGACCCCTATCGTCGCGCCCCCAGTTCCACGATGCACGTGCCCTCCTCCAGCCTGCCGCAGGAAGACTCGCCGGCCTATTGGCGCGAACAGGAAATGCTGCTCCTGCAACAGGTCATGGCCTTGGTGGGCAAAGGGCTTTCGCCTGACATCGTCCTGCGCGAAACCCTGCATCTGATGTCGGAACTGCTCGGCCTGAACCGGGGCCGGGTCGTCCTCCTTGAAGACCACGGCGAGATCTGCAGGATCCGCCACGCCTACGGCCTGACGAACGAAGAGATGGCGCGCGGGGTCTACCAGCCCGGCGAGGGCGTGACCGGCCATGTGATGGCGCATGGCCAGTTGGTGATCGTGCAGGACATCGACCGCGACGAGAATTTCCTCGCCCGTGCCGTCAAGCGCGAACAGCTGCCGGCCGGCCCGGTTTCCTTCATCGCCTTGCCCATCACCATCCAGAACCGCACCGTCGGCGTGCTGGCATGCCACCGCATCCGGATGCGGAACCGCTCGCTCGCCAACGACATTTCCATCCTGCGCATCCTGGCCACGCTGACCGGCCACCTGCTGCAATTGCAGGCCATGCTCGAAGCGAAGACCCGCGCGCTGCAGGAGCAGAACCAGATCCTTATCCACGCGCTGGAACACGACAGCGCGCGCTATGGGATCATCGGCACCTCGCCGGCGCTGCTGCGGGCAATCTCCGAACTGGAGCGCGTTTCGGAAGCGACAGCCAGCGTGCTGCTGCTGGGTGAGTCCGGGACCGGCAAGGAACTCTTCGCGCGTGCCCTGCACCTGGCCAGCCGGCGCAGCGACCGTCCCTTCATCAAGGTCAACTGCGCGGCGATTCCCGATACGCTGTTCGAATCCGAATTATTCGGCTACGAACGCGGGGCATTCACCGGCGCGAACCAGAGCCGCGAAGGGCTGTTCGAGCAGGCAAGCACCGGCACCATATTCCTGGACGAAATCGGCGAACTGCCCTTGACCATGCAGGGCAAACTGCTGCGCACCCTGCAGGAAGGCACCATCACCCGTTTGGGAGGCAAGCGCGAACTCCGGGTCGACGTGCGGCTGGTCGCGGCCACCAACCGCGCGCTCGAAGCGGAAGTCGCCCGCGGCCGATTTCGCCAGGACCTGTTCTACCGCCTCAACGTCATTCCCATTCGCCTGCCATCGCTGGCCGAGCGCAAGGGCGATATCCGGCCACTGGCGCTGCACTTCCTCAACCGCTTCAACCAGGCCAACCAGCGCAACGTCTATCTGTCGCCGCAGGCCTGCGCGCGGCTGGAGGCCCATGACTGGCC
Organism: Bordetella genomosp. 11; assembly: GCF_002261215.1. Taxonomy (NCBI): domain Bacteria; kingdom Pseudomonadati; phylum Pseudomonadota; class Betaproteobacteria; order Burkholderiales; family Alcaligenaceae; genus Bordetella; species Bordetella genomosp. 11. The sequence goes on along the minus strand of NZ_NEVS01000004.1, from coordinate 1,386,299 downwards.
CGGCAATATCAGGGAGCTGTCGAACTTCATCGAACGGCTGGTCCTGCTGGCGGAAAAACCGATCATCGAGTCGGACGACATCGAGCGCTTCATGCCGCTGGCGCGGACCAGCGACGAACCGCCCTCCACGCCCGCCGATCCACAGTCCTGGGAGCCCTACGCGCGTCCTTATCTATCCAACGCTTCGCATACCGCGCAGCAGCTGGTCGACGCCGTGCGCAAGGCCGGCGGCAACAAGTCGCGCGCCGCGCAAATGCTCGGCCTGACGGCGCGCCAGTTCGCCTATCGCTGGCAAAAGCATTTTCCTTCGCCACCGTCGGAAAACTGAATTCCTCCTGACCACGAATGTCGACATTGTTAACAATGTCGACATTTCAATCGGTGCCGACGCTTGCCCAAATTGGTGTAGATGCCTCGGCACGTAGACAAATACCTATACCAATCAATAGGTTGCGGCGATCCTCAAAAGTTGGCACGGTCATTGCATTGATGCATTGCAGCGCCATCGCATCCGATCGGAGCGAGCGCGATCCTGGCATCCGTCGCCAGGCCCGCCAACAGGAGAATTGCTTTGACCACCGAAACCGCGTCCACCTATCTTCGCCCCATCGACCGCGAGGGCCTGCTCAAATTCGCTGCGGCCGGCCGCGAGAACCCTTCGCGCCGGGGCATGAACAAGGTCCACACGGTCATGCAGGGGCAGTTCCGTTCATGGAGCTACGTCGGCGATCACAACCCCGTGGTGGTCGACGAACCGGTACATCTGTTCGGTGAGAACACCGTGCCCGCGCCCGGCGAAATCGCCTTGTCGGCGCTGGGCGGGTGCCTGAGCGTCGGCATCACCGCCGTGGCGACCCACCGCAATGTCCGCCTTTCGCGTCTGGAGGTGTTCCTGGAGGCCGATATCGGCAACACGGCGGCCTGGGGCGCCGGCGGCGCGCAGCGCGAGCCGGCAGAGATGGGCTTCCAGGAAATCCGCGTCAAGGTACTCATCGAAGGCGATGCCCCGCGTGAGGAACTGGACGATATCGTCAAGCACGCCAACTACTTTTCGCCCGTGGCCAACACCATGCGCAACCCCGTGCCGTTCCGCATCTCGCTCGCGGATTGAGCCGGCGCCGCCCCGTTGATTTCTCGGAGTATGTGACCATGCATCCGGTTGAAATGCCCAGCGGCCGGCTGGATCCGGCCTGGTCGGACGACCAGGTCATCGCCGCCGTCACCCAAATCGCCGATGGGCCGCTCGCCGATGCCGCCCATCGCATCGACAGGGGCCATTACCCACTGGACGTCATGGCGTCCCTGGGCCAGGCCGGGGCCTTCGCCGCGCATCTGGACTGCGCGGGGCGGCGTGTCGGCCTGGCCCTGGACGCCATGCGCGCCATCAGCCGGCGCTGCGGATCCACCGGCTTTCTCACGTGGTGCCACGATGTCTGCGGCCTGTATCTGGAGCAGTCCGCCAATCCGGCGCTGACCGGCGAGTTCCTGCGCGGCCATATGACGGGGCGCACGTTCGGCGGCACGGCCCTGTCCAATCCCATGAAAGCGCTTGCCGGCATCGAAAAGATGCTGCTGCGCGCCGTCCGGGCCCCCGGCGGCTACCGCGTCAGCGGCGCGCTGCCCTGGGTCAGCCACATCGCGCCCGGCCAATATTGCGGCGCCATCGCCGGCGTGCATCGCGACGACGGCACCCCATCGCACGAGTTGATGTTCCTGCTGCGCCTGGACGACCGCGTCACGCTGCGGCAATGCCCGGAGTTCTCCGGCATGGAGGGCACCAGCACCTGGGGCATTCGCCTGGACGACTACTTCGTCGGCGAGGATGCCGTTATCGCCGATCCCGCCCGCCCCTTCATCGCCCGCATACGCGCCGCCTTCATTCTGCTGCAGGCGGGCATGGCCCTGGGCGTGGCGCAGGGCAGCCTGGACGCCATCGGCGAAGTCGAACCGGTACTGGGCCACGTCAATCGCTTCCTGGATGACCGTCCAGGGGAGCTGGCCGCGGAATACGACGAGCTCAACCAACGCGTCCAGCATCTGGCCCTTACGCCGTACGACGGCAGCAAGGAGTATCTGCTGGATGTACTGGACGCCCGCGCACAGGGCGCCGAGCTGGCGATGCGCGCGGCGCAGTCATCCCTGATGCACCAGGGCGCGCGCGGCTACCTGGCCGACGCGGCGCCGCAGCGGCGCATCCGCGAAGCGCAGTTCGTCGCCATCGTCACGCCGGCGCTCAAGCATCTGCGCTGGGAGATGGATCGACTATCCAAAGAGGAGATGCCCCAATGATCCCCGCCGGCGAACTGCCCTGGCGTCAATTTCTGTGCCGCGCCTGCGGACTGATCTACGACGAAGCCCGCGGCGACCCCGACAGCGGCCTGCCGCCCGGGACCCGTTTCGAGGATATTCCCGACGATTGGGCCTGCCCCCTGTGCGGCGTCGTGAAGGCCGACTTCGAGCCCTACGATGGCGCGTCGTCCGATGCCTGCCCGCCGCCGACCGCCCCCCAGCCACGCGCCCAAACGCCGGGGATCGTGATCGTGGGCGCCGGCATCGCGGGCTGGAGCGCCGCCGAAGCGGTGCGCGCGCTGGACCCCGCCATACCCATCACCCTGGTGACGGCCTGCGCCGGCGACCGCTATCACAAGCCGGAACTCTCCGTGGCGCTGGACCGCGGCGTCGACGCCGATGCATTGATACGCGAAAGCGGACCGGATGCCGCGCGGCGCCTGGGCGTCCGCCTGCTCGCCGGAACGTTTGCCGTCGGCATTTCCCCGGGTCCGCGCAAGCTGCGCACGACGCGCGGCACGCTGCGTTATGACCGGCTCGTCCTCGCGCAAGGTGCCAGGCCGGCACTGCCGCAGGCGCTCGATCCGGCCGTATGCTGGCGCGTCAATCACCTGTCCGACTGGGCCGCGCTGCGTGCGCGCCTGGCAGGCCGTCCGCGCCGTGTCGCGATCGCCGGCGCCGGCATGGTCGGCTGCGAGCTGGCGGAGGACTTCGCCCGCGCCGGACATGAGGTCATCCTGCTGGATATCAACGCCCTGCCGCTGGCCGGCCTGTTGCCGGCCCTCGCGGCCGAAGGGCTGCGCGACAGCCTGGCGGGGCTGGGCGTGCGCTTTATCGGCCAGGCCGGAATCGCCGGTATCGACGTGGTCGATGACGGTGCCCGACGCATCCGGTTGGCGGCAGGCGACAGTCTCGTGGTCGACGAAGTCGTCGCCGCCACGGGCCTGGCCACGGAATCGCGCCTGGTCCGCAATGCGGGGATCGCGTTCGACCGCGGCATCGTCGTCGACCCCGCCACGCTGCAGACCAGCACCGCGGACGTATACGCCCTGGGCGATTGCATCAGCATCGGCGGCATGCCCTGCCGATTCATCGAGCCCATCGCGCGGCAGGCCCATGCGCTGGCGCATCACGCGCTGCGGCGGCCCCACGATGGCTATGTGCACGGAGTCCCGCTGATCCGGTTGAAGACGCGGGCCTGCCCCGTCGTCGTGCACGGCGTGCCTCGCGCGGACGGCGAATGGCGCGTCAGTCATTCGACCGGCCAGGACCTGCGGATGGAGCAGTGGCACGGCGGCATGCTGGTCGCCAGGCTGGAAGCCAGACCCTCCGCGACGCGCGCCGCCGCCTGAACCGCCCCATATCCCTTTCCCACGCTGCCCAGAGGACATCCTGACCATGAAACACGAGAACCCATTCCGGCCCTACAGCGCCGACTCGACATTGGGCGCTTGCAGTTGCGGCCGGCACGCCAGCCAGCAGGCCCACGAGGCGGAACAGCGGCAGTCCCTGGTCGAGCGGCGGCAGGATCCAACCCTGATGTCCAACGACTTCATCGAGGCCGCGGCGATCCGCGCCCTTTTCCCGGTCGACGCGGTGCGCAGGCGCTTCCTGCGCGCGGTGGGCGCGCGCACCGCGATGGCGGCGATCGCCAGTGTCCTGCCGATCGGCGATTTCCAGGCCATGGCCGCGGAAGCGTCCGGCCCGCTGGAAAAGAAAGACCTGCGGATCGGCTTCATACCGATCAACTGCGCCACCCCGCTCATCATGGCCGACCCGATGGGCTTCTACCAAGGGCAGGGATTGAATGTCACGCTGCGCAAGACCGCCGGATGGGCCCTCGTGCGCGACCAGGTACTGAACCGCGAGCTGGATGCCTCGCATTTCCTGGCGCCCATGCCCCTGGCCATGAGCATGGGCCTGGGATCGACCGCCCAGCCGACACGGGTGGCGACGATCCAGAACATCAATGGCCAGGCCATTACCCTCGCGCTCAAGCATCGGGACAACCGCGATCCCAGGAACTGGAAGGGATTCAAGTTCGCCATCCCCTTCGAATACTCGATGCACAACTTCCTGCTGCGCTATTACCTTGCCGAGCATGGCATCGATCCCGACAAGGACGTGCAACTGCGCGTCACGCCACCCGCCGAAATGATCGCCAACCTGCGCGCCGGCAATATCGACGGCTTCCTGGGCCCCGACCCCTTCAACCAGCGCGCCGTCTACGACCAGGTCGGCTTCATCCACATCCTGTCGAAGGACATCTGGAACGGCCATCCCTGCTGCGCCTTCGGCGTGCCGCAGGCGTTCATCGAACAGAACCCGAACACCTTCGCGGCCCTCTATCGGGCAATCCTGCAGGCGGCCGCAACCGCCCACAAAGCGGAGAACCGGCCGGCCATCGCCAAGGCGATCTCCAGCCCGAACTACCTGAACCAGCCGGAAACCGTGATCCTGCAAGCCTTGAGCGGCCGCTACGCCGACGGCCTGGGCAACGTCAAGAACGAGCCGGACCGGGCGGACTTCACGCCCCTGCCGTGGTATTCCATGGCCACCTGGATGCTGACGCAGATGCAACGCTGGGGCTATGTGAAGGGAGAAGTCGACTACAACGCCCTCGCCGAAAAGGTATTCCTGTTGACCGACGCGCGCACGCAAATGAAGCAACTGGATGAACCCGTCGACCCGGGCGCCGCCAACGGCTATCGCAAGTTCACCGTGATGGGACGCGAGTACGACCCCGCCGATCCGGCCCGCTACCTGAATGGCTTCGCCATCAAGCGCACTTGAAGGGAACGGCGCCATGAAACCCTCGACCCGGATCTCAGCCGCCTTGCTCAGCGGCCTGTTGCTGCTGGTGCTGGTCGGCATCTGGCAGCTCGCGACCACCACCGGACAGGCCGCGCACGCGCCGGCCATGACGCCGGAGCAGGCGGAGTACGCCGCGCTGATGGGCCAGGCGCCAAGCGCGGCGGGCGGCGCCGCCAAATCCGACGGATTTCCAAGTCCCGCGCAGTTCGCGCAGGCGGCCTGGACGCACCTGAGCCATCCCTTCTACGATCGCGGCCCCAATGACAAGGGCGTGGGGATACAGCTCGCATGGTCGCTGTCGCGGGTCGCGGGCGGCTACCTGCTCGCCGCGCTGGTAGCCCTTCCCCTGGGCTTCCTGATCGGGATGTCGCCCCTGCTGCACCGCTCGCTCGATCCCTTCATCCAGGTCCTCAAGCCGATCTCGCCGCTGGCCTGGATGCCGATCGCGCTGTACACCATCAAGGATTCCTCGGTATCCGCGATATTCGTGATCTTCATCTGTTCCATCTGGCCGATGCTGATCAACACGGCCTTCGGCGTGGCCAACGTTCGCCGGGACTGGCTCAATGTCGCCCGGACATTGGAAGTGGGCCCGCTGCGCAAGGCGCTGCGCATCATCCTGCCGGCCGCGGCACCCACCATCGTCACGGGCATGCGCATCTCCATGGGGATAGCATGGCTGGTCATCGTCGCCGCCGAAATGCTCGTGGGCGGCACCGGCATCGGCTATTTCCTCTGGAACGAATGGAACAACCTGTCGCTGACCAATGTCCTCTTCGCCGTGCTGCTGATCGGCCTCGTCGGCATGGCGCTGGACCTCGCTTTCGCCCGCCTGCAGAAAAAGGTGACCTATGTCGAATAACGCAATGCGGCCGGCGGCGGCCTTCGTCGAAGTGGACGATCTCTCCAAGCGCTACCGGGCCGATCTCCCGCCGGTATTCGAGAACGTCGGCTTTCGCATCGAACGCGGCGAGTTCATCTGCATAACGGGGCATTCGGGTTGCGGCAAGAGCACCATCCTGAACATCCTGGCCGGCCTGGAAGAAGCCAGCAGCGGCGTGGTCATCGCCGGCGGCCGCGAGGTCAGCGGGCCGGGCCTGGACCGCGGCGTCGTGTTCCAGAACCACGCCCTCATGCCGTGGCTGACCGCCCGCGATAACATCGCCTTCGCGGTGCGATCGCGCCATCCCGACTGGTCCCGCTCACGCATCAGGGAACACGCGCAATACTTCCTGGAATTGGTGGGGCTGGGCAGCGCCGGCGAAAAGAAGCCATCCGAGCTATCCGGCGGCATGAAGCAGCGCGTCGGCATCGCGCGCGCGTTCTCGGTCGAACCCGGCATGCTGTTGATGGACGAACCCTTCGGCGCGCTGGATGCGCTGACGCGCGGCGTCATTCAGGACGAACTTTTGAAAATCTGCGCCGCGACGCGCCAAACGGTGTTCATGATCACCCACGACGTGGACGAGGCCATCCTCCTGGCCGACCGCATCTTCCTGATGAGCAATGGACCTCACGCGCGGCTGGCCGAAATCGTCCATAACACCCTGCCCCGCGCACGCACCCGGGACTCGCTGCACCACGAACCGCAGTTCTATCGGATCCGCAACCACCTCATCGACTTCCTGGTGCGCCGGTCGGCCGAGATCCAGGCCGAGGTGGAACACGGCGCCGCGCAGACCGGAACCACCCGCACGGTCAGTCCCGGCGCCGTGCCGGAAAACGTGGCGGACCTGGAATTGACCCGCACCGCCCGCGCCATCGGCACGGCGTGAGCGCCGGCCGCGTTGAACACGGTCCATGGCCGCAGCCCTTTCAGCCCCTTGTCCAGACACCCTTTTTCATTCACCCCGAAAGTCGTTTCCAGGAGTCTTTCATGATATCCAGCCGTACCCAAGTCACCGAAATGATCGTTTCCGCCAAGGTCCGCAAGGGACTCAAATGGGCGGATATCGCCAAGCAGGTCGGCCAGTCCAAGGAGTGGACCACCGCGGCCTGCCTGGGCCAGATGACGCTGGACAAGAAGCAGGCCGAAATCGTGGGCGGCATCTTCGAGCTATCGGACGAAGCCATCGCCTGGCTGCAGATCGTGCCGAGCAAGGGATCGCTGTCGACCGCCATACCGACCGATCCGCTGATCTACCGCTGGTATGAGATCGTCAGCGTTTATGGCAGCACCATCAAGGAACTGATTCACGAGGAATTCGGCGACGGGATCATGAGCGCGATCGACTTTTCGATGGATATCCAACGGCAGGCCGATCCCAAGGGCGATCGCGTCCAGGTGCTGCTGTCCGGCAAATTCCTGCCCTACAAGACCTATTGATCGCGGCGGGGCGCCGCGGCCCTGCCGCCCCTGGCGTTACACCCGGCCGCGCACCGACCAGTTTTCCGGGTCGATGCCGAACTGCAGTTCGGCGGCCGCGCGGGCGGCCGCCGCGTTCCCGTACCAGTGGTCGCCTTCGACGGAACGCGTCCGGTACGAAAAATAGCGCACCAGCAACACGCCATACCCGCATCCTTCGATTTCCACGGCATCGATGGTGGGGAAATCCGCGCATTGCACCTGGGCGAAATAGACATAGTGCTGGTCGTCCGGATCGACGGTCTGGTCCATGGCCTGGGCTCCGTTGCGCGGGGACTGCGCCACGCCGTTGCACGCTCGATGCGCCGATTATGACGGACAGGACCCGTGCCGGCCATCCCTCAGGCCGGCAACCCGGCCTGCCGGAGGCCGTCGCGCAGGACAGCCAGGTTCTCGGGTCGATGGATCGGCAGCCAATCGCCCAGATTGGAGACACGCAGGTCCGGACTGGCCGCTCGCAATTGCGCCGCCGCAAGGCGCGCGTCCTCGATCTGTCCCTGCAGCGCGCGGCTGGCGCCGATGACCGCCAGCGCCAGCATGAATCCCGGCAGGTCGCGCAGGGCTTTTTCCGCCCATGACGAGGCCTCGTCGAAGCGTCCGGCGAAAAGATGCCCGGTGGCGATGCCGGCCTGCATCCGATACATCTCCGGATCGAGCGGACTCAAGCGCATGGCACGCGTGAAGAACGCGATGGCCTCTTCGGTCTCGCCGTGCCACAGGCGCAGGAAAGCCCCCAGAAACCAGGCCGACGACAGGTTGGGATTGAGAACCAGGGCCCGGTCTATGAGCGCGATCCCGCCCGCCAGCTCGCCCGCCAGGTGCGCCAAGGCATGGCCAGCCCGCGTCAGCGCGACGGCGTCGCCCCTGCCCAGATCGATGGCGCGGCGCGCCAGCCGCGTCCCCTCGGCAATGTCGTCGGTGGGATCGGGCATCCAGCCATTGATCTTGCGCCAGCAATGGCACCAGGCCGCCATCGCATAGGCCGATGCAAAATCCTCGTCGGCGTCCATCGCCTGGTGAAACAGCGGTAGCGCCCGGTCGATGCATTCCCGGGATCCCCGGTGCACCTGGGCCATGCCGCGCAGGTAGTAGTCGTAGGCGTCCAGGCTGTCGGTCGGCTTGTGCGTCGCGCGCTCGATTTCGACCTGTTCGAGCTGCGGCGCCAGCGACCCGACCACGCTTTCGGTGATCTGGTCGTAAAGCGCGAAGATATCGTCCAGCACGCCTTCGAACCGGCCCGCCCAGTGATGGGTGGAGCTCGCGGCGTCCACCAATTGGCCGGTGATCCGCACACGGTTTTCCGAGCGCCGAAAGCTGCCTTCCAGCACGTAGCGCACACCCAGCTCGCGGCCGACCTGCTTCACGTCCACGGCTTGCGCCCTATAGGTGAAGCTGGAGTTGCGCGAAACCACGAACAGCCAGCGATGGCGCGACAAGGCCGCGATGATGTCTTCCACCACGCCGTCGGCCAGATAATCCTGGTCGGGAAGACCGCTCAGGTTGACGAAGGGCAGCACGGCGATGGACGGCCGATTGGGCAGCGCCGGGCCGGCCAGGACAGCATCCATACCGGACGCATCGGCGCCATGCGCCAGCTCCACATTCCTGACATCGGCCACGAAGCGGAATCCCTTGCGGGGCACCGTCCGGATCACGCGCTGCTGCTGGCCGTTATCGCCCACCGCCTTGCGCGCCGCGTTGATGTGGCTCGCCAAGGTCGATTCCGAGACGATGCGCCCCCCCCAGACGACGTCCAGCAGGTCGTCCCGCGTAACGACCCGCTCGCGGTTCCGCGCCAGGTACACAAGCAAATCGAAGACTTGCGGCGTGGTCGCCACCACCTGGGACGCCCGGGAGAGCTCTCGCCGATCGACGTCCAACGCGCAATCCTCGAACACCCACATGCCGCTTCCCGCTCCCGTAGACGAAGACTCAAACCCAAAACAAGGGAAATACAAGGTTTCGCCAAAGTATTCCACAGGGCTCCCCGGCATAGTGCATACACCGGCCGCCATGTGGATGACCGGGACAACGAACGGAGAACGAAATCATGAGAATCGTCGTCATAGGCGCCAGCGGCCTGATCGGAACGAACGTGGTGAACCGCCTGCGCCGGGCGGGCCACGAAGTCGTCGCCGCGTCGCTCAGCTCCGGCGTGAACATCATCACCGGCGAGGGCCTGGCCGACGCGGTCAAGGGCGCCGACGTGGTCGTCGACGTGGCCAACTCGCCTTCGTTCGAGGACCGGGCGGTGTTGGCGTTCTTCGAAACGGCTGGCCGGAATATCGCGGCCGCGGAAACCGCGGGAGGTGTGAAGCACCACGTCGCGCTGTCAGTGGTGGGGGCGGACCGCCTGCCGGACAACGGCTATATGCGCGCCAAAATCGCCCAGGAGAACCTGATCAAGGCTTCGGGCATCCCCTATACCATCCTCCGGTCGACGCAGTTCTTCGAGTTCGTCGACGGCATCATCAAATCCAGCGTCGACGGCGGTATCGCGCGCTTGTCGCCCGCCCTGGTCCAGCCCATCGCCGCGGATGAAACGTCCGCGGCCGTGGCCGACGTGGCGGTTCAGCCGCCGGTGAACGGCATGGTCGAAGTGGGCGGACCGGACCGTATTCCCTTGGACGAACTGGCGCGCATGTATCTGGCCGCGAAACAGGACAGCACATATCAGATCCTCGCCGACGTCCATGCACGTTATTTCGGCTCGGTCCTGAACGACCAGTCCCTGGTTACCGGCCCGGGAGCGCGGATCGCCCCGACCCGCTTCCAGGACTGGCTGCGCGCCGCGGTGGCACAGGCATAGATCGCCGGGCGACAGGCGCGGCAATCCTCGCGCCCAGTTGCTCCGCGGCTGGGACCCACGCCCGGCCTCCATTCCCCATCATGTCGATCAAGGAAGAACCATGACTACTTCGAAAACCCTGGCCGCCCTGCTTCTGGCATCGGGTATTTGCGCCAGTGCCCATGCCCAGCATCCTCCCGCCGCCGGCGCCCATGCGGCCGGCGCGGGTTCCGCCCATGGCCAGCCGGCAGCGCCCATGGCCGAGGTAAAAGCGTTGATGACCAAACAGCTGGCCGACTACCCGGGCAAGGAAGCGACGCTGCTGGAAGTCGACTATCCGCCCGGCGCGGTGGATCCGGTCCACCGTCACGACGCGCATGCCTTCGTCTATGTGCTGGAGGGAACGATCGTCATGGGTTTGCGAGGCAGCGAACCGGTGACGCTGACGGCGGGCCAGACTTTCTACGAAGGACCGAACGATGTGCATACCATCGGTCATAACGCCAGCCAGACCAAGCCGGCGAAGTTCGTGGTCCTGCTGCTGAAGAACAGCGGCTCGCCGGTGCTGACGCCGGTGGAGTAAGGCAGAACCCCTTATGCCCGCAGGGGATATCCGTGGGCTCCAATCAACATTCCAGGAATATGCTTAGGGTAAATTCTTAGTTAGCACGAGGGCAGGTCATCCATAGAATGGAGGCGTTGTAGACGCACTTCACACCAACTGTGAGCAGCTCACAGTTCGACCGAGACCCTGCCAGCATGCTCGAAGCCCGGATCCACGTCGCACCTTCCCCCGCAAACTCCACCGTGAGTTCCGGCGAGGACGCGTACGACCGCATCCGGCGCGACGTGCTGTCTTGCCGGCTGGCGCCCGGCGCCGTCGTGACGGAACCCGAATTGATGTCGGCCTACGGCATCCGCAAGACCAGTTGCCGCATCGCGCTGGTGCGCCTGGCTCACGAAGGACTGGTGCGCTCCAAACCGCGCAAGGGCTACCAGATCGCGCCGATTACCTTGCGCGACGTCGAGGAAGTCTTCACGCTGCGGGTGCAGGTCGAACCGCTTGCGGCCAGGCTGGCGGCCGGCCGCGTGGACATCGACCTGCTTCGGCGCCTGGAAGCGGCCTGCAGGGTGACGCATCCGGTCCTTCAGCTGAGCGACCAGATCGATGTGTTCATGGACGCCAACAAGGCCTTCCACCTGGCTATCGCGGCCGCTTGTGGCAACGAGCGGCTTTATCGCCTGCTCAGCCAGCTGATGGACGAAATGTCCCGTCTGGTTGCCCTGGGCTTCGGCGTGCAGCGCACCAAGCCCGAAATCAAGCACGATCACAATGCCATGATAGAGGCGTTGGCCGAGGGCGATGGCAAGCGCGCAGAAACGATCGCGCGCCGTCATATCGAGACGTTCCAGGAGATGACGCTGGAAAAACTCTACGCCAGCCTGACCCAGACCGGCGCGGCCATTCCGGTCCCCGCGAACCTTAACGGGAGCGGCCGATGAACCGCGCTTACCTGCAACCCGGCATCGGCGCCAGCGCGGCGCCCGGCGCCGCCCCCGGCGCGAGCGAACCTGTTCCGTCGAGCCGGTCCGATGCCCTCGATGTTCGGCACGTTTCCAAGCGCTTCGGCACGCTCGAAGCCCTGCGCGATATATCGTTTACGGTGGGCAGCGGCGAGATCGTCGCGCTGCTTGGCCCTTCCGGCTGCGGCAAGAGCACCCTGCTCAATATCGTCGCCGGCCTGGAACCGCACGATGGCGGCGAGATTTTCCTGGCGGGTCAACCGCTGGCCACCTACGACCAATGGCGCCACATGGCCTACCTGTTCCAGGAAGACCGGCTGCTGCCCTGGCGCAGCGTGCGCGATAACGTCGCCTTCGGCCTGGAAGCCGGCAATGTCGGCAAGGCCGAACGGCACCGCCGCGCCAATGCCGTGCTGGATATGGTGGGCCTGTCGAGCTTCGGCGATTCCTGGCCGCACCAGTTGTCGGGCGGCATGCGCAGCCGCGTCGCGCTGGCGCGCAGCCTGGTCATCGAACCCGCCGTGCTGCTGATGGACGAGCCTTTCTCCAAGCTGGATCCGCAGACGCGCACGCAAATGCACGAAGAGGTACTGCGCATCCAGGCAATGAAGAACATGACGATCCTGTTCGTGACGCATGACGTCGAAGAAGCGGTCGTCCTGGCCGACCGCATCGTGCTGATGGCGCCGCGTCCGGGCCGTATCCGCGAAATCGACACCGTGTCGCTGCCCCGCCCCCGCGCGCCCACCGATCGCGACGTCGCCGAACACACCCGCCAGCTGCGCATGAAGGTGCACGAATGAGCAAAGCCCTGCGTGGCCTTGGATGGCTGTTCCTGCAGCGCGCGGCGCTGACCCTTGTCTTCGTGGTGCTGTGGTCGCTGGCCGCCTCCCACGTCCCGGCCTTCGTACTGCCCGGGCCGGAAAAGGTCATCCAGGCGCTGGTCAACCTGACGCATTCGGCCAGCTTCACGCACGATGTGCTGACCACGCTGATGCGCATCCTGATCGGCTTCGCGCTGGCGACCGTGGTCGGCACGCCGCTGGGCCTGGCGCTGGGATCCAGCCGCGTGCTGGCGACCTTCTTCGACCCGTTGCTGGCCGTCATGAACACGGTGTCTTCGGCCATTTGGGCCGTCTTCGCGATCATCTGGTTCGGCATTTCCAACGCCACGACGATCTTCGTGGTATTCATGACGGCAATGCCGCTGATCCTGACCAACGTCTGGCAGGGCTCGCAGAACGTCGACAAGCTGCACGTGGACCTGGCGCGCAGTTTCCGCATGTCACGGGCACAGATACTGCGCAAAATCTACCTGCCCACCATCCTGCCCTACTTCTTCTCGGGTGCCCGCCTGGCCTTCGGTTTCGGCTGGCGGGTGTCGCTGGTGGCCGAGACGCTGGGTTCGTCCGACGGCATCGGCTATCGCCTGCGCCAGGCGGCCGATCTCGTGCAGACCGACCAGGTGTTCGCCTGGACCTTATTGCTGGTGGTGCTGATGCTGCTGTTCGAAGGCGGGCTGCTCAAGCCGCTGGAACGCCGGCTGTTCCGCTGGAAGCCGCTTTGACGCGCGTGTGGCCGGATCGATACCGATACCGCCCCGCGCACGACCCGAATGCCCGAACCCGATTGTCGATCGCCCGCCCTGCAACATCACTGACCGGAGTCCACATCATGCCATGGAGAAAATCCCTCTTTGCCGCACTGCTGGCCCTTGCCGCGCTGGCGGGTCCGGGCGGCGCGCACGCCGCCGACAAAGTGCGCATCGGCTACTGGAGCAGCGGCGTCAGCCTGGGCTTCGGCGCTGTCCTGGAAGCGACGCCTTTCCTTAAGCAGCAGAACCTCGATGTGGAATTCTTCCGCTTCCCGGACGTGAACGCGCCGCTGCGCGCGCTGGCGTCCAACTCCATCGACCTGGCCTATGGCGCCCCGGCCGCCGGGGTATTCAGCAGCGCCGCCGAGGGCGTGCCGCTGAAGGTGTTCGCCGCCACCCAGCCCGCGGATGTGCAGTTCGTCGTGCCGGAAGGCTCTCCCATCAAGTCGCTGGACCAGCTGCGCGGCAAGAAGGTCGGCATGTCGCCGGCGGGCAGCTCCGTCGCCGTGATCGCCGGCGCCCTTCTGGCCGGCAACCATGGGATCAAGCCCGACGATTTTTCGCTGGTCGGCGGCAACGAGTCGCGGCTGGCGCAGTTCCTGGTGCAGAAGCAGGTGGATGCCGCCGCGCTGCGGTCCGTGACCGTGGCACAGCTGACCGACCTGAAGGTCACCCGCCTGGGCAGCTTCGCGGAGGAATGGCGCAAGCTCACCAAGAGCGATTCCGTGCCCTATATCGGCATCGGCACGGTACGCAGCGAATACGTGCAGGCCCATCCCGAGGTGGTCGCGCGCGTGCTGGCCGCCATGCGCAACGCCCTGGCCTGGGCCCAGACGCACCAGCCGGAAGTCATCGCCATCCTGCAGAAATCCGCCAACCTGCCGGAGAACGATGCCAAGGTCTACGCCGGCCTGTGGAACGACATGTACCGCATATCGTTCGAACAGGCGGACATCGACACCCTCAAGCGCGAGCACCAGGTCTTCACGGAAACCGGCGTCATCAAGGGCGCGCTGAAGGACGACCTGTTCGTCACCGGTCCCTGGCAGCAAGCGAAATCCATCAAGTAATCCGTATCGCGTCATCACGCTTCAAAGGAGACGATCCCCATGAGTAAAACCATGAAAGCCCTGGTCCTGGACCAACACGGCGGCATCGAGCAGTTGCGCGTCGTCAACGATAAGCCCGTACCGGCGGTGACGCCGGGGCACGTCGTGATTCGCGTGCGCGCCTCGTCGTTCAACTACCACGACGTATTCACCGTCCAGGGCATGCCGGGGATCAAGGTGCCGCTGCCGGTGGTGATCGGCCTGGATATGGCGGGCGAGATCGTCGAAGTCGGCGAAGGCGTCGAAGGCTGGAAAGCGGGCGACCGCGTGCTGGTCAACCCCCTGAACAAAGCCAAGGGCCTGATGGGCGAAATGCTGGACGGCGGTATGGCCGAATACTGCCTGGTATCGGCGGGCCAGCTGATCGCCATGCCCGACAAGGTCAGTTTCGATGACGCGGCGGCGCTGCCGGTGGCGTACGGCACCGCGCATCGCATGCTGATCACCCACAACACGGTGAAGGCCGGCGACAAGGTGCTGATCCTTGGGGCCAGCGGCGGCGTGGGCACCGCCTGCGTGATCCTTGCCAAGCAGCTGGGCGCCGAAGTCATCGCCTGCGCCGGCAGCGATTCCAAGCTGCAGGCGCTGAAGGAGCTGGGCGCCGACCACCTGATCAACTACCGCGAAACCGATTTCTCCAAGTGGGCCATCGGCCAGTACGGCAAGCCCCAGCGCCGCAACTACGAAGGCGGCGTCGATGTGGTGATCAACTTCACGGGTGGCGACACATGGGTGCCCTCGCTGAAGTGCCTGAAGCGCGGCGGCACGCTGCTGGTGTGCGGGGCGACCGCGGGCCACGATCCCAAGGAAGACCTGCGCTACGTGTGGAGCTTCGAGCTGAATATCAAGGGTTCCAACAGCTTCTATGACGAAAACCTCAAGGCCCTGCTGGACATGGTCGCCGAAGGCAGCGTCGATCCGCTGATCGATCGCGCGGTGCCGCTGGAAAAGGCCGCGGAAGGCCTGGCCCTGATCCGCGACCGCGAAGTGCTCGGCAAGGTCATCGTCAATCCCTGAACACCATCGAATACGGAATCTCTCATGACCGAAAACGCTCTCCCCACCAAGGAAGACATCCAGGCGCGCCTGCTGCGCGGTCCCTATCACCAGTGGCTGGGCATCGAAGTCCTGTCGGTGGGCACCGGGGAAATCGAACTGAAAGCCAAGTGGCGCGAGGAATGGGTGGTCAATGCCGACAAGGGCTACACCCACGGCGGCATCCTGGCCGCGCTGGTGGACCTGACCGCCGACTGGGCCCTGGTATCGGGCACCGGCCGCGGCGTGCCGACCATAGACCTGCGGGTCGACTACCACCGCGCCGCGATGCCGGGCGATTTGACGGCCAAGGGCAAGGTCATCAAGTTCGGCTCCCAGGTCTCGGTGTCGGAAGCCCAGGTGTTCGATAAGGACGGCAAGCTGGTGGCCAGCGGCCGCGGCGTATATTCCACCGGGAAGTGATAACCCCCCCGAAGCGCTGCGCGCTTCCCCCCCAGGGGGGCGACGCTGGAGGACCGGCGGAGCCGGATCCTCGGCGTCCCCGATCGGCGGCATCTGTTTTTTTGGGTGGCGGAGTGGTGAGTTGTCCATTCCCGAAGCGCAGCCGCTTCCCCCAGGGGGGCGACGCTGGAGGACCGGCGGAGCCGGATCCTCGGCGTCCCCGGTCTGCTGCACCTGTTTTTTGCGTGAGGGTGTGGGGCCCGCGGCGCGCTTCCTGCGGTGGGGTGGTTGTTTCATGCGAGGCTGATGGCGGTTGGCGCCATGGATAAGTGAGATGCATATTCCCTATAACCTGGGCGACTTGATCGATCCTTCGGCGGATGCGCAGCGCATCGCGCTGATCGGCGTGGATGCCGAGCTGCGCGAATCGCCGTGTACCTATGCCGAGCTGGATGCGCTGGCGGAAGGTGTGGCGCAGGCGTTGCGCGAGGCGGGCTATGCCCCGGGCGAGCGCGTGGCGCTGCTGTCCGCGAATTCGGTGCGCTACGTCGCCACGGTTCTGGGCATCATGCGGGCGGGCCTGGTTGCCGTGCCGGTGAACTTCAAGTTTCCGGCGTCGACCATCGCTTATGTCCTGCAGGATAGCGGCGCGCGGTTGGCGTTCATCGACGAGGCGCGCCGTGCCAGCCTGCCGGACGGACTGCCGTCCGTCGCGATGGATAGTCCACAGTTCGACGATTTCCTGCGCCCGGGCAGGCAGGCTCCCTACCGGCCCGGGCCGGACGACGTGGGACTGATGCTGTACACGTCCGGTTCCACCGGCCGCCCCAAGGGCGTGCGCCTGTCGCATGCCAGCCACCTGTGGACGGTGCAGGCACGCCGCAAGGCCACGCCGCTGGACGACGAGCGCGCCTTGATCGCCGCCCCGCTGTATCACATGAACGCGCTGGCCCTGGCATTCCTGTCCGTGGGCAGCCATGCGACGACGGTGCTGCTGCCGCAGTTCAATGCGCAGGCGTACATCCGCTGCATCGAACGCTATCGCTGCACCTGGCTGACCGCCGTGCCGCCCATGATTGCCATGATGCTGCGCGAACGCGATCTGCTCGCCCGCACGGACCTGTCCTCCGTCAAGGTGATCCGCATGGGATCGGCCCCCGTCAGCGCCAGCCTGCTGGCGCAGATCCATGCCATGCTGCCCAATGCGCGGGTGATCAACGCCTTCGGCACGACCGAGGGCGGTCCCGTCGTGTTCGGCCCGCATCCGCAGGGGCTGCCGACACCGGCCACCTCGGTGGGCCATGCACATCCCGAGGTGTCGCTAAGGCTTGCCCCGGGCCCGGGCGACGGCCCCGACCAGGGCATCCTGCAAATGAGAAGTCCCGGCCTGATGCTGGGCTACCACCAGCGTCCGGACCTGGCCGAGCCGTTCACACCGGACGGCCACTACTCGACCGGCGACGTGTTCCGCCGCGACGCCGACGGCTTCTACTACTTCGTCGGACGCCGCGACGATATGTTCGTCAGCGGCGGCGAGAACATCTACCCCGGCGAAGTGGAGAAAATGCTGGAGCAGCATCCCGCCGTGCAGCAGGCCGCGGTCGTGCCCGTCGATGACGACATCAAGGGGCAAAAACCGGTAGCCTATGTCGTCCTGCGCGCCGGCCATACCGCTACCGCCGACGAAATCAAGCGCTATTCACTGGAGCACGCGCCGGCCTACCAGCATCCCCGCCATGTCTGGTTCGTCGATCACCTTCCATTGGCGTCGACCAACAAAATCGATCGCAACGAACTGCTGCGCGATGCCGCCGCCCGCCTGGGGCAAGCCTGAAACATCCCTTCTGCAAGGACTATCCATGCGTTTTTCCACTGTATGCGCCCTGGGCGGACTGGTCGCGGCGCTTGCGTCCGCGCCCGCCCTGGCCCTGGACGAAGTCACCGTCGCCCTGGCGATCCCGCCCGCCGTGCATGACGGCGCGCCCTATGCCGCCGCGGACGAACTGGGCTACTTCAAGCAGGAAAACCTGTCGGTCAAAACCATCGTGTTCCAGGGCGCCGGCGCGCTGCTGCCGCAGGTCGCCAATAAGCGCGTGACGTTCGGCTACCCGACATCCGAGCCGGTCATCTCCAGCTACTTCAACGGCAAGGACATCCTGCCGCTGCGCTACTTCTATAACGGCGTACCGGGCAACACCATGGAATTCGCCGTCCTGGCCGATTCGCCCGTGAAGACCCTGGCCGACTTCAAAGGCAAGGACATCGGCGTCGGCGCGCTGACATGGGGCACCATCCCGGGCGGCCGTGCCGCGCTGCGTACCGCCGGCCTGACGCCGGGCAAGGACGTCAACTATGTGGCCGTGGGCGCGCTGGCGGCGGGCTTCCAGGCGCTGAAGACAGGCAAGGTCGCGGCCCTGAATTTCAACAGCAGCTGGAACGACATGCTGGAAATGTCGGGCACGCCCATCCGGCGCATCGCCTATCCGCCCGTGTTCGCCGAAACGGCGGGCAACGGCTTCATCGCCCACGTGGACACCTTTCGCGACCATCCGGACCTGATGGTGCGATTCGCGCGCGCCTACACCAAGGCGCAGGTCGCCTGCGTGGCGAATCCCGAATTCTGCGTGCGGGCGTTCTGGCGCGCCAATCCGCAGTCCAAGCCGTCCGGCGACGAGGCGCAGGCACTGAAGGACCAGGCTACGCTGCTCAGCCGCCGCCTGCAGCGGGTGCTGTACACCCCCTCCGGACAGCCGCGCGTGCCGGGCTACTACGATCTGAAGTCCATCAAGGCCGGCATCCAGGCCATGGCCGCGGCCGGCGAGTACCCGTCGGCCAACGTGCCCGTGGAGCAGATTTTCTCGAACGAGTACATCAAGCAGATCAACGACTTCGACGCCGATGCGGTTCGCGCGCAGGCAAAGGCGGCCAAATGAGCACCACACCGGACGACGGCCAGGCCGCGCGCGCGGCACTGCGCGTGGAACCCGCGGACGCGCCGCTCGACGTTGCGCGCCGCATCCTGCTGAGCGGATTTCCACCCGGGCCGGTGACGGTGCGCGGCGAATTGCGGCATCCGGACGGCAGCCTGTGGCAAAGCGAAGCCACGTTCGACGTGGGCGCGGACGGCACGCTGGACCTGGACCGCCAGGCGCCGGTCGAAGGCGATTGGGACAGCGCCGATGCCATGGCGCTGGTCTGGGCCATGAAGCGCACGCGCGCGCCGGCAGAACCGGACCGCAGCGACGAAGTCGATACGCTGGCCATCGCCATCGATGCCGAAAGCCGTGGCGGCCAGGCGCGGGCGCACGCCACGCTGGTGCAGCGCTATGTCGTCGACGGCGTGACGCGGCGCGAGATCGCCGAAGACGGACTGGTCGGCACCGTATTCCGGCCGGCCGGTGCCGGCGCGCGCCCGGTCATCATCGTATTGAACGGTTCCGGCGGCGGCATTCCGCGGCAACGCGCGGCGCTGTACGCGGCGCATGGCTATACGGCGTTCGCGCTGGGCTATTTCAAGGCGCCGGGTTTGCCGGCGCATATTTCCCGCACCCCGCTGGAGTATTTCGAGCGCGCGCTGCACTGGACCCGCGCCAACCTGGACCCGGCCGGCGGCTTCGTCGCCGTTACCGGCCAGTCGCGCGGCGGTGAGCTGACGCTGCTGTTGGCGTCGCGCTTTCCCGACCTGGTCAATGCCGCCATCGCCTACGTGCCCAGCGCCGTGGTGCACGGCACGCTGCGCGCCGGCGCGCCCGGCGAGGCGCCGGATTCGCCCACCTGGACGTGGCAGGGCCAGCCCCTGCGCAACGTATGGCAGGACAACCCGGAGGTCGACTGGTCCGCCTTCGACCAGACCAGCGCCGACGGCAGCCCCGTGCGGCAGGCGGCCGCCTTCCATACCCCGCTGCGCCATCCGGCCTCCGTGGCGGCTTCCCGCATCGCGGTGGAACGTATCGCCGGGCCGGTCATGCTGATCTCCGGCACGGATGACGGCTTCTGGCCGTCCACGCTGTTCAGCGAACAGATCGCCGCGGCCCTGAAGCAGCACGACCATCGCTGGCCCGTCCAGCATATCTGCGGCCAGGGCGCCGGCCACGCCATCGGCCTGCCCAATGTGCCCACCACGCTCATCGCCAAGCCGCACCCGGTCGCCGGCGTCGTACTGACGGGCGGCGGGACGCCGCAGGCAAATGCGCACGCCAACCGGCAATCCTGGGACGCCGTGCAGCGCTTCCTGGCCGAGGCCGTCGCCCGGCATGGAGCGCAGGCATGAACGCCCACGCGGCACACCCCGATGCGCCAGCCTCCCATCCCGGCGCGACAACCGCGCAGCGGCAGGACGGATCGCCGTCCACCACGGCGGCCTTGAGCTTCAAGAACGTAGGACTGACCTATCCCACGCGGCGCGGCCGCATCCAGGCGCTGGCGGACATCGACCTGGACATCGCGCCCGGCGAGTTCGTCGCCGTGCTGGGCCCGTCCGGCTGCGGCAAGTCCACTTTGCTGAAACTGGCGGCCGGCCTGCTGCACCCGACGGCGGGCGATGTCCGCCTGGGCGGCGAAACGGTCACGCGCCCCAGCCGCCGGGCCGGTGTGGTGTTCCAGAAACCCAACCTGTTGCCCTGGAAGACCGTGCTGGACAACGTGCTGCTGCCGGCGCAGACCATGAACCTGCCGGCCGCGCCGGCCCGCGAACGCGCGCGCTCGCTGCTGGAGCTGGTGTCCCTGGGCGGCTTCGCCGCCAACTATCCCGGCGAGCTCTCCGGCGGCATGCAACAGCGCGTCGGCATCGCCCGCATGCTGCTGCCCGACCCGGACCTGCTGCTGATGGACGAGCCCTTCGCCGCACTGGACGCGCTGACCCGCGAGGCACTGACGCTGGAACTGCAGCGCATCTGGAGCACGCAGCGCAAATCCGTGCTGTTCATCACGCATAGCATTCCCGAAGCCGTCTTCCTGGCCGATCGCGTCGTGGTCATGTCCCCGCGTCCCGGCCGCATCATCGAAGACTACCGGCCCGACCTGCCCCGCCCACGCACCCTGGACACCCTGGGCGATGCGGCTTTCAATGCCGCGTGCCAGCACCTGCGCCGCCATTTCACCCACGCGCAAGCGGCCTGACCTTCCGATGCCCGCATCCTATCCATGCTGAAACGCCTAGACCTTACGTCCGTCCTCTATCCATTGATCAGCCTCGCCGTGCTGATCGCGGCATGGCATTGGTCCATCCGCGCGTTCGCCATTCCCGACTATCTGCTGCCGCCGCCCGGCGCGGTGTTCGGCGCCCTGTACGACGGCTTCGCCAGCGGCAGCCTGTGGCCCCATATCCGGGCCACACTGGCGGAATCCCTGGCCGGCTATGCCATCGGCTGCGGACTGGCCGTGCTGCTGGGCGCCCTGCTGGCGGAATCGCGCACCTTCGAGCGCTTCCTGTATCCGCTGCTGGTCGGCCTGCAGGCCATGCCCAAGGTCGCGCTGGGCCCCATCATCCTGGTGTGGTTCGGCTTCGGCATGTCGTCCAAGGTGGTGCTGGTGGCGCTGGTGTGCTTCTTTCCGCTATTCGTCAATACGATCAACGGCATCAAGCGCACCGATACGGAACTCCTCGATGCCTGCCGCGCGTTTTCCGCCAGCCGCGGCTATCTGCTGCTGCACGTGAAGCTGCCAGCGGCGGCCGGCGACATCTTCTCGGGCTTGCAGATAGGCGTGGCAATGGCGCTGATCGGCGCCGTGGTCGGCGAATTCCTGTCCGCGCAAGAGGGCCTGGGCTATCTGATCGCCTCGGCTTCGGTCAGCATGAGCCTGTCCACCATGTTCGCGGGCGTCGTGCTGCTAGCCGTCATCGGCCTGGTTGGTTCGATGCTGATGCGCCGCCTGCATCACCGCGTGGTGTTCTGGGAATCGCGCGGCGACGCCGACCGCTGATCGACATGGATGCCGAAGCCGGACCGGCCGGGTGCCAGGTCCGGCCGCAGCGTCAGCGCCGGGATGACATAGTCCCCGCCATTCTGCTTGCGGAAAGGAATGGGGGCGGTCTCCCGTAGGCTGTCCAGCCGCTCGCCCAGCGCTTCGCAGACCCGCGTGAAACCGGCCTCGTCGATGCGGTCGGTGCGGTAGATGACGTGGGGCGGCAGGACATCGAAACCCGGGAAGTACAGGATGCCATGCTGGATGGGGAACAGGATGTCGTCGATGGGGCCATTGATGCCGCGCGGTTCGTAGTGCGACTCCCACCCGCCCGCTGTCACCAGCAACATCGCCCGCTTGCCGGCCAGCGTGCCCTCGCCATAGCGGTCGCCCCAATGCGTGTCCGAGTGCTCGCCCACGCCATACGCGAAGCCGCAGGCATATACCCGATCCACCCAGCCCTTCAGGATGGCCGGCATCGAAAACCACCACAGCGGAAACTGCAGGATGACGACATCCGCCCAACGCAGCTTTTCCTGCTCGCGGGCGATGTCCTCGCGTTGCGTGCCGTTGGCGTATGCGCGGCTGGAATCCATGGAAGGATCGAAGCGCTGGCCCGGCATCCGGACCAGGTTGTCATCCGCATCCAGCTCGGACTTCCAGCCCATGGCATAAAGGTCGGAGACGCGGACCTCGTGGCCCGCGCGACGCAAGTGACGGACGGCGAAGTCCCTTACCGCGCCATTCAACGAACGCGGTTCGGGGTGGGCAAAAACGATAAACACATTCATGGGAAGACGCTCCATCGTGGATGCAGGAAAGATAGAGCTGTCCAAGCTATAGTAGAAATGAATTCTCGGAATTCCAGGTATTGCCATGGACAATTTCCTGCGCCGCGTCGACCTGAATCTGCTGGTCACGCTGGACGCACTCCTTACCGAACACAATGTGACCCGCGCGGCCGCGCGCCTGCACCTGGCGCAGCCCACGGTCAGCATCCAGTTGGCCAGGTTGCGCGAAATCTTCGGCGACCCCCTTTTGCTGCCGGGGCCGCGAGGCATGCGTCCTACCCGCCGGGCCGAAGAGCTGCGTGAGCCGCTGCGGCTGGCATTGGAAGCGCTGCGCCAGGCCGTGGCGCCATCGGAGCCTTTCGACCCTGCGCGGGCACGCCAGACCTGGCGCGTCATGGCTTCGGATTACGCGGAATCCACCATCGTCCTGCCCGCGCTGGCGGGGCTGCGCGAAGAAGCGCCGGGCACGCGCCTGGCGGTGCTTCAATTGATTCCGCCGGCATTGGCCCGCCAGGCCGAACGGGACCTGGATCTGGCCTTCCATATCGGCGAGGAGGCCCCGCCGGGCCTGCGCAGCAGGCTGCTGTTCACCGAACGTTATGTGTTGGCCGGGCGCCGGGGACACCCGCGGCTGAAGCGTCGTCCAAGCCTGGAACAGTTCCGCCGGCTGGATCACGCCATCGTGTCGTCGGATGGCGGCGGCTTCCAGGGCGTGACCGACAGCGCACTGGCTGAACGAGGCATGGCGCGGCGGGTTGCGCTATCCGTGCCCCACTTCCTGTTCCTGGTTTCAGCCCTGGCCGGCACCGACCTGGTCGCGATGGTGCCGTCCCGCCTGATGCGCGGCAATCCCGCGCTGCAAGCCGTCGAACCTCCCCTGGAGCTGCCCGGCTTCGACATGATGATGCTGTGGCACGAACGCGTCCATCGCGACCCGGCCCATCAATGGCTGCGCGACCGCATCGCCCGTTCCGTGTAAGCCTGCCTACTTCTTCGCCGGCAACGGATTCGCCACGTTGTCGAACGCGCGATCCAGGTTGTCCTGCGCCGCCGTCAGGCGATCGCGGGCGCTTTGCACCCAGGCGGTGTCGGCCGCCAGGCGCTGTTTGGCCTCGGCCAGCATGCGCGATACCTCGGCAGGCTGCGGGCCGCCCTGGCCCTTGCTGGAGGCAATCATGTTCTGCGCCGTCAGCACCTGGCGGAAGCGGGCCTCGTCCAGCGGCAGCTTGGCGTTCTCGGTGCCGTTGGCCTTGCCGGCCGCCGCGTAGATGCGCTGTGCCTCCGCATAGGGGATATCCGCGGGCTTCAGATTGTTCTGCCGGCCATAGGTGACCAGCTCAGACGCGAAATGATGGCCGATGCGGAACGGCACATTGGCGTCCCGCTGCAGCACATCGGCCAGTTCCGTGGTGGTGGAATAATCGGCATCGACTTCGGCCAGCGCGCGCTCGCGGTTCAGCACCAGCCCGCCCAGCATATCGTCCAGCTTCAGGTACATATCGGTGGCGGCATCCAGGGCATCCTGGGCCTGCCCGCGCTTGTAATCCGGCATGCCGGGCGTCACGTTATGCGCCACGACCAGGGCCGTCATCGCATCGCCCACGGTTTCGCTGGCCGCCAGGCGCACATCGTTCAGCGCGTAGGGATTGCGCTTCTGCGGCATGATGCTGCTGGTGCCGGTCAACTTGCCCTCGGTCAGCATCAGCCAGGGCTTAGGCTGGTGGTATTGCGTATGCACATCCTGGACGAAAGCGCCCACGCTCAGCGCCATCGTGCTGGCCAGGCTGGCGGCTTCCGCGCCGACGTCGATCTGCGAGAACTGCGCGGCATCGTAGGAGTTGTCGACCACGCCGTCGAACCCGAGCAGGTCGGCCAGGCGCTTACGGTCGATGGGGAAGCTGGAGGTGCCCAGCGCGGCGGCCCCCATGGGGCTGAGGTTGACCCGGGCATAGGCCTCGCGCACCCGGGCGGCATCCCGGTCCAGCACGCTGGAAAACGCCAGCAGGTAGTGGCCATAGGTGGTCGGCTGGGCTTGCACGCCATTGGTGTAGGCCGGCACGATGGCATCGGCGTACTTTTCCGCCAGCGCGTTGACCGACGCATGCGCCTGGTTCAGCGCCTCGTACAGATCCAGCAGGCGGTCGCGCAGCATGACGCGTCGCGTGGTCGCCAGGATATCCTGGCGGCTGCGCCCCGAATGCATCCGCGTGGCGTCCGGGCCGGCGATTTTGACGATCAGCGGCTCCAGCTGCAGATAATCCCCGGGCCGCTTGCCGCCCGGCTTATCGCCTTCCGCGATCACCTGGGCGATCGCCCGCGCCGTCTTCTGCCCGATATCGCGCGGGACGATGCCCTGCTCCACCGTCATCACAATGGAAGCCTTGTTGAACTGGCCCAACCAGAAAAAATTGTCATGCAGCCCGCTGGCGCCGCCATTCGCGGCATCGGCGCGCGCGCCGACCAGGGCCAGCGCCAGCAGGCTGGCAGCGGCAATACGTCGGAAACCGCCGCCGTAACGGCTGGCTTCGGGTTGGGCAACGGCCATGGGATCTCCTTCCTGTGCAGCGGGCCGGGCCGATGGCATGCCGGCCCGGAAAAGCACGATGATACCGTTGTCCCGGGCTGCCGTACCTAGGTTGGCCCAACCCGGTATTGGACGACGTCGGCCGCCTCGGCCAGCCGGTCGTACAGGCGGCGCGCGGCGGCATTGTCGCGGTCGGTCTGCCAATACACGCGATACGCGTCCCGGTCCCGGGCGGCGGCGATCGCGGCTTCCATCAATGCGCGCCCGGTACCGCTGCCGCGCGCCGCGGGCGCCACGTAGAGATCCTCGATGCAGCAATTCCAGCCGTCGGTCCAGCTGGCGCGATGGAACAGATAGATCACGAATCCTGTCGCCCGGCCCGCCGCATCCTCGTGGACCAGGCAGCAATGGTCGCCGCCGGACCCGGACACTCGCGCCCAGGTCGCCCGGGTGACTTCATCGCGCAGCTGCACGCCGTAGAAGTCCAGATAGGCCCGCCAAAGCGCCAGCCATTCGCCATGATGCCGCGGCGCGGCGGGCAGAATACGGCCGGGCGCGCTTCCCGTTCGATGGCCGCGATCCGGATCGCCGTGCATCGCTCACCCCCCGCTTTCCGGCATTTGCTCTCGTATGGCCGAGGAAATGGCCGTCAACCCGTCGCGCAACTGCTGTTCGCCCAACCACGCGAAGCCGATGCGCATGTAGTGACGCGGCATGTCGAACCAATGGCCCGGCCCGACATAGGTTCCGTGCGTCTCCAGCAGGCTGCGGTAGAAGCGGTCGAGATCGAACGACGCATCGACCTTCAAGCGGGGGAAGCAGACCACGCCGCCGGCGGGTTCCACCCATTCCATATAGGGCTCGCCTGCCATCCAGTCGCGCACGATGTCGCGATGCCGCAGGTTGCGCGGGTTGCTTCGCGCCAGCCAGCTGTCGCGCTGGGCCAGGACCGCCGCGCCCACGGCTTCATCCAGCACGGACCCGCAGATGCCGATCTGTTCCTTCGCGGCCAGGAAGCGCTCGTACAGGGTACGGTCGCGGGTGATAAGCCAGCCGGTCCGGATTCCCGGCGTTCCGTAGGCCTTGGATAGCGAAGACACCGAGACAAAACGTTCGCTGATGCTGGCCGCGGTCGGGTATGGCTCTGCATAGCTCAGGTCACGATAGGTTTCGTCCACCAGCACCAGGCAGCCGTGCCGGCGTGCGATGCCGTCCAGGCGCAACAAGTCGTCCCAGGACATCATGGTGCCGGTAGGGTTATGCGGGCAGGTCACGCTGATATACGCCGTGTCGGGCCGTATCGCGCGTTCGATGGCATCGATGTCCGTCCTGAAACCGCTCTCGAAGGACAGATCGACATAGCTGATGCCGCAGCCGATCGCCTTGGGCGTCTCGATATTGGTCGCGTAGTTGGGCCGCACCACGACCAGGTGCGCCTGCGGTGTCAGCAGCGAGGTGGCGACGACGAACAAAGCAGTCGCCGCGCCGGCACACACCAGGATGTCTTCCGGCCCGATATCCGCGCTGCCGCTGTGCCTTGCGATCTGCCCGCGCAGCGCGGGGTCGCCACGGTGCTCGCCATAGCACAGCGTCAGGTCCGAAAGATCCAGCCCGAATTCCCCCAGCTTGCGATCGGGTATCGCGCTTTCCGATAGATTGTTCCGGATCCGGCCATAGCCGAATTCCTCCGGCGATTCCGCTTCCAGCGCCATCCGCGTGTACTTCACGGCATCCCTCCAGGGCTCTCGATGAAACCGCGATCATGTCGCGAACGAGGCCGCCGGAACATCCTCCCCGGGGAGGAGGCGCAACAGGTTCGTGCCTGCATGCCCGTTAGCGTAAACGGCGTGCGGCAGCGCGATTCGTCAGCGACGCTCCAGCGTGTGCAGGAACAAAGACAGCAATTCCGACTGGGTCGAAATCTTCAGCTTGGCATAGGCATTCTTGCGATGCGTCTTGACCGTCGTGACCGAAATTCCCAGGTGCAGGCCGATGGACTCCGATGAATGCCCCTGCAATACCATCCGTATGACTTCCGCTTCGCGCGCACTCAATTCCGGCTTGCCGAAATTGTCGAAAGCGGCATCGATGTGGCTGTCGGGCGGCGTACCCGTCATGCCGCCGTGCCCGACCCAGTAGCGCCGTATCACGGCGGCGATGACCGGATGCAGCTCCCTCAGGCAATGGATGTGCACGTCGCTGAAGCCACCGCTTGCGCGCGGACGGAGCAGGCCGACTTCCGCCACCGCGTCTTCCCGCAGCGGCGCCAACGCCAATATTTCTTCGCGGTTGAGCGGCCAGCCCAGCGTGACGTAGCCGATCTCCTCTTGTTCCGACATTGCCACCGGCACGCCGGCCTGCCGCATGGGATCGCCGGCCTGACCGCCTGCCGTTGGACCGGCTGAAGGCCTGTGGCCGGTGGAAACCAGATCCCGTATGCGCATCACGCCCGACCGCAGCCCACCCAGATAGGCCTGGTAGCACGGATTCAATACGTAGGAGTGGCGCAGATAGTTGTCCAGCCCGCGCCGATATGCCGTTTCCTTGAAATCGTCATACAGCGCGACGGGTCGCCCCCTGCCCCGATACACCAGCACCGACACCATCTCGAAGGGGATGAAGGACAAGAGCGCGGCGAACAGAATGTCCAGCGATTGCCGCGTTCCTGCTTCGTCGATCAACTGGCTTATCGTTTCCTGGGATAACTCTGGCTTCATATGGCGATGTCCGGTCCGGCCAGGTCGAAATGCCCCGAAGCAGTGGCCGGGAATGGGGTCATGGCGGGGAGTGTATTCCGCAATCCCAATTGGGTTCTCAACAAATCGACGATCCGCTGCTGGCGATGCAAGGGCATCCGGTCAACGACACTCGCCACGCTGACCGCAAGCCTGATCCGACCGCCGGCCTCCCGCCAGGCCATACCGACACCTAGCGCCCCAGGCACTGCCGTGTTTCCCAGCGAAGCCCAGCCGCGCCGCCGGGTTTCCTCCACCAATCCCGCCAATTGCAATGCGGTCATGTCCCCGTAAAGGACCAGATCGGGCCGATTCTTCTCTATGACGCTTTCCGCCTGGTCCGCGGGCAGTGACGCCAGCAAGGCAAGCCCCGCTGCGCCGACGCCCAGCGGTTGCCTGTGCCCTTTGGTAACGACGAGCACCTGCACCGGATAACGTCCAACCTCCCGATGCACGCATAACGATTCGCTGCCCCGTCGCGCAACCAGGAAAACGGAATCACCCGTTGCATCGCTGATCCGGCGCAAGATCGGACGGTAGCGAGCCACGATGCCTGCATACGGATCGCGCCGTTGAAGATGGTGGTGAAAGATCGCATTCGGATCTGTGGGATGTGTCTCAATTCTGCGCATTTTCCGGCCCTTGTCGATCGGCTCCATAGCATTGGAGCCCACGCGCCGGCTGGCCGGCGCGCTGTACCTGAATTTCAGAACGAAAGGAGTCCCATGATGTACAGAAGCCGTGTGCGCAGATTGGCCGCCATCCTGCTGGGGGGCATGCTTCCAGCATCCTCTTCCGCGTGGAGCATCCCACCGGACACGTATCCGCAAAGCCCCATTACGCTGGTAGTGGGCTACGGGCCGGGCGGCGCGACGGACACGATAGCCAGGCTGATTGCACGTTCGATATCCGAAGACCTGGGGCAACCCCTGGTGGTTGAAAACAAAAGCGGCGCCAGCAGCAATGTCGGTGCTGAGTCGGTCGCCCGCTCGGCGGCCGATGGCTATACGTTGTATGTCGGCACGGTCGCCAACACGATAAATCGAACGCTCTTCCGCACCCTGAACTACGACTTCGTCCGCGATTTCACGCCGGTAGGCCGTATCGCCAATGTCACCAATGTCCTGGTGATCAAGGAGGGTTTGCCCATTTCGAACGTACGTGAATACATCGCCTATGCCAGGGAAAACCCAGGAAAACTTACGTGCGCGTCGTCGGGCATAGGGTCTTCCATTCATTTGTCTTGTGATCTGTTCAAAGTGCGCACCGGCACGGATATTCTGCACGTTCCATATCGGGGCGGGGGACCGGCGCTCAATGCATTGCTGGGCGGACAGGTCGATTCAATGTTCGATAATCTGCCATCGGCCCTGCCCCATATTCGCAGCGGGAAGTTGCGTGCCATCGGCGTCACGGCCGCCCGGCGCACGACGTTTGCTCCCGAAATCCCCGCAATCGCGACGGCTGGCCTTACCGACTTCGAGGTGGACTCCTGGTTCGGCTTGATGGCGCCCGCTGGTACGCCGCCTGCAATCGTGGCCAGGCTCAATGCAGCGCTGAACAAGGCATTGACCCGCGCCGATCTTCAAAACGCCTATGCCGACCGAGGCTACACAGTACCTGCCGGCGACAACTCACCAGAAGCGTTCGGCCGCTTCATCGATGCCGAGATAGGCAAGTGGCAGACCGTCATCCAAGCCGCCAACCTGACAGCGGAATAGCGGCCCTGAAAACGGAACGGTGTTGATCGCCGGATGCGTTACCAGCGAGGTCGCCGAAATATACGATCCCAGGAAACGGCTACCCTGCGTTGGTGTCCTGGTCCGCCCGCGCCGCCAGGGTCACGACCAATTTCCCGCGGTTGTGTCCTTCCTGCAGTTGGCGCTGCGCGCGCTCTATCTGGGAGAACTCAAAGACCCGGCTGACGTGCACGCGTACCTTCTCCCGATCGATCAGGTCGGCGATCTCCGCCAGTTGCCGTCCGTCGGGCCGTGCGGTGTAGCGGGCGGCGCGAGCGTTTTTCTGCTTCGCCCGCTCCTGGGAGGGCTCGTTCAAGGTAGAAACCAGCGCGCCGCCGTCCTTCAGCACATTCCAGGACCGTTCTTGCGTATCACCGCCGATAAGGTCGAACACGACGTCGACCGCCCGGACTTCTTTCTCGAAATCCTGGGTCTTGTAGTCGATCACGCGGTCCGCGCCCAGCGAGCGCAGGAATTCGGCGGCGTCGCCGGACGCCGTGGCGATGACCTCGGCCCCCTTGGCTTTGGCGAACTGCAGGGCAAAATGGCCGACCCCGCCCGCGGCGCCGTGGATCAGCAGGCACTGCCCCGGCTTGAGCCCACCGTGGTCGAAAATACCCTGCCATGCCGTCAAACCGGCCAGCGGCACCGCCGCCGCGGTAACGAAGTCCAGCGACAGGGGTTTGCGCGCGATGCCTTCCAGCGGCACCGTCACGTACTCGGCGTAGGCGCCCTGCCCCTGGCCGACAAAGGCGTATACCGCATCGCCGGGCTCGATGCCGGGCAGGCGCTGCCGGGTTTCCTCCAGGATGCCGGCGCAATCCCGGCCCAGGATGTACGGCAATCGATCGGCGCGTACCAACGGGTACTTGCCTTCCCGCGTCTTGACGTCGACGGGGTTCAAACTGGCCGCCTTGACGCGGATCAGGCCTTCGTTCCGCGCTGGCTCGGGCACGGTCACCCATTCTTCCTGCAGCACTTCCGGGCCGCCGAAGCGGTGGATACGATAGGCTTGCATGCGACTCATGGTGGCCTCCTCACGGCACGGCAAAAGCGGCCTGTCCCGCAAATGCTATGCCGCCGAGGCCGGAATGTACATGCCGCCCTGGAACGCCCCTCCGCCCTGCAAGCTCTTTCGCCCTGCAAGTCCCGTGGCCCTGCAAGCCCCTGTTGCCCCTGCAAGATCCCGCCAACCTGCAAGATCCTCTCTGCCCGCGAGACCTCTTGCGAGATCCCCCCGTCCCGCGAGCCCTTTTAAGCCGCCCGCTGGTAATACAGGTTCTGAGGATGCCGGGCCTCGGCAAAGAAGAACCAGCGCTCGGCCAGCAGGCCCAGGTACTGGATCACGAAAGCGGCCAGCAGGATGGCCACGGGCGTAGCCAGGGACGACGCGAACATGACCAGGATAAAGGGCACGACGAAGGCCCCCAGTACGAACCCCGTCTTCACCGTGGCCAGCATGGCCGGGCTCTTTCCGTGGAAAAACTCGCGCATATTGAAGGAGCTGGAGGTGAACCCCTGCGACTTCTGCACCAGTTTGTCAGAGCGGATGCCGGTGGCGCTTTGCAGTGTCGATTTGGGATAGAGACGCGCGTTGCGCGCCAGCGATGCCATGCGCGACATGCAGCCAGCGGCGATCAGGATGCAGGCACAGGGCCCCAGCACCGTGACCAAGGGCGGATAGGTTACCGCGGCGAGCAGCGCGGCCAGCGTGAAGCCGGACGCGCATCCCAGCAGCACGAAGTTCACCAGGGTGAAGGGGCTGGCCCATTCCTGCAGGAAACGCAGGCAGGCATAGATCATGGCGGTACACAGGAACAGCACGGCCGCCGCGCATACGCCCACAATGCCGATGGCCAGTGAATAACGCGGCGCCATGAGATGGGCCAGGCCGTACAGGAAGGTCACCAGCAGGAAGAAAGGCACGGCCAGGCACTCGCGCGACAGCCACGACGTGCGCCACATGCTGACGGCGCGCCACGCGCGTTCCGGATGCCCCAGGTGGAAGAAGGATGCCAACAGGCCCAGCGCGCCCAGCACCAGGGACACGCCGGCCCCGGCGACGAAAAACGCCGGTGGCGGCATTGCCAGGCCGCCCTGGGAAGCGGCGAGCTGCATCGCCACGAGGGCGATCAGCAAGCCCTGGGCAGCGCCGCAAAGCGTGGTCAAAAACACGACCGAAAATGGTGGCCGCATGGATACTCCTTGTCTTTATGGACGCCGCGCCTTGGCACGGGCGCCCGTCAGCAAATCATCATCGAACGAAAGGTAGGCGCCGCATCGGCGCCACGGCCCGCGGGGCAGGCCGGTCAACGCGGCGAAGCGGCGGCCGCCAGGTCCAGTTGCCCGCGCTCCAGCTGTGTCTCGATATTGCCGCCGGGCGCGGACGCGGCGGCCGATCCGCAGCCGCAGGACGAAGACCCGCAGCCCTGCGCTTCGGTCTTGCGTCGCGGCAAATAATGGTTCGCCGGCTTCGTGTCCCATTCCGGCATCAGCTGATACCCGCCGCGTTCGCGGATGGCTTGCGACACTTCCGAGTCCGGATCGTGGATATCGCCGAACAGGCGCGCCGAGGTCGGACAGGCCAGCACGCAGGCCGGTTTGCGGTCGCGTTCCGGCAGGGCCTGATTGTCGATGCGATCGGAACACAGGGTGCACTTGGTCATTTCCTTGCGCTGCGGATCGAGTTCGCGCGCGCCGTAGGGACAGGCCCATGCGCAGTAATTGCAGCCTATGCATTTGTCGTAGTCGACCAGCACCAGGCCATCGGATTCGCGCTTGTAGCTGGCGCCGGTCGGACAGACCGGCACGCACGGCGGATCCTCGCAGTGCAGGCAGGACTTGGGGAAATGGATCGTGTCGGTCAGCGGGAACTCGCCGGCCTCGTAGGTCTGGACGCGGTTGAAGAAGTTGCCGCTCGGATCCGCATCGTAGGCGCGTTCATCGGCCAGGCTCCCGGCCTCGCCCGATGTATTCCATTCCTTGCAGCTGGTCACGCAGGCGTGGCAGCCCACGCAGACGTTCAGATCGATCACCAGTGCCATCTGGGTCATGTCGTTTCCTTGCTTTTGTTCGGCGCCGCGCCACGCAGGCGGGCCAGGAACTCGCCCTTGCCGGCGAAATAGGTCTGCACCACCCGGGTCACGATATTCATGGATCCGGGCAAGGGCTTCATGGGCGCGAATTGCGGCAACGTGAAATCCGCGTCGGCTTCGGCCGGATAGATCCGCACGCGCAGGTCGTACCAGCCGGCCTGGCCCGTGATGGGATCGGAATTGGACACCCGGCCAGGCACGCCGTCCGTGCCGCCGGGCAGTTCGTCGGTGATCAGATGATTCAGCAGGAAGCCGCGGCGCGATTCGTTCGCGTCAGGCCCCAGGTTCCATGCGCCGGCGGCCTTGCCGATGGCGTTCCAGGTCCACACCGTGCCGGGCTCCACCGCCTCGCTGTAGCGGGCCATGCATCGCACCTTGCCCCAGGGCGATTCGACGTAGATCCAGCCGCCGTCCTCGATCCCCTGTGCCGCGGCGGTGCGCGGATTGACCATCAGGTAGTTTTCGCCATGGATCTGCCGCAGCCAGGCGTTCTGCGAATCCCAGGAGTGATACATCGCCATCGGGCGCTGGGTGACCGCGGCCAATGGGAAGGCCTGGGAGTCGGTAACGCCGCTTTCGATGGGCTCGTACCAGAAAGGCACGGGATCGAAATAGCGTTCCACGCGTGCGCGCAGATGGTCCGGCGGCTGGCGTCCGCGCGTCTTGCCTTGCGCGGCCAGGCGGAATTTCTGCATGACTTCCGAATACAGCTGCATCACGATCGGGGTGCCGAACTTGCGCATGCCCGTTTCCACCGACCACTTCAGGTAGGGGCCGTTGCAGTTGCGCATGTACTGCATCTCTTCGGGCAGGACATGGTGATAGAAGCAATTGTTCTCGGCATACTTTTCCCACTGGTGGGGATTGGGCTCGCCCACCAGGGCCTTGTCGCCGTCCTTGCCGCGCCAGCCGATCAGGAACCCCACGCCGGAATCCGGCGCCGTCTGGAAATTGACGATGAAATCCTTGTAGCCGCTGAACTTGGGCGTACCGTCCGGCCGCGTGAAGGCGGGAAGCTTCAGGCGGCTAGCCAGTTCGACGATGACTTCCTGGAAGGGCCGGCATTCCCCGGTCGGCGGGACCACGGGAATACGGACGGAATCCACCGGGCCGTCGAATTCGGAGATAGGCCGGTCCAGCATCGACATGGCGTCGTGCCGTTCCAGATAGGTGGTGTCCGGCAGGATCAGGTCGGCGAATGCCGTCATCTCCGACTGGAACGCGTCGCAAACGACGAGGAAGGGAATCTTGTATTCCCCGTCCTCGCGCTTGTCAGTCAGCATCCGGCGCGTCTCGACCGTGTTCATCGATGAATTCCAGGCCATGTTGGCCATGAAAATCATCAGGGTATCGATGGGATAGGGATCGCCGCGCCATGCATTGGTGATGACGCTGTGCATCAGGCCGTGGACGGCCAGCGGATATTCCCAGGAGAACGCCTTATCGATCCGCACCGGCCCGCCCTGCTCGTCGATGAACAGGTCTTCCGGCGCCGCGGGCCAGCCCAGCGGCCCGTTGGGCAACGGCGTATTCGGCTGCACGTCGCTGGCCTTGTTGGGCGGCTTGGCGGACGGCGGCACGGCGCGCGGGTACGGCGCCTTATGCCGGAAGCCGCCCGGGGTGTCGATGGTACCCAGCAGCGTCATCAGGATGGACATCGCGCGGATGCTCTGGAAGCCGTTGGAATGCGCCGCCAGGCCCCGCATGGCGTGGAAAGCGATGGGCGCGCCCCGCACGGATTCATGCGTGACGCCCCAGGCGTCGGTCCAGCGTATGGGCAACTGGATCTTCTGCTCGCGCGAGACCTGGATCAACTCGCCGGCCAGGCGGCGGATGGTCTCCGCGGGGATACCGGTGATTTCCGCGGCCCATTCCGGCGTACAGGATGCGGCGCGCTCGCGCAGCCGGGTGAAGGACGGCGCCACCGGCGTACCATCGTCCAGTACATACTGCCCGTCCAGCGCCGGCTCGGCGCCGGCGGCATGATTCACGACCGGGCGGTTGCTGTGCTTGTCCCACCACATGCGGTTCTGCGGGAACAGCGCGTTGACCTCCGGGCTGGCCGCATCCTGGACGAACAGGCCCGAGGTCTCGCTGTCCTCGCGCAGGTCGATCAGCTCGCCGGCGTTGGTGTAACGGGAAACGAATTCGTGATCGTAGGCGTCCTGGGCGATCAGTTCGTGGATCAGCGCCATGAATAACGCGCCGTCGGTACCGGGACGGATGGGAATCCATTCGTCGGCGACCGCCGCGTAGCCGGTGCGCACCGGGTTGATCGCGATGAAGCGGCCGCCGGCGCGCTTGAACTTGGATATCGCGATCTTCAGCGGGTTGGAATGGTGGTCCTCGGCCGTGCCTATCATCAGGAACAGCCGGGCGCGGTCCAGGTCGGGGCCGCCGAATTCCCAGAACGAGCCGCCTATCGTATAGATCATGCCCGCGGCCATATTGGCCGAGCAGAAGCCGCCATGCGCCGCGTAGTTGGGCGTGCCGAATTGCTTGGCGAACAGCCCGGTCAGCGCCTGCATCTGGTCGCGGCCGGTAAACAGCGCGAAGCGCCGGGGGTCCGTGGCGCGCAGATGAGCCAGCCGGGTTTCCAGCAGCGACAGGGCCTCCTCCCACGAAATCGGCTCGAATTCCGCCGTGCCGCGTTCAGCACCCGGCTTGCGCCGCAAGGGCTGCGTCAGCCGGGCCGGCGAGTACTGCTTCATGATGCCGGACGAGCCCTTGGCGCAGATCACCCCCTGGTTCAGGGGATGCTCAGGATTGCCGTCGATATAGCGGACTTCACCGTCCCGCAGGTGGACGCGGATGCCGCAGCGGCAGGCGCACATGTAACAGGTGGTCGTCTTGACTTCGAGATTCTCGCGCTGCGTGCGGTGCCCGTGCTCCATGCCGCGCCTCCTTATGCAATGGCTGGACCGGCACGCAGATGCCGGCCATTTGGGGAGCGATCATACGGAGGACCACGACCGGAGAAAAATCGCTATTTCGTATTCTAGTTATAAGCAAATCCGATATGGTTATATTAAACGGCCGAGGCGGCGGGCATTCGACCGCCCGCCGAAGCCCGGCGGGGGGCCGCCCCGCCGACGGCCGCCCTACTTGAATACCCCCGCGCCATTGTCTCCGTCCCCGCCATAGGGGCTGTCGCCGTAGCCTCCCTGGACCTCTATCCGGACGGAACTGGCGTCCACCTTGGATACGTCCGCCTTGTAATGCATGACCAGCGCGGGGAACAGCATCACGGCGGCAACCATGACAAGCTGGATCACAATAAAGGGGATTGAACCCCGGTAGATCTGCCCGGTAGTCACCGGCGCGATGGTGCGCCCGGTGACCTTGTCCCGGTAGGGATCCTTGGGCGCGACCGACCGCAGGTAGAACAGCGCGAAGCCGAACGGCGGATGCATGAACGAGGTCTGCATGTTCACCGCCAGGATCACCCCGAACCAGATCAGGTCGATGCCCATCTTCTCGGCCACCGGCCCGAGCAGCGGCACGATGATGAAGGCCAGCTCGAAGAAGTCCAGGAAGAACGCCAGCACGAAGGTCAGCACGCTGACCACGATCAGGAACCCCCACTGCCCGCCCGGCAGCCCGGTCAGCAGGTGCTCGACCCATAGGTCGCCGTTCACGCCCCGGAAGGTCAGGCCGAACACCGTCGAACCCACCAGGATGAACACCACGAAGCACGACAGCTTGGTGGTGGTGTCCATCGCCTGCTTGAGCAGGTCCAGCGTCAGGCGCCGGCGCGCCAGCGCCATGGCGATGGCGCCGACCGCGCCCATCGCCCCGCCCTCGGTGGGCGTGGCCACGCCGATGAAGATCGTGCCCAGCACCAGGAAGATCAGGAACAGCGGCGGGATCATCACGAAGGTCACCCGCTCGGCCAGCGCCGACAGCAGCCCCAGGCGCAGCACCTTGTTCACGATGGCGATCACGAAGGCCGTCAGCCCCCACAGCAGCAGGCTGAGCACGATGCGCTCGTCGGCCGGCGCCGTGTCGTTCTCCATCCATTGGCCCAGCGCCCAGGCCACCGTCACGGAAATCGCCATCAGTACCAGCAGCGAACGGCCCCCGCGCGTGCCGTTGGATTCGCGAAACCGCCGCGCCTCCTCGGGCAGCGCCGGCGCCGAGGCCGGCTTGATCACGCACATGATGGCCACGTACACGACATACAGCCCGGCCAGCACGAAACCCGGCACCATCGCCGCGCGATACATGTCGCCGATCGAGCGGCCCAGCTGGTCGGCCAGGATGATCAGCACCAGCGACGGCGGAATGATCTGCGACAGCGTGCCCGAGGCGGCGATCACCCCGCTGGCCAGGCGCCGGTCGTAGCCGTAGCGCAGCATGATGGGCAGCGAAATCAGCCCCATGGAGATCACCGACGCCGACACCACGCCCGTCGTGGCCGCCAGCATCGCGCCGACGAACACCACCGCGAAGGCCAGGCCGCCGCGTACCGTGCCGAACAGCTGCCCGATGGTCTCCAGCAGGTCCTCGGCCATGCCGGATCGCTCCAGCACCAGCCCCATCAGCGTAAAGAACGGCACCGCCAGCAGCGTGTCGTTGGAGATAATGCCGAACACCCGCTGCGGCAGCGCCTGGAACAGCGCCGGCGTCAGCAGGCCCGCCTCGATGCCGACCAACCCGAACAGGATGCCGTTGGCCGCCAACGCGAAGGCCACCGGAAAGCCCAGCAGCAGGAATACCACCAGGGTGGCGAACATGATGGGCGCCAGGTTGGCGATGAAAAAGTCCATCTCAGCGCCCCCCGTCGCGCGCGGCCGCGGCCAGCGCCGCCGCCTCGCGGGCCTGCGCCTCGCGGGCGATTTCCTCGGCCAGTTCTTCCTCGGCCGAGCGCGCGCCCTCGCGGCGCAGCGGGTCCTCGCCGCGGCCCAGCAGGAAAGCCACGCACTTGATCAAATGCGCGACCCCCGCCAGCACCAGCAGCGCAAAGCCCACCGGAATCAGCAGCTTGACCGGCCAGCGCACCAGCCCGCCCGAGTTCGAGGACTGCTCGCCGGTCAGCCACGACTCGGTGAACACCGGCCAGGACAGCACCAGGATCAGCACGCAGGCCGGCAGCAGGAAAAACAGCACGCCGAACACCTCGATCCAGATCTGCTTGCGCCGCGACAGGCGCGAGGACAGGATGTCCACCCGCACGTGCTCGTTCTTCAGACAGCACCAGGATCAGCACGCAGGCCGGCAGCAGGAAAAACAGCACGCCGAACACCTCGATCCAGATCTGCTTGCGCCGCGACAGGCGCGAGGACAGGATGTCCACCCGCACGTGCTCGTTCTTCAGCAGCGTATAGCCCGCGGACAACAGGAACATCGCCCCGAACATATACCACTGCAGCTCCAGCCACGCGTTCGAACTGGTATGCAGGACCTTGCGCACCACCGCGTTGCCGGCGCTGACCAACACCACCAGCAAGGTCACCCACGTCACCGCGCGGCCCACGCGCAGGTTTATCGCGTCGATCAGACGCGATAAGGCCATCAACCCCGTCATTGCGTTCCCCTTGTGTGTGTTCTGTCGCGCTGCGTTCAGCGGTCCTCGCCGTGGCGCCGCCACGGTGTCGCCTTGCGCTCGGCCCAGGCCAATGCGCCGAACAGCGCCAGGCCGATGAAGGCCAGCACGAACAGCGCGGCGAAAACCCGCACGGTATCGAAAGTGCCCTGCGCCGTCATGATCACGTAGCCCAGGCCGCTTTGCGAGGAAACGAACTCGCCGACGATGGCGCCGACCAGCGCCAGCGAGATCGCGACCTTCATGCCCGCCAGGATGGAAGGCAGCGCGCAAGGCAGCCGGACCTTGAAAAAGAAGTCGCGCGGCGATCCCTTCAGTACGCGGCCCAGGTCCAGGATGTCGCGCGGCACCGAGCGAAGTCCGTGCACGGTGTCCACGATGACCGCGAAAACGGCGATCAGGAAGGCGATGGCGATCTTCGGCTCGGCGCCCGTGCCCAGCCAGATGACGAAAAGCGGCGCGACCGCCACCTTGGGTACGCTGTTCAATGCCACGATCAGCGGCTGCAGCACGCTTTCGAACCATCGCGAGCCCACCAGCATCACCGCGACGGCCACGCCGCCCAGCACCGAGAGCGCGAAACCGGCCAGCGTGGTCATCAGCGTATAGGCGGCCTGCCCGGCATACCAGCCCGCGTCGTGAGCCAGCTCCACGCCGATCTGCGAGGGCAGCGGAAGCATGATCGGCTTGATGTGCAGCAGGCGCGCCGCCACTTCCCAGAGCGCCAGGAAAGCGACCAGCGAGCCGGCGCCGGCGGCCCCGTGCAACAGTGTGCGGGATGACGGTCTCATGCGCGCTGCCCCTCATCGATCAGGCCCATGTCCTGGAACAGGCCGCGGATGTGGCGGACATAGGCGCCGAACTCCGCGGACTCGCGCACGGCCAGGGGCCGGGGCCGCGGCAGGTCGATCTCCAGCGTCTCCACGATGCGGCCGGGGCGCGGCGAGAACACGATGACCGTATCGCCCAGGAAGACCGCTTCGGCGATGCCGTGGGTCACGAACAGCACCGTATTGCGGGTCTCCATCCAGATGCGCTGCAACTCGACGTTCATCTGGTCGCGCGTCAATGCATCCAGCGCGCCGAAGGGCTCGTCCATGAGCAACAGGCGCGGATCGTCGATCAGGGCCCGGCAGATCGCCGCGCGCTGGCGCATGCCACCCGACAGTTCGCTGGGATAGCACTCGGCGAAGTCCTGCAACCCGGTCAATGCCAAAAGTTCGCGGGCCTTGCCCGCGTAGCCGGCGACGGACTTGTGCGCGAACTCGATGGGCAGCAGCACGTTGCGCCGGATGCTGCGCCAATCCAGCAGGGCATCGCGCTGGAAGACCATGCCGATGCCATCCGGCGGGCCTTTCACGGGCCGGTCTTCCACGCGCAGATCGCCCGCGCTGATGGTTTCCAGGCCCGCGACGCAGCGCAGGAAGGTGCTTTTGCCGCAGCCGCTGGGCCCGAGGATGCTGACGAATCGGCCTGGCGGCAGATCGACGGAGATGGAATCCAGCGCGCGCACTCCGCGCTCGCCCGGATACCGCTTGCTGACGTCGCGTGCCGATACAGCCCAGCGGTTCATTGGGCCACCATGGCGTCGTAGCGTTCGGGGTGCACGAGGCCCTGGACATAAAAAGAGGCAGGATCGGCCCCGGCCCCGATCAGGCCCACCGATGACAAGGTCTTCACCGCCTGCGTCCAATCGTCCGGAACCGGAACGCCCATGCGGCCGCCCGCGGGCGGTTTGCCGAAGTACGCTTGGAGGGCGTCGATCTGTCCGCGCAGCACCTGCGGATCCAGGCGCGCCTGCGGCCGCTGCGCCATGATGGCCGCGACGGCCTCGTCCTGGTGTCCGGCCTGGATATATTCCCACGCCCGCGCCGTTACGCTGGCGAAGGCCGCGATCGCATCGCCGCGGGTCCGGAGCTTGTCCTCGCTGGCGAACAGGCCGAAGCTGGGCATGTTCAGGCCGAAGTCGGCGAAGCGCACGGCGGTCGAGGGACGTTTCTGCGATACCACGGGCAGGAAGAAGGGAATCGTGGAGAACGCCGCGTCCGCCCTGCCGACGGCATAGGTCGAGGCCTTGCTGGCGGCGTCCACGTTCACCAGTTCGACGTCGCCGCGCTTGAGCCCGCCCGCCGCCAGAAAAGCGTCGATAAAGGGCGCCTCCAGGGAGCCCGCGGTATAGGCGACTTTCCGCCCCTTCAGCGCGCCCGGCCCGGTGATGCCCGAATCCGCCGGCACCAGCAGGCCGATGTCGCTCTGCCGGGCGAACACGGCCACTGCCTTGACCGGCAGGCCCTTGTCGCGGGCGATCATCATGGACGCAAGCGCCGCGTGTCCCACATCGAAGGCATCGCTGGAGCCGACGATCTGCACCGTCGTCACCGAGCCGTTGCCGTCCTCCAGCGTGACGTCCAGGCCCGCCTGTTTGTACCAGCCCTTTTGCTGCGCCAGGTGAAAAGGCGCCTGTACACCCCAGGGCGTCCAGTCCAGGCGTACTTTCAGGGGTGTTGGCGTGGCTGCCGCGGCGGCGCCTCCCGCCGCCCAGAGGGCCAGGAAGGCCGCGCCGGCCAACAGCCGGCGCCATGCATATGGCTTGGTTGTCCGCATGAGATTCCCTTGGAGTGATGGACCCGCGCGCCTGCGACGGCACGCGGATCCGGATGATCCTGTTCCGGCGGAATACGCGGCCGGGGCCTAACCCGCGCGCCCCAGCCAGCGCTTGATGCGCGCCCACAGCACGTGAAAGAACATGCCCGCCGCATTGAACGACGCCTGTGCCGGCTGGGCGTCCGCCGTCCCGGACAGGCGCGCCGTGACATTGCTGCCGAAGTCCGCGATCATGCGGCCGACGAAATCCCGCACCAGTCCCGAACGCGAGAACTGCGCCAGCGGCCCCTGCAGCGAATAGGCCAGTTCGACCCGCACGCGCGCGGCATTGCCGCCCAGGTCTTCGACGCGATAGGCGACATCGCCGTTCGCCCGCGACCGGCTCAATGAGTCCTGGCCGGCACCACGCAGGACCGCCCGCATCGCCGCATCGTCGCGGTCCAGCCGCGCGGCGCCGTTGAAGGCCGCGCGCATCGGACCGAACTTGATCGAGACCGTGCCTTTCACGCGATCGCCCTGCTGTTCCTCGATGGCGGCCCCCGGCAGGCAGGCGGCCACGGCCGGCAGGTCCGTCATGAAAGCCCATACCCGCTCCGCCGGGAACGGTACGTCGAACATGCCGTCGATCTGGTTGGTCTTGCCCGCGCCGTGCGCCGCCGGGGTATCGGCCGGCGCGGCCGCGGCACGCGCGGCCACGGGCGGCGCGGATGCCGTGTCGGCCGCCGGACCACTGCCGAAGCCGGCCGCTTCGACCGGGGCGGTGGCCGTGTATGACTCGAACGCGGTCGGGCCAGCCGCCGCCGGCCCGGCCGCCGAGCCGCGACGCGCCGCCGCGCGCAGGCCCTGGACCTCCGCGTCGGGCGACTCGCGCAAATCGGCCAACACCGACATCACCGCCGCGACGATACCCATATAGCCGGTACAGCGGCACAGGTTTCCCGACAGCTCCACGCGCACCCGCGCCTCGTCGGCGTCAGGCAGGCGCAGCACGATATCGCGCGCCGTCGCCAGCATCCCGGGCGTGCAGTACCCGCACTGCAGCGCGTGATGGCGCGTAAAGGCCGCGCGCAGGCGGCCCATGACCGGATCGGCGTCGTATCCCTCGATCGTGGTGACCTGACGGCCCTCGCAGGCGACCGCAAAAGCAATGCACGAACGCACCGGGGCGCCGTCCAGCAGCACGGTGCACGCACCGCATACCCCATGCTCGCACCCCAGATGCGTGCCGGTCAGCCGCAGGCGGTCGCGCAGGAAATCGCCCAGGTGCATGCGGGCCGGCGCATCCTCGGCCACGCGGCGTCCGTTCACTTCCAGCGTTACTTGCGTCATGATTGCTGTCCTATGCCCGTGGCCTGTGCCAGGCAGCGCGCGACCGCGGCGGCATGCAACTGGCGATGCGGTTCATCCTTGTCCGGCATGGCTTGCGCCACTTCGCGGGCGATCGCCGCGGCATCCATCGCGGCGGCGCCGCCCTGCGCGACCCGCGCGGCCAGCCCGGACAGCAGGCGCGGCGGTCCATCCAGGGCGCCCAGCGCGATGCGCGCCTGGCCGCTGGCCGGATCGAACCATGCCGCGCAGCTGGCCTCGGCAAATTCCCCGGTCTTGCGGCAGAACTTGTAATACCCCCAGCGGGCACGGCTGCCGGCCACCGGCACGTGGACCGCCTGTATCAGTTCGTCTTCCTGCACGTCAACGGTATAAGCGCCCTGCATCAAGGCATCCGCGGCGACATGGCGCACGCCCCGCGGGCCGGCCAGTTCGATGCGGGCGCCCAGGGCGGTCATCGCCACCACCCAGTCGGCCGCCGGATCGGCGTGGGCCAGGCTGCCGCCCAGGGTGCCGCGGTTGCGCACCGCGCGATAGGCGATGCCGGCGGCCACCTCGCGCATCGGCGAATCGCGCAGCGGCGCATGCACGCCGTCCTCGATCTCCGCATGCGTGACGGCCGCGCCGATGCGCACCGTATCGCCGTCGCGGGTCACGCCGCGCAGGGCCTCCAGGCCGGAGATATCGATCACCATCGTTGGCCTGGCCAGGCGCAGGTTCAGCATGGGTCCCAGGGACTGGCCGCCGGACATCAGCTTGGCCTGGCCGGCATGCTCGCGCAGCGCGCCCAGTGCCTGTTCCACCGAAGCCGGCCGCATGTAGTCGAATTTCGCTGCTTTCATCGCTGTCTCAGGCTGCCTTGGCCTGGCCGGTTTCCTCGCGCGGGCGGCCTTGCGCGATGGCCTGCAGCACGCGATAAGGCGTAAGAGGGGTCTGTGCCAGCTCGGCCGCCCCCACCGCGCGCAGCGCATCGTTCACCGCATTGAACAGCACCGCCGGCGGCGCGATGGCACCGCCCTCGCCCATGCCCTTGGCGCCGAACTCCGTGTGGGGCGATGGGGTTTCGAAGTGATGGATACGCATGTGCGGGACTTCCGTCGGGCCCGGCAGCATGTAATCGGCCAGCGTCGAGGCCAAAGGCTGGCCGTTGGCGTCGTACGGCGTTTCTTCATAGAAGGCCGTACCTATGCCTTGGGCGATGCCGCCGATGGTCTGCCCTTCCACCACCATGGGATTGATCATCGTGCCGCAGTCTTCCACCACGACGTAATCCAGGATTTCCACGCCGCCCGTCGCGGGATCCACGGCCACCGTGGCGGCCTGGCTCGCATAGGTGAAGCAGCCGGTATCGACCTTCGGCTTGTAGCCCACCGTCACCTCCAGGCCCTGCGGATCGACGTCCGCGGGCAACAGGTGGGGCTTCAGGTACCACGCTTCGGCGACTTCGCGCATGGAGATCGCGCGCTCCGCCGTCCCCGCCACGGCGAAGCGGCCATCGCCGACGGCCACCTGCCCGGCCGGCACG
Source organism: Bordetella genomosp. 11 (assembly GCF_002261215.1). Lineage (NCBI taxonomy): Bacteria > Pseudomonadati > Pseudomonadota > Betaproteobacteria > Burkholderiales > Alcaligenaceae > Bordetella > Bordetella genomosp. 11. Next base: position 1,342,591 of record NZ_NEVS01000004.1, on the reverse strand, counting down.
CCCAGCAGATGCGCCGCGATATGGAGCACGCGCGGCAATAGCCGTTTGCAGGCCTGGGATACCGCGCCGCCGGACATCACCAGCGAGCGCGATGCATAGGTACCGGTGGAATACGGCGTCTGGCCCGTGTCGCCATGCAGCAGCTTGATGCGCGCCACCGGAATGCCGAGGATCTCGTTGGCGATCTGCGCGAACGTCGTCTCCATGCCCTGCCCGTGCGAATGTACGCCGACGCGCACTTCCAGGCCGCCATCCGGCGTGATACGCGCGGTGGCCTGGTCGAATCCCGGAATCACCGGCGTGCCCCAGGTGGCGAAGACCGATGTGCCGTGCGCCGCCTGCTCCGTATAGGTGGCCACGCCCACCCCGATCAGGCGGCCGTCGGGCTCGCCGCGTTCCTGGCGCTCGCGCACGCCCGCCGCATCTATCATCTCCAGCGCCTTGCGCAGGCTGGCGGGATAGTCGCCGCTGTCCAGATGCTTGTTGGTCACGTTGACGTAGGGCATCTGTTCCGGCCGGACCAGGTTTTCCAACCGGACCTCCCAGGGTTCGCGTCCCACTTCGCGGGCGATCGCGTCCATCATCAATTCGATGGCGAAACACACCCCCGTGCGCGCCACGCCGCGATAGGGCACAAAGCCCGGCTTGTTGGTGGCCACCGCGCGGGTCACGCAGCGATAGCCCCGGAAGGCATAGGGCCCCGGCAGGTTGCCCACCGCCTGGCCGGGCTCCAGGCCTATCGTGAAGGGCCACACCGAATACGCGCCACCGTCCACCGTCACGTGCGCGTCCAGCGCCAGCAGCCTGCCACGGCGGTCGGCATAGGCCGTCATCTCGTAATGGTGTTCCCGGGAATTCGCGCCGGCCGTCAGATGCTCGCGCCGGTCCTCGATGAAGCGGAAGGGTCGCCGGTACGTCTTGGCCAGCCAGGCCACGCAGAGCTCTTCCTGCTGCAGCACGCACTTGTAGCCGAAGGCGCCGCCCACGTCGGGAGAAATGACGCGAACCTGCCCCTGGTCCAGTTCCAGGCATTCGGCCAGGATGGTGCGGATCATGTGAGGCACCTGCGTGGCGCTGTAGACCACGAGCTGGTCGGCCTGGTGATCCCAGTGGGCCAGGACGGCCTTGCCCTCCATGGGTACCATGCACTGACGCGCCAGCCGCATCTTTCTTTTGACGACGACCTCGGCCTGCCCCGCATGCGCGTCGAAATCCCTGTCGGCGTTCAGCGTCACGAAGACATTGTCCCTCCACTGCTCGTGGACGAACTCGGCGGTGGCGGACTGGGCCGCGAACACATCGGCGTAGACGGGCAGATCCTCGTAGTCCACATCGATAAGCTCGATGGCGTCCTCGGCCTCCGCCCGGCTGGGCGCGAACGCCATGGCGACCGGCTCGCCGACGAAGCGGACCTTGCCGGCAGCCAGCGGCGGCTGCGCCGAGGATTGATAGGTCGGCAGTGTCGAATCCGCGACGATGTCACGGCAATCGGCCATGTCCTGGCGCAGGATGACGCAGCCGGCCACGCTATCGTCCGTGCGCACGGCGGCAATGCGCGCGTGCGCCAGCGGGCTGCGCAGGAACGCGACCTCGCTCAGCCCGGGCATTGCCATGTCGGCAACGAAATTGCCCTTGCCGTGCAGGTGACGCGCATCCTCCTTGCGCGGCACCCGCGCGCCCACACCTTCGGCCTTGCCTGCCCTGGCCGCCCCGCCATGTTCCGTGGTCATCCCTGTCCTCCGTGCCGCTTACTTGGACTGCGCCCGCGCCACCTCGGCGAACGTGTAGTTGTCCAAGGCGCTTTCGGCAACGCGGAACCAGCCCGCCTCGTCCTGCTGGAACTTCTTCCATCCCGGATAAAGTGCCTTGAAATCCGGGTTGTTGGCGGATAGCTCTTCCCACAGCTCCTGCGACGCCTTATACACCGCGTCCATCACTTCCTTGGGAAAATAACGTACCTTGGCGCCGCTCGCGATCAGCCCGCGCAGGGCCTGTGGATTGCGCGCGTCGTAGTTGGCCAGCATGCGCATCGTTTGCTCGCCCGCCGCGCATTCGTAGGCGGCCTTGTACGACGCCGGCAGGGACTCCCAGGCCTTGTCGTACACCATGGTGGTGATCGAGGCGCTGCCCTCGAACCAGCCCGGCGAATAGTAGAAAGGCGCCACCTTGTTGAAACCCAGCTTGGCGTCGTCGTACGGGCCTATCCATTCGGCCGCATCGATCGTGCCCTTTTCCAGCGCGGGATAGATATCGCCCGGCGGAATCTGCTGCGGAACCGCCCCCAGCTTGGAAAGGACCATGCCGCCGATCCCGCCGATACGCATGTTCAGGCCCTTCAGGTCGGCCACCGACTTGATCTCCTTGCGGTACCAGCCGCCCATTTGCACGCCGACGTTGCCGCACACGTGGTTGACGATGTTGTACTTCTTGTAGAGGGTACGCAGCTGCTCCAGCCCGCCGCCATAATGGATCCAGGCATTGTGCTGGCGGGCGTTCAGCCCGAAGGACAGACCGGTATCGAATGTCAAGGCGGTGTTCTTGCCGATATACGCGGTGCTGAGCACGTGGTTGCATTCCACCGTGCCGTTGCTGACGGCGTCCATGTTCTGCGCGGGCGGGACGATTTCCCCGCCCGGGAAGGCGCGGATTTCGAATTTTCCGTCGGTCAATTGCCCGACACGCTTGCAGAACTCGTCCGCCGATCCATAGATGGTGTCCAGGCTTTTAGGCCAGCTGGTGGACATGCGCCAGCGCACGGACGGATTCGATTGCGCGACCGCGGGCGCGGCGACGGCAGCCAGGCCCGCGCCCGCGGCGCCCGCGGCCTGAGTAAGGAAACGGCGTCGTTGCATAACTCTGACTCCCCTGAGACGTGGACCATGGTATGTGGCACGAGCATGCGATTCGCGCCAAAAAATATGTAAGTACACTGACTTGTTAGTCAGCATACTGAGAGAGTTTTCGAGTGTCAACGATGATTACCCGAGTATGAAGACGCATCCACCGCTCATGAAAACCCATGCGCCACGATGGTCCGCGCATGCACCCACCCGGCACATCGGCGCACCACCGCGATACCTAAAATACAGGGTTTTCCCCCTCGTACGGCATGGTGGTGGCATGCGTCGGCATGATGCCGCGCGCGCCCGCATGCCCACCCGGGAAATCCCTAGGAGCTTGCCGCTTTTTATGAGCAGTACACTGATGACAATTACTCAGCATACTGACGAGAAGGATATGAACTGGACCCGAATCGCATCGACGGACGCATTGGAAGACGATGAGGTCATGGCCGTGCAGGCCGACGGCAAGCCATTGGCGCTGTACCGCAGCGAGGGTGAATTTTTCGTCTCGGACAATGTTTGCACCCATGCGTATGCATTGCTGTCGGACGGCTATCTGGAAGACGGCTGCATCGAATGCCCCCTGCACCAGGCGCGCTTCGATATCCGTACCGGCAAGGCACTGTGCGCGCCCGCGACCGGCGACATCCGTGTGTATCCCGTCAAGGTCGAGGGTACCGACATCCTGACCGACGTCTCACGGTGACCCGCATGGCGCCCCCCGCCTCCATCGTCATCGTCGGTGCCGGCCAGGGCGGCGCCATGGCGGCCGCCGCCCTGCGTTCGTCGGGCTACGCCGGCGCGCTGGTCCTGGTCGGCCGCGAACCGCATGCGCCCTACGAACGCCCGCCGTTGTCCAAGGCCATCCTGCGCGCCGTCGAGGCCGAAGCCGCCGCGGCGATTCATCCCCCTGCTTTCTATGCGGGGCAGGACATCAGGCTGATCTCCGGCATGGAAGCGCTGGCGCTGGATCCCGCGCGGCGCGAGATACGCCTGGCGGACGGATCGGTGCTGGCCTACGACCGCTGCCTGTTGGCCACGGGCGGGCAGGCGCGCGAATTGGCGGCGTTGCCGCGCGGCACGCCCAACGTGCACTATGTCCGCACCCTGGATGACGCCCGCGGGCTGCGCGCCTGCCTGCGCCCCGGCGCGCGCATCGTTGTGGTCGGCGGCGGCTTCCTGGGCCTGGAAATCGCCTCCACCGCCCTGGATGGCGGTGCCGACACGACCATCGTCGAAAGCGCGCCGCGCCTGCTGCCCAACGCCCTGCCCGCTCCCTTCTCCGATTGGCTGGCGGCGCGCGCGGCGGCGACCGGCGCCAGGCTATGCCTGGGTACCGGTATCGCCTCCATTGCGTGGCATGCCGACGGCCGCACGCCGTCCGCGCTGGTGCTGGACAGCGGAGAAGCCCTGCCGGCGGACGCCGTCGTGGTGGCCATCGGCCTGCAGCCGGAAGTCGGGCTGGCGCGCGATGCCGGCCTGGACATCGACCCGGCGAATGGCGGCATACGCGTGGATGCGCATTGCCGCAGCTCCGATCCCCACGTTCTGGCGATCGGCGACTGCGCCAGCCAGCATCGCGATTTCCTGGGCCGGCATGCGCGCCTGGAGTCCTGGCAGAACGCCAACGAACAGGCACGCGTGGCGGCCGCCGCCATGCTCGATGCCGAGCCGCCGCTGCCGCCCTATCCCTGGTTCTGGACAGATCAGTTCGGCTGCAATATCCAGATGCTGGGAATGCCGGCGCCCGGGCTGGTCTATGCCTGCCGCGGCGCCGACAGCCCCGAATCGGAGACGCCCCGCCTGATCTGGCTGGGCCATCGCGACGGCATACCGGTGCACGGGGTCGCCGTGAACGCGGCGGCGGACCTGCGCCAGCTGCGCGGCCTGTTCGAACGCGGCATTCGTATCGACCCGGCGGGTTTCGCCGATGCGGGCACCGCCCTGAAACCCTGGATCAAGGCCTGCCAACAGGCCGCCACGCCGGCCTGACCGCCGGCGCTCGCGCATAGCGCAAGGAGTCTTACATGTACCAATCCCAGACCGTGATTGGCCGCACCGGCGCCGACAAGGACACCGGGCTGGCGCAATGCCATTGGCCCGAAGACGCCCTGCATGCCATCCCCGATTGGGTCTACACCAGCAACGCCATCTACGAACGGGAAATGGAGCGCATCTTCCGCGGCCGGACCTGGAACTACGTCGCGCTGGAGGCGGAGATCCCCAAGCCCGGCGACTACAAGCGCTCTTTCGTCGGCCCCACGCCGGTGGTGGTCTCGCGCGCCGACGATGGTTCGATCCACGTCTTCGAGAACCGCTGCGCGCACCGCGGCGCGGAGTTCTGCCGGAACCCGCAGGGCAATACCAAGGAATTCGTCTGCCCTTACCACCAGTGGTCCTATGACCTGAAAGGCAATCTGCAGGGCATCCCCTTCAAGCGCGGCGTAAACAAGGAAGGCGGGATGCCCAGGGACTTCCGCAACGAGCAGCATGGCCTGCGCCAGCTGCACGTGACGACGCGCCATGGGGTGGTTTTCGCTTCGTACTCGTCGGACGTGGAGCCCATCGCGGAATACCTCACGCCGGAAATCCTGGCCGACTTCGACACCGTCTTCCCTGGCAAGCCGCTGAAGATACTGGGCTACTACCGCAACGAATTGCCCTGCAACTGGAAGATGTACCACGAGAACCTGAAGGACCCCTATCACGCGACGCTGCTGCATTCCTTCCTGGTGGTATTCGGCCTGCTGGTGGCCGGCAACAAGTCCGCCATGCTGGTGGACGGCGCGCACGGGCGCCACGGCACGATGGCATCGGCCAAGAGCGAAGACAAGTACGCCAGCGTGAGCGAAGAGAACAAGAAAGAGATGCGCTCTTTTCACGATGGGCTGCGCCTGCGCGACGATCGCTTCCTGGAATACGTGAAAGAATTCGATTCGCCCTGGTCGGTAACCATGCAGACCATCTGGCCCAACCTGGTGGTGCAGCGCGAGATGAATACGCTGGGGGTACGCCATATCGTCCCCAACGGCCCGGACAGCATGATCATGCAGTGGACGATGTTCGGCTATGAAGACGACACGCCGGAAATGACCCGGCATCGCCTGCGCCAGGGCAACCTGATGGGGCCGGCGGGATTCCTGGGCCTGGAGGACAACGAAGCGATGAAGTTCGTGCAGGAAGGGGTGCGCCGATCCACCAGCGACCTGAATGTGCTGAAGCTCGAGTCCGGCAAGCTGGGGACCTCGAACACCCTGATTTCGGAAGCGGCGATCCGTTCGATGTATCGCTACTACCGCGAGGTCATGGCGCTTTGAACCGCGCGCGCACGCCGGCCGCGCGTGGGGCGCGGCCACCGGGCCACGGCGCCTTCGCCATCCATCGCCTTATGCAGAGACTTCCAGAATGAAAACGAATTTTGCCTATGCTCCGCGCCGCATCGAGCCGGCGCGCGCCATCGCGTTGCGCCAGGAAATCGAGGAATTCCACGCCGATTATTGCGCCGTGCTGGACGCCAACCAGATCGAAAGCTGGCCGGATTTCTTCACCGCGGACGGGCTGTACCGCGTCACCTCGCGCGAGAATGCCGATCGCGGGCTGCTGGTGGGCCTGGTCTACGCCGAGGGCCGCGACATGATGCAGGATCGAGCGGTGGCGATTTCCCGCACGCAGATGTTCGCCCCGCGCTATATGCGGCATCTGGTGACGAACACGCGCGTCCTGGAAGCATCGGACGCCGGCATCGAGGCGCAATCGTCCTTCCTGCTGACGCAAACCCTGGTGGAAGGACCCACCACGCTGCACCTGGCGGGCTTCTATCACGACGTATTCGTTCGCGTCGAAGGCGGGCTGAAGCTGAAAGAGCGCCAGGTAATCTACGACACGGAGATTCTGGCCAACGATCTGGTGTATCCGGTCTAGCGATAGGCTCTGTCCGGGGCGCCGGTCCCGGCGGCCCGCTGCGGAAATGGCCATGCCCTATGGCCGCTTTCCGCTTCAGCAGGCGGGCCTCAAAGGCCGGGCGCGGGGGATGCGATCGCGGCCAGCGCGTCGGCGCGGGACATCACGGTGGCGTACTTCTGTTCCATGTCGAACAGATTGGCCTCATGCGGACCGAGCGCGCGATCGCCAACGCAGTCCGCCACCACCAGCGGCCGGAAGCCGGATTGCATGGCGTCCACCACGCTGGCACGCACGCAGCCGCTGGTGACGGCACCCGCCACCAGCAGGGTCTGCACACCCCGCTGGGCCAGCCAGGCGGCGAGTCCGGTGCCGAAGAATGCCGAGGGCACGGTCTTCCGCACGATCAGTTCGCCGGCGCGCGGCGCCAGTTCGGACACGATGGCGCTGCGCGGATCGTGCTCTTTCAGGGTCAGCATGCCGGGAACCTTGATGCTGAAGATATTCGAGTCCGCGCCGTCGTCGGCGAAGACGATGCGGGTATGGGCGATGGGCCAGCCCTGCCGGCGTGCATGGTCCAGCAAGGGCACGGTGTTGGCGATGGCCTGCGGGATATTGCCGCCGCCGAATACGGCGGGATCGGCGAAGCCGTTGACCAGGTCGACGATCAGCAGGCCATAGGGCGGCCGCGGCGCCATCGTGGCGCCGAAGCCCTGGCGCCTGTAGGTTTGTTCTTTGCTTTCCATGCCTAGGCGTCCTCGTTCACCACCTTGCCATCCCGCACCACTTCCTTGCCGTCCAGCGCCACTGTGCAGCGGCGCAGCGGGATATCGATATGGCAGGCGGTGGTGCGCGAGCCGCCGGCCTCGTTGTTCGGTCCCAGCGAGAACAGGAAATTGCCTTCGTAGGCGCGCGCGTCCATGCCCAGCGTGGCCTCGCGGTCGTACAGCGAAAGCGTGCTCCAGTGCGCGCGCGGCTGCAGGCCCCAGCCGATATGCGAGATCGCGTAGGCTTCCGGATCGTCGAAGCTTTCCATATAGGTACGCAGCAGCTCGGCGTCCACGCCGCCTTCGATGCGCGTGGCATAGCCGTTTTCGACGGTAAGTACGATGGGTTCGCTGGCGTACGACTTCTGCGGCAGCACGATGTCGCCGCGGTCGATGACGATGGTGCCGTTGGCGCCGCCCTCGTTGGGAAAGGTCAGCACGAAGCCGCTGGGCCAGTGGTCCCAACGGCCCGGCTCGTCCACGAAGCCGTATTCGCTGATGGCGGGGAATTCGCCCAGGGGGCAGGCCAGCGAGGTCCCCGCCGCGGAGGTCACCGTCATCTGCCTGGCGGCAACCACCCGGCGCGCGGCCGCCTGTACGCGCGCGCGGTCCGCTTCGGTGGGCACCAGCCGGGCCAGCACCTCCGGCGGCTCGACCGCCAGCAGGATCTTCGTGCCGCCCTGCAGGATCTCGTGCTGTTCCGGCGAGAACAGCAGCGTCATCAGGTCCAGCACCAGGTCGCTGGCCTTCAGCGCCGCCATGGCCGCCTTGTTGCCCGTCAGCGGTGTGGTGCCCAGGTAGGCCAGCGCGTCGCGGCTCAGCGCTTTCGCGCCGTTGACCGGCGGCAGGTCCAGCCGGTTGACCACCGCGCCCATGTCCTGGCAGGCGATCAGCGCGGTGGACAGGGTTTGCGCATGCGTGGCCGCGCCGGTCAGGATCGTCACCGCCTGCCCGGGCTGCAGCTTCGATAGCGTCAGCACCTGTTTCCAGGCGCGGATCAGTTCATAGTCGCTTACTGGCATTGTCGGCTCCTTGCGATATCGATGGCGGCACCGGCCATGGCGCGATAATCGGCTGGCCGTGCCGCGCGCGTGTGCGCCCACCCACTATCTGGATTGCTCGCCGGGCAGGCGGGCCCCCAGGAAGTCGCCGAAGGCGGCGTAGAAGCCTTCTTCGTTGTCCCACGGGATCATGTGCCCGGCATCGGCGACGCGAACATGCGTCGTCCCCGGCTTCATGGCCTGGATCTCCGCGACGTCCTCGTCCCTGACGACATCGCCGCGCGCGGCCGTCACCAGCAGCAGCGGCACGTCCATCGCCGGCAGGTTGGCGTGGATGTCCTGCGTATGGAATTCCTCGAAGCTCTGGCGGATCGCCCGCTCGTCGCACGTATGCAGCCATTCCGCGCGCAGGCGCAGTTGTTCCTGCGTCCAGGTCGGGCAGAAGGCACGCATCTGCCCGGCGTCCATGCCGCGGCTGGCCTGGGCGATCGAATCCACGTACCACGGCAACTGGGCCGGATAGCCACGCCGCCCGGGGCCGGACACCGGCGGATCCACGGCCACCACGCGCGCCAGGCCCGCGGGACGCCGGCTGGCCGCGCGAATGGCGATACGGCCCCCCATCGAATGCCCCACCAGGCTGTACCGCGTCAAGCCCAGCGCACCCGCGAAGGCCACCACGTCATCGGCCTGGGCATCCAGTCCGTAGTCCAGCTGCGCCCCCGCCTGCGACAATCCGCGGCCGCGCACGTCCAGCACATAAGTATCGAACACCCGACCGAAGCGCTCGCCGACAAAGCCCCAGGTCGCCGCCGGGCTGGTAATGCCCGGAACGATAATGACCGCATCCAGCGCCCCGCCCCGCCCGTCCGGCCCCAGGCCGGCCCCGTCTTGCGCCGCGCCACCGGGCGCATAGCGCAAATAGTGCTGCCGTATGCCATTGGCATGCACATTGCCGCCATAGCAAAAGCTCGTCGATCCGCTCGTAGACATTCCATCCTCCATGGCGCGCCGCGCCACGCGTCGAAAAAACACCGCACCCAACCCAGACGCCGCCACTACAGCCCTACCGTTCCGTCACCGCGTCCCCTGGAACCTACATCACAGCCCCACGCAAAAAACCGCTGCCTCCCAATCCGGGACGCCGAGGATCCGGCTCCGCCGGTCCTCTGGCGTCGCCCCCTTGAGGGGGAAGCGCGGTAGCGCTTCGGGGGTGGGTTTATCAATACGCTCCCGAAAGCAGAGCCCCGGCGCCGGGAACCACTCTTTCCATATCCAATGCCTTCAGCATCGCGTAGGTGGTTGCGATGGCCGCGGTGATCACCGGCTTGCCGGTCATGGCCTCGACCTGCGCGACCACCGGCAGCGAGGGCATCTGCACGCAGGCCGACAGCACGATGGCGTCGGCGCGCGACAGGTCCATGCCGGTGACGATGCCGGGCAAACGCGACGGGTCGTGCCGGCCTACCTCCAGGTTGTCCGGGATTTCCAGCGCGCGGTGGTCCACCACCTCGTAGCCTTCGTTGGCAATGTAGTCGATGACCAGCTGCGTCAGCGGCTTCATGTAGGGCGCGACCACCGCGATGCGGCGCGCGCCGATCACTTCCAGCGCGTCGATCAATGCCCCGGCGCTGGTGATGACCGGCGCGTCGGCGCCATTGGCCGCCGTGTGCGCCTTCAGGCGGCTTTCGGACTGGCGGTGATAACCCGGTCCCATCGCCATGATGGCCACCAGGCAGGCATAACCCAGCACGTCCACGCGCGCGTCGCTCAGCTCCACGGCGCAGCGGTCGGACTCGGCGTCCATCGCGGCCAGCTCCTCCTTCACCACCTTCTTCATGCGCATGCGGCTGGAGTGGAAGGTAAAGCGTTCCGGCCGGATCTGCTGGCGGGCCAGCAGCATCGCCGGTATTTCGGTTTCCATCGTGGTGTTGGAGCTCGGCACGATCTGGCCGATGCGGTAGGTGCGTTGCATGGGTGGCTCCTGCGAGGCGCTGTGGCGATCAAAGCTTGAACAGGCGGCGGGCATTGCCGTGGCAGATCTTTTCGCGGACGCGTTCGTCCATGGGCGTTTCCTCGATGAAGCGCGCGGCGATGCGCGTCGATTCATAGGGATAGTCCACCGAGAACATGACCGCGTCCTCGCCCATTTCCGCGATGGCGCCGAGCAAGGCATGCGGCGAACATACGCCCGACGTGGTGATCACGATGTTGCTGCCGATGTATTCGGACGGCGGACGCTGCAGCGTGATGCCGTGGGAATACACGGCGAAGCGGCTGTCGAAGCGCCAACGCTGGAACGGCAGGCCTTCGCCCATGTGGCCGAGTATCAGCTTGATCCCGGGAAAACGGTCGAACACCCCGCCGAACAGCAGGCGCAGCGCGTGCGAAGCGGTCTCCACGCCCCAGCCCCAGGACGCCCCCACCAGCTCGGGATGGCCCTGGTAGGCATGCGGCACGATGTAGGGATCCACCGGATGCAGATACATCGGCACATCCAGCGCCTGCATGCACTCCCAGAAAGCGTCGTAGGCGGGATCGTCGTAATAGCGCCCATTGGTATGGCCGTTGACCAGGGAGCCCTTGAACCCGTATTGCCCGACGCAGCGCTCCAGTTCGCGCGCGGCGGTGACAGGATCGTGCATGGGCAGCACGGCGAAACCGCCGTAGCGATCCGGATGGCGGGCCACCTGCTGCGCGAGAAAATCGTTGTTCCGCCGCGCGCGCTCCAGCGCCACCGCGGCATCCGGCTCCGCCTGTACACCCGGGCCGGTCTGCGAAAGGATGACGTAGTCGATGCCCGCGTCGTCCATCTCGCGCAACCGCACCTCGTCGAAATCCTCCAGCCTGGCGGCGAGGTCCGCGAAGACCGCCGGGTCGATATGCTGCGAGAAGCTTTTCGTATAGTCCTTGAAGCCTACCGCTGTGTAATGCTCTTCGAAGGCGATCTTGCGCACCCTGGCCATGCCTGTGCTCCTCTTGGGTCCATTGCCGCGCCGGGATGTCCCGGCCTTATTTATCAGCATACTGAGTATGAGTCCGGCCCTCGCCCCTATGCCGCGAGCCTGGGCAAGCCGGGCGCTGCCCCGGACGGCCTCGAGGCCCCCGGGAACGAGACGTCAGTATACTGACTTTATAGTCAGCGTACTGACAAATTAGGGAAATCCTTGATACGCGGGTGCCGGGCGGGAAATCCGCGAACGCCCTGCTCTTGCGCAAGGCCGCGCGCGTATTTCCGGACGCTCAGGAGTGGGCGGCCCGGAGGGCGGGACCGCCCCTGCGTCAGAAGGCGCGCAGCTGCGCGCGACCGTACTGGTTATTGGCTTCGACCAGGGTGGACAACAGCTTCATGAACACCTGGCGATTACGGGGCGAAAGCGGTTCCAGCAGGCGTTGCTGCGCGCGCGCCATGCCGGCCTGCAGCAGGCCCATGATGCGCAGGCCCTCTTCCGTGATGACGGCCTGCCGCGATCGCTTGTCGTTGGGATTGACCCGGCGCTGCACCAGCCCCCGCTCCTGCAGGCGCTTGATGACATCCGCCGTGGTCGTGCGGTCCAGCCCCAGCTCCATGCCGATCGCGGTCTGGTCCATCCAGGGACTGAGCGAAAGCGCGGTCAACACGCCATACTGCACCGGCGTGATGTTCTGCGTGCGGCATTCCTCGAAGAACATCGCATAGTGGATCTGGTTCAGCCGCCGCACGAGATAGCCGGGCCGTGCCCAGAGCACCTGCTTGGCCGGCGCGAACACCGTATCATCCGGCGCCGATGCCGCCGGAGCGCTCCGCCTTTTTTTTGCTTTGGTCGGGATAATCGCGTCTGCCATGGATAAGGAGTGTGAACGGGCCGGAAAGTTGTTAGTACACTGAATATTACACCATCGCCCCCAGACCGTCCCTGCCCCCACGGCACCGCTATTTCGCAGGCACCTTGCCGTTGCTGAGATCCATGATCATGCGCGAAGCCAGGTACATGCGCGGCACGATGGTTTTGATTTCGATGTACTCGGCGGCGTTGGAATGCGCGCCGAAGCCGTTCACGCCCATGCCCTCGATGACGGGCCCGCGCGCTTTCAACGCGGCGAACGCGGCATCGGTACCGCCGCCGGCGGCGCGATCGACCACATTCATCGGCATCCCCAGCTCCTGGTAGATGGCCTTGCCATGCTCGGCCAATGCCCGCGACGCGGGCGTGGCTTCCAGCGGCGGGCGGCGCACCTCGAACTTCATGCTGACCTTGGACTCGGGCAGCAGCTTGTTCTTGATGCGCTCCTGCAAGGCCGCTTGCAGCGCGTCGAAGTCCGCCACGCGCAGCGCGCGCGCATCGGCCTGCGCGGTCGCGTTGCCCGGTATCACGTTGCGGTTGGTGCCGGCCTGCGCCACCGTCCAGTTCAGCTTCAGGCCTTCTTCCGGTTTGGACAAATCGTCCAGCTGCAGAATCTGGTGCGACAACTCGTACAAGGCATTGACGCCCCCTTCAGGCCGGGAGCCGGCATGCGACGTCCGTCCCGCCACCGTCAGGTATGCGGCGCCGATGCCGCTGGTGGCCAGGCGCAGGTCGCCATGCGTGCCGCCGCCCTCGAAGGAAAACACGGCATCCTGGTCCGACGCCAGCCGCGTGATGGTGCTGCGCGCGCCGGGGGAACTGATCTCCTCATCGCCGTTGAACAACACCGTCAGGGTGCCGAAGTCGTCGAACTTCAGCTTTTGCAGCAGGGCGACGGTATGGATGACCAGCGCGACACCCTGCTTGTCGTCGGCGATGCCCAGGCCGTAGGCACGGTCGCCGTCCACACGGAAAGGCTGGTCCTTCAGCATGCCGTTGCGATAGACCGTGTCCATGTGCGCGATCAGCATGATTTTCTTGCTGCCCTTGCCTTTGAACTCGGCGTGCACCATGGGTCCGATGACTTCGGGCGTATCCCCCATGCGGAAGACGTCGGTGGGCTTGATCACCTGTACCGACCCGCCCAACGCCTTGAGCTTGTCCGCGACCAGGGCGGCGATCTGCTCGACGCCTTCGACGTCCCGGCTGCCGGATTCGATACCGACCAGGTCGCGCAGGGTATCCAGCATGGGCTGCTGTTGCGCCTGGGCGGCATCCAGCACCTCCGCCACGGGAGCGGCATGGCTGGCGGCGGCGCCGAGGACCGCGAGGGCCAGCAGCGACGAGGCGGCGGCACGGCGGAACTGCAACGAAGCGAACGACATGGCGAATCCTCCTCCGGTGTTGTAGTCCGACGATGATAGACCGGCTTTGGCGCCTGGGAGTGGCGCCAGTAGACGCGGCGCCGAATGGAGTGCTAATCTGCCTCGAAATACCAAATTTCGTAAGCATCATCCCAACATTTAGGAAATATGGATATGCCAGATCCCATGGTCGCGCCGCTGGCCGGAATCACCGTCATCGAAATCTGCAACGTCGCCGCCGGCCCCTTCTGCGGCATGCTGCTGGCCGATATGGGCGCGGATGTCATCAAGATCGAACATCCAGAGGGTGGCGATACGCTGCGCAGCTGGCCGCCGATTTCGCAGGGCTATAGCGAGAACTTCGCTTCCCTGAACCGCAACAAGCGATCCGTCACGCTGAATCTGAAGGATCCCGCCGACGTCGAACTGGCCCGCGGCCTGATCGCCCGAGCCGACGTGCTTCTGGAAAACAACCGGCCCGGCGTCATGGATCGCCTGGGCCTGGGCTATGCGGCGCTGAGCGAGCGCAACCCCCGGCTGCTGTACTGCTCGATCTCGGCCTACGGGCAGTCGGGCCCGCGCGCGCAGGAAGGCGGCTTCGACCTGACCATCCAGGCCATGAGCGGCATCATGAGCGTGACGGGCGAACAAGGCGGCGCACCCGTCAAGTGCGGCGTGCCGGTGGCCGATTTTTCCGCCGGGCTGTATGCCGCATTCAGCATCGCCAGCGCGCTGCGGCAGGTGCAGGCGAGCGGCCAGGGCGCGCACATCGATGTCTCGATGCTGGGCGCGACGCTGGGCATCGCCGCGCTGCAGACCTCCGAATTCTTCGGCAGCGGCCGCGACCCGGTCAAACTGGGATCGGCGCATCCGCGCAACGCCCCCTATCAGGCCTTCCGCTGCCGCGACGGATACTTCGGCATGGCGGCGGGCAATAACGCCCTGTGGAAGAGCGTCTGCGCCGTCGTCGGCCGCGACGACTGGTACGCCGATCCGCGCTTCGCCGATACCAGCCTGCGCGCGCGCAACCAGCAGACGCTGCGCGAAATGCTGGAAGAGATCTTCCTGCAGCAGGACGCGGAACACTGGCTGGCGCGATTCCGCCAGGCCGGCGTGCCCTGCGCGCCCATCAATTCCTATTCGCAGGTGCTGGACGATGAGCAGGTGGCGCATATGGGCTGGGTCCAGCCGGTCGAGCTGCCCAACGGCGTCAAGACGCGCACCTTCGGCATGCCGGTGCGCTTCGACGGCCGCACCGCCACGATCCGCCAGCGGCCGCCCGGGCTGGGCGAGCACAACGACGAAATCCTGACAACCCTGCGCGGCGCGCCCCTGGCCACGGAGACGGCGAAATGAGCGGCCTGGTACGCATCGAACGCGACGATGCCGCGTTTCATATCCGCTTGAACCGGCCGGAAAAAATGAACGCCCTATCGGCGGAAATGGTCGAGGCCCTGATCGACGCCGTCGAACAGGCGCATCGGCAGGACGCCGGACTCATCACGCTGGAAGGCGAAGGCAGGAACTTCAGCGCCGGCTTCGATTTTTCCGATGTGGACGCGCAATCCGAAGGCGACCTGCTGCTGCGCTTCGTGCGCATCGAGACGCTATTGCAGTTGCTGCGAACCTCGCCCTGCCTGACGGTGGCCCTGGCGCACGGCCGCAACTTCGGCGCCGGCGTGGATCTTTTCGCCGCCTGCCGCCTGCGCTACGCCGACAAGGACGCCACGTTCCGCATGCCTGGCCTGAAGTTCGGCCTGGTGCTTGGTACCCGCCACTTCGCTGCCCTGGTGGGCGCCCAGGCAGCGCGCGCGCTGCTGGAAACCGCGGCCACCTTCGATGCCGCGCATGCCCGCGAGATCGGTTTTCTGCAGGCGATGGCGCCGCGCGACGAATGGGCCGGGCTGCGCGCCCAGGCCCTGGCGCGCGCGGCGGAACTTCCGCGGGCCAGCCGCGCGGCCCTCTACGACACGCTGGCCGACCGTGGCGCGGACGAAGACCTGTCGCGACTGGTGCGATCGGCCGCCGCGCCGGGATTGAAACAGCGCATCGCCGCCTACCTGGGCGCGCCGCGCTAGCCGCCCGAAGCGGACGCAATACACGGGACGCGAGACCCGAAGACACGAAGACACAGGAACAAGGCGCCATACGCCCGCCAGCCTGGCAACACGAATACACCGCGAGGAGACACCGCATCATGGGATCCGGCTTCAATCAACCTGACAAGCAGCGCACCCTGTCCGAACTGGCGGCGCTGATTCCCGACGGCGCCTCGGTCGCGCTGGGCGGCAGCTTCCTGCACCGGGGCCCGTTTGCCCTGGTGCGCGAATTGATCCGGCAAGGCCGGCGCGACCTGGAGCTGATCAAGCAATCGCCCGGCTACGACGTCGATATCCTTTGCCGCGCGGGTACCCTGCGCCGCGTGCGCGCCGGCATCGTGGCCATGGAAGGCAACTTCGGCCTGGCGCCGGGCTATCGCAAGGCCATCGAACAAGGCAAGGTGGAGCTGGAAGAACACGCCTGCGCCAGCCTGACCGCCGGCCTGCGTGCCGCCGCCTATGGCGTGCCCTTCATGCCCTGCGGCGGCCTGCATGGCAGCGACCTGCCCAGCCTGAACAACTGGGCCTGCCTGGACGATCCCTATGGCAGCGGGCAAAAGACCTGGGTCATACCGGCCGTGCGGCCCGACTTCGCCGTCATCCACGCCAGCGAGGTCGATGCCAAGGGCAATGTACGCGTGCGCGGCACCTATCACTGGGACCGCATCATGAGCCGGGCCGCGGGCAGCGTGCTGGTGGTGGCCGAGCGCATGGTCGACAGCGCCGTCTTCGAACGCGAACCCGAGGCCACCGTGGTCCCCTACTTCATGGTGCAGGCGCTGGCCGTCGTGCCGAACGGCGCGTGGCCGGGATCCTGCTGGCCCGACTACGCCATCGACTATCCCGCCGTGGAGCGATACATGGACACCACGCGCAGCCTGGACGCCCACATGGCCGAGGCTCCGGAAATCCAGGAGACCCTCCATGCGTGAAGCCTGGTCTCCGTTTTCGTACATCGTGATCAACCTGGCCCGCTTCATCCGGCCCGACGAGATCACATTCAGCGGCGTCAATTCCACCTTCCCCATGCTGGCCTGCCTGCTCGCCAAACAGGCCTACGAATGGGACTACGTCTATATCAACGTGGCCGGCGGGGTGGATCCGCGCCCCTCGCACGTGCCGCTGTCCAGCTCGGACCCGGTGCTGGCCGAACATTCCGCGTCCATCTTCGCCAACGAGGATTTCTACGACCTGTGCACGCGCGGGCGCATGGACCTGACTTTCCTGGGCGCGGCCCAGATCGACGGCGAAGGCTGCGCCAACAATTCCAGCATCGGCGACTGGCACCGCCCCAAGGTCCGCCTGCCCGGCGGCGGCGGCGGCGCCGTGATGCTGCCCACGGCCCGGCGCGCCTGCACCTGGCGCACGGAACATTCGACGCGCACCTTCGTCCCCAAGCTGGATTTCAAGACATCGTGGGGCGGCTTTCACGGCGTGGTCACGCCCATCGCGGTATTCGTCAAGCGCGACGGGCGCCTTGCCTTGCAATCGTGGCATCCGGAGGCCAGCCTGGAAGAGGTTCGCGCGCGCACCGGCTTCGAGTTCGACGCCACGGACGCGGCGCCGACGCAACCGCCCACCGAAGGAGAAGCACGCGCGCTGCGCGCGCTGGATCGCGACGGGCAGTTCGAACGCGACGCGGCCGTGCGGCTGCGCTGATGGGGAAGGCCGTGATCCGACAGCAAAAAGCCGCCGTGCAGAGCGACATCCCGGAAAGCAACCTGGTCGCGGCCTTGCGCCAGCGTTGGGCCGATCCGGCCAGGCGCCAGTCGCCCGCCCTGGTCCATGAAGACGAAACGCTGTCCTATGGCGAGCTGTCCGAACAGGTGGCGGGCATCGCCGGCTGGCTGCGCGAGCGCGGCGTGCGGCGCGGCGATTTCGTCGGTCTCGCGATGGCCCGTTCGCCGGCGCAGATACTCGCGCTGCTGGGGGCGCTGGCGGCCGGTGCCTGTCCCTGCCCGCTGGAACCGCGCATCTCGGCCGAAGAAACCCGCCGGCGCGTCGCCGCCGTGAGGTTGGCCTGGATGCTGCACGATGCCGCGCATGAAGAACTGGCCGCGGCGTGCGGCCTGCCCGCCGCCCGGCAGCTGGCCTGGGATCGCCGCGACACGGATGCCGCGCCGGGCTGGGACACCGGCGTCGCGCCCGGCGATCCGGCGCTGCTGCTGTTTACGTCCGGCAGCACCGGGCAGCCCAAGGGCGTCCTGCTGAACCAGCGCGGCCTGCTGAGCAACGCGCGCGGCGTCGCGGCGCACACCGGCTTGCGGCCGGACGACCGCCTGCTGCACGTCATGCCCCTGCATCACACCAATGCCATCAACAACCAGGTATTGGCGCCGCTCTACGCCGGCGCGGCGGTCGTGCTGGGCGGCCGCTTCCGCGCGGAAGACATGCCGGGACTGATGGCGCGCCATCGACCGACCATTATCACCGGCGTGCCCACCATGTATGCGCGCATGCTGGAGCTCGACTTCGGCGCCGCCGATCTGGCGCGGCTGCGCTTCGCGCGCTGCGGCTCGGCCCCAATCACCGAAGCCCTGCACCGGCGCATCGAGGATTTCCTGGGCTGCCCGCTGGTGGTTTCCTATGGCTTGTCCGAGGCCACCTGCACATCGACGATAAACCCGCCCCACGCGCGGCGCATCGGCACCGTAGGCACCGTCCTGCCGGGCCAGCGCGTCTTCCTGCGCCGCCCGGACGGCAGCATGGCCACGCAGGGCGCGGAAGGCGAGATCTGCATCGCCGGCGATAACCTGATGACCGGCTATATCGGCACCGCCGAGCCAGGCATCCGCGACGGCGTGTTGCGCACGGGTGACCTGGGGCGCTTCGACGCGGAAGGCTATCTGAGCATCACCGGCCGCATCAAGGACGTCATCATCCGCGGCGGCGAAAACATTTCCCCATCGATGATCGAACGGGCCCTGGCCGCCCTGCCCGCCGTGGCCGCCTGCGCGGTGGTGGGCGGGCCGCACGCCGACCTGGGCGAAGTTCCGGTGGCCTTCGTGGTGGCCAGGAACGGCGCCATCGACGAAGCATCGCTGCGCGGCGAAATGCTGCGCGTGCTGGGACGCATCTATGTGCCGGACCGCTTCATCGCCGTGGAGACGCTGCCGGAAAACGCGGTCGGCAAGGTGGACCGCGCCGTGCTGGCCGCGCGCTTGCGCGCGGAGGCGGCCGGGTAGCAGGGAGCACGCCGACACGGGACCGGAAAAGCAGTTGCCATGCCGCGTCAAAGAAACGCGGCGCATACACAAGCCCCCAAGGGGTACTGAAGGAGACTCATCATGCATCGACATTGGCGTACCGCCGCGGGCGCGATCGCGCTTGCCCTGTGTTCGGCCGCCGCGCCCGCAAGCGCGCAGACGGACAACTATCCATCCCGGCCCATCAAGCTGGTGGTGCCCTTCCCTCCCGGCGGCGCCAGCGACGCGGCCGGCCGCATCTATGCGCAGTACCTGACCGACAAGCTGGGGCAGACCGTGGTGGTGGAGAACCGCGCCGGCGCGGGCGGCGAGATCGGCGCGGACCACGTCGCCAAGTCGGACCCGGACGGCTATACCCTGCTGTTGGGAGCCCTGGGCAGCCATTCCATCCACGCGGCGCTGGGCGAAAGCCCATATAACCTGGGCAAGGCCTTCGTCGGCGTGTCCATGGCGTCCACCGTGCCCATGGTGGTCGCCGTCAACAGCAAGGTGCCGGTGAAGTCGGTGGCCGAACTGATCGCGCTGGCCAAGGAAAAGCCGGGGAAACTGACCTTCGGCTCCGCCGGCCCCGGCACGCCGCAGCAGATGGCGGTCGAGTTGTTCAAGGCGGACACGCATACCAACCTGCTGCATGTCCCGTACAAGGGCAGCGGCCCGTCGGTCGCCGCACTGTTGGGCGGCCAGGTGGATATCGTCTTCGAGACGTTGCCCGCCCTGCAGGGCAATATCAACACCGGACGCATCCACGTGCTGGCCGTCACCAGCGCCCAGCGCTCGCCCAGCATGCCGGACCTGCCCACGCTGCAGGAGGCAGGCGTGCGCGGCTACGACGTCACCAATGCCTACGCGGTGCTGGCACCCGCGCGCACGCCCAAGCCTATCGTGGATAAGCTGGCAGCCGCCATGAAGCAGGTCGGCGCCATGCCGGAGGTCCAGCAGAAGTTCCGCCAGCAAGGCGCGGAAGCCGTCACCACCACACCGGAACAGACCACGCAGATGCTGCAGGCGGAACTCAAGAAGTGGACCGCGGTCGTGCAGGCCGCCGGCGGGAAGGAGATCGCGAAGAAGTGAACGGAAATTCGCTGGTTTCGCGCGCCAGTTCGGCAATGGCGCCGACCAGCGGGTCCAGTACGTCGCGCTTGTGGACGGCGACGAACTGCACGGGGGGCAGCGCCGGCCGGGTCTCGATCAGGCGCAGCCGCCCGGCGTCCAGGTCCGCGCGGCACGAGCGCAAGGGCAGCAGGCTGACGCCCAGTCCCGCCATGGTCAGGTCGGCCAGCACCCGGACATTGCTGCACGACACCACCGGCTGATAGGAAGCCTGGCCGGCGCTGAACCATTGTTCGATCACGGGATAGTGATGCGATGCCTCCGACAGGCCCAGCACCGGCAGGTCCGCCAGCTCGGCCGGCGTCAATGCGTGGCGAGGCAGCGCCAGCCCCGGCGGCCCCATCCAGACAAATTCGTCGTAGCCCAGGGCCAGGCATTCCAGGCGCGCGCCCTGCACCGGTCCGGTCGCGATGGCCAGGTCCAGTTCGCCGCTGGCCAGGCGTTCGACCAGCGGCGTGGTCAAGGCGATCTCCAGCTGCACGGTGACGGCCGGAAAACGCTGGCGCAATGCGGCCAGCAACCGCGGCAACCAGGTCATCGCCACCAGCCCCGCCACGCCGATGCGAACGATGCCCCCCGCGCTGCCCGCATCGCCGATGTCGCGCGCGATGTCGGCGGCAAGCTCGACCATCCGGCGCGCGCGGGCCAGCAAGGCCCGGCCTCGCGGCGTCAGCACCGCGCGATGGCCGCTGCGGTCGAACAAGGGCACACCCAGGGAAGCTTCCAGTTCCCGCATGCGGGCGGATATCGTCGACTGGGTAGCGTGCATGGCCTGCGCCGCGCCGGCGAAGCTGCCGGTGTCGACGATCCTGATGAAGGTTTCCAATTGGCGTATGTGCATGCGCGCGCTCCGGATCGAAGGACTTTACATCGAAGTATCCGATGAAGTTGATTAAAAATAAATCGCTTTCTTCGATCAAACAGCCAGCCTAGACTGTATTCGAACCGTGCCCCCCGCCACGCATCGCACGGCCGAAAAAAATCTGGAGGAAGACATGGGCGCCATCGAACGCATTCTTGCCGAACATCACGACGAGTCCATCCGGGCC
This sequence comes from Bordetella genomosp. 11, assembly GCF_002261215.1. Lineage (NCBI taxonomy): Bacteria > Pseudomonadati > Pseudomonadota > Betaproteobacteria > Burkholderiales > Alcaligenaceae > Bordetella > Bordetella genomosp. 11. The sequence goes on along the minus strand of NZ_NEVS01000004.1, from coordinate 1,321,428 downwards.
CGCGACACGCCTTTCGAGGGCCCCGTCGTCTGGCGCCGCGATACGCTGGCACCGGACGACGGGATCATCGCCCTGGACGCGGGCAGCCGCCGGGAGCTGGACGAACTGGTCGACACCCTGCGGCGCAATCCGCTGGCGACGCCGCTGCTGCACCTGGACGACTTCGATCTGCCCGCCTGCCGCGCGATGATGACGCGCGCGCGCGCCATCCTCGAACATGGCGTGGGTTTCGTGATCGTCGACAAGCTGCCCATGGACGACTACACCATCGACGAAGCGCGCGCCGTTTATTGGCTGCTGGCGCAGATGGTGTCGCGACCGGTGGCGCAGAGCTGGGACGGCAAAGTGATCTATGACGTGCGCGACATGGGCAAACCGCCCGGCAACGGCGTGCGGCCCGACATCACCAACGCCGAGCAGAACTTCCACACCGACAATAGCTATAACCTTTGCCCGCCGGATTACGTGGCCCTGCTATGCCTGCGGCCGGCCATGGAAGGCGGCATCAGCAGCATCGTCAGTTTCTATTCGGTCTACAACGAATTGCTGGCCTCGCATCCGGATCTGATCGAACGGCTGTACCAGCCCTACCTGTTCGACCGCCAGCGCGAACATGCGCCGGACGACGCCCGGCTGATCAGCCATCCCCTGTTCCAGGCGCACGAAGGCCGCACGCTGTGCCGCCTGTCGCACCGCCACGTCGTCACCGGATACGAGATGGCCGGACAGGAAATGGACGACCTGACCAAGACCGCGCTGTACACCCTGGAATCCATCATGATGGAGCCGCGGTGGTCGCGGGAATTTTTCTTCGAGGCGGGGCAGATCCAGATCGTCGACAACACGCGCCTGGGGCATCGCCGCACGGGCTTCGTCGACTATCCGGACGAGGACCGCAAGCGCCACCTGGTCAGGTTGTGGCTGCGCAACCGCGGGCGCAGGTTCTATAACGGCTGAGGCGCGACCTCGCCGCCATGCAGGCCGCTCGCCGTTGCGGGAACCGGCGCTGCGCGGGCGGCGGGCGGCCGCACCGCGATGGCGCCGGCGGACCGGCCGCGCCCGCTCAGGCGGCGCCGGCCTGCGCCGGCGGCCGATATCCCATCAATTCGGAAACCTCGGCGGCGCAGGCCGCCACCACCGGCGCCAGTTCGCGCATGCGCACGGCGTTCAGGCGTTCCAGCGGACCGGATATCCCCAGGGCCGCCACCGGTTGCGCCAGGCTGTTGAAGATGGCGACCGCGACCCCGCCCACGGTCGCCCGCCACTCGCCCCGATTGGCGGCATAGCCCTGGCGCCGTATCTTGCGCATTTCCTCTTCCAGCGCATCCACGGCCACCAGCGTCTTGGGCGTATGCGCCTGCAGCACGCTTGCGTATCGGGCGATATAGCCTTCCGGCTGATGCGCGAGCAGCACCTTGCCGGTGGCCACCGCGTACGCGGGAGCCCGCCCGCCCACATACGAATACGCCCGCACCGGCTGTGGACTGTCGATCTTGTCGATATAGACCACTTCGATGCCGTCCAGCAGCGACAGGTGCACGGTTTCGCCCGACTGTTCCGCCAACCGCGCCATTGCCCGCTGCGCCAGTTTGCGCACGTCCATCTGCGCCAGCTGGCGCGCGCCCAGCTCGAACAGCCGCACCGTGGCCCGGTATTCGCCGCTATCCTCGTCCTTCACGATGTAGCCGGCATGCGCCAGCGTCTGCAGGGTGCGATGGGTATTGCTTCGCGTCAGGCCCACCCTGGAGGCGAGTTCCTCGATGGTGCGGGGCCGATGATCGACCTCCGTGACGGCTTCGAGCACCATCAGCCCCTTCAATAGCGTCTTGTCCATAAGTCCGGTTTTATGACCCTTCAATGCGCCGCATCGGCTGGGAGGCACGGCGCGCGGAACCTTCGGTTGCTTCCCGTAACGGAACGCGCGCCTTTTATCCTGCCCTTCCAAGGTCGCAATGATGATCTTCATCAGCCCATCGATCAACAACTCCCCTTTGTCAGCTTACATCCCGCCCGAGCAGGCCGATGTCTACGTTACCCGCAGCGTCCTCGATCAGGCGGTGGCGGCGATCGAACGGGCCGGCGGGCCCCACGCCCCCGTGCCAGCCTCCGGCGGCATCGAACTGGATCCGCGGCTGGCCACCATACTCGATACCTACGTCCGCGATGCCCAACCCGGCGAAGACCGTGCGACGGCGCGAGCGCGGATCGAAACCGCCATTGCCCAGGGCAAGGAAGCCGCTTTGTCATTGAAAGGCCTGGGTCTGCTGACGGTCCCGCCCGTCATTCCGAACGTCATCAGCCTGGATCTGTCGGACAACCGGATATCCGAACTGCCCCTGCTTCCCTGCGATATCCAGGTGCTGCTGGTGGCGCGCAACCGGCTGCGTAGCCTACCTAACCCATTGCCGGCGCAGTTGGTCCAGCTGGATGTGTCCCACAACTACCTGGCCTCTCTGACGGAAACGCTATCGGACCGCGTGGTCCATGTGGATGCGCGGGACAATGGCCTGCTCGCATTGCCGAACCGGCTGCCGCGCGAACTTCGTGTACTGCACGTCACGCAGAACCGCGTGGATTTGACGCAAGCCGCCGCCGATCGACTCGCGAAACTATCGGCGCGGCGCGTTTACGATGCCGTGGCGGGGGCGCCCGCCGCCACCGCCCTGCGCGCGGCGAAGAAAATGAGCGGCCGCCAATGCGGCGCGAATCTCGATGCGCATTTCGTGCTTATCCCCCCGATCGAGACCGCTGCCTGACCGCCGCGCCGCACGGGTACGGCATTTCGCCGTCCCGGCCGCGCATCCCGGCCGCCTACAGACCGCCTACAGATAGGCAGCCGCGTCCAGGCTCAGGGAGGCCTTCACCGTGCGGCTGGTGTCATCGATAAGCAGTTCGGGCCGCTCCTCGCGTATTGCCTCGACGATCTTTCCCGCCGCCACGGACGGCGCCGTCTTGGGCGCGTCGAGCCTCGCCACCATGTCGGTATCCATATACCCGACGTGTACGCCCGTGACGCGGATGTTCTGCTCCTTGAGCTCCCGGCGCATGCCATTGGTCAGCGCCCACGCGGCGGCCTTGGAGGCGCTGTAGTGCGTAGAACCTTCGATCGCCAACCAGCTGAGTACGGAAAGCACGTTGACGAACGTGCCGCCGCCATTGCGGGCCAGGATCGGCGCGAAAGCGCTGCTGACATTCAGCACGCCGTAGAAGTTGACGTCGAACAGGCGCCGGATGCGATCCGGCGCATCTTCGCTCAGGGCCGTTCCGGGCAAGGAGATCCCGGCATTGTTGACAACGATTTCCACGTCACCGCAACGCTGGGCCGCTGCCCGCACGCTGGCGACATCGGTCACGTCCAGTTCGACCGGCACCACGCCGGGCAGATCGACGCTGCCCGGGTCGCGCGCGCCCGCATACACCTTGGCCGCGCCCGCTTGCAGCAGTGCCTGCGCGATCGCCTTTCCCAGCCCTCGATTCGCGCCGGTCACCAGCGCCACACGTCCTTTGATTTCCATGATTCACTCCGATAGATGTTAAGCGACATCTAATTAGATGTCAGGTATCATCTAAGTGTCAACGACTTTTTGGTGACCCGCCATGCGCAAATCCCGTGAAGAAACCGCCCGCACCCGCGCGCGCATCATTGCCGCCGCGGGTCAGGAGTTCCGCCGCAACGGCATCGCCGCGACCGGCCTCGCCGGACTGATGCAGGCCGCCGGGTTGACCCACGGCGGTTTCTACAAGCACTTCTCGTCCAAAGAGGAATTGGTCGCCGAGGCCTGCACGCAATCGATTAACGGCGTCCTGGACGCCTTGGTGGAACGCGTGGCCCAGGAGCCTCCCGCGCGGCGGCTGGACACCTTCCTGGCAGCCTACTTATCTGCCGCCCACCGCGACGCCCCGGAAAATGGCTGCGGCCTGGCCGCCCTGGGAAGCGAACTGGGCCGCACGGGCGACGCCACGCGCACGGCGACCACCCAGGCCTTCGAACGCATGGTCGACATCGTCATCCAGTATCTGCCGGACCCCAACGCGGCCGGCGCCCTGGCCCGGGCACGCACGATCGTCGCCACCCTGATCGGCGCCGTGGCCATGGCCCGCGCGGTCAACGACGTGGCCTTATCCGACCGCATCCTGGACGACACCCGCGCCAGCCTCGTGGCCATGGCGGGCGCAACGGCGGCGTAGCGCGATCGCCCATACCGCGTCGTCCGGACGCCCCACGGCGCCGCGGCGCCGGCGACGGGAAAGGATGGGCATGGCGCGTGCTGAAGCCCCGCCGATGCCGCCGGCAAGCGTACGCCTCGCGCCCGCGGGGGCAGCACAAGGACATCTCCCCAATGACCGAAGCCATCTGGTATGTGCTGGTCGGCGCCCTGCTGATCGCCATGGCGCTCGCCCGCAACGTGATATCGCGGCTGCCCATCACGGGCGCGATGATCTATCTGGCGGTCGGTTTTGCCATCGGCCCGGCCGGCGCCGGGCTGCTCGACGTCGATCTCTATCGCGACACGCATACCCTGCGCGTCCTTACCGAAGCGGGCCTGATCGTGGCGCTTTTCGCGATCGGCCTGCACCTGCGCGCTCCGCTCGGCCATCGCATATGGTCGCCGCCCTTTCGCCTGGCCTTGCCGGCGATGATCATTACCATCGCCCTGATGGCGGCCGGCGCTTACTTCGGCCTGCACCTGCCTCTGGGGCCGGCCATCGTCCTGGGCGCCGCGCTGGCCCCGACCGACCCCGTGCTGGCCAGCGAACTGCGGCCCCGCGAGGCCGGCGACGAGGATCCGCTGCGCTTTTCCCTGTCCGGCGAGGGCGGCGCCAACGACGGCGCGGCCTATCCTTTCGTATTGCTGGGCGTCATGCTCTGCGCCGTACCGCCCGAGTCGCTGGACCCGGCGTGGAAACTGACCGGCCGGCTGGCATGGGGCATCGCCGCCGCCGTGGCCATCGGCTGGGTGATGGGCACCGTCACCCAGACGCTGGTCGCCAGGCTGCGCATCCGCTACGCCAAGGCGCTGGGCTTCGAAGGCTTTCTGGCCCTGGGCCTGATGACGGCCTGCTATGGCGTGACGCTTCTGGCGCACGGCTACGGTTTCCTGGCGGTGTTTTGCGCCGGCGTGGCGTTGCGCCGCCGCGAGATGCGGGCCACCGGACAAGAAACGCCGCGCGAAGTGCTGCAGGACGTGCCGCGCGGCGAACGCCGCCAGGCGGCCAAGGACCCGCAATTGGCGCATGCCTACCTGGCGGAATCGATGATGGCGTTTTCCGTGGAAATGGAACGCATCGTCGAACTGGCGCTGATGCTGCTGATAGGCAGCGTGATCTCGGCGCATTGGCGCGAGATGCTGGGCTGGACGCCGCTGGCCATGATCGCCCTGCTGTTCTTTGTCGCGCGGCCGCTGGCGGTGCAGGCGGCGATGGCAGGCACCGGCGCCCCGTGGCGCGAACGGCTGGTCGCCTCCTGGCTGGGCTTTCGCGGCGTAGGCACGTTCTACTATCTGCTGTTCGCGCTGGAACACGCCACCGACCAGATCAAGCCCCTGACGCCCATCCTGCTTGGCGCGATCACGCTATCGGTCTTCGTGCATGGCGTCTCCGCCTTGCCGGTGCTGACCTGGTACTACCACGAAAAGCCGATCGAGGAATAGCAAACGGGGCGGCCGCCATGGCAACCGCCCCGTTCGTCCCACGCGTTTTTCCGGTCAGTCCGAGCCCAGCTGCAGCGAATTGGGCTGCCGCTTCTCGATATTCCACTTCAACAGCGCGGCGCTACGGTAGATGCCGTGGGCGAACTTGCTGTACGGCAGCGTCAGGAACAATGCCATCACCGTCCCCAGGTGAATGGCCAAGAGCAGGCCCATCGCGCCGGTATCGCGTCCGGCCAGCAGGCCCAGGCCGGTCAGCGAGATCAGGAACAGCAGCACGATGAAACCGCGGTCCATGGGGCGTTGGGCGACGTCGCCCTGTTCCGGGTGGCGGCGCAGGTTCAGCCAGAGCAGGCCCGCCGGCCCGATCAACAGGCCGATGCCGCCGAGGGTTCCCAGCAGCACGGGCGCGCTGAAGAAGGGATACGGCGCGTGATAGTCCAGCAAGTAGTGATACAGCGTGGCCACGCACGTCGCGGCGAAACACAGCATGAAGCCGTAGAACGTGAAGTGGTGGAAGCGGCGGCGCGCCAGCGTAAACGCGTCGTCGCTCTCGTTGCAGCCCTTGCCGTGGCCACCGTCCAGGTAGCGCAGGCGCAAGGCATCGTGCGCGGCCTCGGCCACGGCCGGTCCGCTTGCCTTGCCGGGCGACACATTGCGCCAGAAGCGCGTCACGCCTATGCCCAGCGCCAGGATGGCGAACAGGAAGACGACACCGAACATCAGCGCCAGCGTGTTATGCGGAAAAATGGCGTAGAAGTTGCCAGCCAGCGGCGCATGGATCAAGGAGCCGGCCGACGCCATGGCCAGGACCAGGAACAGGGCAAGCATCGCGGCGGTCGCCAGCGACAGGGTCAGGCCGTTACGCTTGTACAGCGAACCGAGCGCCGCGGGCCACGCGTAATCGGTGTAGGTCTGGACCCGCACCTTGGCCATGGCTTGCGGCACGTTGACGCCGAATTCATGCGGCGGCGCGTACTGGCATGCGTGCAGACAGGCGCCGCAGTTGTGGCACAGATTGGCCAGGTAGTTCACGTCGGCCTTGCCGAACTCCAGCCGGCGCGTCATGGCCGGGAACACCGCGCAGAAGCCTTCGCAGTAGCGGCAGGCGTTGCAGATCTGCATGACGCGCGCGACTTCGGCTTCGTTATCGGTGGTCGGCGCCTGCGCGCCGGCACGCACGAACTTGACGGGCGTTTCCTTCATGGCGCTGTGGCCCTCGGCCGTGCGGGCCGGGGCGACCGAGGCGTCGGGCGTAACGATGTGCATGGCGCCCGCCTGTTTGACGAGGGCTTCAAGCTGTTTCAAGGGCGGCTCCCATGGATGATTTCTTTCCGGCGGCCAGCGCCGCCTGCGTACCCGCGATCCGGCCGAACGCCGTGCCGATCGACATGCCGACCCCGGCGGTATACCCCTTGCCCAGCACGTTGCCGGCCATCATTTCGCCCGCGACGAACAGGTTGTCGCTGGGCTCGCCGTTGAAATGCACGGCAGCCTGGTCGTTCACCTTCAGGCCCAGATAGGTGAAGGTAATACCGGGGCGCAGCGGATAGCCGAAGAACGGCGCGCGGTCGATGGGCCGCGCCCAATGCGTCTTGGCGGGCGCTATGCCCTCGGTGTGGCAATCGTCCAGCTTGGTGTGGTCGAAGGTCCCGACGCGGCAGGCGGCGTTGTATTCGCGCAGCGTCTGCATGAAGCGCGCTTCGTCCAGGCCCAGCTTGCGGGCCAGTTCTTCCAGCGTGTCGGCCTGCGTGCCCGGGAACACCGGCGGCATGAAGCGGCCGACGGCCTTGGCATCGATGATCGAGTAGCCGATCTGGTCCGGCTGCCCCGCCACCAGGCGTCCCCAGATCGCATAGCGCTTGGGCCAGAAATCCTCGCCTTCGTCATAGAAACGCTGCGCATCGCGGTTCACCACCACGCCCAGCGAAACGCAGTCGATGCGGGTGCAGATACCGCCGTCATACAAAGGCGCGCGCGCGTCGATGGCCACGCAGTGCGATTGCGATGGATCGCCGATGATGTCCGCGCCCGCGTCCATCATGAATTTCAGCAGCACGCCCTTGTTGAAACGCGTGCCGCGGATCAGGAAATTGTCCGCCGGCCATTCGCCGCGCTCGTTCTGGCCCCAGGCCTCGCGCAGCCATTCGCGGTTCGACTCGAAGCCGCCGGCCGCCAGCACGCAGGACTTGGCCTCGATGCGCTCCTGGCCGACGAAGGCGGCAACGAAGCGGCCGTCGCGCAGCTCCAGGCGCTCGACCGGTGCGTTGTAGCGCACCTGCACGCCCAGCGCTTCGGCGCTGCGGTAGTAGGCGTTGACCAGGGCTTTGCCGCCACCCATGAAAAACGCGTTGGTGCGCGCCACGTGCAGCGCCCCGGACAGCGGCGGCTGGAAATTCACGCCGTGCTTGCGCATCCAGGGTCGACAGGTCGACGAGGCGCGGATCGCCAGGCGCGCCAAATGTTCGTTGGTGATCCCGCCCGTGACCTTCAGCAGGTCCTGCCAGAACTCTTCCTCGGGATAGGCTTCCACCAGGACATCCTGCGGCTCGTCGTGCATGCAGCGCAGGTTGCGGGTGTGCTGCGAGTTGCCGCCACGCCATTCCTTGGGCGCGGACTCCAGCATCAGGACGCTGGCGCCGGCCTCCCTGGCCATCAGCGCAGCGCAAAGGGCGGCGTTGCCGCCGCCGATAACCAATACATCCCACATGGCTTTCTGGCCCTCCTTGGACAGGTGCGGACTGTAGACCAGAAACCCTTCCCCCGTAAGGGCAAATATTTCAATAGGTCTTCACGAATTCTGAAGAGTCGCGCCGGGCCAGCCCCCTTCCTGCACGAGTGCGCGGGCGACGTCCCCCAGGACGACCCGGGCTGCCAACCCCGCCGGGGAAAGTTCGTCTTCAGGCAAACTGACGAGCAGATTCTTGCGATGCAGGTCCGCGCCGGTCAGCCAGATCCGCCCCAGGGTGGGATCGGCCGCCAGGGCGGCGCCGGGCTGTATGGTGGCGACGTGCCCTACCCTGACCATGGCCATCAAGGTCGCCAGGCCATCGACCTCGGCCACGATGTCGGGCTCCATGCCCAGGCGGGCGTAGGCGGTGTCCACCAGGTTGCGCAACCCGTGCGCGGCGCTGGGCAGTACCAGGGGCACGCCGGCCAGCTCGCGCAGGCCGGCCGTTTCGGTGCCCGGCCAGTTGGGCGTGGTGGGCTGGCCGATCAGCACCAGTTGCTCGTCCAACAGGGGCAGCACCGTCCAGCGCTGGGCCGCATCGGTGTTGAAGACGATGGCCAGGTCGACCTGCCTGGCGTTCAGCATCGCGGCCAGGTGACCGGACAGGCTCTCTGTCATGCGCAGCCGCACGTCGGGGTAGCGCTGCTGCATGGCGTGGATGAAACGCGGCGCCAGCACCGTGGCCGTGGTAGAGGCCAGTCCCACGCTGACCTGCCCCGCCAGCCGCGCTTCGCGCGCCGCCATGGCGGCGGCATCCGCGTGGCGTATCGCCAGTTGGGCCTGCCGCAGGAAGGCGCGGCCGGCGTCGGTGGGAACGACACCGGTGGAAGTCCGTTGCAGCAGGCGCGTGGCCAGCTCGCTTTCCAGCCGGCTGATCTGCTGGCTGAGCGCCGACGTCACCACGCCCAGCTCCGCCGCCGCCCGCCCCATGCTGCCCAGTTCGACGATGCGCGCGAAGGCGCGCAGTTGCCGCAGTTCCATTGAAGTCAGAGATGAATCCCGCAAGCACGCATTGTGGCACGCCGCCGGAACGGCTTCACGGCCGGCGCGGGCCCTGGGAATTACCCGTAGAGGAGCGCCGCCGGCCCAAATCGGGGGCCGCGGACCCGTAGAATTGCCCGGTTTTCATTTCCAGACCGGCCCGCCACAAGCGGGATGGGCGTTCCGGCGTAGCCGGCGCCAAGCCTGGACGGCGCCCGGTCCAAAACTTTTCGACGAGGACAGCCCACATGCTGAGGAAGATCACGTTGTTCGCGGGTAGCGTGCTATTGGCCGCCACGGCCCAGACCCAGGCACAGACGAAATGGGACCTGCCCAGCGCCTACCCCCCCAGCAACTTCCACGTGGAAAACCTGAACCAGTTCGCCAAGGACGTCGGCACGCTGTCCGGCGGCAAGCTGGCGATCACGGTCCACAACAACGCCTCCTTGTACAAGGCGCCGGAAATCAAGCGCGCGGTCCAGGGCAACCAGGCCCAGATCGGCGAGATCCTGCTGACCAACTTCGCCAACGAAGCGCCGGTCTATGCCCTGGACGGGCTGCCCTTTCTGGCCACCGGCTACGACGCGTCGTTCAAGCTGTACCAGGCGCAAAAGCCTTTCCTGGAAAAGAAGCTGGCATCGCAGGGGATGATGCTGCTCTACGCGGTGGCCTGGCCGCCCCAGGGTATCTTCGCCAACAAGGACATCAAGACGGTCGCCGACATGAAGGGCCTGAAATGGCGCGCCTACAGCCCGGTCACGGCACGCATCGCCGAACTGGTCGGCGCGCAGCCGGTCACCGTGCAGCAGGCCGAACTGGCCCAGGCGATGGCCACGGGCGTGATCGACTCCTATATGTCGTCCGCGTCGACCGGCTACGACACCAAGACCTACGAATACATCAAGAAGTTCTATGACACCCAGGCCTGGTTGCCGAAGAACGCCATCATCGTCAACAAGCGCGCCTTCGACGCGTTGGACCCCGCCACCCAGGCGGCATTGAAGAAGGCAGCGGCCCAGGCCGAGGAACGCGGCTGGAAGCTGTCGCAGGAGAAGAACACCTGGTACCAGCAGGAGCTCACGAAGAACGGCATGACCATCGTCGCCCCCAGCCCCGAGTTGAAGCAAGGGCTGGAGAAAATCGGCGATCGGATGATCGCCGAATGGGTCAAGAGCGCCGGGGCCGACGGCCAGGCGATGATCGACGCCTACAAGAAGTAGTGGCCGCCATGCGACGTTTCCTGGATGGCCTTTACGGCCTGGGGGCCGTGCTGGGCGCGCTGTGCACGGTGGGCGTGCTGCTCGCCGTGCTGGCCGGCATCGTGGCGCGCGAAATGGGGTGGAATATCCCCGGCACGGATGCCTATGCCGGCTATTTCATGGCGGCGGCCGGCTTCCTGGCCCTGGCCAGCACCTTCAAGCACGGCGAACATATCCGTGTCACGCTGCTGCTGAATTCGCTGGCGCCCGCGCCCAGCCGGCGGCTGGATATCTTCGCGCTGGCGGCCGGCGCCGTTCTGGCGGCGGCCTTCGCCTGGTATAGCGTCAAGCTGGCCCATGACTCGTGGGACTTCAACGACGTCTCGACCTCCAACGACGCCACGCCGCTGTGGATACCGCAGATCAGCATGGCGGTCGGCGCCGTCCTTTTCTTTATTGCGCTGGTGGACGAACTGCTTCGTCGCCTCCGCGGCCACGCCGCGCCTTCCTCGCAGCAAGTCCATGAATGATCTCGCGGTAATCACCCTGCTGGTTGTATCCATTTTCCTGCTGCTGGGTTGCGGTGTCTGGGTCGGCCTGACCCTGACCGGCACGGCCTGGATCGCCATGGAAATCTTCTCCAGCCGGCCGGCGGGCGACGCCATGGCGGTCACGGTATGGGGCGCGGCATCCAGCTGGACGCTCACCGCCCTGCCCCTGTTCCTGTGGATGGGAGAAATCCTGTTCCGCACGCGCCTGTCCGAGGACCTGTTCAAGGGCCTGGCGCCCTGGCTGGAGCGGCTGCCGGGACGGCTGCTGCACACCAATGTCATCGGCTGCGCCATCTTCGCGGCGGTGTCCGGCTCGTCGGCCGCCACCTGCGCCACGGTGGGCAAGATGACCATCCCGGAACTGAAGCGGCGCGGCTACCCGGAAAAACAGGTATTGGGCACGCTGTCGGGTGCCGGCACGCTGGGCCTGCTGATTCCGCCGTCGATCATCATGATCGTCTACGGCGTGGCGGCCGACGTCTCCATCGCGCACCTGTTCATCGCCGGCATCATCCCGGGCATCCTGCTGGCGGGATTGTTCATGGGATATATCGCCTGGTGGGCGCTGCGCAATCCCGACGCGGTACCGGCGCCCGACCGCGTCATGCGGCTGTCGGAAAAGCTGCACGAGTCGCGCCACCTGATCCCGGTCGTCCTGCTCATCGCCGCCGTGCTCGGCTCCATCTACACCGGCGTGGCGACCGCCACGGAAGCCGCCGCGGTGGGCGTGGTCGGCGCGCTGATCCTGTCCGCGCTGCAAGGATCGCTGAAGCTTTCCACCTTCATCGATTCCCTGATGGGCGCGACGCGGCTTTACTGCATGATCGCCCTGATCCTGGCGGGCGCGCAGTTCCTGACCCTGGCCATGGGCTACATCGGTCTGCCGCGCCAGCTGGCCGAATGGATAGGCGGCCTGGGGCTGACGCAGTTCTGGCTGATCATGGCGCTGATGGTGTTCTTTATCGTCCTGGGTTGCTTCCTGGACGGCATCTCCATCGTCGTCCTGACCATGGGGGTGCTATTGCCCACCGTGCAGGCCGCGCATATCGACCTGATCTGGTTCGGCATCTTCATCGTCTTCGTCGTCGAGATGGCCCAGATCACACCGCCCGTAGGCTTTAACCTGTTCGTGCTGTCCGGCATGACGGGGCGCGAGTTGCCCTATATCGCGCGGGCCTCCGTGCCGATGTTCCTGCTGATGATCGTGGCGGTCCTGATCCTGTACTTCGCGCCGGGCATCGCCACCTGGCTGCCGCAGCACATGCGGATGTAATCCCGCGGCGCGGCTGAGGCGTCCACGGCACCCGCCTCAGCCAGCCTGGTTATTGTTGGGCGGCTGCATATACCCGGTCAGCGCGACCGCGACCTGGCGCTGGTGCGGGCGCGTGCGGTGCTCCCACAGATAGATTCCCTGCCAGGTTCCCAGCTCCAGGTCGGCATGGCTGAATGGAATGGTCAGGCTGGCGCCGGTCAACGCCGCGCGGACATGGGCCGGCATATCGTCGGGCCCTTCCGTGTCATGCAGGAAAAGCGGATCGCCGTCCGGCACCAGGCGCGAGAAATAGCGCTCCAGATCGGCCCGCACCTGCGGGTCGGCGTTTTCGGTGATCAACAGCGAGCAGCTGGTATGCCGGGTGAACAGGTGCGCCATGCCGTATTCCAGCCCGCTGCGCGATACCAGCGCACGCACGGCGCCCGTCAGCTCGAAGAACCCCCGCCCCGTGGTGGCGACTTCCATTTCGTCCCGCAGCATGGCGTTCAGGGGCATGGGACGGGCCTGCGATCTTGGCATGGTTACTCCCGGGAAATATTGTCGGACACCGGTGTCGGGTATAAAAGTTTAGCGCCAGCCTGTCGATTTCCCTTTTGCCCGTTCGTCGTAAGAAAGGCCCGCTCCACGCCGCGGTCCGGCCGCCGCGCCCAGCTGAAAGGAACCTTACTATGTCCAAGCCCACGTCCCACCCCATCCCGCCCGGCATGCACACGCTGACGCCGCACCTGGTCTGCGCCAATGCCCTGCGCGCCATCGAGTTCTACGAAAAAGCCTTCGGCGCCAAGCTTGAAAACAAGTTGATGTCGCCCGATGGAAAGATGTTGATGCACGCCATGCTGCGCATCGGCGACTCGGCGCTGATGCTGGCCGAGGAGTGTCCGGAATGGGGGTCGCTGGGCCCCCAGGACGGCCAGCCGAAGTCCATGGTGATCCACCTGTACGTCACCGACGTCGACGCCACGGTGGAACGCGCGGTGGCGGCCGGCGCCAAAGTCGTCATGCCGGTAACCGACATGTTCTGGGGCGACCGCTACGGCCAGATCGACGATCCGTCCGGCCATCGCTGGTCGGTCGCCACGCATAAAGTCGACGTGGCGCCGGAAGAGATGCAGGAGGCAATGGCGAAAATGCCCCCGGGGCGCTGACCGCGCCGGACGGCGCGGCAGTTGATGCGGGGGCGGGCTTCGATGGCACCCGGACAGGACATCGACCGCCGCGCTTTTTTCCGATGCCGCGGCAGAACGCTTGCGCGCGCGCTCAGCGCGCCAGGGCCAGGAAGCCCGGCACGGCCAGCAGGCCGGCCAGGCGCGCGAAAGCCACCATGCCGCCGTCGATCCGCTCGGTCGGCATCAGCAGGTTAAGCGTGCCCAGGCAGACATCGCGGGCCACAACGGGCACGTTGATCACCGATTTCAGGCCCAGGGCCAGGATCGCGGCGTGGTCGTCGAACGATTCCCGTATCGCCTCGATGCCTTCGCCGACATAGATGCGCCTATCCAGCAGCACATGCTGTCCCCAGCGCGTGCCGGCCTTCTGTTTCGACCCACCCGGGGGGTAGGCCACCGGGTCGGAGCTGTACAACCTGACCACCGCGATGCGTTGCGCATCGAAGCGATTGACCGTGCACAGGGTCTGCCGCAGTACGGGTTTGGCATAAGCGTCGATGGCCGCGAACAGGGCCACCGGGTCGGTGCCCGCGCAGGCCGCGGCGATGGCCTCTATGCCATGCAGGACGGCCTGTTGCAGCGGAACGCCGTTGACGGTGAAATCGGTATCGGCCATGAGACTGGTACCGGACCTTACTCGTCGGCCTTGATGCCCAGCTCGCGCACCAGCTTGCCGTACTTGTCGGCATCGCGCTCCAGGGTCTTCTGGAACTCGGCGGGCGTGGTCTGCAGGACCTGCACGCCGATATCGCCCATCTGCTTCTGGACTTCCGGCAACGCCAGGATGCGATTGATTTCCGTGTTCAGCTTCTGCACGATGGCCGGATCCATGCCGGCCGGGCCGAAGGCGCCGTACCAGACGGCCAGTTCATAGCCGGGCACGGTTTCCGCCACGGTGGGCACATCGGGCAACAGCGACGAACGCTTGTCTTCGGTCACGGCCAGCAGGCGCAGCTTGCCGCTCTTGACGTGCGGCAGGGTCTGCGTGCCGGCGCTGAACAGCAGCTGCGTGCGGCCCGCCACCGTATCGAGCACAGCGGGCGCGCCGCCGCGATACGGGACGTGCACCATCTGCACGCCGGTCGCCTTCTGGAACAGCGCGGCGCTCAGGTGGTTGGTCGAACCGGCGCCGGCCGATGCATACGCGATCATGCCCGGGTGGGCCTTGGCATAGGCAATGAACTCCGCGACGTTCTTCGCTGGCACCTCGGGATTGATCACCATCGTGTTGGTAACCAGCGCCAGTTCGGCGATGGGACTGAAGTCCTTCACACCGTCGAAAGGCATCGTCGCGTACAGCGCCTGGTTCATGGTGTGCGTGCTCATCGAACCGATCAGCAGCGTGTAGCCATCGGGTTTGGCGCGCGCCACATACGCCGAACCGATGTTGCCCGACGCCCCCGAGCGGTTCTCCACCACCACGGACTGGCCGAAGGATTGGCTCATGTGCTGGGCCAACAGGCGGGCCAGGATGTCGGTGGAACCGCCGGCGGCCCACGGCACGATCAGGGTGATCGGCTTTTCCGGATAGGCGGCCAGGGCCAGGCCCGGCAGGATCGCCAGCGCCACGGCGGCGGCGCGCAGGAAACGTTGTATCGATTTCATCTGAAAAATCCCCACGGATAAGTCGCGCGCGATGCGGCTGTCGCGCGCTGGGTGAACACATGGCCACGGCCCGCATGCCGCGACCATGCAAAAACAATCGGTGTGCTAGCGGCCCACGGCGTACCCTTGCATGCCGCGCGGATTGGCGCCCGCGCGCAGCAGGCGGCCGCCACCGGCCTCCGGCTCGCGCGTGCAGGCGCTGATACGTCCTTCCGACCAATCGGCGCCCGCCTTGACCTCATGCCCGGCCGCGCGCAGCGCCTCCAGGGTGGCGATCGGAAAGCGCGATTCGGCGGTGATGCGATTCAGCGTGGTGGTGCGCGGCCAGAATGAACCGGGGAAGTGATCGATATGCCAGGACGGCGCCTCGATGGCTTCCTGCAGGTTCATGCCGTGCAGCGCGTGGCGCAGGAAGAAGGCCACGGCCCACTGGTCCTGCTGGTCGCCGCCCGGGGTACCGAAGGCCATGTATGGCTCGCCGTCGCGCAGCGCCATGCCGGGCGACAGCGTGGTGCAGGGGCGCATGCCGGGCCGCAGGCTGCCCGGCAATCCTTCTTCCAGCCAGGTCATCTGCAGCCGCGTCGTGATGGAAAAGCCCAGTTCCGGCACGGCGGGACTGGAGGACAGCCAGCCGCCCGAGGGCGTCGCCGCCACCATATTCCCGTCACGATCGATGACGTCGATGTGGCAGGTATCGCCCACGAACACCTCGCGCTCCAGCCATTCTTCGACCGGCGGCAATTGCGCGAACGTCGGTTCTCCCACGCCGAAGCGGGTATCCGACTGCGCCAGCGTGCGCGCGGCCGCGCCCAGATCGGGCAGCCGGAACTCGCGGCCGCCGGGACGTCCCGGACGCAGCTCCGCGGAGGACCGCGCGCCGATCAACGCCGCGCGCTCGCGCGCATAGTCGTCGGACAGCAGCGCATCCAGCGGTACATCGACCGCATCGGGGTCGCCGTACCAGGCCAGCTTGTCGGCGAAGGCCAGTTTGGCGGCCTCCGCTACCTTGTGCACGAATTCGGGCGAGTCGGGGGCGGTGCTCTCGATGCCCAGGTGTTTCAGTATCGCCAGTTGCTGCAGGAAGACCGGGCCCTGCGACCACGGGCCGCACTTGGCCACCGTATAGCGGCCCAGCTGCGTCGTCACCGGCGCTTCATAGCGGGCTTTCCAGGCCGCCATGTCGTCCAGCCGCAGCAGCCCCGTGTTGCGCTCGCCCGTCGTGTCGCGGATTGCTTCCGTGCGATAGAAGCGGTCGATGGCCTGTGCCACGAAACCGCGGTACCAGATATCGATGGCGGCATCGATGCGCGCGCGGCGGTCGCCCTTGGCGCTCGCCTCGTTCAGAATGCGGGTATAGGTGTCGGCGATGGCCGGCGTGCGGAACAGGTGCTCCGGATGCGGCACCTTGCCGCCCGGCATCCACACCGCCGCGGACGATGACCACTCGTCACGGAACAGCGCCTGCACCGCGTAGATCGCCTGCACGATGCGCGGCACCAGGGGGAACCCATTGCGCGCGTATTCGATCGCCGGACGCAGCACGTCCGCCAGTTCCCAGGTCCCGTGATCGCGCAGCAGCGTCAGCCAGGCGCCGAACGCGCCCGGCACCGTTGCCGGCAGCAGGCCGATCCCGGGCACCAGATCCAGTCCAAGCTGCCTGAAGTACGCGGGCGTGGCCAGCGCGGGCGCGCTGCCCTGCCCGCACAGCGCCTGGATGCGGCGGTCTTTCTCGTTCCAGAACAGCATCGGCACTTCGCCGCCGGGTCCGTTCAGATGCGGTTCCACGACCTGCAGCACAAAGCCCCCGGCCGCCGCCGCGTCGAAGGCATTGCCGCCGCGCTCGAGCACGCTCATCGCAACCTGCGACGCCAGCCAGTGCGTGGACGAAACGACGCCGAACGAACCGCGGATTTCGGGGCGGGTAGTAAACGCGGAGGTGGCCATGGTGATCGCCTTGTTCCTGAAACACTTGGAAGTATATTGACCCGACGATAACAGAAGCGATGTTTTTTATAATAGGTCCATAACCAAATGGCTATGGCGTGGACGCCCCAGCCGTTCCCCCGTCCGAAGGAATCCATACCCATGCAAGCCACGCCCTCGCGCCTGTTATCCCGCCTGAAGCTGCGCCACCTGACCCTGCTGACCAGGATTTCACCGGGCGATTCGCTTACCCGCGTCGCCGAATCGCTGGGCGTAAGCCAACCCGCCGCGACCAAATCCCTGGCGGAAATCGAGGACTTGTTCGGTGGGCCCCTTTTCCTGCGCACCGCGCGGGGTCTGCGCCCGACTCCGCTGGGCGAACTCGCGGTCGTGCGCGCCCGCCATATGTTGCAGGACATCGATCATTGGGCCTTGGAAATGGACGCCCTGCGCGGCGGTCATTCGGCGCATTTGCACGTAGGCGCCATCCCGTTTATCTCGGCGCGGGTGCTGGTACCCACCATCGAACAGCTCTACGCAGACTACCGGATCACGGTAAGGCTGGAACGCGCCACGACCGACCAGTTGCTGCAATCCCTGCGGGCGCACGAATTGGACTGCGTGATCGGCCGCGCCTCGGTCATGATAGGCATGGACGAACTGCACCACGAAGTGCTCTATCCGCAACGTCCTGCCTTGATCGCCAATCCCCGCCTGGCCCGCCGCCTGGCCCGGCGCCGGCCGGACTGGCGCGAAATGGCGGAGCTGAACTGGATCCTGCCCGCCCCCGCCACGCCCATCGGCAACATGGTCAGCGAGCTGTTCACGCGGGCCGGCGTGCGGCCCCCATCGCCGCGTATCCAGACCTACTCCATGGACGTCATTTCGGCGCTCATGCGCAACGACGATAGCCTGGTTTCCATCGTCCCCGAGGACATCGCGGACGATCTGGCACGTGGCGGCCACGTCACGCGGGTGGCGTGGCCCTTCGACTGGTCGCTGCCGCCGATCAGCCTGATACGCCGCCGTCGCGACGTTGCGCTGGAAGCGGAAGAACGCTTCGTCGACATCCTGCGCTCGGTCTGCCGCCAAACGATTGCCGCGCCGTCGCCCTGGGATGAACGGCCCGGCCCACCGCTGCCGGATGCGGCCGGCGCCGCAACGGCAGGGACTTCCGCCATGCCCTCGACGCCGGCAGCGCGGGCCGGCGCCAGGCCGCCGCGGCGCGGGCCTGCGCGCGCCCACACTTTGGAGGACTCGTAAGGAATGGCAATCCGCCCGGCCGCTGCCTTGGCCGCCAGTGGGCCGGGACGCTCGAGAAAGGCCGTCGATGCACAGTCGACGGGGCGAAGCTGACAGTACGATTCATCACCAAATAACGGGGACGGCGCAAACTCCCCTCACTTCCGATCAGTATCCTTGGCAACGCTTCGCCCCCCCGGAGCGGGCCCGCGGGGCCTTCCGCACGGGGCATTCCAAGTCGCGTTCCTCAAGGAGATCAGAAATGAAACTGCGCATCACCGTGCTGGCGGCCTCGCTGCTGTTCAGCGCCGCGGCCATGGCCCAGACCTCGGCCGTCACCGCCACCGGCGCCGCCGCGCCCGCCCAGGCCAACGCGCGGGTCGAACAGCACATCAAGACGCTGCACACCCAGCTGAAAATCACGCCCGCCGAAGAACAGCAGTGGGCGGTCGTCGCGCAGACCATGCGCGACAACGCCATGCAGATCGATCAGTTGATCTCGTCGCGCGAGAAGAGCGGCACGATGACCGCCCTGGACGACCTGGATTCCTATGCCCGGATCACCCAGGCCAACTCCGACGGCGTGAAGAAGCTGGCCGCCGTATTCGCGCCGCTGTACAACGCCATGCCGGATGACCAGAAGCGCAACGCGGACAAGGTTTTCGCCGAATCCCACGAGCGGCACGCCGCACACAAGCAGCACAAGGCCGCCCCCGCGCCCAGCCAGGGCTGAACGCCGAAGGATCCCCACATGAAACGAGCCATCCTGGCCACCCTGGCCGGACTCGCCGCCGCGGGCGCCGTCACGGCGGCCCATGCCCAGCTCAGCATCAACCTGGGCATCGGGACACCGGTCTATACCGCCCCGCCTCCCGTTGTCATCGCCCCGCGGCCGGTGTATGTCGCGCCGCCGCCGGTGGTCTATCGAGGCCACGACGACTGGGGCCGCTACCGCCGCCCCGTGGTGGTCGAACATCATGACTGGCACCATGGCCATCATGACGACCACGGCCATCACGATGACCATCATCACTAGGAAAGCCTGATGCCGGAACGCGCCTCGCCCCAGCCCGGCGAACGGGCGGGTGGCGAGGCGTTCACTCCAGCGTGATGTGCATCTGGTCCCCCAGCTGCCGTATGGTCGAGACGTAGTGTTTCAACATCTCGTCGAACTGTTGGGGCGTACTGGACTGCGGCTCTGCACCCAGGTCATTCAAGCGCTTGCGCACCTCCGGCAAGGCCAGGATGCGGGCGATCTCCTTGCTGAGTTTCTCGCGCACCTGCAACGGCGTCTTTCCCGGCACGAGAGCGCCGAACCAATCGTCGGCATCGAACTCGCTCATCCCCGGCTGATTGACCACGGCCACGCCAGGCAAGAATTTGTCCGCCGCGGCCGAGGTCGCGCCCAACACCAGCAAGCGTCCATCCCGCGCCAGCGGCAGGGCATTGGGTCCCGGGGCGAACGCATATTGCACACGGTTCTGCATGACATCCGTGACCGCCTCCGGCGTGCCGCGATACGGCACGTGCACAGCGGTAAACCCGTAGACCGCGGCGAACTGCGCGGCGTGCAGGTGGCCGGTACTGCCCATGCCAGCCGACCCGTAGCTGACGCCCTCGGGCCGTGCCTTGGCGTAGGCCGCGAGCTCCTCCAGCGACTTCACGCCCAGGCTGGTGGAGACCACCAGGAAACTGGGCGATCGCGCCATCAGGCCCACACCGGCCAGATCTTTCAAGGGATCGTAGGGCAGCTTGCGATCCAGCGCGGAACGCACGCCGAAGGCGCTGGGCGCCACAAGCACGGTTTGTCCGTCCGGCTTGCTGCCGACCACGTAGGAGGCGCCGATGACGCCGCCCGCGCCCGCGCGGTTTTCGACGATCACGGGAACACCCCATGACTGCGTGATGTGCTGCGCGACGACCCGCGCGAGGACGTCCGTGGTACCGCCGGCGGTGGCGGGCACGACAAAGCGGATGGGACCGTTCGGATAGGGCTCCGCGGCACGGACGGCGCCGGACGCCAGGCAAAAGATGCTGGCAGCCAGCGCTGCGCGCATGAAACGCGATCGAGATAGGGACATGATGGCAACAGGCGCGCGACCTCGACGGCGCGACGCCACTCCGGTGACGATTGAATACAGCGCCGCCCGGCTCCATGAAGGATCCGTCGCGGCGTTCCCCGCATCGGTCCCGTGCATTGCTATCCGCCGGCACCTGTGCATTTTTGCCGTCTCCACCCTCTACGCGGTGGGACCTTCGATGTCTTCAGGCGCGAGCGTCTTCCTCGTGCCGGGCTTCCCACCAGTGCCTGAGCCAGCCTTCGTTGCCGCCGCACGCGAGCAGCTCGCGCAGCGCCTCCGGCACGGGGGGCAATGCGCGCTCGACGCCACGTGTGTGATTGAAGAAACGACCGGTCAGAAAATCCACTTCCAGGTCATCGCCTGTCTGGCAGTACGCCGTGACGCCTTCGCAGTGGTTCAGCACGCGCAGGCCGGTACTGATTGCCGCGCGGTAGGCCTGCACGGACATCGACTCGCAAACCAGGCCCAGTCCCAGCGCCTGCATCGCCACGTAGCCATTGCCCTTGGGTCCCATGCCGAAGTTGCGGCCGGTGACGATAATGTCGCCCGGCCGGCTGCGCTGCGCGAAACCGGGATCGGTTTCCTCGAACAAATGCGGCGTCAATACGGCAGGGTCCATTTCGCGCGCGGTAATGAAGCGCGCCGGAATCACGCCGCCTGGATGTGGCACATCGTCGCCCAGTTTGTAGCAGCGGCCGCGCAATATCCATTGATAGTCATTCATATGCAGCCTCGCTAAGGCGGTACAAGGCGGGATCGGTCTCCAGGCCGCGCGGATCGGCGATGGCGCCGGCCACCGCCGACGCCGCCACCGTGGCCGGGTTGCCCAGGAACAGGCGCGCATCGACCGGCCCGAAACGCCCGGCGTTGTTGTTCGTCGCGGTAGATATGGAGACTTCCCCCGATGCGAGCGGACCCACCACGGCGTCGTTGCAAGGCCCGCATCCCGCCGGCAGCAGCATGGCCCCGGCGTCGAGCAAGACCTGCATCACGCCCTCTTCGGCCAGCCGTCGCGTTGATCGCTCCGTACCGGGCACGATGAACAGGCGCACGTGCCCGGCAACGCGCCGGTCCTTCAGGATGCTGGCCGCGCGCAGCATATCTTCATAGGTGCCCGATCCACAGGAGCCGATGAACGCGTGATCGATACGGGTGCCCGCGACTTCGTCGATATCGACGGCGTTGCCGACATTGCCGGGCAGGGAAACCTGCGGGGCGATCCGGTCCAGGACGATCAGGTGCCGCGATTCGAACTCCGCATCCGCATCGCTGTAGACGGGTTCGAACTCGTGCTGCGCATGCCGCCTGCAGTACGCCAGGATCGCGTCGGACGGCGGCACGAACACGCCCGCGGCACGCATTTCGGTGGGCGTGCTGCACAAGGCGACGCGCGCGCCGAAGCCGAAGGCATCCAGGTCGCCGCCGAACTCCACCACGCGGTAATCCAGATCCACATCCATTGCCTTGCGCTTGACCTGGCGTGCCAGGTAGAAGCCGATATCGCGGGCCATCACCCCGGCCGCGAGCTCCCCGCGCAACTCCAGCAGCACGGTACGCGGCACCTCCACCCAGGTCGTGCCCGTCGCGAGCACGCGCGAGATCTCGTTGCCCACGCGCATCCCGAAGGCACCCACGGCGCCGGCATTGGTGGCATGGGTATCGTTGTCGAAATAGAACATGCCCGGCAGCACCTTGCCCTCTTCCATCGGGAAGATATGGCCATGGCCGCCGCGGCCGGCGTCGTAGAACTGGTCCACACCCCATTGCGCCGCCGCCTTGCGGTTGAAAGCGCCCCGCTCGGCGGCCCGGGCGCTGCCGTAGACCACATCGTGATCGCTGACCATCATGACTTTGCGCGGATGCATCACGCGGCCTATGCCGATACGGTCCAGCTCCACCTTGGCTTCTTTGACCAGCCCATCGTGGATCATCACCATATCGGGTTGCGGGTACACCAGGTCGCCGGCACGCACACCGGGTTTTCCCGAGGTTCGAGCCAGCACTTTTTCGATCGCGGTATAGCCCATATCCGTGGTCCTGCGGGTGGAAGCGATGGCACAGTGTCATCCCGCGCGGTTGATAAGTAAAATAACAGTCAACTATCCACTCATTGCAGAATTTTATGAATCTGAATCTGCGCCAGCTGGAGGCCTTCGTCCTGCTCGCGCGCCTGGGAGGGTTTTCCCGGGCCGCCGATCAGCTGCATTTGACGCAGGCGGGGCTTAGCATCCTGATCCGCCGCCTGGAGGAAAGACTCGACACGCGTCTGGTCGAACGCACCACCCGCAGTGTCGCCCTGACTCCCGCCGGCAACCAGGTGCTGCCCATCGCCGAACGCATGCTGGCCGATGCGCAATCCATTCTGGCCAGCGGCCGTGGCGCGGCCGCCGACCAGGCGGGCCGCATTTCGCTGGGCCTGGCGCCCCAGCTTGCCGGCACCGTCCTGCCGGAAGTGTTGAAGGCATTCCGCGACGATTATCCGCGCGTGTCCGTGGTCTTTCGCGAATGCGTGAACGAAGAAATCATCGGCCGTATCTATGCGCGAGAGATCGACTTCGGCCTGGGATTCGGCATACAGAAGAACAGCGAACTGGACAGCCAGCCGCTGGCGGAGGACACGCTTGCGGTCGCGCTGCCGCCAGGCCACCCTTTGGCCCGCAAGCGCGTCGTGCGCTGGAAAGACATCCTGCAGGAGCCCATCATCACGCTTACCGTGGGCAGCACCGTGCGCACCCTGACCGAGAATGTGTTCATGTCCGCGGGACACGCATTGCGCCCCGCCTATGAAGCCACCAATACGATCACGGCCCTGGCCCTGGCCCGCGAAGCACTCGGCGTGGCCGTCGTGCCGACCAGCATCGGGCCGGCGGCAAGCGCGCAGGACATGGTGCTCAAGCCGTTGCGCGACCCCGTCGTGCGCCGTTCGCTGAATCTGGTCACGCGACGCGGATCGGTGCTGTCCGATCCGGGACGGCGATTCATCGACCTCTTCGCTGCCGCCATCGCCAAGATCGATACCTATCCGGGCAATGCGCGCAAGGCACCCGCCTTGGACGGACACGCATCAAGCGGCTCGCGACGGTCCCGAGCCTGATCCCTGTCGGCGTACCGCGCATCGGATCAAGGCTTCATCAGCGAGGCCAGTTCCCGTATCTGCTCCGTGCAAGCGTCGTAAGCACGGGTTTCTATGCCGCGATACAAGGCGACGATGCGTTCGCCCACTGGCGTCAGGGTGCTGCCGCCGCCGCTGGCGCCGCCCGGACCGGACTCCGTGGCCGGTTCGGCCAGCGCACGGTTCAACTCGTCCACCAGCAGCCAGGCCCGGCGATAGGACATGCCCAGGCTGCGTGCCGCCGCGGAAATCGAACCTTGCTCGGCGATGGCCTCCAGCAGCGCCACCTTGCCGGGCCCGATGGCCACCAGGTCTCCTTTGCGTATGCGCAGGCGAAAGCGGGCGTCGGGCTGTTCCGCGAGGGTGCCTGGTTTCGGGTTTTTGGTGGAAGAAATCGCCATGGCCGCAAGAATACTTCAACGGCGCGAGCCGCAAGCACGCAAGGTGAAGAAACGCAAGGCGAAGAAGCCTTTATCGCCGGAAGCGCATGACGGCCATGTAGCAGCGCGCCAGGCGCCGGTACTGCCGCATGCCGGCGGCACCGCGCCATAGCGCGCGCCATAGCCGGGTCTCGTGGAAACTCCGTGCCACTTCGCGGCGCAGCGCGCCGCCCCGCAGCTTCTTGCGCAGAAGCTGGTCGAAATACGCGCATTCCACGTTCGCATGGCGCAACAGCGCGCGGCGCAGCGCGGGATTGCCCCGCGAAGAGGCGGAGCTTTCCACCAGCGCTCTCAGGATGTGGATATAACTGTGCGCGCGGCGCGCGATCGACGCCTGCGAGGGCGAATTGACAATAGAGGCGGGATTGTTGCGGTAGCCATAAGCCGGTGGTTCCGCGAAACCCATGCGCCGCGCGGCCAGGGCGACATCCAGTGTCCACAAGATGTCTTCGTGCAGCAAAGCGGCGGCGAACCGCAGGCGATGCTGCTGGATAAGCCTGCGCCGTATGAATTGCAGCCAGACATAATGCGGCCATTCGTCCTGCTCGGTACAGCGGACGATCCACGCAGCGCCGGACATCACTTCGCCCCATGGCTGGCGCTTGAGCAAGGGCCGTCCGACCGGCACCCGAGGATCGTCGTCGAAGCGATATCCGTTGCCGATGAGCACGTCGAGGTTCTGGGCGCAGGCATGGCGATGCCATCCGGCCAAGGCCCCAGGCGCGAGCCAGTCGTCGGCATCCGCAAATGCGACCCAATCGCCGCGCGCCGCATGCAATCCCGCATTACGCGCGACCGCCGGGCCCTGGTTGGACTGGTCGATAATCGTGATGCGGCTGTCGTCGCGCGCGGCCGCGCGCAGCACGGCGAGGCTGTCGTCCGTGGAACCGTCGTTGACGGCGATCAGCTCCAGCGTAAGGTCGCGCTGATTCAGCAACGAGTCCAATGCCTCGGCGAGGAACGGTGCGCAATTGTGCACCGGCATGACGATACTGACTTGGATGGCTTCCACCAGGGCGCAAGTATTACGGCATAAGTACCGATCGGCCCTGGATTCTAGCATCGGCCCTATTGCAGAGCTGCCGGCACTTCGTTCACGCCAACAGCGACACCGACTTGATCTGCGCCCAGAGCTGCTTGCCCGGCCCGACCTGCAAGCGGTCGTGCGAATAGCGCGTGATGCGCGCGAGCAGCGGCGTGCCGTCGGCGTCCAGCCGCACCATGACGTGGGCGGGATTGTCCGCCGGCGCGCTATTGCGCACCCGCACCGGCAGTACATTGAGCATGCTGCTGTCGTCCTGCCGGCTCAGCGCAAGGCTGACATCGCGCGCCTTGACGACCAGCCGCATCGGGCGGCCTTGCGGCACGGCGCCGTGGACGACGCGCAAGGTCGATGAACTTGCCGGCAGCGCGACGGATAGCAGGCGATAGGCATCGTCGTAGCCCGCGGCAACTCCCTGGACCACAACCGAGGCATCGTCGGCCCGCGCCGGCGGCAGGCCGAGGTCGGCCAGCGTTTCGGCGATGGGCCCGCTGGAGACGGCCTGGCCGTCTTCCATCAACACCACGTGGTCCGCCAGTCGCGCGACTTCCTGCGCCGCATGGCTGACGTAGATCATGGGGATATCCAGTTCGTCATGCAGGCGCTCCAGGTAAGGCAGGATTTCCTGCTTGCGGCGTTCGTCCAGGGCGGCCAGGGGCTCGTCCATCAACAGCAGGCTGGGGCTGGTCAACAATGCGCGCGCGATGCCGACGCGCTGCCGTTCGCCGCCGGAAAGGCCGTCCGGCATGCGCGCCAGCAGATGGTCGATGCCCAGCAAGGCCGCCGCGTCGGCCGGATGCACACGGCGCGCGCCCGGCGCCACGCGCTTGTAGCCGTAGTGCAGATTGGCGCGCACGTCCAGATGGGCGAACAGATTCGCCTCCTGGAACACATAGCCCACCGCCCTGCGGTGCGCCGGCAGCGCCAGTCCGCGCGCGCTGTCCTGCCAGACTTCGCCATTCACGCGCAAATAGCCGGGATCGGGCATCGCCAGGCCTGCCAGGCAGCGCAGCAGGCTGGTCTTGCCGGATCCGGAAGGCCCGAACAGCGCCGTCACGCCGCGGCCGGGCAGGCGCAGATCGACATCCAGGCCGAAGCTTCCCTGCCGCAGGCGGAAACGCGCCTGTATCGCGTCGTCGCGCGCGGCTTGCGGCCCCGGGATCATGGTGGCGCTCATACGCGGCTCCAGGGATCGCGGCGCCGCCCGTACAGCAGCAACAGGACGATGAAGGACAGCACGACCATCCCCGCTGCCAGGACATGCGCGCGGGTATATTCCAGCGCCTCCACGTGGTCGTAGATCTGCACGGAGACCACTCGCGTGCGGCCCGGAATATTGCCCCCTATCATCAGCACCACGCCGAACTCGCCCACCGTGTGCGCGAAACCCAGTACCGCGCCGGTCAGATAGCCCGGTCGCGCCAGCGGCAGCGCGACGGTCCTGAAGCGGTCCCACGGCCCGGCGCGCAAGGTGGCCGCGGCTTCCAGCGGCAATCGGCCAATGGCGACGAAGGCGTTGTGCAGGGGTTGCACCACAAAGGGCAGCGAATACACCAGCGACCCCACCACCAGCCCCGCGAAGCTGAAGGGCAAGGTGCCGATACCCATGGCCTGCGTCAACCGGCCCACATAGCCGTTGGGGCCCATCGCCAGCAGCAGATAGAAGCCGATGACGGTGGGCGGCAGCACCAGCGGCAGCGCCACCACCGCGCTGACCGGACCGCGCCAGCGTGACGACGTCCGTGCCAGCCACCACGCGATAGGCGTGCCGATGACCAGCAGCAGCAGCGTCGTCAGCCCCGCCAGCTTCAGCGTCAGCCAGATCGCGGCCGCGTCCTCGGCGTTCAGCATGGTTGCTCCGTATCAGCGCTTGTAGCCGTAGGAAAGAATGATCGCGCCGGCCTCCGGACTCTTCAGAAAGTCGACGAAGGCGCGCGCGGCGGGATTGCCGCGCCCCTTGGCGAGGATAACCGCATCCTGGCGGATCGGAGCGTGCAGCGATTCGGGCACGACCCAGGCGGAACCGCCGGTCAGCTTGCCGTCCTTGTACACCTGGGACAAGGCGACGAACCCCAGCTCGGCATTGCCGGAAGCGATGAACTGCTGGGCCTGGCTGATGTTCTGGCCCTCGACGATCCGGGCGCGCAGGGCGTCCATCAGGCCCAGCTTTTCGAGGGTCTGCACCGCCGCCAGGCCATAGGGAGCGGCCTTGGGATTGGCGATCGACAGATGGGCGAAACCGCCTTGCCGCAGTATTTGCCCCTCGTTGTCGACATAACCCTGCTTGGCGGACCACAGGGCCAGCGCGCCGGTCGCGTAGGTAAACCGGCTGCCAGGCACCGTGGCCCCTTCCCGTTCCAGCCTTGCCGGCGTGCTGTCGTCGGCCGCCAGGAAGACCTCGAAGGGTGCGCCGTTTTTGATTTGCGCGTAGAACTGCCCGGTCGCGCCGTAGGCGGCTGCCACCGTGTCGCCGGTCCTGGCGTGGAAAGCCTGGGCGATCGCCTTCATGGGCGCGGTGAAATTGGCCGCCACGGCCACCTGGACCTCGGCGGCCGGCGCGGCGCCGGCGAACAATGACGCGGACAGGCCCATGGCCAGGACGATGGATTGCAGCTTCATGAAGACTCCCGTTCCCAAGCGCCGGAGCCGAACGGCCGGACCCGTTATGCTTGGCGATATACGACGGGCGATATAGTACGCATAAGCCCGTGGCCGCGCCAGCCCATTCCGGGCCCGGTGCGGCCGCGCTGGCCGATAGCCGGCCGACTTTCGCCGTCCTCTTTTAGAATCGATACACGGCGCGCTGCGCGCCTTCACGGGTACACGTCAATGCCGATGCTTCGCATGCCTGAATCGCTGGCTCGCCGCCTCCAATCGGTGGCGCGCGCCTGGCTGCGGCGCGCGGCCGTGCTGGGCGCCCTGGCATTGACGGCCTGCGCCAGTTCCTACCAGCCCATGGGGCCGGCACGGGCGGTTCCCGCGATAGAGGGTAATACGCTGGTCTCGATAGACGGCGCGCGCCTGCCGCTACGCACCTGGCAACCGCAACTGCCGCCGTGGGCCGCCATCGTCGCCCTGCACGGGATGAACGACTATTCCAATGCGTTCGACAATGCGGGACGCTATTGGGCCGGGCTGGGCATCGTGACGTATGCCTACGACCAGCGCGGATTCGGCGCGGGTCCGCGTCCCGGCATCTGGGCCGACACCGCGACCATGATCGCCGACCTGAACGCCGCCGTGGACGCCGTGGCGGCCGCGCATCCGGGCCTGCCCGTGTACGTCCTGGGTGAAAGCATGGGTGGCGCGGTCGTCGCCTCCGCGCTGGCCAGCGCCCCGCCCGCGCCGGAGGCGCCCTTGTCGCGCCGCGTGGCGGGCGCGGTCCTCTCCGCGCCCGCCATGTGGGGAAGACAGGTCATGAACCCCTTCTACCGCTTCACGCTCTGGCTCGGCTACAACACCGTGCCCGGCATGGAGGTCGAACCGCCCCGCGGCCTGAAGATCATGCCGTCGGACAATATCGAGATGCTGCGCGCGCTGGGCGCGGATCCGCTGGTCATCAAGCGCACGCGCGTCGATGCGCTGAAGGGGCTGGTTGACCTGATGAGCAACGCCGAAGCCGCCCTGCCCGCCATTCCGGACAACGTCCCCCTGCTGGTGCTGTTCGGCCGGCATGAGCAGGTCCTGCCGGACAAGGTGGTCGCGGAAACCTTGAAGCGCATCGAAGACGCGCCCGGCGATGCGCGCCCACGGGTAGCGGTCTACAAGGACGGCTACCACATGCTGCTAAGGGATTTGCAGGCCGAGACCGTCTGGCGCGACATCGCCGCATGGATGCGGGCGCCCATGGTGGCCGCGCTGCCCAGCGGCGCGGAGCAGCGCCGGCATGCCGCGCAGGCACCGCCAACGCGTCCCGGGGCCCCGCAAGCGTATGCGGGCGGCAACGCCCCGCCGTAATTTGCAAGCCCTGGTCTGCACGCCGTCATTCGCAGGCGGTGCGGTGGACGAGCTTCCGCCACGCGCAGGGTCTTTCAGGCGGGCAGGCCGACGGTCCGCCCGCTAGACGCCCGGTCTTTCAAGGCGCGCAATACCCCGGGTATCAGCCCAGGCAGATCTTCCGCGATCAACCCGGGGCCATGCGCGGCCGCGGCCGCCCCGTGCATCCACGCCGCCGCGCAGGCGGCGTCGAAAGCCTCCATGCCTTGCGCCAGCAACCCCGCGATCATCCCCGTCAACACGTCGCCGCTACCGCCGGTGGCCAGATCGGGCGGAGCGTTGCCGTTGATCGCGGCACGGCCGTCCGGTGCCGCGATGACGGTATCCGCGCCTTTCAGCAGCACCACCGCGCCGCTGCGCTGGGCGGCGCGCCGTGCGCGGCCCAGTTTATCGCCGGCGCGGTCGAACAGGCGGCCGAACTCGCCCTCGTGCGGAGTCAGCACGCAAGGCCCGCGTATGGCGTGAAACAGCGTGGCCGATTTGTCGGCGAAGACGGTCAGCGCATCGGCGTCCAGCACCACCGCTCGGCGGGTGGCCAGCGCGGCCTGCGCATGCGCGCGCGTGGCGTCGGATATGCCCGCCCCCGGCCCGATGGCGATGGCGTTCTTGCGCGCATCCGACAGCAGGTTGGCAAACGACGTGTCGTCCGTGATCGGCTGGACCATCACGCTGGTCAGCGCGGCCGCATAGACGGGCCATGCCGCGCGTGGCGCGGCCAGCGTCACCAGCCCGGCGCCCACGCGCGCGGCCGCCAGCGCGGATAGGCGCGCCGCCCCGGTCATGACTTCACCGCCCACGACGACGGCATGGCCGCGCGCATACTTATGACCGTCCAGGCGAGGCCAGGGAAAGCGCGGCAACCACAATGCCGGCACGTTCTCGTACGTATGCGTCGCCATGGTCTCGAGCACCGATCCCGGAATGCCGATATCGGCCACCACCAGGTCGCCGCACAGGGCGCGCCCCGGCAGCAACAGGTGGCCCGGCTTCTTGCGGAAGAAAGTGACGGTGCAGGCCGCGGGTACTGCGGTGCCCCGCACTTCGCCCGTCCCCCCATCGACGCCGCTGGGTGTATCGATGGCGCAAACCGGCAGCCCGCGATCGGCGGCCGCGCGCAGCGTGGCCGCCGCCGCCCCCTCCACCGGACGCGCGAGGCCGGCGCCGAATATCGCATCGATGACCAGGCCCGCGCCCTCCAGCACCGAAGGGGCCATGGGCAGCACGTCGCCCTGCCACAACCCCGCATGATGCGCGGCGTCTCCGCGCAGGGCATCCACGCGGCCCAGCAAGGCCAGCGTGACGGGCCAGCCGGCGGCCGCCAGATGGCGGGCCACGACGAAACCGTCTCCGCCGTTGTTCCCCGGACCGCAGAGGACCGCTACCGGACGCAAGGTCCAGCGATCCCGCACGGCGCGCGCGACCGCCGCGCCCGCGTTTTCCATCAAGACGATGCCCGGATGCCCCGCCGAGACCGCGGCCTGGTCGGCCATCGCCATTTCCTTGGGCGTCAGCAACACATGTTCGTCTTTCACCATGGGCCTCCGTCGATACATCGTGAATGCGGCCACGCGCCGCGGCATTCATCGAATGTAGCGCAGTTGCCCGGCGGAAGATGCCTTCAACCGGCCAATAGCAGATGCAGCCCAAGCGCGCCGATGCCCAGGAAGAAACACCGGCGGAACACGACCGGGCTGACGCGGTGACGCAGCCATTGGCCGGCCATCATGCCCGCCATGGCGGGCACGAGCGCGAGCAGCGAAGCCCAGGCCTCTCGGCCACCCAGCTGGCCGCCATGGATCAAATCGCCGGCCAACGCGATGGTCGAAGCGGTGAAGGCCAGTCCCATCGCCTGCACCAGTTCGTTGCGGTCCAGGCCCAGCGCCTGCAGGTAAGGCACAGCCGGAATCACGAACACCCCGGTCACCGATGTGATTGCGCCGGTGGTGGCCCCTACCACCGGCCCCGCCCAGCCTTGCGCGCGCGCCGGCACGCTCAGCCGCACGGCGCTCAAGCCGACCGCCGCGTAGATCAACAGGGCCGCGCCCAGTGCGTGGCCGGCCCAGGAGGGTTCCCCTCCCCCCAGCCAGAAGGTCGCGAGCGAGGTACCGATGACCACACCGGCCAGCATGGTCCATAAGCGGCGCAGCAGGTACAGGAAACGTCCTCCGGCCGCCAGCTGCCAGACGTTGGTAACCATGGAAGGAATGATGAGCAGTGCCGCAGCCTGTGGCGGCGCCATAGCCACACTGAGCAGCGCGATCGATACGGTGGGCAGTCCCAACCCGATCACGCCCTTGACCAGGCCTGCCAGGCCGAAGCTGGCCATGACCAGCAGAACGAGGGCGACGCCGCCATCGCGGTAGAAATCGAACAAGCTATCCATGGCCGGCATCATGCTACGGCTGCACCCCCGGGAAAAGCGGGATTACACTGAGGCAGCCTTCGGAAAAAACGAAACCTCCATGCACTTCGACCTTACCGACCTGCGGCTGTTCCTGCACACGACCGACAGCGGCAGCATCACGGCGGGCGCGGCGCGCAGCCATCTCGCGCTGGCGTCGGCCAGCGCCCGGCTGCGCGGCCTGGAGGCATCGCTGGGTACCGCATTGCTGACGCGGGGCAGGCGCGGCGTGCAGCTTACGGCTGCCGGACACGCCCTGGCCTACCATGCGCGCAGCCTGCTGCGGCACGTGGACCGGATGCAGGAGGACCTGGGCGACTACGCCAGCGGATTCAAAGGCCGCATACGGCTGCTGTGCAACACGGCGGCCGCCACGGAACACCTGCCCGAGCCGCTAGGCACGTTTCTGCGCGCGCATCCCAACATCGACATCGACCTGCAGGAGCAACCCAGCCATCGCATCCTGCCGGAA
Organism: Bordetella genomosp. 11; assembly: GCF_002261215.1. Classification (NCBI taxonomy): domain Bacteria; kingdom Pseudomonadati; phylum Pseudomonadota; class Betaproteobacteria; order Burkholderiales; family Alcaligenaceae; genus Bordetella; species Bordetella genomosp. 11. The sequence continues at coordinate 1,289,565 of NZ_NEVS01000004.1, read as the reverse complement.
CTGCGCGAGGGCACGGCGGATGTAGGGATAGTTTCGGATGCCGTCGACCTGAGCGGCCTGTACATCACCCCCTTCCGGCGCGACCGGCTGGTCCTGCTGGCCTCGCGCGGCCACGCGTTGGCGCGCCGCGCGCGCGTGCGCTATAGCGAAACGCTGGATTACGACCATGTCGGTCTTCCCGTCTTTACGGCGCTGGGCGTCTACCTCGACGACCAGGCGGCGCGTATCGGCCGGTCGCTGCGCGCGCGCGTCCGGGTGCAGGGATTCGATGCCGTGGCGCGACTGGTCATCCAGGGGACGGGCCTGGGCATCATGCCGGAGTCGGCCGCCCGCCGCTGGAGCGGGCGCGGCGGCGCGCGGCTGCTTATACTCGACGAAACCTGGGCCGACCGGCAGTTGATGCTGTGCGCGCGGACGCTGGAGGCCTTGCCCAACTACGCGCGCGCGCTGATCCAGGCGTTGCAGCCGCAGGCCGGAGACCCGACATGACATCGTCCGCCCCACCCCGCGTTGCCATCACCTACTGCACGCAATGCCAATGGCTGCTGCGCGCGGCGTGGATGGCGCAGGAACTGCTTTCCACGTTCGGCACCGACCTGGGCGAAGTGGCGCTGCTGCCCGGCACCGGCGGTATCTTCCAGGTCCATTGCGGCGGCGCCCTGCTATGGGATCGCAAGGCGCGCGGCGGGTTCCCGGACGCCAAGACGCTGAAGCAGCTGGTACGCGACCACATCGACCCCGGCCGCGACCTGGGTCACGTGGATCGCGTGCATCCGGCGTAACCTCGTCGCACGCCTACTTCATGTAGAGCTTGCGCAGCGCCCGCACGTCCTTCACTTTGTCGATGTTCCACAAGGCATCGAGCAGTTCGCCGGCGCGGCCCTTGCCCAGGACGGGCGCCAGCAAGTCCATGGCTTTCTCGTTTTCCTCGGCCGGTGACAGCGGGTTCTCGAAGCTTCCCTTGGCGGCCATCGTCTGTCCGTAAAGCACGCGGCCATCCTTCAGATGCACCTGCATCACGCAACGCCAACGGCGCTGCACGTCCGTCAGCGAGGGATCGCCCACCGCCTGCACGCGGGCGCGCATTTTCAGCACCCTCGGGTCCTTCATCCGATCGAAATCATGCGCGGACTTGAAGGTCAGCTTGCGATCGAGCAGCATCACCGCCAGTAAATGCTGCACCGATATATCCGGCATCGGGCGGTTGTTGACGATTTCCAGTTCCTTGTCCGGTATGTTGGCCACGACCTTTTCGACGTCGTCGGCGCCGAATCCGTGCTCCGCCATCAGGTCGTTCAGGACGTGCATCGGGCCCTGGATGGGACCGCCGATCGGCCAGCGCTTGATCGACGCGCGCAGCATTTCGTAGTTCCTGCCCAGGTCGCGCGATAGGTCCTCGCGGTCGAAATCCTCCGGGGCGAAGGTATGGAAGAAATCGCGTTCGCCCGAGAAGATATCCTCCACGCCGGTCCAGCCCGCCGCCGCCATGAGCGCCGCCTGCAGGCCGTTATGCGCTGGCATGCCGCCCATGGCATAGGCCTTTTCGATGTGTTCGGGGTCGCGGAACATGGTGTACAAACCCGCGGTCTGCTGCCCGGCGTACGACAGCATGTAGCGCACCTGCAGCGGGCTCAGTTCCAGCAAGGCCCCCGCGGCGGCGGCCGCGCCGAACAACTGGCCGGTGGCGCCGGCGTGGTGGCCGGAACGCAGATAAGGCATGGGCTTGAGAGTCAGCAGCATGCGGGCGCAGACGTCGTAACCGACCACCACGGCGCGCAGCAGTTTCTCGCCGCTCATGCGGCCGCGCTCGGCGATCGCCAGGGCCGAAGGGACCACACTGGTGCCCGGGTGCGTCAGCGATGGCGGATGCGTGTCGTCGGTCTCGTCGGCGTGGCCGAACATGCCATTGGCCAGCGCTGCGTTCTGTGCGGTGGTGACGATGCGCGTGCCGATTACGCCGGCTTCCTCGCGGCCGCCCAAGGGCTTGACGTAGTCGATTGCCTTTTTGCCCGGCAGCAGCCGCGATCCGGAGATCATGGCGGCAAAAGTATCGACAAGATGCAGCCTGGCTCGGTCGGCCACCTTCGCGGGTATCTTGCGCGACGCCGCGGCCGATACGTACCGGCTCAGCTTCTGCATGACCGGGGAAACATCATTGTTCTTCATCGATCGGAATCCTGTAGGGGAACGCTTGAAAGGCCGGCATGGCGCCGGCCCGTATGGATAAGCGGCGATCGGCCGCGCATCGCGCGGCGCGGTTACGGCTGTCGATCGCGGTCATGCCTAATCGGCGTGGATATTCATCTTGCGGATCAGCTCCGACCAGGTGGCGGTTTCGGTCTTGATGGTCCGCGCGAACTCCTGGGGCGTATCGATGCTTAGCTCCAACCCTTGCTTGGCCATGGCATCGCGAACCTCGGGCAGCTGGATAACCTTCTGCGCGGCGGCCGACAACCTGGCCACGATCGCATCCGGCGTCCGGGCGGGCACCAGCAAGCCATACCAGGACGTCACGTTAAAGCCCGGCAGGCCGGACTGGTCCAGGGTGGGCAGCTCCGGCGCCACGTCCGAGCGTTTCAATCCCGTCACCGCCAGCGCGCGCAACTTGCCCTCCCTGACGTGCGGCATGACCGCCGACACGCTGCCGAACATCAGTTGGGCCTGTCCGCCCAGCAAGCCGATGGTCGCCGGGCCGCCTCCCTTGTAGGGAATGTGGGTGATGTCCGTACCGGTGCGTGCCTTGAACAGCTCGCCGGCCAGATGCAGAGGGCTGCCAGGGCCGCTGGACGAATAATTCAGCTGGCCGGGCCTGGCCTTGGCCAGCGCGATCAGGTCCTGCACGGAATGCACCGGTAGCGACGGATTGACGACCAGCACATACTGCGCGGAGGCCAGCATGGTGACCGGCTTGAAATCGCGCTGCACATCGAAGGGCAGGTTCTTGAACAACGACGGATTCATGGTCAATGCCGTGTTGAATCCCATCAGCACGGTATAGCCGTCCGGTTCGGCCTTGGCCACGATATCCGTCGCGATATGCCCGAGGCGCCCGCGCGGTTGTCGACCACGATGGGCTGGCCCAGCAAGTCGCCCAGCTTGGGCGCCATGATGCGCGCCAGGGTGTCGGTGCCGCCGCCGGGCGGAAACGGCAGCACCAGGCGGATCGGCCTGGCCGGCCATTTGGCATTGTCGGCGGCATGCGCCGGCCCCGCGGCCAGCGGCCCACCCAGCAGCAGGGCGATGGCCGCGCGCGCCAGCCCGGTTCGCGAACGGCGCGCGAACGCGCCTTTCGCCTGGATTGCGAAATTCATGATGTGTCTCCTTCACCTGCCAGGGTGCTATGCAGCCGTCTCCGCGGCCAGTTCGCGCGTGATTTCGCGCGCATCCTTCACCTGCTCCAACTGCCGGACCAGCGCGATGGCGCGTTCCGCCTTGTCGGCCGGCCAGCCGCCGAACGTCGCGCATTCGCGGAATTTTTCCGCGACCTCCTCTTCCGACATGGGATTGGCCTTGTTGCCCTTGCCTGCGTCGACACGTCCGCCGTAGCGCGTACCGTCGTTCAGCTCGATCTCCACATGCGAGGTCACGATGGTGTGGTTGTCGCGCCCGGCTTCTTCCGGCGTGAAAGTGGTGTACTCGACCTTGCCGATGGTGGCCTGCACATCCGGCCGCATCACGTAGTCGTCATGGAACTGGTTCAAGCCGCACTTGCGCTCCAGCAGCAACACGGCCAGGCAGAATTCCAGGCTGAACTTGGCCTGCAGCTCAGTCGTCGGACGATGGTGCAGCAGCGTATGGTGAATATTCTGGCTGGTCTTCACGCGAATGCGGGCGACGTCCCCGGGACGGATATCGTGCTGCCTGACCAGTTCCAGCATTTTGGTCATGGCCGGATGTCCCAGGCTGCCGGTGGGGAAGGCCTTGAGCCAGATGCCGCGATCGACGAAGGACCATGGCCGGCCCAGCTTGTCCATCAGGCGGGAAGCCTCGTACCCGCCACCCAGTGCCTGGAAGAAACCGCGCCTGGCTTCCAGGATGATCGGCGATGCCGTAAAGCCGCGCTGCTGCAGATCCGCGGCGAAAATGCCCACCTCCGCCGACCGTCCCGCGTGAAACGGCTTGACGGACTGGCCGAAGTTTTCCTGCAGGCCGCCGGCCTGGCTCGCCGCGATGCCCAGGGTGGTCGCGATGCCGTCGGCATCCATTCCGTACAGGCGACCGACGCCCGCCGCCGCACCCAGCATGCCGCAGGTGGCGGTCGCGTGAAAACCGTTCAGGATGTGGTCGACGTGCGTCGCGTCGAACAGTCGGCAGGCCACCTCCACGCCGACCTGATAGGCGAGCAGTACGTCGCGGCCCGACGCGCCGCGCGCTTCGCCGGCGGCAAGCACCGCGGCCAGCACCGGGGCCGTCGGATGCACCCCCTGGAAGCGCCCGGTTTCCGCCTGCAGCGTGTCGTCGTAGTCGTCGGCGTGCATGGCCGTGCCGTTGGCCAGGGCGGCGAAACGCGGCGATAGCTTCAGCGCGGTACCGAACACGGTGGCATCGCCGCGGCAACCGAGGTCCGCCAGGTACGCGGCCAGTACGCGTCCGGGCTGCGAAACCGCGCCGGGCAATACCACGCCCAGCGCGTCGAGGATGGCTTTCTTGCCCAATTGCTGGACTTCCTGGGGAATGTCCTTTTCCTGCGTGCCCACCACGAACTCCGCGACATGGCGGGTCAAGGGTGGCGCACCGGCGGCGCCGGTCGTCGTCATGCTTTTTGCTCCTTCCTTATCCGCCGGCCTCGGGATGATGGCCGGCGCTTTTTTTGATTTTGAATATGCGCGAAGAATGCAGAGGACCGACAATCGTGTAAAGTGCAAATATTGTTAGGATTCTTGCGATTTACGCATCAACGCGGCCCGCCGGTACGAATGCCCCGGCACGGACATATCTGACGCGCCGCAACACACCCGGGCTTACTTGCGATGAATTTCGACCTGGCAGACCTGCGTGCCTTTGTCGCCGCGAGCGACCATGGCAGTTTCCGCGCCGCAGCGGAAATCCTCTGCATTTCGCAGTCGGCGCTCAGCCGCCGTATCGAGAAACTGGAAAACGCACTGGGCCTGCGCCTGTTCGAACGCACCACCCGGCGCCTCGAATTGACCACCGCGGGCCGCGGCTTCGTCCACAAGGCCCGGCATGTCCTGAACGAACTGGAAAGCGCCCTGCTGGGCACGCGCGACCTGGCCGACCGCATGTCCGGCGAAGTCACGATCGCCTGCGTCCCATCGGCGGTGGCATTTTTCCTGCCGCGCGTGATCAAGGCCTATCACGACGAGTATCCGCGCATTCGTCTGCGCATCCGCGACGAAACCTCCGCTGAAATCCTGACCACCGTGGCGCGCAGCGAAGCCGATTTCGGCCTGACCTACATCGGCACGCAGGAGCCGGACGTGGAATTCGAACCGCTGATCGAAGACCCCTTCGTCCTGGCCTGCTCCCGGGAACATCCGCTGGCGCGCAAGCGCAAGGTGCGCTGGGCCGAGCTGGCCGATCACGACTACATTGCGGTCGCCCAGGGCAGCGGCAACCGCATGCTGATCGACCAGGCGCTGGCCAATACCGCCGCGCTGCCCCGATGGTTCTGCGAAGTCCAGCACGTGCCCGCGCTGGTCAGCCTGGTGGAAGCCGGGGTGGGAGTGGGAGTCGTGCCCAAGCTGGGCATGCCGCAGCTGGGACACGCGACGCTGGTCAGCGTGCCGCTGGTGGATCCGCCGATTTCACGCACGCTCGGATTGATACGGCGCCGCGGGCGCGCCCTGTCGGCGGCCGCGCAGCGCCTCTACGACGTCATCCTGCAGTCTCATCTTTAGACTGCCGGCAGCCTCATGCGGCCGGGAAAGTGCCCGGCATCAGGATGCCACGGTCGATATCCTGGATATCCCGATGGCCGCACAAGGCCATCGTGACGTCCAGCTCGTTGGCCAGGATCTGCAGCGCCTTGGTCACCCCTTCGCGCCCGCCCGCCCCCAGGCCGTACAGGAAGGACCGTCCGATCAGGGTGCCGCGCGCGCCCAGTGCCACGGCGCGCAGGATGTCCTGGCCGGAACGTATGCCGCTGTCCATCCACACCTCGGTCCTGCCGCCCACCGCATCCACGATGGAAGGCAGCATGCTGATCGACGACATGGCGCCGTCCAGCTGGCGCCCGCCATGGTTGCTGACGATCAATGCGTCGGCGCCGGTGTCGACGGCCAGCCTCGCATCATCCGGGTCCAGGATGCCCTTGATGATGAGCTTGCCGCCCCACTTCCGCTTGATCCATTCGACATCGCCCCAGTTCAGTCGCGGATCGAACTGCTCTGCCGTCCAGGACGACAGCGACGACATATCGCCCACGCCCTTGGCATGGCCGACGATATTGCGGAAGGTACGCCGCGGGGTGCGCAGCATGTGGTAGCACCAGGCCGGCTTGCCGGCCATGTTCAGGATATTGCGCAGCGTCAGGCGCGGCGGCGCCGTCAGGCCGTTGCGCAGATCCTTGTGCCGCTGGCCGAGGATCTGCAGATCCAGCGTCAACATCAGGGCGGAGCAATTCGCGGCCTTCGCGCGGTCGATCAGCCGCTCGATGAAATCGCGGTCGCGCATCATGTAAAGCTGGAACCAGAACGGCTTCGTGGTGTTCTCCGCCACGTCCTCGATCGAGCAAATGCTCATGGTGGACAACGTGAACGGTACGCCGAAAGCTTCGGCCGCCTGCGCCGCCAGGATCTCGCCGTCCGCGTGCTGCATGCCGGTCAAGCCGGTAGGCGCCAGCGCCACCGGCATGGCGGTGGGAATGCCCGCCATCGTCGTGGCGATGGTGCGGTTATCCATATTGCGTGCCACCCGCTGGCGAAAACGGATTTTCTGCAGGTCGGTCTCGTTGGCGCGGTAGGTCGATTCAGTCCATGAGCCGGAATCCGCGTAGTCGTAGAACATGCGCGGTACCCGTTTCTGGGCGATTTTGCGCAGGTCTTCAATAGTGGTGACGAAGGCTCGTGACGGCAAAGGCATGGTCGATGTAGGCGGTGTCTGTAAGCAACGGTTCAACAAATCGGCGAGGCGAGAGCTTAACCCAGCGCCCGGACGGACGCGATTTGCGGCGCGACATGCCGGCGCATCAGGGCGGTGACGGCCCGCAATAGTGCCCTACCCCGCGGCGGACGCGCCCGCATTCGTCCAGATGATGGACATCCGGGAGGACATCAGGGCAAACCCCCTGTTTACCCGTCTTGCGCTTTGCCGCGGTATGCCTAAGAATACCTGTTACTTTTCGTAGTCTGTTCAGGCTCGCCGCGGATCCTCCACTTGCCATGACGCGACCGCTCGCGGGCGGCCGGTTGGCTCGCGCGCGCCCCGTCCACCGACGCCCCGCCGGGGTGCCCGCATCATGCTGCTGCTGTCGTCTGATCCGCTTACGCCCGGGGGCCCGCCGTGTCGGTAGTGCAATTGGCGTTGCGGCGCCCCTACACGTTCATCGTGATGGCGCTGCTGATCATCCTGGCCACGCCTTTCGCACTGATGCGCATGGCCACGGACGTCTTCCCGGAAATCAACATCCCGGTCATCAGCATCATCTGGAACTACAACGGCTTGTCCGCCCAGGAAATGGGCCAGCGCATCGCCGCGCAGAATGAACGCAGCCTGACCACCACGGTAAGCGATATCGAGCACATCGAATCGACCTCGCTGGCCGGCATTACGGTCATCAAGATCTTTTTCCAGCCCACGGCGAACATCCAGACCGCCATCGCCCAGGTGGTGGCCGCCGAGCAGACCCAGGTGCGCCAGTTGCCGCCCGGCATCACGCCGCCTCTGGTGATCAAGTATTCGGCGTCGAGCATCCCGGTGATACAGCTGGGCCTGTCCAGCCCCACGATGCCGGAACAGGCGTTGTTCGACACCGCGCTGAACACCCTGCGGCCGCGCCTGATCACGATACCCGGCGTGGCCGTGCCCTTTCCCTACGGCGGGAAGAACCGCGTGATTTCGGTCGACCTGGACCTGCAGGCGCTGCAGGCGCGCGGCTTGTCGCCGTCCGATGTGGTCAACGCCATCAATGCCCAGAACCTGATCCTGCCATCGGGCACGGCCAAGTTCGGTGAAACCGAATACAACGTGCGGATGAACAGCTCGCCGGAGACCATCGCCGGGCTGAACAACCTGCCGGTGCGCGCGGTACCGGGCGGCGCCACCACCTATGTCCGGGACGTCGCCTATGTGCGCGACGGCTACAACCCGCAGACCAATATCGTGCGCCAGGACGGCGTGCGCGGCGTTCTGCTGTCGGTGCTGAAGAACGGCGGCGCCTCCACGCTGGACATCGTGTCCGATCTGCGCGCGCTGCTGCCCAGCGTCGTGGCGACGATGCCGCCGGAAATCAAGCTGACGCCGTTGTTCGACCAGTCGGTATTCGTCAAGGCGGCCGTCAAGGGCGTCATCATCGAGGCCTTGATCGCCGCCCTGCTGACGGCCGCCATGGTGCTGCTGTTCCTGGGCAACTGGCGCAGCACGCTGATCATCGCCTTGACGATTCCGCTATCCATCCTGACCTCCATCCTGGTGCTCAAGGCGCTGGGCGAAACCCTGAACCTGATGACGCTGGGCGGCCTCGCGCTGTCGGTGGGCATCCTGGTCGACCAGGCCATCGTCACCATCGAGAACATCGAGCGGCATATGCACCTGGGCAAGCCGCTGGACACCGCCATCCTGGACGGCGCCAACGAAATCGGCGTCGCGGCCTTCGTCTCGACGATCTGCATCTGTATCGTCTTCGTGCCGATGTTCTTCCTCTCCGGCGTGGCGCGCTTCTTGTTCGTGCCGCTGGCCGAGGCCGTGGTGTTCGCCATGCTGGCCTCCTACATCCTTTCGCGAACCCTGGTGCCGACGCTGGTCATGCTGCTGATGCGCAACCAGGGCCACGAAGACCCGGCCGCCCGACCCAGCGCCTTGCAGCGCGTATACCGCGCCTTCGACCAGCGCTTCGAGCGCATGCGGCGCGCCTATACGCTGGTGCTGTCGGCGCAACTGGCGCGGCGCAAGGTATTCGCCTTGGTCTTCCTGGGTTTCTGCCTGCTGTCGTGCCTGCTTTACCCTTTCCTGGGACGCGACTTCTTCCCCACCGTCGACGCCGGCCAGATCCGCCTGCACGTCCGCATGCCCACGGGTACCCGCATCGAAGAAACCGCGCGCCTGGCCGACGAGGTCGAAAACCATATCCGCGAACTGATACCGCCCAAGGACCTGGAAACCATCCTGGACAATCTGGGCGTCCCCAACAGCGGCATCAACCTGTCCTATAGCAATGCCGGTACATTCGGCTCGCTGGACGGCGAAATCCTGATGTCCCTGCGCGATGGCCATGCCCCCACCGAAGACTACATCGCCCTGCTGCGCGCCGAACTGCCCAAGCGCTTTCCCGGCCTGGAGTTCTTCTTCCAGCCCGCCGACATCGTCACGCAGATCCTGAACTTCGGCTTGCCCGCGGCCATCAACGTCAAGTTCACCGGCGCGGACGTCCAGGCCAATGCCGGCCTGGCCAACGAACTGGTCCGCTCGATACGCGGCATTCCCGGCGCCGTCGATGCCCACGTCCACCAGCGGCTGGACCTGCCCACGCTGAACATGGTGATGGACCGCACGCGCCTGCAACAGGTCGGCCTGAGCGCGGCCAACGTCGGGCAAAGCGTGCTGATCGCCCTGTCGGGCAGTTCGCAGACTTCGCCCGCCTTCTGGCTGAACCCGCGCAACGGCATCGTCTACAACGTGGCAGTGCAGGCGCCGCAATACCAGATCGACGGCATGGATCAGTTACTCGCCCTGCCGGTGGGCGCGCCCGGCGCCGCCGGCGGCGGCAACACGCAATTGCTGGGCAATCTGGTGGACATCCGTCCCGCGCGCCAACCGGCCGTGGTGTCGCGCTACAACATCCAACCCGCCATCGACATCTACGTCGGCGTGCAGGGCAAGGATCTGGCCAGCGTCGCCTCGCAGGTCTCCAGGCAGGTCGACGAGATCCGCCACAAGCTGCCGCGCGGCAGCCAGGTGCAGATCCAGGGACAGGTGCGCACCATGCAGGATTCCTTCGTCGGCCTGGGCGTCGGCCTGGCGATGGCCATCGTCCTGGTCTACCTGCTGATCGTGGTGAACTTTCAATCCTGGATCGACGCCTTCATCATCATTTCGGCCCTGCCCGCCGCGCTGGCCGGCATCGCGTGGATGCTGTTCATCACCGGGACGACGCTGAGCGTGCCGGCGCTGACCGGCGCCATCATGACCATGGGCGTGGCCACGGCCAACAGCATCCTGCTGGTGTCGTTCGCGCGGCAGCGCCGCGAGGAAGGCGTGCCCGTGCTGTCGGCCGCGCTGGAGGCCGGCGCCACGCGGCTGCGCCCGGTGATGATGACCGCGCTGGCCATGATCATCGGCATGATTCCCATGGCCCTGGGCCTGGGCGAAGGCGCCGAACAGAACGCGCCGCTGGGCCGCGCCGTTATCGGCGGACTGCTGTTCGCCACCGTATCCACGCTTTTCTTCGTCCCGGTGGTCTTTGCCGGCGTACATCATCGACTGGGACGCCGCAAGGCCGGGCCCGCCGGCGCCGGCCCCACGCCGCCGCTGGCGCCCGACACCGCGCGGCGGGAGATCTGAGCATGTCGGAGCAGCGACACAATCAATTGGGCATACACCCGCTGGCGCCGGACCAGGCGGGATCGGGCGAGCTGCTCAAACGGGATCAAGTGGTGCGCCGCACGCGTCTGCTGGTGCTGATCGTCCTGATCCTGTTGGCCCTGGGCGCGGCGCGCACGGTGGTCAGCCGGATCCGCAATGCCAGCGAGCTGGAAACCGGTACGCGCGAACGCGCGATGCAGTATGTCCAGACCACCCTGCCCAGCACACCGGAGAACGGCCAATCGCTGGCCTTGCCCGGCACGCTGCAGGGCTATGTGCAGGCGCCGCTGTCCGCGCGGGCCAGCGGCTACCTCAAGCGCTGGACCCGGGACATCGGCAGCCGCGTGGAGAAAGGCGACCTGCTCGCGGAAATCGAAACGCCGGAGATCGACCAGCAGCTGTCGCAGGCCATCGCGGCGCGCGAGCAGGCCAAGGCGGCCCTGACCCTGGCCAACAGCACGCTGGCGCGGTGGGAAGCCCTGCGCCGCAAGGACGTGGTATCGCAACAGGACCTGGAAGAAAAACGCGGCAGCGCGGCCCAGGCGTCCGCCAATCTCGCGGCGGCCCAGGCCAACGAGCAGCGCCTGCGTCAGCTGGAAGGCTTCAAGCGCATCGTCGCGCCCTTTTCCGGCATCATCACCCGCCGCAATGTCGATGTCGGCGACCTGATCGACGCCGGCAGCGGGCGGCCGCTGTTCCTGATGTCCCAGACCGACCCGCTGCGGGTGTACATCAACGTGCCCCAGCGCTATGCCCAGCAGGTCAAACCGGGCGAGCACGTCACGGTCACGCAGGCCGAACTGGGCGGACAGAAATTCACGGGAACGATAGCCCGCACCGCCGCCTCCATCGACCTGGCCACGCGTACCATGCAGGTGGAAATCAGCCTGCGCAATCCCGATAGCGTCCTGTTGCCCGGCGCCTACGTGTCGGTGGCCCTGGACCTGCCTGCCGGCGACACGCTGGCCGTACCCACCAATACGCTGCTGTTTCGCCGCGAAGGCACGATGGTGGCCGTGGTGGGCCCCGATGGACGCATCGACCTGCGCCGCGTGACACTGGGCCGCAATTTCGGCCAGAACATCGAAGTTGCCGACGGCGTGCGAGCCACCGACCGTATCGTGCTCAACCCCGCCGACTCGCTGGCAACCGGCGACGTGGTCCACATCGCGCAGGCCAGGACGGCCCCGCCCACGCCGGTCCCGACCCCATCGATTGGCCCGGCCCGCAGCGACGCTGGCGATGCAGGCGACTCCGCGGGTGCAAGCGGCACCGGCCGCGCCGCCGGAAGCGCGCAATGAGCAGGCATCGCGCGAAGGCCCTGCCGCTCGCGGCTTGCATCCTGCTTTCCGCCTGCGCGGTAGGCCCGGACTACCAGAAACCCCAGGTGGAACTTCCCGTCACGTGGAAGCTGGACGCGCCCTGGCGCCAGGCCGCCCCCGCCGACGCCCTGGACAAGGGCGAATGGTGGCTGCGCTACGACGATCCCACGCTGAACCGCCTGCAGGCGCAGGTGCTTGCCGCCAATCCCACGCTGGCCATCGCCGCCGCGCGATTGACCCAGGCGCGCTCGAACGCCGATGCCAGCCGGTCCGGATTGTTTCCGCAATTGAGCGCCGGCGCGCGGGTGGCGCGCTTCAAGATCTCGGGCAACCGCCCCTTGACCAACTACGCGTCGCCGCAGTATTCGACCGTCCAGAACGACTACGCCTTTTCCTTCAATGCCAGCTACGAGGTCGACCTGTTCGGCCGGGTATCGCGCTCGGTCGAAGCCACGGCCGCCACCGCGCAGCAAGCCGAGGCCGACCTGGCCAATGCCCGCCTGGTGCTGACCGCCGAGCTGGCCGCCAACTACGTCAACCTGCGCGCGCTGGACACCGAGATCGACGTCGTCAACCGGTCCGTGGCCTTGCAGCGCCGCGCCCTGGAGTTGATCACGGCGCGCTACGACGGCGGCGCGGCCTCCGGCCTGGAAGTCGCCCAGCAGCAGGCGCTGCTGGACAACACGCTGACGCAGGTCGACGTGCTGGCCAAACAACGTTCGCAGTTCGAGCATGCCATCGCCTCGCTGACCGGCACGCCCGCCCCCAACTTCGAATTGCCGCCGCAGCCGCTGACCGCCTCCATGATGCCGCCGGCCATCCCCTTGGGCCTGCCCTCGGACCTGCTGGAGCGCCGCCCCGACATCGCCGCCGCCGAACGGGCCATGGCAGCGGCAAACGCGCAGATCGGCGTGGCGACGGCCGCCTTCTACCCCAGCGTCATGCTCAATCCCAGCGTGGGGGCGGACAGCCGCGAGATCGGTGCCCTGCTGGACGCGCCCAGCCTGCTGTGGTCCATCGGCGTGTCGGCCGTGCAAACGGTTTTCGATGCCGGGCGCACCCGCGCCAACGTCAACTTCGCGCGCGCCGGCTACGACGCCACGGTCGCCAACTACCGCCGCGTCGTGCTGGGCGCCATGCAGGAAGTCGAGGATGGCATCACCGGCCTGGCGGCGCTGGGCCGCGCCAGTGCCCAATCGCTGAAGGCGGTGGCCGATGCCCGCAAGGTCCTGGACATGGCCGCCGACCGCTACAGCGGCGGCGCCACGACCTACCTGGACGTGATCACCGCGCAGCAGGCGGTCCTGAACACGGAACGGCAGGCCGCGCAGCTGAAGGGCCAGCAGTTGCTGGTGTCCGTCTTCCTGGTCAAGGCGCTGGGCGGAGATTGGACCCGCCAATGAAGAAAAAAGGCGCCGGTCCCTGCGGGACGGCGCCTTTCGGCCTGGGCGCGGGGTGGCGCCAGCCTACTTGTCCGTGTACTTCTTCTCCAGCTCGTCATACAGCGGCTTTTGCACCAGCCGCTGGCGCTCGAGGAATGGCGCGACCAGCGCGGGATCTTCCTTCAGCAGGCCATCGCGCTTGAGCATGCCCAGGGCGCGCTGCATGCCGGCCACGGCGCTCTGCAAGGCCGCGTTGGCGTACAGGATGATCCCGTAGCCCATCTGGCCGAGTTCTTCGGCCGTCAGCGCGGGCGTCTTGCCGCCGATCACGATGTTGATCAGTTGCGGCTTGTTCAGCAGCTTGGGCAAGGCGCGTACTTCGTCCAGGCTTTCCGTCGCTTCGACGAACAGGATGTCCGCGCCGGCATCGGCGAAGGCCTGCGCGCGTTCCACCGCCGCTTCGAACCCCAGCACCGCGCGCGAGTCCGTGCGCGCGATGATCAGGAAATCCGGATCCCTGCGCGCGTCGGCCGCGGCGCGGATCTTTGAAAGCATCTCGGGCAGCGGCGCGACTTCCTTCCCGGAAAAGTGGCCGCAGCGCTTGGGAAACAACTGGTCTTCCAGCTGGATGGCGTCCGCGCCGGCGTGTTCCAGCGCGCGCACGGTGTGCCAGACGTTCACGGCGTTGCCGAAACCGGTGTCGCCGTCGACGATGATGGGAAGGTCCACCGCTTCACGCAGGCGCGATGTGGCATCGGCCACGTCGCGCAGGCCGATGATGCCCAGATCGGGCACACCGTAGTGCATATTGGTCAGCCCGGCCCCGGTCAGGTAGACCGCCTCGAAGCCCTGGTCGGCCACGACCCGGGCGCTCATGGCATTGAAGGCGCCGGGAACGAGCAGGCCGTTGCGCTGCTCCACCCGGCGGCGCAGGCGCTGTTTCGTTGTTTCGCTCATGATGATGTCTCGTATACGCGTTGATTGCAGGGCCGTGGCGGCCCGCCACGCGCGTCGGCGCGGGCTGGCGCCCGCGCGGCGCGGCCGTTGCAGTCTAGTCAGCTGGCGGCCCCAGGTCAATCGCAAGCCGCGTCCACACATCGATGAAGCGTATTCATCAATAACAATCGCCGCGGCCGCGGCGGGCCGATTATCCCAGACGCTTGACCCACGCGGCGCCCGTCTCGCGGGTGCCCAGCGTACCGCCCACGTCCTGGGTGCACTCGCGTGCCGCCACGGCCTCGGCCAGCGCGCCTTCGATCGCGGTGGCGGCGTCCGTGAAGGCCTGCTTGCCCTTGCGCTGGCCGTACCAGTTCAGCAGCATGGCGGCCGATAGCACCTGCGAGGCCGGGTTGGCGATGTTCTGTCCCGCGATATCGGGCGCGGAACCGTGCGCGGCCTGTCCCATGGCATGATCGCGGCCGGCGTTCAGCGAACCGCCCAAACCCAGGCTGCCCGACATTTCCGCCGTCAGGTCCGACAGGATGTCGCCGAACATATTCGTCGTCACCACCACGTCGTAGCGGTCCGGCGCGCGCACCACGTGGGCCATCATCGCGTCCACGATCACATCGTCCACCCGCACTTCGGGGAATTCCTTGCCCACCTTATGGCATTCCTCGATGAACATGCCGTCGCCGATCTTCAGGACGTTGGCCTTGTGCACGATGGTGACGTGTTTCTTGCGCGTCATCGCCAGTTCGAAGGCGGAACGCGCGATGCGCTCGCAGCACAACCGCGTGATCCGCCGCAACGACACGACCACGTCCGGCGTGATCAGCATTTCGCTGCCGCCCGATTCGATGTTGCGGTCGGCGTAGAAGCCTTCGGTATTTTCACGCACCACCACCAGGTCGAATTCGCCCAGCCGAACGGGAACGCCCTTGTAGGTGCGTGCCGGCCGGATGTTGGCATACAGATCCAGCTTCTTGCGGAAGTACATCGACGGATTGATTTCGCCCTTGGCTTCGTCCTTGAAGTCGTAGGTGGACATCGGGCCCAGCATCAGGCCGTCGGCCGCCCGCACCTTCTCGAGCAGCGCCGGCGTGACGGTGGCGCCGTGGCGCTTCAGGCTTTCGTGGCCGGCGATGTCGAAATCCAGCTGCAGGCCCAGCTTGAAGCGGCGGTCGACGGCTTTCAGCACGTCCACAGCCACCGCCATGGTTTCAGGACCGATCCCGTCGCCGGGCAGGACTACGATTTTCATGTGTTTTCCTCGATTGGAGACGGGCGCGATGCCGCGAAAGCGATGCTCAATCCAGCTTCATGCCCGATTGCTTGACCACGCCCTTCCACAGCGCCAGTTCGCTATGCAGCACGCCGGCGAAGTCGGCCGGCGTGCCCTTGAACGATTGCGCGCCTTCATCGGTCAGGCGTTGACGTACCAGGGTGGCCGCCGCGGCTTCGTTCACGGCGGTGTTCAGCTTGTTCACCACGTCCGCCGGCGTGCCGGCGGGGGCGAGCACGCCCCACCAGGTGCTGACGTCGAAGTCCGCGATGCCGGCCTCCGCCATGGTGGGCGTATCCGGGAACAGGGGCGACCGCGTCTTGCTGGTGACGGCCAGCAGCTTCACGCGATGGTCCTTCACCTGCGGCAGGATGGTCGGCACGGTGGCGAAGAACACCTGCACGCGTCCGGCCAGCAGATCCAGCGTGGCGGGCCCGCTGCCCTTGTACGGCACGTGGGTCATCTGCACCCCGGCCCGTTGCTTGAACAGTTCGCCGGACATATGGTTGATGCTGCCGTTGCCGGCGGAGCAGAAGTTGATAGTGTTGGGCTTCTTCAGCGCCAGATCGCGCAGCTGCGCGATGCTGTCCACGGGAACATCCTTGTTGGCCACCACCAGCAGCGGGCCGCGGCCGATCAAGGCGATGGGTTGGAAGGATGTCTCCACGTCATAGAGCGTCGTGCCTTCCGCCGCGGCATTGGTCACGAAGGTGGACGTGGCGAATAGCAGCGTGTAACCGTCCGGCGCAGCATGCGCCACCACGTTGGCGCCGATCGAGCCGCCGCCCCCGCCGCGGTTTTCCACCACGATGGCCTGCCCCAGTTTTTCACCCAGCGTACGCGCCATGTCGCGCGCGATGCTGTCGGTACCGCCCCCGGGCGCGAACGGCACGATCAGCCGGATCGGCTTGTCCGGAAAACCTTGTGCGCCGGCCAACGCCGGCAACAGCGCCGCGGCGGCGAGGAGCCATCGGCGCAGGGAAAGAAACCGGGGTTTGAACACGTTCGGTGTCTCCATGGAAGGATGCGGAGCGATCGGGCCGCCCCTTATTGAGTGTTATGCATATCTTTGCATACAAAAAATTCCGATGCAAGATGAAACCGGGGCCGGACTCCCGCTGGGCTTACCATAGGACTGATCACCCACGGCCTGCGCAAGACCCTAACCGCTACGCGACGGCGCACCGCGCCCAGGCGCCGCCGCCTTCTCCAGGAGAATGCAGTGACCTCCCTGACCCAACGACTGGAACGACCCGACCTGCTTCGCGATGCCTGCTACATCGACGGCAAATGGCATGGCGCCGGCAAGGGGCCCACCATTCCCGTGAACAACCCGTCCACCGGCGAGATCATCGTCTCGGTTCCCCGGCTCGGCCGCGCCGAGACCGAGCACGCCATCGAACGCGCCGCCGCCGCCCTGCCCGCCTGGTCGGCCCGGCCCGCCAAGGAACGGGCCGTCGTCCTGCAGCGCTGGGCCCAGCTGATGATGCACCACCAGAAAGACCTCGCCGCCATCATGACCGCGGAACAGGGCAAGCCCGTCACGGAAGCCGCCGGAGAGATCGGCTACGCCGCCTCCTTCCTGGAATGGTTCGCGGAGGAAGCCAAGCGCATGGACGGCGAAGTGCTGCAAAGCCCCAAGGCCGGCCAGCGCATGATGGTGCTGAAGCAGCCGGTGGGCGTCACGGCCGCCATCACGCCGTGGAATTTTCCGGCCGCCATGATCACGCGCAAGCTGGGCCCGGCGCTGGCCGCGGGCTGCACGATGATCGTCAAACCCGCCCAGCAGACGCCCCTGACGGCCCTGGCCCTGGCCGTCCTGGCCGAAGAGGCTGGCGTGCCCGCCGGCGTCATGCACGTCATCACAGGCAGCTCCAGCGATATCGGCGCCGCCTTGTGCGAAAGCGAGACCGTGCGCAAGCTCAGCTTCACCGGTTCGACGGAAGTCGGCCGCAAACTGATGGCCCAGTGCGCGCCCACGATCAAGAAACTATCGCTCGAGCTGGGCGGCAACGCACCGTTCATCGTGTTCGACGATGCGGACCCGGAAAAGGCGGTCGACGGCATCCTCGCATCCAAATTCCGCAACGCCGGCCAGACCTGCGTCTGCGCCAACCGCATCTACGTGCAATCGGGCATCTACGACAAAATCGCCCAACGCCTATCCGAAAAAGTGGCCGCGATGAAAGTCGGCGATGGCTTCGAACAGGGTGTCACGCAAGGGCCGCTGATCGACGAAAACGCCGTCAAGAAAGTTCGCGAACATATCGAGGATGCGACCCGCGCCGGCGCGAAAGTGGTGGTCGGCGGAAAGACCCATGCACTGGGCGGCACCTTCTTCCAGCCGACCGTCGTGCGGGATGTCACGCAGTCCATGCTGTTCGCCCGCGAGGAAACATTCGGCCCGGTGGCACCGCTGTTCAAGTTCGACACGGAAGAGGAGGCCCTGAAGCTGGCCAACGACACCATCTTCGGCCTGGCGGCCTACTTCTATACCCGCGACAACGCCCGCGTGTGGCGGGTGTCGGAAGGCCTGGAGTACGGCATCGTCGGTATCAACACCGGCCTGATCTCCAACGAGGTGGGGCCCTTCGGCGGCGTCAAGCAATCCGGCCTGGGCCGCGAGGGCTCGCGCCACGGGCTGGATGAATATGTGGAACTGAAGTATCTGTGCGTGGATATCGCGGGTTGACCCGCGGGCCCCGCGCCAGCGGAAGATAAGCACGCGGGCTGGCGCCGACGCCTTCGGGCGTCCGCCGCCGCGCTGCCGGCGTGAACATATGCGTGCCGGGGGTTACGAAAGCGGCCAGATCAACTTCGGCCGTACATCCATGAGAAGAATCACCCTAGAACCCACGGCATATCCCTCTTTCGCCTCCTACGCCACTGGCGGCAGCGTGGAGCCTGCCTCGGGGCGCTTGCCTGCGCACGCCAGCGGCGAAACCGGCCGGCTCGTCAATTTCGCCAACGTCATCGACATCGTGGTGGTCGGGCACCCCACCGAACAGGAGCTCGGCCAACTAGAGCACCATATCCGGGGCCTCTATTGCCTACAGACCTGCGGCAGTCTGCTGCGAGATCTGTGCCGGCTGACGGAACAGCATGGCAGCTACCCCGTCATCGTCTTTCGCGAACGATCCCGTGACCAGCCTGTCACGTTGGAACGCGGCCGAACCGCTCGCCCGGGCGAGCGCATCGATCCGCACGCCGAGCCAGGCGCGAGTCCATCCGGCAGGCCCGACGAAAACCCCGAAATAATCGGCCTGATCGCGTCCCTCGCCGATGAGCTGCTGCGCGTCCAGCAGGCACAAAAGACCAACGCCGAGCTGCTCGACATACTGTTGTCGCGGGGGCACCTCGGCCTTGCCACGGATGAAGAGACGCCCCGCATGTCGAGTACCTGCGGCCCGTCACGCAGCTCCTCCCCCTTGCCGCTCCAGACAAGCCCTTCTGTCCACCCTGGGGAGGACGGGTCAATCTATGGACCGATCGATAGGTCAATGCCCGACATGGCGAACCGCGACATAGAGATGCCAGACCTGGAAACGCTTGGCACGGCGCTGTCCGCATTACGCGCGCGCCAGGATCGGCAAAAGCAGGCCACGGCGCACCATTCCTGGCAAACAGCGCTCATGCCATGGCTGGGCACGGACGCCATTACGGTTGCGGACGAATGGCTTACCATCGAGCGGGCCGCCCGCAACGAGCGGGATCGCGAAGGTATCGGGGCATTCAAGGATTTCCTTGTGCTCCTGGCCGTCACAGACGCGCAACGGCATGGCGCGCAACGTATCGAGGTCGCCAATTGGCTGCGTCGGGCCGCGTTGCCTGCAAGCGCGCAGTTGCGGGCCGACGCATTCGAAGCTTGCTTCGAAGCTGCGGGTAGTTGCCAGGACGGCGCCTTGTCCACCTGGAACAAGCTTTCCATGCTGGCGATAGAGGCCGATGTGCGCGAAGGGCGCTACCAGGGCCGGCTTGCCGACTTGCATGGTGTCGCGCTGTCCATCTTCAGGATGAACGAACTCGAAAAAATCGCTGGCGCGAAGGTCGAACAACTGTACGCGCAAGAGCAGCGGCGTGCCGAAGCGGAGCGGCAGCTTCCCGAGGAGGACCAACTGGGCGCCGACGACATCGTCGACCCGCTGGAAACCTATCTGGGGTATCAGGTCGGACTGCGGGAAGCCCTGAACCTTCCCATCCCCGTCACCCGTATGATCTTTTCCGATATGGCGCTGATCACCGCGGAAGACATCGACCAGGCATTGGAAGCCATAGGGCAGGCCGAGAAGGAACGCTTCCCGGCCTGGCTCCTGCTGGACTTCGGCCCGTTCCTGAATGAAGTCCGGCAGCAGCTGGGCCCGGACGCATCGGCGAAAATCACCGACGCCGCCATCACGCTGTATGAGGCAACTGCCAAATACCGCGTTCCCGACAGACTGCATGCCTTGGGCCTGCCGGACAACGACATCGAACGGCTGAAAATGAGTGCCCGATTATCGCGGGAGATCCAGTACGCGGCGTGGCTGCCGCATGCCAACAAGGCGCTTGCCGACGCGGGCCTGCCTGCCTTGCCCCAACTGGACGACGATGAAAAACGCCGCACCGCGTTGATGCCCGCCGACGCACTGATGGTGTAAGCCTGGAGGCGATCCCGCGCGCATCGAACGGCATGCCGGCTTCGTCCTTCTAGAGGACAGGTCCGATATTGGCAGACCGCGCATCGTGCCCCGCAGGCGGGAAGAACCTTCATCCGCGACGGGGTACATAAGCCGCTTCAATAACCTGGAGCACACGTCCATGCAAATCACTTCGTCATTCAACCCAAACGACCTGTCCCTCCCCCCGGAAGGAAACGCCGTATCGGCGATTTCATCTTCAGGCGCTGACCGGGCCGGCGACACGGGCAACCTGACCAACTTCGCCAACCTCGCCGAGCTCATGGTGTTCGGCAATCCGTCCGAACACGCGATAGGCCAAGTGGAGTCCCATTTCAGGGCGCTTCATGCACAACCGAAATCCGGCGAAGCCTTACGGCAATTGCGCCAGCAGAGCGAGCAGCAAGGCATCTATCCCATCCTGGTCTTCGAGGACACGCCCAGCGACAAGCCCATCACCCTGCTTCGGGACCGCACCGCCCGCCCTGGCGAACCTGTCGACTTGAAAGCCGCGCCGAACGCCCAGCCGTCGGGCCGACCCGGCAAGGAGAACGAAATCATGGGACTGATCGGGCGTGTCGCCGATGATTTGTCGTGGTTACAGCGCGAACACGAACCTTTCGTTCCCGCCCTGTCTGCGCCATTGCAGCCCTCAATGTCCGCGACCATGGCGCATCTCGAAGCATTGCGAAAACTGCCATCCGCTACTGAACGGCGGCTCGAAGCCACTGCCATGAACCTTGCTCGAATGGCCGGTATGTCGCGCGCGGAAATCGAAGCACATGCGAATCAAGCCGCAGAAGCGCCAGCGCAGCGTCCGTAGCAAAAGCGCAACTTAGATCGTGGGCGCCAGGCCGCCCGTCATCGGGACCACCGCGCCTATGACATAACTGGCGCGGTCGCTCGCCAGGAATACCGCGACATCGGCAACCTCCTCCGGCTCGGCATAGCGCCCCAGCGGAATGCTGGCTTCGCCCTGCCTGCGGGCTTCCTCGATGCTGACCCCCTGCGACTTCGCTTCCACGGCCAGGCCTTCCTGGACGCGTTCGGTCACCGTGGCGCCAGGGTTGATGGCGTTGATGCGGATGCCGAACCGCGCGTAGTAATGCGCCGATCCGACCGTGGCCAGCATCAGCGCGGCATTGGCCGACCCGCCGGCCAGGTGCGTTACCGTCGGCGTCTTGCCGCCGTAGCCGATGATATTGACGATGGCGCCCGGGGCGTTGCGCACGCGCAGGCGTTTCAGCACTTCGTCCTGCGTGTGAATATAGGTAAAGAACTTGGCATCCATGGCGGCGCGCCACTTATCGGCGGTCAGCGTCTCGGGGTCGTGCCGGCGCGCGGCGCCGGCACTATTGACCAGGATGTCGATGGGCCCCAGCGCATCCTCGATCGCCGTGACCGCGCCCGCCGCCTGGTCGGGGTCGATAAGGTCGGCCGCCACCGCTACAGCCTTGCTGCGGCCCTGTCCGTCCAATTGCGCCATGGCGTCATTCAGCCCAGCGCGTCCCCGCGCGACGATGCCCACGTTTACCCCTTCGGCCATCAAGGCCTTGGCCACGGCCAGCCCGATGCCTTTGCTACCGCCCGTGATCATGGCGGTCTTGCCTTTCAATCCGAGATCCATCGTTCCATTCTCCAGAAATAGCCTACCAGCCAGGGGTGTCCGGTACGCCGGATAGCGATATTCCGCGTGCCGGCTGCGCTGCGCGATGGATCGCGGGGACGCGGCCGTCGCCGGGTAGTTTCGTCGATTCGCGAGGCGAGGTCCATATCGGCCGCGCGCCGAAACCGTCTTGCGCGCGGCCGTTACTTACAGCCCCCTGTCTACGACTTACGGTCCCTATTTCAGGACGATCAATTCGATACAGCAAGGCAGCGATGCGTTGCGGCAACTGCGCCACGCCGCACAGCGATCCGGTCGCTATCCCATCATGGTCTTCAATTGAAATGCGGACGGGCGGACGGCCACGCCTGAATCGCGCGTCTAGGATTGACGGTCCGCCAGGCGCTTAAGGTACGCAGGCAAGCGATCCGGGATCGAACGGACCGGCTCGACCGGCGGTTCCACGATACCGGCCCGGACCAGCCGGGAGAACTGCTGCGGCGGCAAGTCCCGCAGGATATGAGGCAGGATACGCGGGTCCGTGAGCATCTCCCGGTATGCGCTGTAGCCTCCCAGGTTCCTGCTCAACAAGCTGTCCGTCAGATAACCTGCCCCCCGAAAATCATCTCTCGTCGTGGGCCCGAGCAACTCGGGCAGCATATCGCGGATATTCGGCAGGATGGCCGGATGGACGAGGATGTCGTGGTAGGCCTTGATGACATCGACGCCGTCCGCCACGGAAACATGCAGCAGGGCGCTGTCGGTCAAGTATTCGCCCTGCCCAGGCGAGCCGACCGACTTGTTCGGCGTCGTCAGTATCGCCAGCCACTGCTCCATGCCCGGCACTTTCGCCATATCGGCCAGCAATGCGCCGTACGCCTGGATAAGGGGCACGTCCCTGGTAAACAGCGCCGACCACATCGGAAATTCCTTCTGGGGATCGTCGCCCAACAGTATCCGCGGCAAGTCGTTCTGAATAAGCGGCAGGATCGCTGGATCGAAAAGCATGCGGTGAACCGCGGCGAGTGCAGCGGCGTTGCCCGTGGCCAGCATGCGCAGCGCCTGGACGCGGCCGTTCGCCCCGCCGAACAGTTTCGGTAGCGTTTCGGCCATCGCTTCGCCGCACACCGGTTCGTCCAGCAGATCCACGATCAGCCGATGCAAGGCATCGGTGCCGCGTGGGCTGTTGGCATGCACGGGCATCCACATGAAGGACCTGCCCTCGGCGCCGGAAAGTGCCCGGAAAATCCCGTCGCGCAGGGAAACCGCGTCGTGGTCACCCGACCAGCCGGCGATCATTATTTCGCGAACGGTATCGATGGGACCGGCCTCGTTTGCCGTTAGCCAATGTTCCAACTGGGTGAGCCTGCTGTATCTGCATGGGGTATCGCTTAGCAAGGCCCATGGGTCCGGATACCAGGCGCGCGCCAGTTCCCGACCGGGCTCGCCTATCGTGATGGCATCGCTGAGAAAACCGGCACGCTCGCTCACGGGGAAATCGGTACGCAGATACGGCATATTGGCGTCCAGATACTGGATCGCTTGATCCGCATCGAGCCGTCTTAGCAAAGCCAGGATGGACCTGGATGTTCCCAGCCAACTCGCACGGACACCCATCAGGTCCGCCGCGACCCCGTTGCGCAGGATTTGCCGTATGACCCCGGCGGGCAAAGCCGGCGCGTCCGGCCCCTGAGCGTCGGGCAAGGCATTCAAGTCGGCGTTATCGATCATGTCCAGGTGGCGCTGCGCAGACCACGGCGCCGCGCCGTCCATCTCCTGCTGCAATCGCCACGCCAAGTGGTCCCCATAGGAATACACCCCGATACGCGTACCGTCCGCGTCCACGCGTTCGCCCAGCTGGGTAGGCGCGTCCGCCAGCAGGCTATCGGCGTTCATGGCTTTCAGGAGCTCCACCGCGATCAATGCGTGATCGGCCCGCACTTCGTAGCGAGCGCCATCGTCGACCAGCCGCACGAAGGACCTCAAGGCCAGTGCGCCTGCCTCCAGGCCGAGATCCTGGCGTATGTCGTCCAGGACTTCCTCGAACCGTCTTGCCATCGCAGCCGTATATTCGCCCGATGCGGCCTCCGGACTATCGATAGTCCGGCTGCGGAACTCTGCCAGGCATTCGCCCGCCATCAGCCGCGCGAGCTTGTCCGGGGCGATTGCCGCGAGCACCTTGCTCCGGCAGGCGTTCAGGAAGTCGACCGAAAACCTGGGCACCATCAGATCGGGTATCTGATCCAGTCCGACCGCGTCGGCGACGTAGTTCCATGCCCCGGAGACGTAATGCACTTCATTGCCGGGATAAGTTTCGCTCGCGCCGAACTGTTCCGACACGGCCTGCTGCAGGACGGCGCGAACCACATCCTCTTTCATCTTCCAGAGCTTGCTGCGCATGCCTTCGCCCGACAGGGACAACTCGCGATCCGCGGCCATCAGGTTGGCGACCGCGCCGGAGGCGCACAGCGTGACGCCATCCGCCAGGTCGCGGATCGCGTTCCTGCGTTTGTCGTCAGGCCAACGCTCGTCGCGCAACATGTCGCACACATTGTCCAGCGATCGCTTGCCCGCGCTGTCGAACAGTGCGGCATGGGTATTGAAGTGGTTTTCGTGGAAACGGTGGTCGTACAGGATGCGCAGGTTCTTCTCGACGACATCCGCGTCATCCATGCCAAGATCGCGCGCGAGCTGGGTAAGAAAACGCAGGTCGTCGGCCACTTCCTGGCGATACTGTTCAAAATCGGGGCTGCCGCAGAAGTCCGCGTGCGACCCATGGTGGTCGGCCGAGTAGCTTATCCTGGGTCGGTTTTCATCGCCTTGCACCGGAACGCGCGGTTGCGAGGCGGGCGCGTAGGGCTTGAAGAATTCGGGCTGAAAGATGGTGGGTGGCGACATCGGCGCCGCGACTGGGGAAATGTACATGGGGATTCCTCGGCAAATACCGCGATAAGTCGCGGGGCCCTTCAGGGGTTCCATACAGGGATACACATTCCAGGGAATCAGCACCTTCCGAAGGCGTTCCGATCCGACGCCGACAGGCCTGGGGCAAGGCTCCAACCTCCCGCCGGCGCGTCCACCGGCAGAACTTTCGCCATAGGGCTGCTACTCAACGCCCGCCATCGCAGCCCCCCGTCGCGCTCGCCGCCCGGATCCCGTGCCATCGTCACCCCCTGGAAGCCGCCATGCACACACCCTCCAGCAATGCTCAACCGTTCGACGCGCTCGCCCAGCTTTTGGCGGCCAGCCTGCAGGCGTATCCCGCCCCCGCGCCGCCCGTACCGTACCCGGTTTCGTTCGCCGACCTGGTATACGCCACCGTCACCGGCGATCCCAGCCCGATGCAGCTGCAATCGGCCGAAACCCATTTTCGCGACCTGAACCGCATGGAAGACGGTGCAGCCGCCTTGCGCCAGTTGCGTAGCGTGACCGATCGGCACGGACGCTATCCGACCCTGGCTTTCGCGCCGGATTCCGTGGCCGTTCCCTTGCTCACCGTCGCGCGGCCTCCCGGCGTCCTGCTGTCGGACGCCGACGAAGCGCTGCGGGCGGCAGTCACGGACGTTTCCCAAATGCAGCTGCGCCTGGTTTCGCATCAATACCTTTCCCTGCTCGCGGGCACGATGGCGAACGCGCATCGCCATCTGATCCCCGGCGTCCGGACCGGCGGCGACCTGGGGAGCATCGCCGCGCTCCAGGGCACGCAGGACGCCATGTCGCAGGCCGCGGCCACGCTGGAGCCTCCTTTGCAAGTACTGTCGGCGGCCATGGACGTCCCCCATGCCGGGCCGTCGAACCTCGGCGGCGGCCCGATACGGTCCGCGCGGCAGCGGACCCACCCGGCGCGATTCGAACCCTATGGCAATGACCACATACCGATCCCTTCCTACCTCGAGGCGCAACGCACGGCGAACCGTCCCCTGGGCGGACTCATCCAATACTGGATCGGGCGGGCCGATGCCGAACTCGCTGCCCGCTGGAACAACATCGACGAACAGGCCCGGGGCACCGATGCGACCTCCCGTACGCTCGCGTTCAAGAAATTCCTGCTTGGCTTGATGTACACGCCTATCCACCGGCTGGACGCCACGCGCAACGAGGTCACGCAATGGCTGGTCCAGGCCGCGGCCCCCGACCGCGCGGCCTTTCGCGCCGAAGCCTTCCGCATTTGCGGCGAAGGCACGACCATGTGCAGGGACAATGCCTTGCTGACGTGGAACCGCCTGAAGATGCTCATGTGCAAGGCCGATGCCCTGGATGGCCGCTACGCGGGCAAACTGGACGAACTCTGCCGCCTTGCGCTGGACAGCCTGCGCTGGGAAACCCTGGAGGCCATCGGCCAGGGCAAGATCATGGCCATGCACAAGGAAAACCAGCAGCGGCGGGATGCGGGTTTCCCGCTGATCAACATCGATCCGGTCGAGATCATGCTCCACTACCATGTCGAGTTGGCGGAGGAACTGCATCTGCCGCTCGCCGTCAAGGAAATGGTCTTCCCTACGCTCAGTGCCTTGACCGCGCAAGACATCCAGAATGCCAGGGACGCCATCAAGCGCGTCGAGACCGAGGCCTATGGCAAGTACCTGATGCTTGAATTCACGCCTTTCCTGGCGGAAGTGCAGCGGCAGATCGGGCCCGATAACTGCCGGAAAGCCGAGGCCACCCTATACGCCAGCCTGGACGGATTCGACGAACGGGTGCGCCAGCGCCTGCAAGACTTGAAGCTTCCGATCGGCGACGATCCGCTGGCCGAAGACGCGCGCCGGGACATGGGTATCCGGGTAAATGCGGAAATCCGCTACAGCGCATGGCTGCCGTACGCGAACGCCGTGCTGGCCGCCGCGGGCATGGCCACCTTGCCCGCGCTGGACATCCCCCCGCGACCCGGGCCGTCAGCTCCCCAGATCCCCCCAGCAGCAGCGGAAGAAGAAGCAGAAGCAGAGGCCGGCATGCCTTATCTCAGGCGGCTTCTATCGCAAAACGACCCCTAGTCCAAGGGGCGACGCGGAGCCGCCCGGCGCCGCGCCGTTGCGGGCCGGGCTTCTTTGGCTTCCTTCATGGTGGCCTCGATCAGCGCCTCCACCATCCAGAAGACGATGGCTTCCACCTCTCTGTTCTTCGCCCCCCAGATGTCCTTTAGGATGATGTGCGGCTCGATCCCATAGATGATGGACAAGGCTTTCTGCAAGCGGTCTATTGCCTTGGCGGGCACCTGGGCGCTGAACGGCTCCACCGCGTGCGCCAGGATGCGGATGCGGTGTCCGCGCCGATAAGGCTCTTCTTCCAGGATGCCGGCGCGCTCCAGCGCCTGGTGCTCCAGCGCCAATTGGGCCGCCGCGCGCATGTGCGGCTCGAACTCCTTGAAGCGGATGAAGGTCGATTCGAAAAGCTCGGTAATGCGGGCGCGGCCATCGGCCTGCGACGACGACCAGGACCGCACCGGTCCCAGTGCCGTGTCGACCATCGCCGTGATCAGGCGGCTGCGGGTGGGAAAGTACCGGTAGGCGGTGGCGCGCGATACCTGCGCGCGCTTGGCCACTTCCGCCACGGTCGGGGTATGCCCCTCTTCGATGAGGCTGCTGGCCGCTTCCATCAGCAGCTTCCATGTGCGCGCGCGCGGGCCGCGAGTCGGTGCCTCGGGCACGGCGGTCATTGCGTTAGGGGAATATCCCATGCTCGTGTGTCCAGATTTTTATTGACAGCCGAAAAACCGTCTTCTAGCATGATTCTGAAAACGAGACACGTATCTTAAATCGGATCTTGTGTCTCAATCAGCGGCAACGCTGTCAATTCCAAAAAAAATAGATTCCTCGTCGAGGAGACAAACCGTGTCGATCGCCAACGTTCGCGCAGCCGGCGCCTGTCCGGCTGACGACATGCCCGCGCGCGCTTTTCAGGCCCGCCCCATCGTCGCCGGACATCCGGCGCCATGAGTACCGAATTCGTCAATCGCATCGCGGTGGAGATCGATGGCCAGGGCGATGCGGTGGTGTGCATCCATGGGCTGGGCGGATCATCGAACAACTGGACGCCCGTCATGGATGCCTTCAGCCGCTTCCGCACCCTGCGCATCGACCTTCCGGGCAGCGCGCGCTCGCACGCCGTATCGGGACCCATCGGCATCGACAGCCTGGCCCAGGCCGTGCGCG
This sequence comes from Bordetella genomosp. 11, assembly GCF_002261215.1. Taxonomy (NCBI): domain Bacteria; kingdom Pseudomonadati; phylum Pseudomonadota; class Betaproteobacteria; order Burkholderiales; family Alcaligenaceae; genus Bordetella; species Bordetella genomosp. 11. Next base: position 1,261,529 of record NZ_NEVS01000004.1, on the reverse strand, counting down.
ATGTCTGCGCCCGCCTGGGCGTGGAGCGGGCCCATCTGGTCGGCCATTCGCTCGGCACCATTGTCTGTTTCAAGCTTGCCACCGCATCGCCGGAACTGGTTCGCAGCCTGGCCTTGTTCGGCCCCCTGCTCTGTCCGCCCGACGGCGCGCGCCCCAACATCCGGGCGCGCGGCCAGCGCGCCCGGGACGAAGGGGTGGCCGGCATGCAGGCCATCGCCGATGCCATCGTGGCGGGCGCCACCTCGGCCGACACACGGCAGCACCAGCCCGCGGCCGTTGCGCTGGTGCGCGAAAGCGTGATGCGCCAGGACCCCGACGGCTATGCGCGCAGCTGCGACGCCCTGGCCGACGCGCAGGCCGCGCCGGTCGAGAACATCGCGTGCCCCACGCTGCTGGTCACCGGAGACGAAGATGGCGTCGCGCCGCCCCAGTCGGTGCGCGCGATCGGCGAACGAATACGCGACAGCCGCGTCGCGATTTATCCGCGCTGCGGGCATTGGACGACGTTCGAACGTCCCGATGCCTGCCTGCGCGAACTGAAGGATTTCTATTCGACGCACGCGCGCTGAAGCGTGCCGCCTTTCGCACACCCAATCGCCAGGAGACCGCCATGGCAGAGGTGCTGTTTACCAACGTTCGCGTATTCGACGGAACCGGCGCGCTGCCCTACACGGGCGAGGTACTGGTCCAGGGCAACCGCATCGCGCGCGTGTCGCGATCCACGCGCTCGCTCACCATGGGCGGGGTCACCGTGGTCGACGGCGCGGGAGCATTCCTGATGCCCGGGATGACCGAGGCGCACACGCACTTCTCCTGGAACGACCAACCCTCGCTGGACGCCATCCAGCGTATGCCGGTGGAAGAACACGTCATCTGGTGCATCAACGTGGCACGCCGCTATCTGGACATGGGGTGGACGTCCTGTGTCGGCGCCGCGACGGCCAAGCCGCGGCTGGACGTGGTCACGCGCAACGCCATCCGCGACGGACAGGTCCCGGGGCCACGCTACCTGGCGGCCAGCCAGGAAATCACCACCACGGGCGGCCTTGGCGATTCGACGCCGCCACACATGCCCTATCCGGAGCTGAGTTTCGGTGCCATCGTCAACGGCCCGGAAGAAATGCGCAAAATGGTGCGGCAGTTCGTGAAGTACGGCGTCGACCAATTGAAGATCAACCTGTCGGGCGAGTACATCGCGGGACTGCCCGCCGAAATGACGCAGTTCTCCGAAGAGGAAGTGGCCATGTGCGTCGCCGAGGCCACGCGCTTCGGCAAGCGCGTGGCGGCGCACGCGCGATCCTGCGAATCGATCAAGCAGTGCATACGCCATGGCATCGACATCATCTACCACGCCAGCTTCACCGACGAAGAGGCGCTGGACATGCTGGAAGCGAAGAAGGACCGCGTATTCGTCGCGCCTGGCCTGGCCTGGCTGGTAAATACCTCGTATCACGCCAGCGAGTGGGGCCTGACCCCAGAGATCACGGCGAAGATGGGTTACCACCGCGAGCTGGAGGTGGCGGTGGAATCGATGAAGAAGATGCACCGTCGCGGCATACGCATCCTGCCCGGCGGCGATTACGGGTTCGCCTGGACGCCCCACGGGACCAACGCCACCGATCTCGAATACTTCGTCAAGTACGTCGGCATGTCGCCGCAGGAAGCCTTGCTGTCCGCCACCACCCTGGGCGGACAGATCATGATGCAGGGCGGCGAGCTGGGCCAGATCCGCGATGGCTACCTCGCGGACCTGCTGCTGATCGACGGCGATCCGCTGGCCGATATCCGTATCCTGCAGGACCGCAAGCGCATCCTGGCAGTGATGAAGGACGGCGAGTTCCATCGCGCCCCGCAGATCGTCAGTGCCCGCAGCACGCGCTGGGCGGCCTGAGGCACGACGTGAAACGCTACACGTCCTGGATCCTCGCAGGCGCCCTGCTCGCCATGCTGCTCGGCCTGGCGGCCGCGGCCATCGCCGATAACGCCCGGCTGTTCGGCCTGTCGCTGCTGAACGGCCTGACCCTGGCCGCGCTGTATTTCCTGGTGGCCAGCGGCTTCACGCTGGTATTCGGACTGATGCGCAACGTCAACCTGGCGCATGGCTCCCTCTTCCTGCTGGGCGGCTATATCGGCTACACCGTCGGCGATGCGACCGGATCGTGGTTCCTGGCACTGGCGGCCGGCTTCCTGGCCACCGCGCTGGCCGGCCTGCTTCTGCAACTGCTGGTCTTCCAGCATATGGAGGGACAGGACCTGCGGCAAACGCTGGTCACGCTGGGGCTGTCCATCGTGCTGGCCGATATCTACCTGTGGATCTGGGGCGGCGAAGCCTATCAGTTCGATCCTCCGCGCTGGCTGCTGGGCGTGGTAAGCGTGCCGGGCGTGGGCAAGTACTCCGGCTTCCGCCTGGTCGTGCTGCTGTCGGCCATCGCGATCGGCATTGCCCTGTGGCTGTTCCTGAACCGGACACGCGTCGGCATGATGATACGCGCGGGCGTGGACAACAAGCGCATGCTGTCGGCCAGCGGCGTCAATGTGCAAAAGGTCTTCGCCATCACCTTCGCCGTCGGGGCGGGCCTGGCCGGCTTTGCCGGCGTCATGGGCGGCACCGCGCTGTCGATCGCGCCGGGCGAGGACGTGCGCTATCTGTTGGCCTCATTGATCGTGGTGATCGTCGGCGGCATGGGCAGCATCGCCGGCGCTGCCGTGGGGGCGTTGCTGATCGGCCTGGCCGAGACCTTCGGCCTGGCCTATGCGCCGACGTATGGCGTGGTGTTCACCTTTCTTATCATGGTCGCCGTGCTCGCCTTCCGCCCTCAGGGGCTGATGGGCAAGCGCGCCTGACCGCCCGAACGGGAGCAGGAAGCGCGATGAGTGCGGCGAAATGGCGGCGGGTGATGTCCCACGGGGCGGCGGCGTATTCCCCCATCGGTACGGCGTCCTTGCCGGCGGCCGAGGGCGCGCGCGCTGCCGATGGCGTGGCGCCTGCGCCCGCCAGGCAGCCCGGTGCCGAAGGCGCGATACGCGCGCTGGCGGGCGGATCGCCCCGCGCCGCGGTCCTGCACGCCTGCGTGGCGCTGGCGCTGTTGCTGTACCCCGTCGTGGCCACGCCTTTCTTCACGTTCCAGGTAGGGGCGCAATCCCTGGTGCTGGGCCTGATCGCGCTCTCGCTGGCCCTGCTGGCCGGATATGGCGGCATGGTCACCCTGTCGCAGATGACCGTCGCCGGCATCGCCGGCTATGCGGTGGCGCTGCTGGGCACCAATGCCGACGCCGCGCACAGCCTGGGATGGCCATGGTGGCTGGCCGTCATGGCGGCGCTGGCCATCGGCACCTTATCGGCGACCCTGATCGGCATGCTGGCGGTACGCACCGAGGGCATCTATACCATCATGATCACGCTGGCCATCGGCGTGGCCTTCTTCTACCTGGTGCAGCAGAACTACACCGTCTTCAACGGCTTCCAGGGCTTGGCGCGCATCCTGCCGCCCGCGCCGCGGGAGGCGGACCTGCGCGCGCCGATACCCTTCTATTACATCAGCCTGACGTGCGCCGCGCTGGGTTATGCCTTGGTCGCCTATGTAGCGCGGGCGCCCTTCGGCATGGCCCTGCAAGGCATCCGCGACAATCCGCGCCGCATGCGCGCCCTGGGCTTCGACGTGACGGCACACCGCGTCGCCGCGCACGCGCTCGCCGGCCTGATCGCCAGCGTCGGCGGCGTGCTGCTGGTCTGGTACAACTCGCAGATTTCCCCCGGCTCGGTCAATACCACCTCCATGATCAATATCCTGATCATCGCCGTGCTGGGCGGCATGCGGCATCCCGCGGGCGCCTTCCTGGGCGCGCTGCTGTTCGTATTGCTGCAGAACTTCGCCATCGATCTGGTGGACCGCGAGCGGTTCAACCTGGTGATCGGCGGCGTGTTCCTCCTGGTTTTGATGGTTTCGCCGGACGGCCTGCTGGGCCTCTGGCGGCGCTTGCGCGGGCAGGCTCGCCCCGCCGTGCAGGCTCATGCGAAGGACGCCAGCACGGGGCCCGCCCCCGCTGGGATAACCACGAAAACCAGGAGACATCCATGACATACGCCCATACCGCATCACTCCCGTACACGCGGCGGCGCGCCGCGCTGGCCGCCGGCACGCTGGCGCTGGCCCTCGGCGCCTTGCTGGCGGCCCATCCCGCCAAGGCGCAGGAGGTCATCAAGATCGGAGCCCTGGCCACGCTGGAAGGGCCTTTCGCCGTTCCCGGCCAGGACGGCATGCGCGGCGTGGACCTGGCCGTGGCGCAGCACCAGGGCATGGTCGCCGGCAAGAAAATCGAGATCATCAAGGCTTCATCCAACGGCAATCCGGACACCGCCGTCAACGCGGCGCGCAAACTGGTGGAACAGGACGGCGTGCAGATCCTGATCGGACCGCTGTCGGGCTCCGAAGGCATCGCGGTGAAGAACTACGCCAAGACGCATCCCGAAGTGACCTTCGTCAACGGATCGTCGGCGGCGCAGGGCACGACACTGCAGGAACCGGCGCCGAACTTCTTCCGCTTTTCGACCGATGGCGCGCAGTGGCAGGCGGGCCTGGGCTCCTATGCCTACAAGGACAAGGGCTACAAGCGGATCGTCTCCGTGGCGGAAGACTATTCCTTTCCCTACTCGCTGCTGCAGGGCTTCATGATCGAGTTCTGCAAGGCGGGCGGCAAGGTGGTGGACAAGCATTGGGTGCCGCTGGGCACCAAGGATTATTCCTCGGTGATCGCGCGCCTGCCGGACAATATCGATGCCATCTACGTGGCGCTGGGCGGTTCCGACGCGGTGAATTTCTTTTCCCAGTACGAGCAGGCCGGCGGCGACAAGCCGCTGATCGCCGGGTCCATCACCATCGACCAATCCGTGCTCGGCTACAAGGGCAAGCGCCGCGATGCCCTGATCGGTACGCCCTCGGCCGGCCCCATCGCCGACAACTACGACGATCCCGCCTGGAAGAAGTTCGTGGCCGATTACCGCGCCGCCTACAAGGACGGCTTGCCCAGCCCCAGCCTGTTCGCGCACGCGTATTACGTCAACACCAAGGCGGTGCTGGACGCGCTGGAACAGGAAAAGGCCGACCTGTCGAACAACCAGGCCAAGCTGCGCCAGACCTTGTCGACCATGACCGTGTCCACGCCCACCGGCAACGTCAAGCTTGACGAGAACCGCAACGCGATCGCCAATATCTTCCTGACCGAAGTCGCGAAGAACAGCGATGGCACGCTGTACAACAAATTCGTCAAGGTCATCCCCGACGTAAACCAGCGCCTAGGGCTGTCCAAGGCCGAATTCGACAAGATGGGACTGGGCTCGCGCACCAATCCCGAATGCAAATGAACGGCATGCACGCGGCCACCGATTCCTTAGCAGGCGCCCGTCAGCGGGACGACGACGCCGGCGGGCCGCAAGCCGGTTCTCCGACGCGGCGCGCCGGCCATTCCCATGCGCTGGAACTGCATGGCATCACCCGCGCATTCGGCGCGCTCAAGGCCATCGACGGCGTGTCGTTCAATGTCGAGGCCAGCCAGCGCTACGCCGTACTGGGATCGAACGGCGCTGGCAAGACCACCCTGTTCAATATGATCACGGGCGATTTTCCGGTGACCGCGGGCCGCGTGCTGCTCTTCGGCGAAGACGTGACGGCGCTGCCGCCCTGGGAACGTGTCCGGCGCGGACTACGCCGCACCTACCAGTCCTCGCTGCTGTTCCGCGATCTCAGCGTGCGGGACAACCTGTATCTGGCGGTACGCGGTGTCTCGCGCGGACGATTCAGCCTGCGGCGCACGGCGCGGGTATCCGCATCGGACCAGGCCGCCGAGGAGCTGCTGGCCCATGCGGGGCTCACGCACTGGGCCGACACGCCGGTCGCGCTGTTGTCGCATGGCCAGCAGCGGCAGCTCGAGATCGGCATGGCCTTGGCCGGCGCCCCGCGCCTGATCCTGTTCGACGAGCCGGCCGCGGGGTTATCTCCCGCGGAACGGCGCGAACTGGTGGCGCTGCTCAAGGCCCTGCCGGCGCACATCGGTTACGTCATCATCGAGCACGACCTGGAGATCGCGCTGTCGGTCGCCACGCGTGTCACCGTGATGCACAACGGCCGTGTGCTGCGGCACGGTACGCCGCGCGAAATCGAAAGCGATCCGGACGTGCAAGCCATCTACATGGGAGAACGGCAGCATGGTCACTGACGCACGCAACACGGCGGGGGGATCGCCGGCCTCGCCCGGTGGCGGCGTACCCGTACTGGAGGTCGCCGGCCTGAATGTCCACTACGGCAGCGCGCACGCGCTGCACGATGTCTCCCTGACCTTGCCGCGTGGTGTGCTGGCCGTGGTCGGCCGCAACGGCATGGGCAAGACCACGCTATGCAATGCCATAACGGGACTGGTCCCCGCGCGCGGCGCCATCCGGCTGCACGGCCGGGACATCCTGGGCAAGCCGCCTCACGCGATCGCGGAAATGGGTATCGGCTACGTTCCGCAAGGGCGACATGTTTGGCCATCCCTGACCGTGGACGAGCATTTCCGCCTGGCATCCCGCAGCGCGCGCCGCGGCGAATGGACGACGGATCGCGTGTATGCCACCTTTCCCAGGCTGGCGGAACGGCGCCACAACGGCGGCGCGCAGTTATCCGGCGGCGAGCAACAGATGCTGGCCATTGGCCGGGCGCTACTCTTCAATCCGACGCTGCTGGTGATGGACGAGCCCACCGAAGGCCTGGCGCCGGTCATCGTCGAACAGGTCGCCGCCATGCTCAAGCAACTGGCCGGCGAAGGCCAGATCGCGGTCCTGCTGATCGAACAGAACCTCGGGGTGGCCATCGACGTGGCCGATACCGTCGCCGTCATGGTCAATGGCCACGTGGCGCGGGTGATGCCCGCCGGACAGCTGGCCGCCGACCGCGACCTGCAACAGCGACTGCTGGGCGTCGCCTCCGCGTCCGAAGCCGGTCCGGACGATACCGCGCCGCCGGCGGCTCCCCCGGCAGGCGGCATGGTGGAAGTCCTGACGATACGGCGCGAACATGCGGACGATGCCGCGGCCCTCCCCGTCTCGATGGGCGGCTTCAGCCGTTGGCGGGATAGCGCGCCGCCGGTGGTGCACGACGATGCGGATCGAGCCGCCGGGACCGATGCCGGATCGCCGTTGCCACCCATCCCCTCGGCGCTTGCGCCAGTGGGCGATGCCGTGAACCGTGCCGCCTACGTGGTCGGCACGTTCGATACCAAGGCGCGCGAGCTGTTCCTGCTGCGCGATTGCCTGCAGCGCCTGGGGCTGAGAACCGTCACCGTCGACGTCTCGACTTCCGGCCAGCCTTCGCCCGCCAGCGTGCATCCGCGCGAAGTGGCCCGGTACCACCCCGACGGCGAGCGCGCGGTATTCACCGGAGACCGCGGATCCGCGGTCTCCGCGATGGCGAAAGCGCTCGCGCGCTTCCTGCCTTCCCGGCGCGACCTGGGCGGTGTCATCGGCGCGGGCGGATCGGGCGGCACCGCGCTGGCCAGCGCGGGCATGCGCGCTTTGCCCATAGGCGTGCCGAAGGTACTGGTGTCCACGGTCGCCTCCGGCGATGTGCGCGGCTACGTGGGCCCCAGCGACATCTGCATGATGTATTCCGTCACCGATGTCGCCGGCCTGCATCCCATCAGCCGCCAGGTGCTTTCCAACGCGGCGCACGCCCTGGCCGGGATGATCCTGCACCGCGCGCCGCCGCCGCAACCCGGCCGCGCCGCCGTGGGCCTGACGATGTTCGGCGTCACCACGCCCTGCGTGCAGGCGGTCGCCGCCGAGCTGGGCACCGACTACGACTGCATGGTGTTCCACGCCACCGGCATCGGCGGCAACTCCATGGAGAAGCTGGTCGAGTCGCGCCTGCTGCAAGGCGTGATCGACGTTTCCACCACGGAAATCGCCGACGAGATCGTGGGCGGTGTGTTCTCGGCCGGGCCGGGACGCCTGGATGCCGTGATCGAAACCGGGATTCCCTACGTCGGTTCGTGCGGCGCGCTGGACATGGTGAACTTCATGGCGATGGACACCGTGCCGGAACGCTTTCGCGGGCGCAACCTGTATCGGCACAACGACAACATCACGCTGATGCGCACCACACCGGAGGAAAACCGCCGCATCGGCGCCTTCCTGGCCGACAAGCTGAACCGCATGACGGGCCCGGTGCGTTTCCTGCTGCCCGAAGGCGGCGTCTCGGCCGTGGACATGCCGGGCCAGCCCTTCTGGGACCCGGAGGCCGACCGCGCGCTATACGCGGCCATCGAACAGGGATTCCGCCCGACGCCGGGGCGCCAGCTGCGCCGCCTGCCCTATCACATCAACGACCCGCGTTTCGCGCAGGCGCTGGTCCAGGCCTTCCGCGAGATCCAGCCGGACACCCGGTCCGTTTCCTCCTCCCCAAGCCAGGAGACCCATCATGCCGCGCATCGCGCGTGAAACCATCCTCGAACGCCTGCGCGGCATGATTGCCCGCGGCGAGCCCATTATTGGCGCGGGCGCCGGCACGGGCCTGTCGGCGCGCTGCGAAGAAGCCGGCGGCGTCGACCTGATCGTGATCTATAACTCGGGGCGCTACCGCATGGCGGGACGCGGATCGCTGGCCGGGCTGATGGCCTACGGCAACGCCAACGAGGTCGTACTGGAAATGGCGCACGAGGTCCTGCCCGTGGTCCGCCATACGCCGGTGCTGGCCGGCGTCAACGGCACCGACCCTTTCATGATCGCCGACGTCCTGCTGCCAAGGCTGCAGGCCCTGGGATTCTCCGGCGTGCAGAACTTCCCGACGGTGGGCCTGATCGACGGCGTCTTCCGCGCCAACCTGGAAGAAACCGGGATGAGCTATGCCATGGAAGTCGATCTGATCGCGCGGGCCCGCGCAATGGATATGCTGACCACGCCCTATGTATTCAGTGCCGCCAACGCCGCCGATATGGCACGTGCCGGCGCCGACGTGGTGGTGTGCCACCTGGGATTGACGACAGGCGGCGATATCGGCGCGCGCACGGCGCCCACCCTTGCCGAATGCGTTCCACGCATCCAGGCCTGGGCCGAGGCGGCGCGCGCGGTGCGCGGCGACGTGATCGTGCTGTGCCATGGCGGGCCGATTTCAACGCCCGCCGACGCGGCCTACATCCTGTCGCAATGCCCGCAGTGCCACGGTTTCTTCGGTGCGTCCAGCATGGAGAGGCTGCCTGTCGAAACCGCGCTGACCGACACCGCGCGGCGCTTCAAGCAAATCACCCGATAAAAGAGGCTCATCATGTCAGGCTCACAATTCGGCACATTCCTGCTGATCGTGCTCGCGATCGCCATCGTTGCCGCCATCGTCGTCGGGCTGCTGCACTGGCTGTACCTGCGGGCATCCAAGGAGCGCGCCTTCGTCCGCACCGGGCTGGGCGGCCAGCGCGTGGTGCTGGACGGCGGCGCGTTGGTGCTGCCCATCGTCCACGACGTCATTCCCGTCAATATGAACACGCTGCGACTGGAAGTCTCGCGCGGGCGGGACAAGGCACTGATCACCAAGGACCGCATGCGGGTGGACGTCATCGCGGAATTCTATGTGCGTGTGCAGGCCAGCGCGCAGGCCGTTTCCGATGCGGCGCAGACGCTGGGCCAGCGCACCATGGCGCCGGAACAGCTGAAGGAACTGCTGGAGGGCAAGTTCGTCGATGCGCTGCGCACCGTCGCCGCCGAGCTGACGATGGAGGAATTGCACGAGCGGCGCGGCGACTACGTGCGCCGCGTGCGCGAGGCGGTCGCCGATAACCTGACCAAGAACGGCCTGGAGCTGGAGGCTGCCTCGCTGACCCAGCTGGACCAGACCCCCATGGAGTTCTTCAACCCCAGCAATGCGTTCGACGCCGAGGGTCTGACACGCCTGACCGAACAGATCGAACGGCGCAAAAAACAGCGCAACGACATCGAACAGGACACCCTGATCGCCATCCGCAACAAGAACCTGGAGGCCGAAAAGCTTTCGCTGGACATCGACCGCGAATCCGAAGGCGCCCGCCTGGCGCAGGAACGCGAGCTGGAGATCGCCCGCGCCGAACAGCGCGCCACCCTGACACGCGAACGCGCCGAACGCGACAAGGAAGGCCAACGCGCGCAGATCGCCGCCCAGCAGGCCGTGGAAGAGGCCCGGCTGCGCGCGGAACAGATCGTCGAATCCAATCGCATCAACAAGGACCGTGAGCTGCAGGCGGCCGAGATCGAGCGCCGCAAGGCCATCGAACTGGCCGAGCAGCAGCGCTCCATCGCCGTGGCCATGCAGTCCAAGTCGCAGTCGGAGGCACAGGCCGCGGCGGACGCGGCGCGCGCGCTGGCGGTGGCCGCGGAAGAGAAAATATTCACCGCGCGCGAGCTGGAAATGGCCGAAAGGCGCAAGCGCATCGAGCTGGTTGCCGCGGCGCAGACGGCCGAACGCGAAGCCTTGGGCCTGCGCGTGGCCGCCGAGGCGGAACGCGCAGCCAGCGAGGATCGCGGCTACGCCATGCGTGCCGAAGCGGAAGCACAGGCCGATGCGGAACGCATCCGCCTCGCTGCCGCGCGCATCCGGCATGAAGTGGAGGCCGAAGGCCTGCGCATGATGAATGAATCCTCCAACATCCTGACGCCGGAAGCGCGCGCATCGGCGCTGCGCATGCGGCTGCTGGACAAGGTAGAGGGGATCATCCGGGAATCGGTCAAACCGATGGAGAAGATCGACAGCATACGCATCATGCATGTCGACGGGCTGGCATCCGGCACGGGTGGCCACGATCAGGGGGGGAGTTTCTCCGACGCGGTGGTCAACTCGGCGTTGCGCTTTCGCGCGCAGGCGCCCATCGTCGACCAGCTGCTGAAGGAAATCGGTTTGGACAGCACCGATATCGGCCGCATGGCCGCCGCGGGCACCCTGGCCGCACCGGCAGGAGAAAAGAAATCATGACGACGGTTTTCGTCTCCGGTGTCATCGATGCGCCGGCCGCGGATGTGTGGGCGGTGGTCCGCGACTTCAACGGCATGCCGCAGTGGCACCCGCTGATCACGGACTCCCTGATAGAGAACGGCCTGACCCCGGACCGCATCGGCTGCGTGCGGTACTTCCATACACGCGACGGCGGTCTGATCCGCGAGCAGCTGCTTGCCCTGTCCGACTATGACTACACATTCACGTACGCGATCCTCGAAAGCCCGATGGGGGTCTCCGACTATGTCGCGACCTTGAAGCTGACACCCGTCACGGACGGCGATCGCTGTTTCGGCGAATGGAGCGCCGAGTTCACCGCGCCGCCGGACCGCGAAGACGAACTGAAGCGATTCGTCGGAGAGGAAGTCTTCCTGGCCGGCTTTCATGCGCTACGCGCCCGCATGGCGCAAAGGCGCTGATACGGCATACGCATCCGCGCGCGGCGGGCGGGCGCATCCCGGGAGACCGCGCCGGATGTCTGGCGCCGCGGCGGCAGGCGAACGGATCACCTCGCCGCCACATCCGCCCCGCCCTCCTTGCCGGGTGGCATGACAAACAGGATGTAATGACGTTCGGGCATCCGGATGCCCCATGACGTCTTGGCGACCGACACGGCCAGGGGGGCCGCGCCGCTGAAAGCGGCCGCCGTGTCCCGGCAATGCCTGTCGTTGTCGCGGCAAACGAACAGGGCACCTTCGCGCCGGACGTCCGTTTCCTTGACCCAGGGCGTGGTGGAGGCATCGAAGATGTCCCAGTAATGGATACGCCCGCGGGCATAGAACGCCACCGCCCGGGCTTCCTTGTCGTCGCCGGCAACGATGCGCAAGGGCTGTCCCGTGCGGCGGTCCCATACCTCATGCGCGGCGCGCGCCAGCTCCAGACGCGGCTCCATCGCCAGCTTGTCGTGATGCACGGTCTTCAGATAGCCGCCCGCCGCCGACAGCGCCAGCACCACGGCCCAGTACACCGCCATCACGGCCGGAATGCGCCGCGTATCCATCCGGATACCCGCATTGCCGAGCACCGCCAGCCAGAAGACGGTGATCGCGAACCACTGGGTATTGCCCCACAAGGAGGAAAGATGCGTCCGGGTCGCCGTGGCCAGCGCGCATATCGCCAGGAACGTCCCCATGGACAACCACCACAGGTCGCGATTCAGCGAGCGGCGCACATAGCCGTGCAGCATCAGCTTGGCCGCACGGTCGCGCGAATGCCGCGCCAGCACAAGCACGAAGAGCATGCCGGGCAGCAGATAAGCCACCTGCACCAGGCCATACAGCACCATATCGCCGGCCACGGCCGGCAGGGGCCGGGCGATTTCGCCCATGCGCTCGCGCGCATAGCCGAACGTGGGCATGCCGTTTTCGACCAGCCAGCGCAGATGCGGCCACAGCACCACGGTGCCAGCCATCACGGCCAGCAGCACTTGCGGATGCATCAGCCGGGCGCGCCACGCCGGCCGCGCCAGCCCCGCCAGCGCCAGCCCGGCGAGCAGCGTGACGGAAAAGTACTTGCCCAACATGGCGATCCCGGCGGCGGCGCCCATGGCCAGCGCTGCCTTGCGCGTGCCGGTCTGCACATAGCGCACGAAGAAATAGGCCGTCCACGGCCATAGCGACAGCAGCACGGTGTTCGCATTGAACTTGATCGCCAGCGTGGTGTAGACGGGCGATACCGCCATCGCCAGCCCTGCCACCGCGGCCTCGCGCGCGGGTAGGAATCGGCGCGCCAGGGCCACGACGCCGCAGACACCCAGCACCGCATTAACCACCGACAGCGCGAAGTACGCCGCGTCGGTATGCGGGAACACGCTGAACCAGCCGGCCGCGATCCATGCGAACAGCGGCGGATGCTTGTAGTAGCCGGCCTGCCAGGCAATGCCCCAGCTGTAGTTCTCGAGCATATCCCCGGCCCAATCGAGATTGGACCGATAGAGACTGGATGCGATGGTCCAGACGACGGCGTGGATGACGAGCAGCACGGCCAGGCGCACTGTGCCGGTATCGGAATCCGCGCGCACGCGGTTTCCGGAAGAGTAGGAAGGAAGGAGGATTTCTGCCATGGGCCCGATGAATAACGACAGGAATGGGCATAACCATTCCGGCGCTATTAGGACTATCTCGGACCATCTCGTTCCACCTGGTGCCGCGCGCGCGCGGGCCGCGCCGTGGAAACACGGCAAGCCGGCCAGCAAATTCGCGCAAACCGCCCCACGTCTCGTGGAACTTCCATCAAAGCGATGTCAGTAATGCGGTGGCACTTCATCCCGCAGGCTGCGGAACGTCCCCTTGGCCTCGTCCGTGTCCGCCAGCTGCTGGCGTAGCTGGCCGATGCGCTGCGCCAGCTTTTCGATCTGCGCCTGCTGCCTGTGCACCGCCTGGTTCAGCTGTTCGAGCAAATCCTCGGCGAAGCCCGCCTTGATCTCCAGTTCCTTGACGCGGCGCGCCAGATCCTCGCGCGTATCTTCCGTGGCCATCAGTACCCCAGTGCCGCCCCAGCCGGGCGGCGTTCGTCGTTGGCGCCGTACAGATAGCCCGGGCGCACCGCGCCCGACACCGACGCATCGTTGCCGGAGCTGGCCGCGCCCTGGCCGCGCGACGCGTCGGGCAGGCCCACCAGCACCAGTTCGGCCGCGCCCCAGGGCGTCTGTTCGACCATTTTGTAGCCCATGCCACGCAGAATGTTCAGCGTGTCGGGCGACAACCCGTATTTCTCGTAATAGACCTCGTCAGGCAGCCATTGGTGATGAACGCGCGCCGCGTCGACGGCTTCCTGCGGCGCCATGCCGTGGTCGATGACGTTTATCGCCGTTTCCAGCGTGATCGTGATGATGCGCGATCCGCCCGGCGACCCCAGCACCATGTAGGTCTTGCCGCCCCGCGTCACCAGCGTCGGGGCCATGGACGACAGGGGCCGCTTGCCCGGCTCGATCGCATTGGTGGCGCCCTGTACCAGCCCGAACAGATTCTGCGCGCCGATCTTGGTGGTGAAGTCGTCCATCTCGTCGTTCAGGAAGAAGCCGGTACCGGGAGCGATCACGCCGGCGCCGAAGCGGCCGTTCACCGTATATGTCGTGGAGACGGCATTGCCGTCCTTGTCGACAATGGAGTAATGCGTGGTCTCCGTTTTTTCGTGCGGTGCCATGCCGGGCTGGACTTGCGCCGACGGCGTCGCGCGGTCGCCCGCGATTTTCTCGCGTACCGCGGCGGCGTACGACTTGCTCAGCAGGCGTCCCAGCGGATTGTCCACGAAAGCGGGGTCGCCGAGGTAGGTATTGCGATCCATGTAGGCGTGCCGCATGGCCTCGACCATCACATGAACGGATTGCGCCGATCCATACCCCATGGCGCGCAGATCGTAGCCGGACAGGATGTTGAGGATTTCGCACAAGGTCGCGCCGCCCGAACTGGGCGGCGGCGCCGACACGAACACATAACCCCGGTAGTTGCAGGTGATGGGCGCGGTTTCGGTGATCCTGTAGGCCGCGAAATCGGCCGCCCGGATCACGCCGCCCCCTTGGGTCGACGCCTTCTCCACGGCGGCCGGAATCCGCCCTTTATAGAAGGCATCCGGCCCGTGGTCGGCGATCGCCTGCAGCGTGCGGGCCAGGTCCGCCTGCACCAGCCGGTCGCCCGGCTGCAAGGGCGTGCCATCGGGCCGCAGGAAGACCTTGGCAGCTTCCGGGTCGCGGCGGAACATCGCGATGCTGGTGTCGAGGATGTCGGTGTCCGCGCGCGTCAGGACGAAGCCGTCGCGCGCCAGGGCGATGGCCGGCGCCATGACGGCCTGGCGGGACAGGCGGCCGTACTTGCGCAGCGCCGTATCCATGCCCAGGACGGTGCCGGGCGTGGCAACCGCACGGTAGCCGTACAGGCTGGCCCCCTCGATCAGGTCGCCCTTCGCGTTCAGGTACATATCGCGCGATGCCCCGGCCGGCGCGGTTTCGCGGAAGTTGATGAAGGTATCGCGTCCGTCGGCCAGATGGATCGTCATGAAGCCGCCGCCACCGATATTGCCGCAACAGGGATTGACCACCGCCTGGGCATAGCCCACCGCGACGGCCGCGTCGATGGCGTTGCCGCCATTTTTCAAAATATCGACGCCCACCTGCGAGGCGAGGTATTGCGATGTCACGACCATCCCATTGCGCGCCTCGACCGCAGGGCGCGATGCGGCCATGCCGGCCGGCAGCAAACCGGTCCATAGCGCGGCGGTCGCCACGCAGGCCGCGATGTGTCGAAAGCGCTGAATTGCCATCATTCCATCCCTTTGCAATCGATGTCTGACTCCCCGGCGGCCATTGTAAGATGCGTCCGATGTTTCGAAGTCCTTCCTACCCTGGTGCCATGACACATCGCCGCGTGTTGTGTTTGCTGATCTTCTCGCTGGGATATGTATGCCTGGCGGCCATCAGCATGCGCGAACGCGACGCAGCGACGCTTTCCACCCTGTTCTGGCCGCCGGCCGGCGTACTCATGGCGGCCCTCATGCTGAATCCGGCGCGGCGTTGGGCCGGATGGATGGCACTGGCCGCGCTGCTGCACATCGCCACCGGCATGCTGATCGGCCAGCGCACGCTGCCCGTCGCGCTGGTCTTCGCGCTGACCGACCTGGTGTTCTGCGCCACGGTCGCGGCACTCTGGCGGTGGCGCACGCGCGGGGTTGCCTCGCTGAACACCCTGCCCGCCACGCTCTGGTTCATCGTGCTGCTTTCCGCCGGCAGCGTGGCCGGCGGCGTACTGGCCGTCCTGGGCCTGCGCGCGGCCGATCCATCGGCTTCCGCCGAGCACTGGTATGTATGGAGCCTCGCCGGTTTCGTCGGTTGCCTGATCACCACGCCGATGATCGTGGCGTGGGCGCACTTCCGCCCGCGCGCGCTGGCCGAACAGAATGTGCTGCACCTATGGATAGGACTGGTCGCGGCCTTCGCCCTGCTGGCCGGCACGACCATCGTTTTCGATAATCCACCGGGCGGCACGCGCATCGTCTGGCACGACGGATTCGGCATGAGCTATGGCCCGCTGCTTTTCGTGGCCATCGTCGCGCTGGCCTGGGGCGCCCTCGGCAGCACGCTGATCGTGGCCGGACTGGCGCTGGTCGCCGGCTCCTATACGCTGAGCGGCATGGGCCCTTACGCCAATATCGCGCATTTCGACGGCGAGCCGCTATTGGCCGTGCAGGGTTTCCTGGGCTGCGCCGCGCTGCTGAGCCTGGTGACCTCGGCGCTGTCCTCCGATCGCGAACAGGCCCTGAAACGCACCGCTGCCCTGACCCGGCAGTTGGAAGCGGCCCTGCGCGTCAGCGGCCAGGTCGCGTGGGAGTACCGCCGCGCGGAACAGCGCCTGCACTGGCTGGGGCAACTTCCCCAGGGCATCCCTGTCTCCGATGCATCCATCGCCCTGACCGACTGGCTGGCGAACGTGCACGAGGATGACCGCGACAAGGCCCGCGCCTGGCTGCATACCGGCGCGGATTCGTATGCGCAGCGCCGGCTGCGCGTCCGGATACAAGGCCCGGATGGCGGCTTCCATGTCATCGAGATGACGGGATCGGCGATCAGCCAGGTCCCGGACAGGATGACGGGACTGGCCGGCGCGGCCGCCGACGACGCCCATTATTAAGCTGTCCGCGGGGGACAGGCCGGTCCAGGCGGCGTCGGCGATCCCGGCCACCAGCCATCCGGCCTCGTGGCCGCCATGCGGCGCCATCAGAGTTCGCGGACTTCCTGGTCGATGTCCTCGACGGTCTGGGCGAAATGCTCCAGGAACTGCAGCATCTCGTGCAAAAGGTTCAGGTTGGGGGCCCCGCGCAACGCTTCCTCTAGCGCGTTGCCTTCGTCCACCACGGGCCAGTGCCCCAGCATGCTGAGCGCACCCAGCGCCCGATGCAGCCAATCCGCGTAGCGCTCGCAACACTGCGGGCAGAGATCGGACAAGGCATGGACCAGGTCGGCCCGCAAGGCCGCCAGCGACGCCTGCAGGAAGTCGCGCAGCGCCGCTTCGTCCCGTCCGAAATGTTGGCGCAGCACGGGCAGCGCCAGCCCCGCATGGGCGGCCGGCCGCGGTGCCTGCCCGGATCCGTTGCCCAGCGCCGCGGTCACCGCATCGGGCGGCAGGCAATCCAGCAGCACGGCACGCAGGCGGTCCAGCGTCACCGGCTTGCGCACGCGCGCGTCGACATTTGGACCGTCGTCCGGATGTCCGTCGGTCCTGGCGGTCACCATGGCAATGGGCAGGCGCGTCATGACGGCGGCGTGGCGCTCGTGCTCCCGCCAGGCCGTAACCAGTTCGGCGCCGCCCATTCCGGGCATCTGGCAGTCCGTCAGCAGCATGGCGTAGCGGCCCGCTTTCAGCGCTTCCAGGGCGGCCGCCCCGTCGCCCCGCACATCGCAGGCATAACCCAGCGTGGCGAGCTGCCTGCGAATCAGATCGCGATTGATCGCGTGATCGTCCACCACCAGCAAGCGCGGCGCGTCGGCCGCGATGTCGGCGCATGCCATCGATTCGTCCGCGGGCCGTGGCGGCAGGAGCGGACCGCGATAGTCGGCCCGCGGGCTGGGACAGGACCCGTCCAGGCAAGGCGCGGACGGCGCCGGCAGCGCCAATTGCCGCACCTTGGGCGTCGCCGGCAACCGCTCCGAGCGCGCGACCGGCAACCGGCACAGGAACGTTGCGCGTGTCCCCTTGCCCGGATCGCTGTCCAGCACGAGCTTGCCTCCCATCAGCGCGGCCAGCCGGCTGGACACCGACAGGCCCAGGCCGCTGCCGCCATAGTGGCGCGAGATCGACGTATCGGCCTGACGGAACGGCGCCATGACCTGCGCGAGCTTTTCCCTGGGGATGCCAATGCCGGTATCCGCCACGACGAAGCGCAAGGACTGGTGTCCGGCATCGGCGGCATCCACGGTCAGTGTCAGGCACACCTCGCCCTGTGCCGTGAACTTGGCCGCATTGCTGATCAGGTTGGTCAGGATCTGCCGGATGCGCAGCGGATCGCCCAGCACGGCCGCACTGACGGCGTCGTCGACTTCACAGCGGGTCTGCACGCCACGGCGGCGCGCCGGTTCGCCCATGACCATGACCACGCTCTGCACCATGGCGCGCAGGTCCACCGGCACCGACTCCAGGCTCATGCGGTTCGCCTCCATTTTGGAGAAGTCCATCACCTGGTCCAGGATCTGCAAGAGCGAGTTGGCCGCCGAATTGACGGCCAGCAGCATTTGCCGCTGCTCCTGGCCCATGGCCGAGCGCATGAGAAGATCCAGCATGCCGATGATGCCGCTCAGCGGCGTGCGGATTTCATGGCTCATCGTCGCCAGGAAGGTGGACTTCGCCAGCGTGGCGCTATCGGCCAGGTCGCGCGCGGCCTGCAACTGGGCCTCGACGGCGCGCCGGCGCATCACTTCCCGGCGCAATTGCCAATATCCCAGCGACACGCCGATGGCCGTGGCGACGAGCAGCACCAGGCCCGGGAAGATCTCCCGCCAGAACATCCCCGGCCCGATGACGAAATCCTGGCCCATTCAAGTCCCGGCGGGCGCCAACGCCAGCGGACGGACGTCGGCTTGCGGCCCGACACGCATCTCGTGCGTATGGAACCGCGTCAAGGTATCGCGGTGGGCCACGCTGATGATGGCCGCGTGAGGCAGGCGTTGCAGCAGCGTTTCGTACAGATGCCTTTCGGTATCGGTATCCAGCGACGACGTGGATTCGTCCATGAAGAGGAACCGCGGCTTGAGCAGCAGCGCGCGCGCGAAGGACAGGCGCTGCTTCTCGCCCGGCGACAAGCGGCGCGCCCATGCATCGGTGACGTACAGCTGATCCGCATAGGCCTCCAGCCGGCACAGCCGCAGTGCCTCGACGCACTCCGCGTCGCTATGCGAATCGGTCGTGTCGGGATAGCAGACGGCTTGCTTCAAGGTGCCGTCCGGGACATAGGTCGACTGCGGCAGGAACAAGGCGGTACGGCCTTCGCCGCCCTCCCCCGTATCGCGGCCGGAGGGCGTGACCAGGTTGCCGGATGCGTGCGGCCACAATCCGGCCAGGGTACGCAGCAAGGTACTCTTGCCGGCGCCCGACGGCCCGCGCACCAGCCAGCGTTCGCCGGGGGCCACGCGGAACGTCGACGGAACCCCCAAGGCATGCCCGTCGGGACGGAAGATATGCAGCCCATGCGCCGAGACCTCATCGCCCTGTTCGCGCGACAGGCGGTCCGGGTCGCCCTGACCCATGCGTTTGCTGAATTCGCGCAGACGGTTGATGGTGGCGCGCCAGTCCGCCAGCGTGGCATAACTATTGATAAACCAGGAACAGGCGCCGCTGACCTGGCCGAATGCGTTATTCAGCTGCATCAGTACCCCTATCGTGAAGGCACCGGCGAAGTATCGCGGCGCGGCGGCGACAAGGGGAAAGATAATGGCGATCTGGCCATAGATGGAACTGGCGAAGACCAGGCGCTTGGTATACCGCATGATCTCGCGCCAGTTGTTGCGCACCGCGCCGAACGCGGCTCGCGCGCGCCGGCCCTCTTCCGGACCGCCATCGTAGAAGGCGATCTGCTCGGCGTTCTCGCGCACCCGCACCAGCAGCACGCGGAAATCGGCTTCCACTTTCTGCTGGCGATAGCCCACGTCGACGAGGCGCCGGGCGATCTTGTGGACCACGAAAGAGCCCAGGATGCTGTAGCCGATCGCCGCCCAGACCAGATAGCCGGGGATCCGCACGGGGTGCCCGAAGACGGCGAACGCGAGCGCGCCGGACAACATCCAGAGCAGCGAGACGAATACCGAAAACGTGGCAATGGTGGATATCAGGTCGATCGAAAGCGCCAAGGTATTGGTCGCCATGCTGCGCAAGTCTTCCGCGATACGCTGGTCGGGGTTGTCGACGATATGATCGCGCTCCATCCGGTAATACGACCGGCTCAGCAGCCATTCGCGCAGGTAGACGTCCGTCAGCCACTGCCGCCAGCGGAATTCGAGCATCTGCCGGAAATAGATCTGCACGGTGCTCAACGCGATGAAAATGAAGGCAAGCAGGGTGAAAACCAGGATCAAATGCGTGAATGCGGGTAGATCGCGCTTGTCCAACGCATCATAGAACGTGGCGTACCAGGTATTGACGCGCAGGTTGACGTAGACAATCCCCAGGTTCAACGCCACCACCAACGCCAGCAGGCCGCGGGCACGGTGGCGGTCCTCGGAAATCCAGTAAGGCTTGATCAGCCTCCAGGCCGAAATTTTGCGCGCCCCGTCCGAGGGGAACATGGCCGCCAGGGAGGCCGGCGATATTTTGCCGCCGCTATCGAGGCTATCCGCCGACCGGGTGGCACCCGGAGACCCCGCATTGCCGTGCGTTGAACTGCCATCCTGCTTTTCGCTATTTGAAACCATGATATGGACTCATGACGGTATGACTGCCCAAGGTGATCCGTCCCGAAGCGCGACGCGGTTTCGGAATGAAGCACACCCCCGGAGCGCCGCGCCGCCTGGGGACGACGCTGGCGGACCGGCAGAACCCGACCCGCGGCGTTCCCGCCCGGGTTACGGCCGATCCATGCGTCGCGGCGGCGTTGCGCTATAGATAACAGACATGCCGCCGGCGAGAAGGTTTCAATTGCTTCGGCCCGGCGATGGGCAGCCGCTAGGGCGAGTCCAGCGGAACTTCCGGCTTCCCGGCCGACCGGGTGCCCGGCACCGGATGGGTATCCACGGCGTGATAGGTATGGACGACCGAAAACTTGACCCGGTCGCTTTGATTGCGGCCGGCCGCGTGCAGGGTGCGACAGTGAAAAAACAAAACGTCGCCCGGCGCCAGTTCGGGCGATACGGCCGTGGCGATCAGCGCGGCATTATCCGGCAGATCTTCGCGCAGGAATTGCGCCGCGTCGAAGCGATCCGCCGCCAGCGTCATGGTATGCGAGCCCGGCACCAGCCAGAGGCCGCCGTTGTGAGCGGTTTCTTCTCCCAGCGCCAGCCAGGTCGAAACCAGATCCTCCCGGTCGAAAGACCAGTAGCGGATGTCGCGGTGCCAGCCCGTCAGGCTGCCGAAGCGCGGATGCTTGGTCATCACGCAATTGTGATGGGCGCGTGACAACACCGCGCCCTGGCCGAAATAGCGATGAAGGGATGCCGCCACGGCGGCGTCGGTGGCCCACGCGGCGAACAGCGGATCGCGCGCATAGGCATCCAGCAGGCGCCGGACCGTCCCGCCGCCTTCGGCCTGCCGCGAGGCGGGCGCGCCGGGATAGGCCAGGTCCGCCTCGTATTCGACCGGCGCGACCGCCTGGTCCAACTGGGCCCGGGCCAGGGCGAGCAAGCCGTCGCGCTGGGCGTCCGGCACGAAATCACGGGCAACAACGAAACCTTGCTCCCGCAAGGTGTCGAGCTGCGCTGTTGTCAGCGGCGAAGACATCGAGTTTTCCGAAAGCGATCCGGCGCATCTGGTATCGATGCGCGGCGTGCTGATGCACGCGGGGAATTTTACGCCAACGTCCGCGCCCGCCGCGCGGGCCCCACCCGCGCCGCGCGATCGCCCTACGGGATACCCGGCACGCCCAGCGTGGCAAGCCCCACCAGGGCGCCGCCCAGCAGCAGCCACAAGGGATGCAGGCGCGTGCGCCATCCCAGCACGGCCACCACCGCGGCGATGGCGCCCAACAGCCAGCTGTCCACCGACGCTTCGGTGATCAAGGCGGCGCTGGCCGCCAGCAGCCCTACCGTGACCGGGAAAATGCCCGCCTGGGCCACCGCGCGCCACGGCTTGTCCTTGAAGCGCTCCCACAGGCGCATGACAAGGATGACCACGATAGACGACGGCACGAACTTCGCGAAGCTGCTGACCAGCATGCCCGGCAGCCCCGCGATGTGCCAGCCCACCATGGGAACGATCATCAGGTTCGGCCCGGGCGCGGCCTGGGCCAGCGCGAACAGCGCCGTGAAGTTTTCCGCGGTCATCCAATGATGCACATCGACGACCTGGCGCTGCATTTCCGGCAGGATGGTATTGCCACCGCCAAAGGCCAACAGCGACAGCTGCGTGAACAGGACGCCCAGCTGGATCAGAGTGTCGATCATCGACGCATCCTCCAGTAAGCGAGGATGCTGATCGGCGTCAGCACCACCATCGTCGGCAGCAAGGGCAGCCGCAACACGGCGATGGCCACGAAGCACAGCACCGCGACCACCATGCCCCGGTGGTTCTTCAGCAAGGGCGCGCCGATCTTCAACGTCAGCGAAATCAGCAGCCCGGCCGCCGCCGCGGCCAGGCCGGCAAACAGGTGGCGCACGTGCGGATCGTCCTGATAGCGCTCGTAGACCACGCCCAGCAGGATGACCACGACCGTCGGCATGAGCACGAAGCCCAGCATGGCGGCGATCGCGCCAGCCACGCCACGAAAGCGCATCCCCAGCGCAACGGACAGGTTGATGATGTTGCCGCCCGGCAGGAACTGGCACAGTCCGAGCAAGGTGGTGAATTCCTCGCTGGAGATCCAGCGGTGCTTTTCCACCGTCATCCGGCGCGCCAGCGGCAAGGCGCCGCCGAAGGCCGTCATTCCCAGCCAGAAGAACCCAAGGAAAAGCTGCGAGAGCGTGGGCGGATCCGCCAGGGGTTCTAGCGCGTGTACTGTGGAATCCGGGGCGGCGTTCATGGCGGCATGTCCATGCGAGGGAAAGAAGCATCCGGCAGGGCCGGACGAGTGGATGTCTTGTATATTATATAAGACCTCGGCCGCAATCGGTCGGCGCCCTGCGCCAAAAAAGAGAAAGCCACGCTCGCGCGTGGCTTTCCCGGCCGGCTATCGATGGCGCTATGTGCGCCGCCCGAAAAGCCCGGCCACGCTGTAGCGGATGCGAGCCCATATGGCCTTCAGGCCGATCTTGAGCATATTGATTTCGCCTGATGAGGCCGCGCCGGGCGAGACCCCGCGCCTGGACTGGACCATACGCGATTGCGCCAGCGCCAGAATGGCCTGGGCCTGGCCAAGGACGGCCTGCGCCTGCAAGAGGACGGTTTGCGCGTCGATGGCCTGGCCGGACGCCGGTCCGCCCTCGGGTTGGAAACGGGGTGCCGCTGCGCCCCCGCCCATGGCGCCTGCCGCTCCAGGCGCCGAGGCATGCAGCGCTGCCCCCTCCGGCCCACCGTACGCCGCCCCATGCGTCGTGCCCGGAAGCCCATCCTGCGCCAGGGAAGCGAAGCCCTCCGCCCCCACAGCCTCGGCGTCCGGCGCCAGGGATCTGGCCAGGTTTTCTTCAAACTGTCTCAGAATCTGAGACGCAACCTCGGCAATCATGCCGCTGCCGCGCCCGTATTGCGCGACCGAGCCGGCCAAGGCAAGTCGGGTCGTGACGGTCACCCTTGTGCCGCCATCGGCCGCGGGCGTCAACGCGAAGCTGAATTCGGATTGCGCCGAACCGCGTCCTTTGGGGTCGCTGCCGGAACCCTCGAGCCAGGCAACATGGTTTTCGTCATCCCTTCGCACCATCGTTGCCTGTCCGTCGAACGTCAACCGGATGGGTCCCAACCGAACCGACACCGATCCTTTGTAGCGGTCGTTGCCCAGGACTTCGGTCAAGCGCGCGCCCGGCAGGCAGGGAAGGATGCGCGGCACGTCCAGCATCAACGTCCAGGCTTCCTCCAACGGCAGCGGCACGTGAAAAGTATTGGTGAACTCCATGGCAGTTCCTGAAAAGATTGAAGACCGTGACTAGGACACGTCCGCGTCGGCACTGCGCCCAGCACCCGCATCCAGGCGTTCCAGCAGGCGCACCGGCGTGAGGGGAAATTCGGACAGGCGCACACCGTGGTCAGCCAGCGCATGCTCGATCGCACCGATAACCGCGGCGGCGACCGGAATCGTGGCGCACTCACCCACGCCCTTGACGCCCAACGGATTGAGCGGCGTCATGGATGGCTGGAATATCACCTCTATATCCGGCACTTCGGGTGCGGTCGGCAGCAGGTATTCCGCGAACGTAGTCGTCAAGGGTTGACCCTCGCTGTCGTACCCCATCCACTCGAACAGCGCATTGCCGATGCCATGCACCACGCCGCCATGCACCTGGCCCTCGGCCAACATGGGATTGATGATGCGCCCGCTGTCCTGCACGGCGACATAGCGAACGATGTTGACCGCGCCGGTCATGGTATCGACCTCGACTTCGCAGGCATGCGAAGCGCCGGCGTACGCTTGGGCATCGCAATGGAAATGGACGGTCTCGTCCAGGCCTGGGTCGCCCGGCACCGGCAGCGCGTACCCGGGCACACCTTTCAACAGCATGGCCAGTCGCGCCAGCGCGACCGACGATCCCGCGCCGGCCTGGGAGACGACCTCGCCATTGGCCAGGGTCAAGGTGTCGGGCAGCACGTTCAACAGCACCGCCGCCGCGTCCAGGATCTTGCGCCGCAGACGGGCCGCGGCCTGATCCACCGCGGTGCCGGCCATAATCGCCTGGCGGCTGGCGAAGCCGCCCATGCCGTAGCCGATGAAGGCGGTATCGCCGGCGACCACCTGCACGGCCTCCGGCGCGACGCCGAGGTGGCCCGCGCAAATCTGCGCCAAGGTCGTCTTGATGCCCTGCCCCATGGCCAGCGCGCCGGTGTACACCGTAATCTGGCCGGAAGGCTGCACGCGAACGCGCGCCGATTCGAAAGGTCCGCGCCCGGTCGGCTTGACGCTATTGGCAACGGCGATCCCCCGGCACAATCCCTTGTCTCGCGATGCCTGCTTGCGCGACTCGAACCCGTCATAGTCGATGGCCTGCAACGCCCGCGCCTGCAAAGCGGGGAAATCGCCGCTGTCGATGGTCAGCGGTACGCCGGCCCGGGACTTCAGCGGCTTGGTGTAGGGAATTTTCCCGGCCGGGATCAGGTTGCGGCGCCGACACTCCGCGCGGTCGATGCCGAGCTCGACGCTGACCCGGTCCAGCAGGCGCTCCATGACGAATGCGGCCTGGGGATACCCTGCCCCGCGAACCGTGGCAACCGGGACCTTGTTGGTATAGGCAACCGCAACGTCCAGATGGTAGGCCGGCACGATATAAGGGCCGGTCATCGAGGAAGCCGCGTTGTACGGCACGTTGGTCCCCTGCGGCGTGTAGGCGCCGTGGTCGTGCACCATGCGCCCGCGCAGTCCCAGCAGGCATCCTCGTCGGTCCACGGCGACCGCCATCGACCAATACTGGTCGCGCTCCTGGATGGCGCTCACGAAGTTCTCGCGCCGGTCCTCCACCCATTTGACGGCGCGGCGCAGCTTGCGCGCCACGGCGGGCACGGCGATCTCCTCCGGATAGATCATGAACTTGGCGCCAAAGCCGCCGCCGACATCCGGCGTGACCACGCGCAGAAGGTCCTCTGGCTGGCCCAGCATCAAGGCGATCGTATAGTGCAGTTCGTGCGCCATCTGGGTCGACGACCAGACCGTCAGTTCGCCCGACGCCGGGTCCGGACGTGCCAGCACGCCCCGGCCTTCCATGGGATGGGCACAACCGCGATGGACATGGAATTCTTCTTGCACAACGCGGTGCGCGCCGGCGAACGCGGCGTCGCAATCGCCGTACGACAGGGTGTATTCCTGCAGGGCGTTAGACACCAGTTCGGTGCGCACGCGCGGCGCCTGGGGGGCCAACGCATCGCGGCAATCCGATACCGCGGGCAGGACCTCGTAGTCCACCGACACGGCCGCGGCGGCATCCTCTGCCTCATGGCGCGAAGATGCGACGACGATCGCCACCGTTTCGCCCACGAACGCGACCTCATCGAGCGCCAGCACGAAGGGCGTCGTATCCGCCGGCAGATTGGCCAGCGGGAAACCCAGCGGCATACGCCATTCCGTCAATTCCCCAAAGAGGTCTCGCGCGGCGTAGACCGCCACGACGCCCGGCATCGCGCGCGCCGCCGCCGCGTCAATGGCAACAATACGCGCGTGCGCATGGGGGCTGCGCACGAAACACGCATGCAGCGGCGCTTCGACCTGGATGTCATCCACGAAGCACGCCTTGCCGGTCAATAGCGCCTCGTCCTCGATGCGGAGCACGGCTTGGCCGATGCCCGGATTCGTCATGGCCGGGGTACGCGATTCCGGGTACGGCGCGCTTTCGCGCGTCTTTCGTTCAAGCGACACTTCCATCGATCCGTCCTTCGCGCAGCCGCTGTGCCGCGCGCAGCGCCGCGGCCACGATATTCTGGTAACCCGTGCAGCGGCACAAATGGCCGGACAGGACGTCGCGAACCAGGGCTTCGTCCGGGTCCGGCCGGTCGCGCAGCAGTTCCACGAGCGACATCAGTATTCCCGGCGTGCAATAGCCGCATTGCAACGCATGCAGTTCATGGAAGGCCGCCTGCAAGGGATGCGGCGTGCCGTCGCTGGCAGCCAGGCCCTCGATGGTTTCGATGCCGCAGCCTTCCGCCTGCACCGCAAGCATCAGGCAGGACCGCGCCGACTGGCCATCGACCAGAACGGTACAGGCACCGCAAACGCCGTGCTCGCAGCCGATATGCGTGCCGGTCAATTTCAACTCTCCACGCAGGAAGTCCGCCAGGTGCACACGCGGCTCCGCCGTGCCGCAACGGGCCTCGCCATTGACCACCAGCCGTATCGGCCGGGTCTCGCGGGACGTGTCGTCCGGGTTCATGATGATGCGGTCTCCTCATAGGCGCGCGCCCGCTGGACGGCCTGGTCAAGGGCGCGGCGCGCCAGCACGGCGGCCAGCCTGCGCCGGTACCAGGCCGGGACATAGCTGTCTCCCGTAGCGTCGACCTGTCCGCACAACGCGGCGGCCGCGGCGAGCGCGTCGCCGTCGGGCGCACGGCCCAGCAGCGCCGCCTCGGCGTCGCGCATGCGCAGCGGCGCGATGCCCACGCCGCCCAGGGTCAGCGAGGCGCGCGCGATGCGGCCCTGATCGTCCAGCGACACCAGCGCCGCGCACGAAACGATGGCGAAATCGCCATGGCGCCGCGCGAACTCGACGAAGGCATGCCCATGGCGCCGCGGCCACAGGGGCACGCGCACCGCGGTCACCATTTCGTCGGGCTCGACGGCGGGAGTCATATACGCGGCGGGAAAGTCCGCGATGGACAACTCCCGCGTACCGCGCCGGCTGCGCACCACGATCGTGGCATCCATGGCCATCGCCACCGTCGGGATTTCCGCGGAAGGATCGAGCTGACAAAGGCTGCCGCCCACGGTGCCCCGGTTGCGGGTCTGCCGGTGTCCCACGTGCAGCACGGCTTCGCGCCACAGGGGCAGGCGCGCCGCCACCAGGGGCGAAAACTCGACATCGCGCTGGCGCGTCATCGCGCCGATCTCGATCGCATCGCCGCTGTCGCTTTCGCGCAGATAGGCCAGCTCGGGAATGCGGTTGATGTCCACCAGGCAGTCCGGGAACGCGAAACGCATATTGAGCATGGCGACCAGCGATTGGCCGCCTGCCAGAATGCGCGCGTTTTCCGTCGCGCCCAGCATGTCCAGCGCCTCGTCCACCGTACGCGGCGCCAGGTAACGCAGGACCGGGGCTTTCATCCGCGTCTATCAGATCTTGGACAGATCCAGCGCCGACTTGGCGAACAACTCTTCCGGCGCGACCTTGCGCTTGGAAAGCCCTTGTTCGTAGTGGTAGCGGGCAAAAGTCTCGATCGTATGGCGGTTGGCCTCCATGCCGTAAGGCCAATAGTCCTCGCCCATGATCGAGCGCGCCTCGTTGTAGTGGTGCACCATCCAAGGCAGCGTCACGGCCAGGTGGCAGATTTCGTTCAGCTCCTTCACCGCCAGCGCCTTGGCCTTCAGGAAGGCCTTGTAGACACTGACCGGCAGCCACGGGTTCTCCTCCACCAGCGATTTCCGGATGCCCACCATGTGCATGATCGGGAAAATTCCCGTGCGGCGGTAGTAGTCCTTTTCCGCTTCGATGTAATCGCCGAACAGGCGGCCCACATTGGGTGCGCCGCGCAGGAAGCACGACGGCGCGCGAGCGCCGATGTAGCCATCGATCTCGCCCGCCTCCAGCATGCCGGACAGCGTCTTGTCATCGGGGATCTGCTGCAGGTCGATTTCCTTGCCCAGGTCGATGGGCGCGCGCTCGCCGCGGCCCGGCTCTTCGATGCCGCCGCGACGCCATTTGATGTCGCTCGGCTTGACGCCGTATTCGTCTTCCAGGATGCCGCGGATCCACACATTGGCGGTGATCTGGTATTCCGGCACCCCGATCACCTTGCCACGCAGATCCTGCGGCGTCTTGATGCCACGGTCGGTACGGACGTAGATGCCCGATTGCCGGAAGACGCGCGAGATGAACGCCGGCACCGCGACGTACTCGTTGTCGCCGCGCGCCGTGGTCATCATGTGGCTGCTCATGGAGATCTCGGTAACGTCGAACTCCTGGTAGCGGAACGCGCGGTGGAAGGCTTCTTCCGGCTCGATCGGTACTGCGGCGACCTCGCACCCCTCGATCGGCGCACGGCCATCGAACAATGCCTGTGTCCGATCGTACGCGCCGCAGGCCAGACTGATTCTCAACTTGTTGCTCATCGAATGCTCCTTGTTTTCTCGCCATGCAATGTAACTACCGGGGCGACCGCGCCACGGTTCTCGCCGGCCGATGCCGGTGCCGCTGCACACGCCCCGCCGACACGATTACGCGACCTCCGGACTAGGGACTGTTAACAGGCCCTAATCCGCGGACAGGCCGATCTTGTGTGCCAGCGCGGTGAACTTGTCGATATCGCTGGACACCATCTTCTGGAATACCGCCGGTCCGTCGGACGCGGTGTCGTAGCCCAGGTCAGCCAGTTTCTGCTGCACGTCCGGGCGCTGCATGATCTTCGCGACGCCGGCGTAAAGTTTTTGCTTGATATCGTCGGGCGTGCCGGCCGGCGCCAGCAGGCCATGCCACTGCGTCAGCTCGTAGCCGGGATAGCCCTGCTCGGCGACCGTGGGCACGTCGGGCATCAGCTTGGAGCGCTCCTTGGACGTTACCGCCAGTGCGCGCAGCTTGCCGGCCTTGATGAAGGGCAGCGCGCTGGACGCGGTAATCACCGCCAGGCCGATCTGCCCGCCCACCACATCATTGAGCGCCGGCCCGCAGCCCTTGTAAGGCACGTGCACCATATTGATCTTGGCCTGCAGCTTGAACAGTTCGCCCGCCAGGTGCTGGGGCGTGCCGTTGCCGCAGGACCCGAAAGACACGTCATTGCTTTTCGCCGCGGCCACCGTGACATCGTGCAGGTTCTTGTAAGGCGACCCGGGCGGTACGACGAGCACCGACGGCACATAAGCGATGTTGATAATGGCGTCGAAATCCTTTTTGGGATCGAACGGCAAGGTCTTGAAGACGCCGGGATTGACTGCGAACGAACTGTTGACCATCAACAGCGAATAGCCGTCGGGGGCCCGCTCCTTCACCACCCGCGCCCCGACGTTGCCACTGGCGCCCGGACGGTTCTCGACAATCGCCGCTTTCCCCAGCGTATCGGCCATGTAGTTGCCGACCAGCCGGGCCAGCATATCCGTGCCGCCTCCCGGCGGGAACGTAACGATGATGTCGAAGTTCTTGCTTGGAAACGACGCGGCGTCCTCCGCGGAAGCGGAGGTCCCGCCCGCCAGGCATAGTGCGGCGACGGCGGTTCCCAGAATCAGTTTGTGCAGCTTCATGGCTTGCTTACCCCTTGAGTGCCGGCGCTTCGTGGCGCCTGTTTGACGACCAATTAATCAGCCTACTGAGCTTTTTGCTCATAATACTGAATATCAAGCCGATGGCATCTAGGGGAAATACTTACCGACCCTCGCACCGCGTCGCAGGCCCGTGGCGCCAGCGAAACTTCGCTCAGGGGAATGAAAGGAAAGCGGCCCATGAAAAAAGCCCCGAAGGTTGGACATCGATCCAACCTTCGGGGCTTTTCCCTACGCTGTCGTGCACTATCAGACCGGGGTGCCGCATGCCTTCGCGCCGGTGAGCCGCCCGGCCACGCACCACGCATCTGTCATCCAGTACCCGGCTACCGCGCGGTCACCCGTCACGAGGGCAACGACGCCTGGCAGGCGTCCGTACTGGCTCAGGGCAGATCGGCTTCGCTATCCACGTAAACCAGCCCTGCTTCGCGCAGCTTGTCGCGCATGCCATAGATGTCCAGGCCGAGCTCGCCCGCGGCCAGGCGCTTGCGGTTCATGGCCTCTTTCTGCAAGCGCGCCTCGCAAGCGTGAGCGACTTCGGCGGCACGGCGGCGCGGCACGACGACAATACCGTCGTCATCCGCCACCACCACATCGCCCGCCGAGACCATGGCGCCCGCGCACACCACCGGCAGGTTTACCGAGCCAGGCGTGGCCTTGATGGTGCCTTTGGCGGAAATCGCCTTGGACCACACGGGGAATTGCATATCCTTGAGCGCTTGCACGTCGCGGCAGCCGGCATCGATCACCAAACCGGCGATGCCCCGCGCCCGCATTGACGTCGCCAGCAATTCGCCGAACATGCCGTCCGTGTTGGGGGCACTGCACGCCACGACCATGACGTCGCCGGGCTGGCAAAGCTCGATGGCGGCATGCAGCATCCAGTTGTCGCCCGGATGGGCCAGCACGGTGACCGCGCTGCCGCCGATGGCGGCACCCGCGTAGATCGGCCGCATATACGGCTGCAGCAGGCCGCTGCGGCCCTGCGCTTCATGAACCGTAGCTGTCCCGGCCGCCGCCAGCTGCGCGATCACCGCGCCATCGGCGCGCTGGATATTCCGTACGGCGTAGCTCATCTCATCGCTCCAAAGCACGACGCGCCCCGCGCATCGCAAAAAAAACAGTGCCCCACCCGGCCCCCCGAGAACCCAGCTCCGCCAGCCCCCCAGCGTCGCCCCCTCGAAGGGGAAGCGCGCAGCGCTTCAGAGATGGGACCAGCCACCACACCGCCACGAAGAAAACCGGTGCGGCCAACCCGTGCCCCCGAGAATCCGGCTCCGCCGGTCTTCCAGCGTCGCCCCCTCGAAGGGGAAGCGAGCAGCGCTCCGGGGGTGGGACCAGCCATCACACCGCCACGCAAAAAACAGGTGCCCCCCCCGACCCGGGACGCCGAGGATCCGGCTCCGCCGGTCCTCCAGCGTCGCCCCCTTGAGGGGGAAGCGCGCAGCGCTTCGGGGGTGGGCTTATCTACACGCGCAGCGCTTCGGGGGTGGGCTTATCTACACGCGCAGCGCTCCGGGGGTGGACCTTCCCCCACGCAAAAAACAGGTGCCCCCGATCCAGGACACCGCGGATCCGGCTCCGCCGGTCCGCTGGTGTCGCCCCCTTGAGGGGGAAGCGCGCAGCGCTTCGGGGGTGGGGCCCCTCAATCAGCCTTGATGTTCGCGGCCTTGATCACGCGCGACCACTTCACGGTCTCGTCCTGCACGAACTTGCCGAAATCCGCGGCGGTACCGGGCGTGGTGACGGCGCCCAGTTCCGACAGGCGCGCCTGCACGGCGGTGTCGGCCAGGGCCTTTTGCAGGGCGTCGTTCAGCTTGGCGACCACATCGGCCGGCGTGCCCTTGGGTGCGCACAGGCCCCACCAGACCGAGGCCGCGGCATTGGGCAGGCCCAGCGACGCGATCGTGGGCACGCCCGGCAACAGCGCCGAGGGCTTGCTGTCCAGCACGGCCAGCGGGGTCATCTTGCCCCCTTTGATGTGGGGGATCGCCTCGACCGGGTTGATCGACATGAAGCTGATGCGTCCGCCCAGCATATCGGTGATGGCAGGCGCGCCGCCCTTGTAGGGAACATGCAGCGCATTGAACTTGCCTTCGTCCTTCAACAGTTCGCTGGCCAGATGGCCCGAGCTGCCGTTGCCGGCCGACGCGTAGGTCAGTTTGTCCGGACTGGCCTTGCCTGCCGCGATCAGATCCTGCAGGGTCTTGAAGGGCGACGACGAGGGCACCACGACGACCAGCGGCGCGTAGCCGATCGCACCCACGGGAATCAGGTCCTTGGCGGGATCGAAGTTCAGATTGGTGAACAGGGCGGCATTGCTGGCCAGGGAGTTCGAGGCAGTCAACAGCGTATAGCCATCGCCCGGCGCGCGCGCCACGATGTCCATGCCGATGTTGGTTGCCCCGCCGGGGCGGTTGTCGATGATAATGCTTTGCTTGAGCGTTTCGCCCATCTTCTGGGCAACCAGGCGGGTGACGATATCGACGGCGCCGCCCGGTGCATAGGGCACGACAATCTTGATGGGCTTGGACGGGAAGTCAGCCGCATGACTCATCGCGGGCATCGCGGTGCCGGCCACGGCCGTAGCCAGGGCCAGACGGCGGAAGAATTTGGACAGCATGCTGTCAGCTCGCATCGGAGTCTCCTAGAGTTCTGAAAAAATACAGTATGTTGCGGCCGTCATAATGGTTTACCCTTAGTTATAGTGTCCAATACTTTTTCCGTTGCACATTCATATGTTTTTCAAATAACCATGGATTTCCGTCAACTCCGCTACTTTGTCGCGGTGGCAGAGGAACTTAGCTTCAGCGCGGCGGCCCGCCGCCTGCACGTCAGCCAGCCGCCCTTGAGCATGCAGGTGAAATCCCTGGAAGACGAACTGGGCGCGACGCTGTTGCACCGGACCAAACGGCGCGTGGAGCTGACCGAGGCCGGCACCTTGTTCCTGGACCAGGCCAGGCGCGCCTTGCAACACCTGGAGCGGGCCGGCGACGTCGTCCGCCAGGCAATGCAGGGCGAGGCGGGCGAAATCCGCATCGCGTTCACCGCCTCCGTGCCGATGTTCGACGCCTTTCCCCGGATCGTGCAGGCTTTCCGCAGCAGCCATCCCTCCGCCAAGGCGGATCTGCTGCACATGTCCACCGGCCAGCAATTGCAGGCACTGGCGGACCGCAGTATCGACGTGGGCTTCCTGCGTCCGTCCATCCTGTTCTGCCCGCCGCCGGACGTCCGCGTGTTGACGCTATGGGGCGACCGGCTGATGGCCGCGCTGCCGGCGGGCCACCGGCTGGCACGCCAGGACACGCCGGTGTCGATGGCGGCCTTGTCCGGCGAGTCCTTCATCCTGTTCCCGCGCGGCCTGGGCTGCGGCCTGTTCGAGCACGTCAGCGTCCTGGCCAGCCGTGCCGGGTTCGCCTTGCAGATTGGCCAGGAGGCCCGGGAAGGAGCCACCATCGTCGGCCTGGTGGCTGCCGGAATGGGTATTTCCATCCTGCCGGAAACCTACGCCAAAACCGGCATCCCGGGCGTGGTCTACCGCCCGCTGGACACGCCGGATGCCGGCAGCCAGATCCTGCTGGCGCACCGCAAGGAAAACGACACGCCCCTGCTCGCGCGCTTTTTCGAGGTAGCCGCCGCCAGCCGCTGAATCGCCCCGCGACGACCCTTATTTGGGCGTGGCGAATATGGTGATCGTGAATTCCGTCAGGCTATAGCCCATATCGTCGGCAATCTGCCGCAGCCGCCGTTCGATTTCCGGGTCGACGAATTCCTCGACGATCCCGGTGGAGGTACTGACCAGATGACCATGATGCCGTTCGCCGTCGTTCAGCTCGAAAACGGCCTTGTTGCCGCCCAGCTGGCTGCGTTTGAGCAACCCCGCCTGCTCGAACTGGGTCAGCACGCGATAGACCGTCGCCAGGCCCATTTCAACGCCTTCGTTCATCAGGTGGCGATAGACGTCTTCCGCGCTGAGATGGCGCTGTTCGCTGTTGCGAAAGAGATCCAGTATTTTCAGGCGCGGGAATGTGACTTTCAGCCCGATACCCTTAAGATCGACGGAATCCGTCATGTCTGTCTTCCTCCTGCCATAAATGGCGCACGTGGCCCGGCGACAATGGCATCATGCGCATGGCGCCCGGCCGCACGGGTCGGGCGCGCTATCGCGGGAACCCCCAAACAATGAGCAATTCCAATCTGCACTATCGGACCTTCCTGTTCCTGTTGGTGGCCGTCTCGATCGCCTTCGGCTGGATACTGTGGCCATTCTACGGCGCCGTCTTCTGGGGCACCATCCTGGCGATCATATTTTCGCCGCTGCACCGCCGTCTGCTGGCGCGCATGGGCAAGCGGCGCAACCTGGCCGCGCTGATCACCCTGCTGCTCTGCGTGCTGATCGCCATCCTGCCCATGATCCTGATCACCGGCTCCCTGGTGCAGGAAGGCACGGCGCTCTACCAGCAGATCAAATCCGGCAACCTGAACTTCGGCGTGTACTTCGAACGCGTCGTCAATGCCCTGCCCCCGTCCGTGCACGCCTTGCTGGACCGCTTCGACCTGTCCGACATCCGCAGCCTGCAGCAGAAGCTCAGCACCGCGACCGTGCAGGCCAGCCAGTTCCTGGCCACGCAGGCATTCAGCATCGGCCAGGATACCTTCCAGTTCGTCATCAGCTTCGGCGTGATGCTGTACCTGCTGTTCTTCCTGCTGCGCGACGGCGCGGGCCTGTCGCGCAGCATCAGCCGGGCGATCCCGCTCAGCGAGGCCTACAAGCAGCACCTGACGCGCAAGTTCACGACGGTGATACGCGCCACCATCAAGGGCAACGTGGCGGTGGCCGCCACCCAGGGCCTGCTGGGCGGCCTGGCATTCTGGGTGCTGGGCATACAGGGATCCCTGCTGTGGGGCGTGCTGATGGCCTTCCTGTCGCTGCTCCCCGCCGTGGGAGCGGCGCTGATCTGGGTGCCGGTGGCGGTGTATTTCCTGGTCACCGGCGCGCTATGGCAGGGGCTGGGGCTGATTGCCTTCTGCGTGCTCGTGATCGGCACGGTCGACAACATCATGCGGCCCATCCTGGTCGGCAAGGATACCAAGCTGCCCGACTGGCTGGTCCTGATTTCGACGCTGGGCGGCATGGCGCTGTTCGGCCTGAACGGCTTTGTGATCGGCCCGCTGATCGCCGCGCTGTTTACCGCGGTATGGGACCTGTTCACGCTGGAGGGCGATACGCCGGCGGAAGACTGAAGCGGCCGGTGCCGCAGGCCGCGCGCATGAACCGGCCGATGCCGCATCCCGCGCGGGCGCACCCGGGGGCAATACCCGGGTGCCGGGACGCTGCCCTACCAGGGAAAATCGATCAGCTCGCCGTACTGGCGCCGCAGCGCCTCCTTGACCTGCGGCGAACGCTGGTACACGGAGATCAATTTCAGCAGCCGCTGGTCCTGCGCATGCTCGGGCAGCGCCACCCAGCGTATCGCGTAGCGCCGCACATTGCTGGGGTCGCCGTTGTCGAACGCCAGCCCATCCTTTTCGCCCAATCCGCCATGCCTGGCGAAGGTCGTGTAGGTGGCCGAAGCCGTCACGTCGTCGAAGGCACGCGCCGCCTGCGCCCCTTCGATGGCCACGAATTTCAGGTCCAGCGGGTTGCTTTCCACGTCCAGCAGCGTCGCGCGTTCGGCGGCCCCAGCCTTCAGCCGGATCAATCCCATGGACTGCAACAGCAACAGGGCGCGGCCCGTATTGACCGGATCGGACGGGATCCCTATCGAGGCGCCCGGCGGCATGGGCTCGCCGCGCTTCACCTTCTTGGAAAACAGCCCCATGGTGGTCGAATAACCGTACGCGATGGGCTGCAGATTGGCGCCGCGGCTGCGGTTGAAAAGATCCAGGAAGGGTTCGTGCTGGAAGTAATTGGCATCGATGGAGCCGTCGGCGACGGCCACATTGGGCATCACCCAATCGGCGAATTCCACCAGCTTCGCGTTGACGCCTTCATCGCGGGCCTGGGCGATGGCGATTTCCGTCGCTTCGTTGGCCACGCTGGCGATGACGCCGATGCGCAGCGGCGCGGGCTGCGCCCACACCCGTACGGCGGGCGCGGCGCACAGGGCAGCCGACGCCCCCAGGGCACGCAACAGCCGGCGGCGCGGCGGGCAGTATGAATCGGGCATCGAGGCAGGTTCCTTCCGGATGAAGAAAGCCCTAGCCGGCGCTGTCGTCGCCGGGGCCTTCGCCGAACGGGAAGAATTCGCCCGACCGCGGATCGCGGATGAACAACAGGCCCGTCGCCACGCCGAAATAGGCACCGTGCAATTGCAGTTCGCCGCGCTCGACGCGCTGGCGGATATAGGGGAAGGTCATGAGGTTCTTCAGGCTATGCTCGACGACGCGCAGTTCAAGCCGGCGCAGGTCCGTCTGGCGTTCTCCGGTCAGATCCACCTTGCTGGCGGTGGCTTCGATCTGCGACATCCACTTGCCGATGAAGTCGCCCTTGGCCAGGGGCTCGGCATCGTCGTAGTACGAACGGATGCCGCCGCAGGAAGCATGGCCCATGACGACGATGTGCTTGACGTTCAATCCGTTGACGGCGAATTCGATGGCCGAACTGGTACCGTGGTAATGCGAATCGGGCTCGTAGGGGGGCACCAGGTTCGCCACGTTGCGCAGCACGAACATTTCCCCGGGACCGGCATCGAAAATCAATTCGGGGGCGACGCGCGAGTCACAGCAGCCGATGACCATGATTTCGGGGTTCTGCCCTTCCGCCAGTTGGCGGTACCGGTTGCGCTCCGCGGGGAAACGCCCGGCGAGAAAATCCTGGTAGCCGCTGGTCAGCCGCTCGGGAAAGTCGAAAGTATCTTCCATGGTGATCACGCCTGCATCAAAATCGAAGCCTATTCTACTAGCGCCGGAACCGCGCCGGCCATCTTGCGCGGCGATGCCTCGCGCGGCGCGAGAACCGCTTCCCGATTTGCCGTGCCGCGCCGCTTGCGGGCGCCCCGCCGGACCTACAATGCGCGCATGCCCGCCCACACTCCCCCGCCCTCGTCGGGCGACCTGTTCGGCAGCCCGGATGAGGAAGCTCCCTGGGACGAACCCATCGCCCCCGGCGCGGTGCTGCTGCGCCGCTACGCTTGCGCCCGCGCGCCGGCTTTGCTGGCCGCGGTCAAGGCAATCGCCGCCGCGGCGCCGTTCCGCCACCTGATCACCCCCGGCGGACAGCGGATGTCCGTGGCGATGACCAATTGCGGCGCGCAGGGATGGATATCCGATCGGCGGGGCTACCGTTATGGACCGCGGGATCCGCTCAGCGACCAGCCCTGGCCCGCCATGCCGGATATCCTGGCGGAGCTGGCGCGCGAGGCGGCCGCGCGCGCGGGATACGCGGATTTCGCGCCCGAGGCCTGCCTGATCAACCTTTACCGTCCCGGCGCCCGGCTGACCCTGCACCAGGACCGCGACGAACTGGATCTGCGCGCGCCCATCGTATCGGTGTCGCTGGGCTTGCCGGCCACGTTCCTGTTCGGCGGCCTGCAGCGCGCGGACCCCACACGCCGCTTTCCCTTGGTGCATGGAGACGTCGCCGTCTGGGGCGGCCCCTCGCGCCTGGCGTTCCACGGCATCGCGCCGCTGCGCGACGGCCTGCACCCGGCTACCGGCGACAGCCGCGTGAACCTGACCTTCCGCAAGACGCGCTAGGCCCGTCAACACCGGAAGCTGGCAACCCTGGCGGCGGATCAGCCGCGCGGATGGTGCTGCGCATGCAGCGTCTTCAAGCGTTCGCGCGCGACATGCGTATAGATCTGCGTGGTGGATATATCCGCGTGGCCCAGCAGCATCTGGACCACGCGCAGGTCCGCGCCATGGTTGACGAGATGCGTGGCAAAAGCGTGACGCAGGACGTGCGGTGAAATCGGCGCGTGTATCTCGGCTTCGCGTGCATAACGGCCCACCATCAGCCAGAAGGTCTGCCGGTGCATGGCCTCGCCCCGCACGGTGACGAACAACGCATCGCACATACGCCCCGCGAGCAGCAGCGGCCGCGCATGCTTCACATAGCGATCCACCCAATGCGCTGCTTCCGCCCCCAGGGGCACCAGCCGGTCCTTGCCGCCCTTGCCACCCACCACCCGGACCACGCCTTCGTTCAGGTTGACGTCCAGCGCGGCCAGCCCGACCAGCTCCGACACCCGCAGCCCGGTGGCGTACAGGGTCTCCAGCATGGCCTTGTCGCGCAGTCCCAGCTCGGTTTCCACCCGCGGCGCGCGCAGCAGCGCCTCGACCTGGGACTCCGACAGGATCTTGGGCGTGCGCAGGGGCTGCCGGGCGGATCGCACGGACAGGCAGGGGTCCAAGGCAATCCGCCGTTCGCGCAAGGCCCATTGGAAATAGCGCCGCAGCGCCGACAGGCGCCGGTTGGCCGTGGTCGGCCGCGTATCGGCATGGACGGAAGCGAACCAGCTTTCGATATCGCCGGTGCGTGCCTCGGAAATGCGCCGGCCGTCGTGTTCATGCAGCCAGACGTCGAAGGCCGCCAGGTCGTTGCGATAGGCACCCAGCGTGTTGCGGGACAACCCGTCTTCCAGCCACAGGGCGTCGAGGAATTCCGCCACGGTGGGATCGATATCGCGCCGGCTCTGCAGCGACGGCGCGTCGGTAGCGGCGGGACGCGGCGTCCTGGCCATCGCGGCTCAACCGCCGGACACGCGGACCGACGCGGGGGACACGGCGTCCGCCGCGCCTTGCCTCGCGCGCCAGGCCTCATAGCCGCCGGCCAGGGCGCAGACATTGCGGTAGCCGGCCTTCAGCAACCGGTCGGCCAGGACAGCCGCCGAGATTTCCTCCGGACAAGCGCAATACACGACGATATGCGCGTCCAGGGGCCAGTGATAGGGTTCCTCGCCGATAGGTCCCCGCGGGTCGATCGCGATGGCGCCGGGCAAGGGATCGTCACTGCTGGCGCGCACGTCGAGCAGCACGGGCACGCAGCCGCGTGCCTGCATGTCGTCGAGTTCATCCAGCGTGACCCGGCGCACGTGGGCGAAACGCCGGATGGTGCGCTTGCGGCGCATCCAGCGATAGGCGAGATAGCCGGCCAGGATCACGGCGATGGCCAGCAGGCCATATCCGCCGTAGGCGCCGAGGACGCCCAGCACCTGGCCCACCATGTCGTTGAAGATAATGCCTATGAGCAGGGCCGAACCGGCCCAGATCAGCGCCCCCATCCCATCGTAGGCCGCGAAGACGCCGAAAGGCAGGCCGGCGAATCCGGACATGACGGTGGAAAGCGCGCTGGCACCCGGCAGGAACTTGGCGACGAGCAGTACGCGCGGACCGGTGCGCCAATAAAGCGATTGCGTCTGCCGTATGCAGGAATCGCGCGAAATCGATACGCGGCAGACGGTACTCAGCAAGCCGCTGCCGAAGCGCTTGCCGCCTGCATACCAGCCGGAATCGGCGATCAGGCAGGCCAGCACGGCGGCCAGCAGTGTCAGCGGCCATGACAAATCGCCATGCGCGATCAGCGCGCCGGCCACGATCAGCAGCGGATAGGCCGGGATAGGCAGGCCGGCCTGCTCCAGCAGTACGTTCAGGAATACCAACAGCGGCCCGTACTCCAGCAGCAGGGTCTCGATATCTTTCAAATCCGTTCTCGCGGCGATTTACACACGGGCTGCCCCGGGGGGCGACAAAAACGCGGCCAGACGCCGCCATACGGGATAATGAGGGCGCGCCGACTATTTTTCAATTCGGCAAAGGCTACGTACGCATGCCCCGTCCTTCCTTCATTACCCGCATTCTCGCCATTGGCGTCCTGTTGCACGTATACATCGGGCTGCGCCTCATTCCCGACGCTCCCGTCGCCGATGGCATCCGCTGGCTTGCCGCGCTGTATCTGGCGGCGTCCTGCATCTTGATCCCGCTGGGCGCGCGCGCCCGGCAAATGGCCCTGAGCTGGTCGCGCCAGGCGGCATGGATAGGCCTGATGGCGATGGGGTTTTTCTCTTCGCTGCTGGTAATTACCCTGCTGCGGGATGTGCTTCTGGCTGTCGCCTGGGCCGCGGAAGCGCTGCGCGGCCTGCCCCATGGCCTGGCATCGCTGCGGGCGGACTCGGCGCTGGCCGTGCCCGCGCTGGCGCTGCTGATCACGCTGGTGGGCCTGTTCAATGCGCGGCGCCTGGCGCGCGTGGTCACGGTGGACGTGCCCATCGCCGGCCTGCCGCGGGGGCTGGAGGGCTTCACCATCGCGCAGATCAGCGACGTGCACGTCGGCCCGACCATCCGGCGGCCCTATGTCGAAGCCATCGTCGGGGCCGTCAACGCCATGGGCGCGGATATCGTGGCCATCACCGGCGATGTGGTGGACGGCACGGTGGAACAACTGTCCCCGCATACCGCGCCGCTGGGTGGCCTGACGGGCCGCTACGGCACCTATCTGGTCACGGGCAACCACGAATACTATTCCGGAGCCCGCGAATGGGTGACGGAATTCCAGCGCCTGGGCCTGACCGTGCTGTCCAACCGCCATGTGGTCATCTCTCACAACGGCGCCCGGCTGGTCCTGGCCGGTGTCACCGACTACACGGCCGAACAGTTCGATCCCGCGCAGCGCAGCGATCCGCGCGGCGCCCTGCTGGGCGCGCCGGCCGACGCGACCGTCCGCATCCTGCTGGCCCACCAGCCGCGCACGGCCATCGCGGCCGAACCCATGGGCTACACGCTGCAGATCTCCGGACATACGCACGGCGGCCAATTCCTGCCGTGGAACTTCTTCGTGCGCCTGCAGCAGCCCTTCACCGCCGGCCTCAAAAAAATGGGCCGGCTATGGGTCTATACCAGCCGCGGCACCGGCTACTGGGGACCGCCCAAGCGCGTCGGCGCGCCGTCGGAGATCACCCGCATCCGCCTTGTGCAGGCCGGCGAAGGCTGAGATCACTCCACCGGCGTGGACGGCAGGTGCAGGCGGCCCGTGTGATAGTCGTAGGCGTAGACTTCGCCGTAACGGCCCCATTCGACCGCGACCCTGAGCACGCGCTCGGCCTCGTCGGCCTTGAGGAATTCCTCCAGCATGTCCAGGAACTGCTTGTCGGGCAATTCGCCGGTGGGCTCCTGCTGCAGCGAATGGCAGATGTTGGCCGCCAGCGGAATATGCGCCAGCAATTGCCGCCCGAAGATTTCCTGGCGCTCCTGCTGTTCGGCGCCGGCGTAGCGCCTTCCCACGGACGTCAGCGCGATATCGCCCTGCTCGACGACGGCCAGGCCCAGCAGGCCCAGGGCCTCGTAGGCCGGGAACAATTCCTCGTCGGGCAGGCCGGCTTCCTCCGCCAGGCGCGGCAGATCCGCCCTGCCGTTCAGCGGGGGTTCCGCCAGCAGCTCCAATACCGCTTCCATGGTGCCGACGTTGGCATCGGGCAGGCGATAGGCCTGGTGGACCGGCGCGGCCGGCGCGCCGGCGGCCGAGGCCGGCAGCGGCTTGGCCGTCATCAGCGCATAGACCTGGTCCACCAGTGCCCGCACTTCCGGTGAATCCGCGTTGCGGGGGCGCGGCAGGGTGACGTGGATTTCATCGCGCACGCGGCCGGGATCGCTGGCGAAGATAAGGATGCGATCGGCCATCACGGCGGCTTCCTCGATGTTGTGCGACACCACCAGGATGCCCCGCGTGCCCATGCGGCGCTCTTCCCACAGCTCCAGCATGTCGTCGCGCAGCGATTCGCCGGTCAGCACATCCAGCGCGGAGAAGGCCTCGTCCATGAGCAGCACGTCCGGATTCGTCGCCAGGGCCCGGGCAATGCCGACCCGCTGGCGCATGCCGCCGGACAACTCGCGCGGCAAGGCGCCGCCAAAACCGGCCAGGCCGATCAGCTCCAGCGCGGCCTCGGCACGCTGTTCCCGTTCAGCCGGCGCCACGCCCTGCGCTTCCAGGCCCAGCGCGACGTTCTGCCGCACCGTCAACCACGGGAACAGCGCGAAGGACTGGAACACCATCGCAATGCCCGCGGCCGGACCGTACAGCGGCTGTCCGCGATAGCGGACGCTGCCGTGATCGGCGGGGATCAGGCCGGCCATGATACGCAGCAGCGTGGATTTACCGGATCCGGACTTGCCCAGCAGGGCGACGATCTCGCCATCCCGCAAATGGAAATCGACGCCTTCCAAAACCGACCGCGCCGCGCCGTCGGCGGTACGGAACATTTTGCTGACCCCGGTCAGCTCCAGCAGATTGTTTTGGGCCATCATCGCTATCTGCTCCACTTTTCCGCCAACACATACAGCCGGCGCCACAGCAACCGGTTCAAACCCATCACGAAAACGCACATGACGCCGATGCCCAGCGCGATGCGCGGAAAATCGCCGCGCGAAGTCATGTCCGCGATATAGCCGCCCAGGCCCGTTGCCGTCAGCGTGGTCTTGCCCCAGGTAACGACCTCGGCAACGATGCTGGCGTTCCAGGAGCCGCCGCTGGCGGTGATCGCGCCCGTCACGAAGCTGGGGAAAACCGCCGGCAGGTAGAAGCGCCGCCACTTCAGCCAGCCTTTCAGGCCCAGGTTGTCGGCGGCGTAGCGCAATTCGCTCGGGATGGTGGTCGCGCCGGCGACCACGTTGAACAAGATATACCACTGCGTGCCGAAGATGATCAGCGGACTCAGCCAGATTTCCGGATTCAGCCCGAAGGCGACGATCACGATGACCGCCAGCGGGAAAAGCAGGTTGGACGGGAAAGCGGCCAGCAGTTGCGCCACCGCCTGGACCCGTTGCGACCACGCCGGGCGCAGGCCGATCATGATGCCCACCGGCACCCATACGAGCGACGCCAGGACGATCAGCACCAGCACGCGCACGAGGGTGATCAGGCCGAAGCCGAACACGCGCAGGACTTCCGCCCAGCCGACCTCGGCATGCACGAAGATCACCAGCCGCCACACGGCGATCAAGGCCAGTGCGGTAAGCACGGCATCCACGGCGCGCTCGACATAAGTGCTGCGCGTGCGCACACGCGCGCGCACGGACGTTCCGTCATATTCGCGGCGGAACCAGCCGAGCACGCGTTGGGCCTGTCCGGCCATCGCTTCGCTGCACGCCCGCGTCAGCCGGCCGCGCCGCAGCCAGTCCAGCACCCACGACTGCTGCGCGGTATTGCTTTGCGTATCCTCGAAACGGAACTTGTCGGCCCATGCCAGCAACGGGCGAAAGAAAAGCTGGTCGTACAACAGGATACCGATCGCCATTGCAATGATGGCGTAGACGATCGCATGCACGTTCTGCGCGTCGATGGCGACCGCGATGTACGAGCCGATGCCGGGCAGCTTGATATCCTGGTTGGATACGGTGATGGCTTCGGAGGCCACCACGAAGAACCATCCGCCGGACATCGACAGCATCATGTTCCATAGCAGGGCCGGCGTGGCATAGGGCAGCTCCAGCCGCCAGAAGCGCTGCCAGGCGCTCAGGCGAAACACGCGCGCCGCCTCGTTCAGCTCCGACGGCACCGTGCGTATCGATTGATACAGGCTCAGCGCCATGTTCCACGCCTGCGACGTGAAGATGGCGAAAATGGCTGCGCACTCCACGCCGAGCAGGCTGCCCGGGAACAGGGCGATAAACCCGGTGACCGTGATCGACAAAAAGCCCAGGATGGGAATGGACTGCAGGATGTCCACCATCGGAACCAGGATTTTTTCCGCCGTGCGCGACTTGGACGCGATCGCGGCGAAGACGAAGCTGAACAACAACGACGCGGCCAGCGCCATGAACATGCGCAGGGTGGTGCGCAAAAGGTAGTACGGCAGGTAGGCCGGGTCCAGTGATATCGGCAGGGGCGTACCCACCGCGTAGGGCTTGGCCATCTGCGACGCGCCGAAGGCCAACGCCGCCAGCACGCCCAGGACGAGGGGCAGCAGAGCCCAATCCCAACGGTTGGGACCGCGGCCATCGGCGGATCGGGCCGCCGGCTTGGAGACGAAAATCGGGTACATCCCTGCTCCCGCAGGCAAAGACAGGAC
The DNA here is from genome assembly GCF_002261215.1 of Bordetella genomosp. 11. Classification (NCBI taxonomy): domain Bacteria; kingdom Pseudomonadati; phylum Pseudomonadota; class Betaproteobacteria; order Burkholderiales; family Alcaligenaceae; genus Bordetella; species Bordetella genomosp. 11. Next base: position 1,217,878 of record NZ_NEVS01000004.1, on the reverse strand, counting down.
GGCGGTTGATGCGCGGCATGCGCGCCCGCGAAGGCGAGCGCAAAGTATCACGACAAGAGACCACCGTCCACCTTCGAAACTTGACGCCATTCTGAACGCGTCCCTGGCGTCCGCGGCCCCCCGGCGTTTTATGGTCCGTTTATTTTTCGTTTACGATCGGCGGCTCCTTCGTCGAAGAGCGATGCCGCATACATGGCCACGCCTGACAATAACGACAGCCTGCTCGCCCGGCCGGCCTTCGCCCATTTCCTGGCGGCCCGCTTCGCCGCCTCGCTGGCCTTTCAGATGGTTTCCGTCGCCGTCGGCTGGCAAATCTATGCATTGACCGGCAGCGCGCTGGACCTGGGCCTGATCGGCCTGGCGCAATTCGCGCCGATGCTGGTCCTGACGCTGGTGGTGGGGCACGTTGCCGACCGCTACGACCGGCGCAGGATCGTCGCGATATGCATGGCCGTCGAAGCGCTTGCGGCCATCGTGCTTGCGGCGGTGTCCCTGAGCGGCGAGGCGAATCACCAGATCGTGTACGCGGCCATCGTCGCGATCAGCTCGGCGCGCGCATTCGAATCGCCCACCCTGCCCGCGCTGATCCCCTCGGTCGTGCCGCGCTTCCTGATTCCGCGGGCCACGGCGCTGTCGGCCTCTTCCAACCAGGTCGCGCAGATCGCCGGCCCGGCGCTGGGCGGTGTGGGATATGCGCTGGGAGCGGGATGGGTATACGCCGCCGCCGCGGCCTGCTACGGGGCGGGCCTGGTCTCCATGCTATGCATGAAGACGGAAGGCCCGCCGGTACGCAAGGAACCCACCACGTGGCAAAGCCTGTTCGCGGGCTTTACCTTCATCGCCAGCCGCCGCATCCTGTTCGGCACCCTATCGCTGGACCTGTTCGCCGTCCTGCTGGGCGGGGCCACCGCCCTGCTGCCGATTTTCGCCAAGGACATCCTGCAGGCCGGGCCTTGGGCCCTGGGCGCGCTGCGCGCGGCGCCGGCCGCGGGAGCCGCGGCAACGGCGCTGTTCCTGGGCCGCAAGAACCTGGGCGGCAATATCGGCATGACCCTCTTCGGCGCCCTCTTTCTGTTCGGCCTGGCCACCATCGTCTTCGGCTATTCCCGCTCCATCCCGGTTTCCGTGGCGGCGCTGGTCCTGCTGGGTGCGGCGGATTCCATCAGCGTGGTGGTGCGTTCCTCGCTGGTCCAATTGAATACCCCCAACGACATGCTGGGGCGGGTCAGCGCCATCAATATGCTGTTTATCGGCACCTCCAACCAATTGGGCGAATTCCGCGCCGGCGTCATGGCCGAGGCCACGGGTGCGGTGGCCGCGGTGGTGCTGGGCGGCTTCGGCACCATCGCGGTCGCGGGTTTGTGGATGTGGTGGTACCCGGAGCTGCGCAACCTGCGGTCGCTGGACGACGTGCCGCATCGCTGACAATGCCTGCCGTTGTAGAATCGGGGACGGACGATTCCCCGCCCTCTCCCGAGAACTACCCGCCATGACCGATCGCATATTCGTTTTCCTCGGCGCCCTGAATATGTTCCTGGCTGTCGGCGCGGGCGCTTTCGGCGCGCATGGCCTGCGCCGCGTACTGTCCCCGGAAATGCTGGCCGTCTGGCACACCGCCGTCACCTACCAGATCGCCCACGCCCTCGGCCTGCTGGCCCTTGCCGCCCTCAGCGCCCGCTATGGACATGGATCGGCGCTCTGGACCGCGGCCGGCTGGCTGATGTTCGCCGGTATCGTGTTGTTCAGCGGCAGCCTGTATGTGCTGTCCGGCACCGGCGTCCGCTGGCTGGGCGCGGTGACGCCGCTGGGCGGCGTGGCATTCCTGGCCGCCTGGGCCCTGGTCGCCTGGCAGGCCTGGCGCACGATGGCGAACACCTGAGCCCCGTCATGCCGATGCCTTCCACGGCCCGCCCGACGGCGAGCGCCGGGATCCTATACATCCTGTGCGGCATGCTGTGCCTGACGATCAGCGACGCCATCGCCAAGTGGCTGGGGGCCACGTACCCGCCCACGCAGATCCTCTTCCTGCGCTGCGCGATCGCCCTGCCCTTCATCGGCGCGATCGTGCTGGCGCTCGGAGGCAGGCACGCCCTGCGGACGCGCCACCCCGGCATCCATTTGCTGCGCGGCGCGATCAATGTGATATCCGCCAGTGCGTTCTATGCCAGCCTGCGCTATCTGCCCTTCGCCGAAGCCACGGCCATCTCGTTCGCGGCGCCGTTATGCGTCACGCTGCTATCGGTCGTGGTGCTGAAGGAACGGGTCGACGCCCTGCGCTGGGGTGCCATCGTCCTGGGCTTTTTGGGCGTGCTGCTGATCGTGCGGCCCGGAACCGCCAGCTTCCAGCCGGCGGCCTTGCTGCCTTTGGTAACGGCGGTGCTGTACGCCGCCATGATGATCAGCGCGCGCGCCATCGGGCATGGCGAAAGCTTTTTGACCATGGCCTTCCATATCGTTGCGGCGCAGCTGGTTTGCGCCGCGACGACCCTGCCGTGGTTCTGGCACACCCCCGATCCCACGCATTGGCCATTTTTCGCCGGCGTCGCGCTCTTCAGTACGCTGGGCTTGTCCCTGATCACCCAGGCTTTCCGCATCGCGCCGGCGTCGGTAGTCGCCCCGTTCGACTACACCGGGCTGATCTGGGCGACCCTTCTGGGCTGGGTGTTCTGGCAAGAGACGCCCGACGCCATGACCTGCATCGGCGCGGCGGTCATCGTCGCCGCGGGCCTGAGCATCATCCTGCGCGAGACGATGCGGCCGGGGCGCTCGCGCCAATAACGGCATACAGGCGCCACGCCAGGCCCAGGCCCAGCACCAGCAGCGTACCGATCAAGCCCGCCACGCCGTTCCAGCCAGCGACCTCCCAGCATTTGCCGCCAACCGAGCCCAGCACGCTGGAACCCAGGTAATAGGCGAGCAGATACAGGGACGCCGCCTGGGCCTTGTACCCGCGCGCCAGCTGGCCGACCCAGCCGCTGGCGACGGCATGCGCGGCGAAAAAACCGAATGTGGCCAGGATCACGCCCGCAATGACCATCGCCAGCGGGGACAACAGCGTCAGCAGGGTTCCCAACAGCATGGTGCCCACGCCCAGGCACAGCATCAGGCCGCGTCCGTGGCGGTCGGCCAGGCGGCCGAACAGCGCCGAGGCGAATATCCCCACCACGTAAACGGTGAAGATGGCGCTGATCGTCGCCTGGCTGAGCGAATATGGCGGTGCCAGCAGGCGGAAGCCGGCGTAGTTGTAAACCGTGACGAACCCGCCCATCAGCAGGAACGCCAGCGCGAACAGCGACAACAGGTTGACATCGACCAGATGGGTCACGATGCCCGCGCGCGCGGCCTGCCAGCCTCCGCCGCGTTGCGGCCTGAAGTGGCGCGAGGCCGGCAGGCTCATGACGAACAGGATGGCCGAGCCGATCCCCAGCACGCCAACCACCATCATCGCGACACGCCAGTCGAAATAGTCCGCCAACAGGCCGGTCATGACGCGCCCGGCCATGCCGCCGAAAGCGCTGCCGCCGATATACAGCCCCATGGCGAATCCCAGATCCGAGGGTGCGACTTCCTCTGCCAGATAGGCCATGGCGACCGCGGGCACGCCACCCAGCACAAGCCCTTGCAAGGCCCGCACCGCAAGCAGCGCATGCCATGTCGGCGTCAGCGCCGCCGCCAGCGTAAGAATGCCCGACGCGAACAGCGAGGCGGCCATGATGCCCTTGCGCGGCAACCTGGCGGACCAGAAGCCCACGATGAAGATCGCCAATGCCAGCAGGCCGGTGGTCAGCGAAAGCGACAGGCTGCTCTGCGTGGGCGTGACGCCGAAATGCCCGGTGAACAGCGGCAGTAGCGGCTGCACGCAGTACATCAGCGAGAATGTGGAAAAGCCGGCGGCAAACAGTGCCCAGTTGGTGTTGCGATAGCCTGGCGTGCCGCGTGTATGGCGCGGCGGCGGCGCGTCGCGCCCGGTCGATGGCGAAGTCATGATGCGTAAGGACAAAGCGTGGCGACCGGCCCGAAGACATCCCCAGGCAAAAAAAACGGCGCAGCGCCAGGGCGTTACAGTAGGACGAATTCGTCGCACTTGTCCAATCGCGCGGGATGCCGCGACGCCAGCCGCCCCCATGCCCACGGGGCGTCAGGGCGAAACCAGGCCAGCATCGAGGCGACGCCGCGCGATGCGGCAGGGATCAATCGCCCGCGCCGGAAAAATGCCGGTGCAGTACGTCACGGATGCGCGGATGGCCGGCCGCCTGGTCGGCCACCGCCGCCAGGCGCGGGCAGTGTTCGTCGAACCATGCCCGCCGTGGGCGCCAGTGCGTCATGACGGTCACATACAGGTCCAGGGCACTGAGCTGCTCTCCCAGCACGTGCGGTTCGCCGACCTGCTCTTCGATCGTGCGCCAGAGCAATTCGCGGCGCGCATCGGTTGTCTCGCGCAACTTGCGCGCCGCGTCCCCTTCCAGCGTCCAACGCACCGGGTCGTCGCCGTAGGTATACGTGGGATAGATGGCCGCGGCCAACCGCACCAGCAGTTCGAAGAAACGCGCGCGTGGCAGGCCTCCCCCCGCCGGCGCCAGATTCGCATGGGGCGCGGCGTCGTTCAGGTGCAGGATCATCGCGGCGCTTTCCGTCATGACGGCACCGCCGGGCAGGATAAGCGTCGGAACCTGGCCGAGCGGGTTCAGCCGCAGCAGGCGGTCGCGTCCCGGTCCGGGCTTCAGGTAAGGGATATCGGTGATGCGGCTGTCCAGCCCGGCCAGCCGCAGCGCAGCCTCGACGATGGCCGAGCCGCAACCGCGCGAGCCGATCAGTTCATAGTGGGTCATGGCGGCGCTCCCCTGCGAGTCCCCCCCGCGGTCCCAAAAACTGTACACCGCCACCGCGCCGCCGGGCGCATCAGGACGTAACGGGATCGCCGAAAACCGGTGCCGGCTCCCCATCGATGACCGTGCGCAGCACTGCCAGGAAGCGGCGCGCCATCAGCGGCAAGGGCTGCAAGTCCGAATACGTGGCCCAGATGCCCACCCGGGCGGCCGGCGCGATCGGCCGGACGGCGACGGAGCGGCGCAACTCGGGGCCGACGCACCAGGCGTCCACCATGGCGGGGCCCAGGCCCTGCTGCACGAAGGCCGCCGCCGTCACGGGGGAATGCACTTCCATGGCGGCCGCATGAGACGGGGTGCCGCCGAAGAACTCCGCCAACACCCGGCCCAGCGGCGCCTCGGCGGGGTAGCCCACCCAATCCACCGAGGAGAAGTCCTCCGGCCGTATCACGGACCGGGCAGCCAGCGCATGGCCCGGCGGAAGGATGCAGACCACCTCGCTGTGGCCCAATTCGATCGCCGCCAGATTGGGATGATCCGGCGGACGCATGGAAACGGCGATGTCCGCCTGGCCGCTCAGGAAATACCCGGCCAGTTCATCGTAGGTGGCGCTGCGGTAATCGACACGCACGTGCGCCTTGCCGGCACGCAACTCGCGCAGCGTGGTGGGAATCATGCGCTGGCCGAAGCTGGCGCTGGACACGACCCGCAGCATGCCGGCACCGGCCTCGCCCAGGCTGGTCGCCAGCGCGTTGACCCGCTGGATGCCGCCGTAGACCTGCTCCACTTCGGCATAAAGGCGACGGGCCTCGGCCGTGGGCACCAGCCGGCTGCGGGAACGCTCGAACAGGGGATAGCGCAGCCGGCTTTCCATCAGCGCCAGCACGCGGCTGATGGCCGGCTGTGACACGTGGAGCATGCGGCCCGCGCCGCTGATCGAGCCGGACAGCATGATGGCGCGGAACACCTCGATCTGCCGCAGGTTCAGCGGCGGCCGCGCGCCCGCATCGCCGCCGCGGGGCGCGCCTGCTTCCAGCGTCGGATCGTCTTCGTGCATGCCTGGTCCGGTTTCGCGGCACGCTCATGCGGCGATATCGCCGGGCGCGCCGTGGGGGTTGGATAACGCGCGATTATAGGTTTTCGATATTTTTTGATATGCGACCGGCGCTGGCCCGGTGTTACGGTGTCGCGTTTCACCACCTCGTATCCAAACCAAACAAGGGGAATTGACCATGTCCATGTTCACGCAGTTTCGCCGCTGGGCCCTGGCGGCGGCCCTGGCCGCCGTTGCCGGCAGCGCAGCCGCCGCGGGCGCAAACTGGCCGGACCACCCGGTCACCTTCATCGTCCCGTCCGCCGCCGGCGGGTCCCCCGACGTGCTCTCGCGCCTGATCACCACCCAGCTGGCCAAGCAGACGAATGCATCGATCGTCGTGGAAAACCGTCCGGGCGCAGCCGGCAACATCGGCATCAACCTGATCAAGCGCGCGGCGCCGGACGGCTACACGATCGGCTACGGCAATATCAATACGCTGGCCGTGAATCTGTCGCTGTTCAAGAAACTGCCGTATGACGTGGACAAGGACCTGGAACCGGTCATCCACATGTTCGACCTCTACAACATCCTGATCGTGCCCGAGAATTCGCCGGCCCACAGCGTGCAGGACCTGATCGCCCTGGCGCGCAAGAACCCCGGCAAGCTGTCCTACGGCGCGCCCGGCGTCGGCACTACCGGCCACATGGGCGGCGAACTGTTCAAGAGCATGGCCAAGATCGACGTCATGTTCATCCCCTACAACGGCGGCCCCGCGGCCATCCAGGATCTGCTGGGCGGACGCATCGACTATCTGTTCGCCAATTCCTCCGAGGCCGGCCCACTGGTCAAGAGCGGCAAGGTGCGCGCGCTGGGCGTCAGCAGCCTCAAGCGGCTGGACATGTTCCCGGACGTGCCCACCCTGGACGAATCCGGCCTGAAGGGCTACGAAACCGTGGCCTGGGGCGGCGTGGTGGCCCCGCACGGCACCCCCAAGGACATCATCGCCAAGATCAACGCCGATATCGCGCAGGCGCTGAAGGCCCCTGAAGTACGCGAAGGCCTGGCCACCCTGGGCGCCCTGCCCGCCGGCGGCAGCCCGGAGGACTTCAAGAAACTGATGAACAGCGAGACCGCCAAGTGGCGCGAGATCATCGACACCGCGAAGATCGAGAAACTGGATTAGAGAGAGCCCACCCCCGAAAGCGCTGCGCGCTTTCCCCCTCAAGGGGGCGACGCTGGAGGACCGGCGGAGCCGGATCCTCGGCGTCCCCGATCGGCAGCACCTGTTCTTTGCGTGGGGGGTAGGTCCACCCCCGAAGCGCTGCGCGCTTCCCCCTCAAGGGGGCGACGCTGGAGGACCGGGGGGAAGCCCCACCCCCGAAGCGCTGCGCGCTTCCCCCTCAAGGGGGCGACGCTGGAGAACCGGGGGGAAGCCCCACCCCCGAAGCGCTGCGCGCTTCCCCCTCAAGGGGGCGACGCTGGAGGACCGGCGGAGCCGGATCCTCGGCGTCCCGGGTTGGGGGGCACCGGTTTTTTTCTACTCCCGGGAGTGCTGCGCGGCTGTCTTTCGATGGCCTGTGTGGGGCTGTCGTGGTGCAATCTGTGATGCCCGTTCCCTTGGGAGGCGGGTCGTTTGAAGCGTAATGGAGAACTGAAATGGATGCCGACCTGATTCTGCGCGGAGCTACCGTGATCGACGGCAGCGGCGCGCAACGCTATGTGGCCGACGTCGCCATCGCCGGCGAGCGCATCGCCGGCATCGGCAGCTTCGAATCCTCCAGCGCGCAGACGCTGGACGCGCATGGCCTGGTGGTCGCTCCCGGTTTTATCGACTCGCATACCCACGACGATGGTTACCTGCTGGCGCATCCGGATATGACGCCCAAGGTCTCGCAGGGCATTACCACGGTGGTGACGGGCAATTGCGGTGTCAGCCTGGCGCCGCTGGTTTCCGAACAGATTCCCCAGCCGCTGGACCTGCTCGGCCCGCCGTCGCTGTTCCGCTTCAAGACATTCGCCGGCTGGCTGGAGGCGCTGCGCGCGGCGCCCGCAGCGGTCAACGTCATCCCGCTGGTCGGCCACACTACCCTGCGCGTCGCCGCCATGGCGGATACCGGCCGTCCCGCCACCGATGAAGAGATCGCGGCCATGCGCGCGATGATGGAAGAAGCCATGACAGCCGGCGCGTTCGGCATGTCCACCGGCACTTTTTATCCTCCCGCCGCGCACGCCCCGACGGAGGAGATCATCGGCGTGGGCGCGCCCATCCGCGCGCATGGCGGGCTGTACGCCACCCATCTGCGCGACGAGGCCGACCACATCGTGCCCGCCATGGAGGAAGCCCTGGCGATCGGCCGCGCGCTGGATTGCCTGGTGGTGTTCTCGCACCACAAGCTGGCGGGGGAAAAGAACCACGGGCGTTCGGCCGAAACGCTGGCGCTGATGCAGCGCGCAGGTGCCATGCAGCCCGTCTGCCTGGACTGCCACCCCTATCCGGCGACATCCACCATGCTGCGCCTGGACCGCGTGCGCATCTCCCGCCGCACGTTGATCACCTGGTCCAAGGGCTATCCCGAAGCCAAGGGCCGCGACTTCGCGGATGTCATGCGAGAACTGGGACTGAGCGACGAGGAGACCCTGAAAAAACTGTCGCCCGCCGGCGCCATCTACTTCCTGCTGGACGAAAAGGACGTCAAGCGCATCATGACCCATCCGCTGGCGATGGTGGGTTCGGACGGCCTGCCCTTCGATCCGCATCCGCACCCCCGCCAATGGGGTACCTTCACCAATGTGCTGCGAACGCTGGTGCGGGAACAGTCGCTGTTGTCGCTGGAACAGGCGGTGCACAAGATGACCGGCCAGGCCGCCGGCAACTACGGGCTGGCCGAGCGCGGGCTGTTGCGGGCGGGCTATTATGCGGATCTGGTGCTGTTCGACCCCGACCGCGTGTCCGACCGCGCGACCTTCGAACAGCCCGTTCAGGTCAGCGAGGGCATCCTGGGCGTATGGGTCAACGGACGCCGGGTCTGGAACGATGGCGCCGCGGGCCCCGAGCGGCCCGGACTCGTGCTGGCCCCCACCCGAAAACCGGAGTCATTGCATTGAACGACGCGCATCCCGGCTGCTATCTCGGCATCCTGGGCGGCATGGGCCCGATGGCCGGAGCCGCCTTCGCCTTGCGGCTATCCGCCCTCACCCCCGCCGAACGCGACCAGGACCATATCCCGGCCGTGCTGCTGAACGATCCCCGGGTGCCCGACCGCACCGCCGCGACTCGAGGCGGCGAAGACCCGCTGCCGTATTTGTTGCGCGGCATTCGTTTCCTGAACGACAGCGGCGCGCGGCTGATTGCCATTCCCTGCAATACCGCCCACCTTTGGTACGACGATATGGTCGAGGCGTCGCGCGCGCCCGTCCTGCACATCATCGAATCCGTGGTGGAAGACCTGCATCGGCGCGGCATACGAGAAGGCCGCATCGGCCTGATGGGCACGGAAGCCACCCTGCGCCTGGGCCTGTACCAACGTCATCTGGAGCGCCACGGTTACGAATGCGTGGTGCCGACCGAGGAAGAACAGGTCGCCTACTGCACCAAGTCGATTCTGGCGGTCAAGGCCAACCGGCTGTCCGAAGCCTACGAACCCGCCGCCGCCTGCGTGCGCCTGCTCGAATCGCGTGGCGCCGTGGCGGTCGCCCTGGGCTGTACCGAATTGCCGCTGGCGATCCCGCACGATCGGCGCCCGGAATTCGATGTACCGATGACGGACTCCATCGACGCGCTGGCCCTGGCCGTCATCCAGCGCTACCAGGCGGACCAGGCGGCAGGGCTTACCCGCGCGGCCTAGTACATACGACGGCGGAGGGAATAAGGCCCGCGGCGCGGCCGGGCCGGCTTTTCGTAGAGCACACGAAAATCCCGATCGGCCCGTCGCCCCGGCTCCTCGCCATCACCCGCCCAGATAAGCCTTGCGCACATCCGCGTTGGCCAGCAGGTTGGCTCCCGTGTCCTGCAGCACCACCTTGCCGTTTTCCAGCACATAGCCGCGATCGGCCACCTGCAGCGCCTTGTTGGCATTCTGTTCCACCAGGAACACGGTGACCCCCTGGTCGCGGATGGTGCGGATGATCTCGAAGATCTGCGCGATGATCAGGGGCGCCAGTCCCAGCGTGGGTTCGTCCAGCAAGAGCAGGCGCGGGCGCGACATCAGCGCGCGGCCTATGGCCAGCATCTGCTGTTCGCCGCCCGACATCGTTCCCGCCCGCTGCTCGGCCCGCTCCTTCAAGCGCGGGAACAAGCCATAGACGTAGTCCAGCCCCTGGTTGATTTCCGCCCGGCTGGAGAAAAAGCCGCCCATCATCAGGTTTTCCACCACCGTCAGGTCCTTGAAGACGCGCCGGCCTTCCGGGGAAATCGCGATCCCGCTACGCATGATGCGCGACGTTTCCTTGTGGGTGATGTCCTGGCCTTCGAAAGTGATGCTGCCCGATTGCGCGCGCGGATTGCCGCACACCGTCATCAGCAGCGTGGTCTTGCCGGCGCCGTTGGCGCCGATCAGCGTCACGATCTCGCCCTGCTCCACGTCGACGGACACGCCGTTCAGCGCCTGGATGGCGCCGTAGTACGTGTGCACGTTCTTCAACTTCAGCATCATTCTTCTCCCAGATACGCCTTGATGACGCGCTCATCGCTGCGCACTGCCTGCGGCGTACCGGTCATGATGGGTTTGCCATGCTCCATGACGAGGATGCGGTCCGAGATGCCCATGATCAGGCTCATGTCGTGTTCGATCAGCAGCACCGCGACGCCGAACTCGCGGCGCAGGCGGTCTATCAACCGCTGCAGGTCCTGCTTTTCCTGGGGATTCAGGCCGGCGGCCGGTTCGTCCAGCATCAGCAGCCGCGGCTTGGTGATCATGCAGCGGGCGATCTCCAGGCGGCGCTGATGGCCGTAGGCCAGGTTGCCGGCCTCGCGGTTGGCGTACTGCCGCAGCCCCATGAAATCCAGCCACTGCGCGGCGCGGGACAAGGCATCGGCCTCGGCCTGGCGATAGGACTTCAGTTTCAGCAGGCCCGGCAACAGGCGCGTTTCCACCTGGGTATGCTGCGCCACCAGCAGGTTTTCCAGCACCGTCAGCTGCTTGAACAGGCGCACGTTCTGGAAGGTGCGCACCAAGCCATGGCGCGCCACCATATGGCTGGACAGTCCGGTAATGCGCTGGCCGTCCATGGTGATATCGCCCTCGGTCGGCTTGTAGAAGCCGCCGACGCAGTTGAAGACGGTGGTCTTGCCCGCCCCGTTTGGCCCGATGATGGCGAATACCTCGTCGCTCTTGACCTCGAAATCCACGTGGTCCACGGCAAGCAGGCCACCGAAGCGCATGCACAGTCCCGATACTTTCAATAGCACGTCGCTCATTTACCCAGCTCCACGTGAGGACGTTTCATCGGCAACAAGCCCTGCGGACGCCACATCATCATCAGCACCATGACCAGGCCGAACATCAGCATGCGGTATTCGGCGAACTCGCGCGCCAGTTCCGGCAGGACGGTCAACAGAATGGCCGCCAGGATGACGCCCACCTGCGAGCCCATGCCGCCCAGCACCACGATGGCCAGGATCAGCGCGGATTCGATGAAGGTGAAGGATTCGGGATTGACCAGTCCCTGGCGCGCGGCGAAGAAGGCACCGCCGAAGCCGGCAAACATGGCGCCCAGGGTAAAGGCCGACAGCTTGATGCGCGTCGGATTCAGGCCCAGGGAACGGCAGGCGATTTCATCCTCGCGCAGGGCCTCCCAGGCCCTGCCCACCGGCATCCGCTTCAGGCGGGTGGCGACGAACAGCGTGATCAGCGCCAGCATCAGCGCCATCAGGTACAGGTACACGATGACGTGCTGGTTCTGGAAAGTCAGGCCCAGCAGTTCATGGAAGGTTTTCTGCCCTTCCACGCTGGCGGTGCGCGCCATCTCGAAACCGAACACCGTGGGCTTGGGAATGCCGGAAATCCCGTCCGGACCGCCCGTCAGCCAGTTCAGGTTGATCAGCAGCAGGCGGATGATTTCGCCGAAACCCAGCGTCACGATGGCCAGGTAGTCGCCGCGCAGGCGCAACACGGGAAAGCCGAGCACAAAGCCGAACAGCGCCGCCACGGCCCCGGAAAACGGCAGGGATTCCCAGAAGCTCCAGCCGCCCCAGTGATACAGCAAGGCATAGGTATAGGCGCCGACCGCATAGAAGCCGACGAAGCCCAGGTCCAGCAGGCCGGCGAAACCGACGACGATATTCAGGCCCAGGCCCAGCATGACGTAGATCAGCACCAGCGTGGCGATGTCCACGGACCCGCGGTCGCTAAAGAACGGCCAGACGATGGCGGCGACCACGATCGCCACCATCAGCCACTTGTGGCCTTGCACCGGCGCGGCGGGCAAGGTAGGCAGGTTGCGTTTCAGGCGCTTGAACGGCAGTGCCAGCCAGGGCCGCAGCAGTTGGCCCACGAACACGACCGCCATGGCGATCAGGACATTGCTCCAGTGCGGATCCATCAACGTGCGCGCCCCCTGGCGCACCAGCTGCAGGCCGAACACCGGCGTGACGATGAACGCGGTCAGGATGGCCGCGATGAATGCGTTCTTGATTTGATTCGCCATCAGACTTTTTCCACCTCGGGTTTGCCCAACAGACCGGTGGGGCGGAACAGCAGGATCAGGACCAAAAGCAGGAAAGCGATGATGTCCTTGTACTGCGACGAGATGTAGGCGGCGGCAAACGTTTCCACCAGCCCCAGCAAGGCACCGCCCAGCATGGCGCCGGGGATACTGCCGATGCCGCCCAGCACCGCGGCCGTGAAGGCCTTGATGCCGACGATGAATCCGATGAAGGGATTGAGCTTGCCGATGGTCAGCGCGATCAGCACGCCGCCGACCGCGGCCAGCGCCGCGCCCAGCACGAAGGTGAAGGAAATGACGCGATTGGTGTCGATGCCCAGCAGGTTGGCCATGTGCATGTCCTGCGAGCAGGCGCGCGATGCCCGGCCCATGCGCGAATACTTGATGAACAGCGAAAGGACGACCATCAGGACGACCGTCACGACGATGATCATGATGCGCGAATACGGCACGGTCACGTCGAACTTGCTACCCATCGTGAAATTCACGGCGCCGAAGATGATATTCGGCACCGCCATGTCCCGTGCCCCCTGCCCCAGCGCCACCCAGTTCTGCAGGAAAATCGACATGCCGATGGCGGAGATCAACGCCACCAGGCGCGGGCTGCCGCGCAACGGGCGGTACGCCACGCGCTCCACGGTGAAGCCATACACGCCCGTGACCGCCATCGCGGCGATCAGCATCGCCGCCACTATCAAAGGCACCGGGGCGCCGCTTTGCGTGCCGATGGCTGTCAGCGTCACCAGGCCGACATAGGCGCCGATCATGTAGATCTCGCCATGCGCGAAGTTGATCATGCCGATAATGCCGTACACCATCGTATAGCCGATGGCAATCAAGGCATATATGGCGCCCAGCGACAGTCCATTGAAGAACTGTTGCGTCAATTGGGGGAGAAGGTCAGACATGTCTTATGTATGCTCCAAATAGCACCGGCCCCGGTAATACGACCCGGAGCCGGAAACCTGGGCGTGGGAATGAGGCCCCTGGCACGGGGCTATCACCATTACAGCTGCGTTTTCTTGCCGTTCTTATCCCATTTGAATACCGCGAATTCGAAGTTCTTCAGATCGCCCTTCGCATCGTATTCAACCTTGCCGATAGCGGTGTTGAACGTGTGTTTATGCATGTAGTCCGCGACCTTGGTGGGGTCTTCGCCGACCGCGGTAATGCTGTCCGCGAGGATCTGCACCGCCGCGTAGGCCGGCATCTGGAATGCGCCGTCAGGATCGCGCTTCTTGTCGTGGAAGGCCTTCACGATGCCTTCGTTGCCGGGAAGCTTGGTGAAGTCCGACGGCAGCGTCACCAGCAGGCCTTCGATGGCGGGACCGGCAATGGCCACCAGATCCTGGTTGGCGGTGCCCTCGGGGCCCATGAACTGCACGTTCAGACCTTGTTCGCGCGACTGGCGCAGCAACAGGCCCAATTCGGGGTGATAGCCGCCGAAATAGACGAAGTCCACGCCCGCGGACTTCAGCTTCGTGATGACGGCGGAATAATCGCTGTCGCCGACGTTGATGCCTTCGAACATGACGACGTTCACGCCATCTTTCTGCAGCGTATCGCGCACCTGCGTCGCGACGCCGGAACCGTACGTCTGCTTGTCATGCAGCACGGCGACTTTCTTGGGCTTGACGTTCTTGGCGATGTAGTTGGCGGCGAAGGGCCCCTGCTGGTCGTCGCGGCCGATCGTGCGGAAGAAGTAATGCGGCTTGATGGTATCCGTCACCAGCGGCGAGGTGGCACCCGGGGTGATGCCGACGATATGTTCTTGCTCGTAGACATTCACCGCCGGCACCGTCACGCCGGAACACGCGTGCGCCACGGCGAACTTGGCGCCGGAATTGACGACGCGGTTGGCGGCCGGCACGGCCTGCTTCGGTTCGCAGCCATCGTCGATAAGAATGGGTTCGAGTTTCTTGCCCTTGACGCCACCCTTGGCGTTGATGGTCTCGATGGCGGTCAACGCGCCGGCCTGGATCTGGTCGCCGTACTGCGTGTTGGGCCCCG